>NZ_JMCC02000057.1 GCF_000737335.2 Enhygromyxa salina | reverse complement strand
GAGCCGGCCTGCGACCACGCCCTTGGCCACGCCATCGAGATCGTCGACGGCCAGCGCGAGCTCGGTGGTCGCGGCCTGCCACGCGCCCATTCGCGCGAGCGCCAGCCCGCGCGCGAACCGAGCCAAGCGCGAGCGCCCAGGGAACAGCTCGTTGACCATCGAGGGGTCACCGGGCAGCCAGCGCTCGAGGAACCAGGTCGCGTCGGTGTCGGCGCTGGGGACCTCGAGCAACAAGTTGGACAGGTCGCGCGGCTCGACCAGGCCGTCCTCCAAGTCGCGCAGCGCCATGCTGGCGGTCGCCCGGGTCTCGGGGCGAAGGATCGCGCCGTTGAGCTCGAGCCGCGCGCGGGCGAGGTCGGGCCGGTTGGAGGCCAGCTCGCTGAACAGCGCGGCCGCTTGGTACTCGGTGGTCGCGGCGACCCGGCTGCCTTCGAAATTGATCAAGCGCTCGCGGACCGCGGGCAGCTGCTCACCCTCGAGCCAGGGCACGGGCGAGAACCACGCCGCGCGGGCGTTGGGCGAGCCAGCCAGCGCGTCGAGTCCGGCGCCGTACTCGGGGCTCGCGGTGTCGAGCTTGGCGAGCTCGTCGAGCACGTCGCGGCAGTCCTGATCGAAGAGCTTGCGCTCACGACAGATCGCCAGCTTCGCGCCCAGATCTGGCTGGCGTCCCGCGACGGCCGCGAGCGCGCGCGCGCGGGCTCGCTTGGACGACGCTGCGTTGATCGCCGCGGATCCGATCACCGGCAGCGGCAAGCGTGGCGCGCTGCGACCCTTGGATTGGGTCACGAGCTCGCGGTCGGCCGCCCGCGCGAGCTCGAGGTGCTTGGCGGGGGCCTGCTCTTGCTCGAAGTCGCTGACCCACACCGCGATCGAGGTTGAACGCTGGGCCCGCGCCTTGCGACGCCACCGCTCGAATTGGGCCCGACCGTCGTCGGTGCCCGACGAGAGCGCGACCATGGCGGACAGCGTGGCGTGGAGGGCCTGTTCGTTGGCGCTGCTCGACCGGACGTCGAGCCTGGCGAGCAGCTCGCCGGCATCGCCAAAGGTGCCGCCAACGATCATCAGGTTGGCCCGAGCGAGCGCGAGCGCGACGCTGTCGGGGACCTGCTCGTGACGCAACAGCATGCGCGCCTGGCTGCCCAGCAGGTCGGCGCTGGCGGTCGAGAGATCCGGGAGCAGGGCTTCGTCTTCGCTGATCTCCCCGCGCGCGAGCGCTTCGAGCACGACCTTGGCCGCGAGCGCGTCGTGGTCCCATCGATCGGCGTCGAGCAGCGCGTCGATCCAGCGCAGGTAGTCCGCGCGACGGCGCTCGGAGGCGGCGCGATTGGCCTCGTTCCACATCAGGTCGATCGCCTCGGGGCCCGCCGCCGCGAGCGACTCTGGGGCCAGACGCGGGGCGCCGACGGGCAACCCCGGGGCCTGGTGGCTGCGCCAGCGCAGCCGCTGGAGGCCCGCGAGCATGCTTGGATTGTTCGCGAACGCGTCCCACAACCGCTGGTAGCCCCAGCTCGAGTCGGCCTCGTAGGCCAGGCCCAGCGCCCGCGCGATCGCCTTGCGCTGGCGCTTGGGCGCGAGCATGAATTGCGCCGCCTCGATCACCAAGGTGGCGTCGAGCACGTCGTCGCCGATCTCCACGGCGAACACGGCCGCGGCGTCGAGCTCCGCGATCGCGGCGTCGAACTGGGCGGCGTCGCCATCCTCGAGCCGGACGATCAACAGTCGCGCGCGGGCCAGGTCGAGCTGCTCGCGGGCAAAGCCCGAAGCCTCGTCTGCGTTGCCTAGCTTGGCGGCGAAGGTCGCGGCCGCGCGCGCGTGGGCTTGCCCGTCGTCGAGCTCTCCAAACGCGCCGAGGTGCCCTAGCGCGACGCGATCGCGCATGGTCTTGGCGTCGAGCCGGGTGGTCTGGGTGTGGACGCGAACGCGGGCGATCGAGCACGCGCTGGTAACCGCGGCGATCAGGACCAAGAGTGACAGGTACGAGGTCCAAGATCGGGCGCGACGCTCAGCCATCCCCGAGACGGTAGGCGAGAATGTAGGCGCGGGCCAGACTCTCAGGGGGCCAACACGCGGATGCTGGCGCTCTCGCGGCCGCGGATCCGGGGGCCAACGCGGACGTGCTCGGGATCGAGATCGAAGCGCTCGATCGCTTCGGCGATGATCCGCGCGTTGGCGGGCTTGTCTTTGCGCACGCTCAGCTCGATCTGCGAGCGCTCGAAGGTTCCAGCGAGGAACCCGAGCTCTTCGACCAGCGCCGCTTCGTCGATCGCCGCGCCCTCGGGCAGGCGGCGCACGAGGATCAGCCGCTCGCCGGACCGCTTGGGGCTGCGCTGGCCCGCGATCACGGGGGCGCCCTCACCCAGCGCGACCCGGGCGATCACGGTGTTGTCGAGCGGCGCGTGCTCGGGCGCTGGCGTCGACAGCACGCCAACGTCCCGCCACAGGCCCCAGGAGCGCTGAAACAAGACCTCGATGCTCACGGCCCCGCGCCCGGACAGGCCGGCGAGACGGGCCCCATCTTCGAGGTCGGCGAACGCGACGTAGCCCATGACCTCGAGCAGGACCACGGCTTCGGGCGCGCCGGGCTCACGCGAGATCCGGCGCGCGGCGTCGGGGACGTCGGCGCCGAAGCGCTGCGCGCCCGCGAGCCAAGCCCGGCCGAACCGGGCCAGATCATTGGTGTTGCCGCGCACGAAGCTGGCCGGGGCGACCGCGACCATTGGGATCAGGCGCGGCGCGTCGGCGCTGGTCAGGACGAGATCCCGCGCGTCGATCGTGGTCCCGGAGTTGGCCACCGGGCTGGTCAGCGAGCGCTCGACGGCGCGGAGCTTGGCGTTCTTGGCCTCGTCGCTCGTGGCGGACACGAGCGCGACGTTGGCCGTATCGACGCCGACCTCGTCGAGCGCGAACAAGCTCAACATCGTGGCGGACTGCCCGGCGTAGCCGACCAGCTCGAGCTTGCCCGACGGGGGCTTGTCGATCAGCAGCTTGGGATCTTTGGCCGCGAGGGCGTCGCGCCCTCGGGACCAGCCGACCACGAAGAACACCTCGGGGGACAGGGCGCGCAGGTGCTCGTAGGACGCGACGAAGGTCGGCAGCGGCATCACAGCGACGTCGGCGCCATTTTCGTCGGCGCCGCCGCGCGCGAGCTGGGTCTCGATCTCGCTGGCCGTGAGCGCGACCGAGAACTCGACGTCGATCCCCGCGCTGCGGAAGCTGCTGAGCTCGCCGGGGCTGAGCCCGTCGTTGGCGATCAGGCCTGGCGCGACCAGCTCCCAGCCCAGCCCAACGACGCGCAGGGGTCGACGGGGGGTGATCTCGGCGGGGGCCGGATCGCTCGCGGCTTCGTCACTGGGTGTTTGATTGGCGCTGGGGTTGCCCGGCTCGCCCGGCTCGCCCGGCTCGCCGTCACCCGGCGTCGCTGCCGTCGGGTCATCGGTCTGCGCTTGGGCCTGTGTCGGGTCCGCGGGCTGCTCGGCCTGGGCCTCTGGCAGCGGGTGGGTCGCCAGCAGCCCGAGCAGGCTGCCGGTGATCAGCGTGACCGTGATCAGCCCGATCGGTCGAAACGAAGCCTGTGAGTTGCTGTTGCTCATCTTGTTCACGTTGACCTGCTTCACCACGAGCTCGCGCCAAAGCTGCGGCGGTTGGGGTACTCGGCGGCGATCATGGCCGAGAGCTGCGAGACCGGGACCGCGAGGTTGAGGTTCTGACCGCCGACCATGCCCGCAACCGACACGCCAATGACCTCGCCGAACCGATCGAACACCGGTCCGCCGGAGTTGCCGGGGGAGATCGGCGCGGACATCTGGATGTAGCGCTCGCCCTCATAGACCCGTCGCGCAGAGACGAGCCCGTTGGTCAGGGTGTGGTCGAGCCCGAGCGGATTCCCGATCACGCTGACCGGCTCGCCGACCTGCACGGACTCGGAGTCGCCGAGCAGGGTCGGCGCCGGGGGCTTGGGCAGGGCGCTTGGATCGATGCGCAGCAGGGCGAGATCGACGACGGGATCACTGACCAACAGCTCGACCCGATCGAACTCGGTGCCGTCGAATAGCTTGACCCGGACCGCGGTGGCGTCCTCGATCACGTGGTGGTTGGTCGCAATCGTGCCCTCTGCATCAATGAAGAAGCCGGTGCCGCCGCCCGTGAACCCGCGGTGCTCGAGCTTGATCGAGACGACCGCGGGGGCGTAGGCGGCGAACAGCTCGGCGGGGCTGTACTCGCGTGGCTTGGCGTCGACCTTGGCGTCGACCTTGGCGTCGACTTTGGCGTCTGGGGGCTTGGTCGCGCCCTCGACCTCGTCTTCGGGCTTGGTGTCGCTTGGCTTGGTGCTGGCCGCGTCGTCGACCTTGGTGGACGCGGGATCGCCAGCGGCCGGGTTGTCACCGATGGGGTCTGGCTCAATGGCCTGGGTGGCCACGACATCGTCGCTCGGCGGGTCCGCGCTGGTGGCCGGGGTTGGCTCGGGACCCGCCATCCAGCGCCCAACCCACGCGGCGCGGGTCCAGCCACTCGCGTCCAAGCGCTTGGCCTCTGCGTGCAGCGGCCCGCCCGTGAACGGGCCGGCCGCGGCCACGAACCCCAGCGCGATGACGGCCCACGTCGCCGAGATCACGTCGCGCACCAACCCAGGGCGGCGCTGTGTGTCTGGGTCGTTGGGCAGCAGGCGGTCGGCGATCACCAGGGGCAGCAGCACCAGCACGACCAGCGGCACCAGCAACCGAATCCACACATTCTCGGTCATCATTCCGATCAGCGACATGCCGCCGACCGTCGCCAGCGGCAGGCCGACGCCGATCCCGGCGAACGCGATCACACCGTGAAGCAGACGCAGACCCGTTCGCGCGGGAGGTGAGTGGTCGGAGCTCGCTTCTATCATGACGCAGTGGTTCCCTCGCTGCGCGTCGACACCAAGACCCGTCAGCGCGCGCCGCAACGATAGCGGTTTGACGGGTATTCCGCTCAGCGAAGGTCAGGCTGTTTCTCCTCAATCTCGTGCAGCCATCAGCAAATGGGCCACAGCTCGCTGCCCCGTGGTGAACCAGTCTACGAAGGCGTCGGCAAGCGGGCGAGAAGCCCTCGCCCGAGCTGAAAACAGCCTATTTGTCCACGGCCTGGCTCGCCCGCTCGAGGCCCGCTTCGACCCGCCGCCAGCACGCGTCTTCGTCATCACCCGCGCCCGCGAGCAGATCCTGCAGCGCTTGCTCGATCGACGCCATGGCGCCCGAGACCTCGGCGTGCCCGTAGGTGCCGGCCGTCCCGTGCAGCGTGTGTGCGATCAGATGGGCGGCGTCAACGGCCACCCTGTGGCTGGCGGGATCGGCCGCCCGGGCGTGCTCGACCGCCGCGCGCAGCCCCTCGATCTTGGTCGCGAGGCTGTCGGCGTAGCGCCGTCGCAGCGCCTCGATCCGGGCCCGGCCGCGCAGCTCGACCGGCTGATCCAGGATTCCTCGGATCTCCTTGGGCAGCTGCATGGGGTCGAAGGGCTTGGGGATCACGCCGGCCGCCCCAAACCCAACGTAGCGCTCTTTCTCGTGGGACTGGACCTTGGCGGTCATGAAGATCACCGGAATGTCGCGGGTCTCGGGCTGAGCCGCGAGCGCCTTGAAGGTCGCGACGCCGTCCATCTCGGGCATCATCACGTCGAGCAGGATCACGTCGGGCTTGTGGGTGACGGCGAGCTCGAGCGCCTGGGCGCCGGACGAGGCCAACACGGTCTTCCAGCCGCCAACGTGCGACAGGCTCATCTCGGCGATCGTGCGGATGTCGGGCTCATCATCGACGAGCAAAATTGTGTTGATCTGTGCCACGGGGACTCCAATGCGAGAGCAGCGAATTGCGTGATGCGGCGCGAGTCAGAGGCTCCGCTGGGCCTCGTCTTCGAGGGTTCGCAGCGCCTCGGCGAGGGCTTGGCGCTGGTCGTGATCCGCGATGTTGCCCGAGCTGGTGACGAAGTTGGCCAGGCTCGAGGCGATGCGGATCAGGGCTGAACGAACGGGCACGGCCAAGCCACGGCGGCGGGCGAGGTCGGTGGCTTGGCGGTGCAGCTCGCGGGCGAGGTCCTGGGATTGCACGTCAGCGGCCGCGCCGATCAAGCCCGCGGCGCCCTCGACCAGCTCGAGCACGGGGTTGCTGCGCTGACCCTCGGAGAGGGCGCGACGGGGCTTGCGAAACGGGCCAGACTCGGCCCGGAACCGCCGGACGGGTCGGTCGCCCTCGCCAACCTCGAAGTGAAAGCGCGAGCCGGCCCCCGGCTGGCTCTCGACCCCGATCACGCCGCCGTGGGCGTCGACGATCGCCTTGGAGATCGCCAAGCCCAGCCCGCTGCCGCCGACCGATCGGGTGTCGGACTCGTCGAGCTGCGAGAACTTGCGAAACAGCTTGGGCAGCTGATCTTCGGCGATGCCGGGGCCCTCGTCGCGAACCGAGAAGCGCACGGTCCCGGACTCGATCTCGGCGAGCTCGACGTGGACGGTGTCGCCGTTCTTGGAGAATTTGATCGCGTTCGACAGCAGGTTGATCAGCACCTGCAGCAGCCGATCCCGGTCGCCGCGGAGCTCGCAGGCCGGCTCGAACTCGCGGACCAGCGTGATCCCGCACTCCTCGGCGTAGCCAGCGATCTCGGCGATCGCCTCGTTGGCGAGCACCACCGGGTCCAGGGTCTCGCTGCGCAGCTCGAGCTTGCCGGTCTCGATCTTGTCGAGATCCAGGATGTCGTTGACCAGCCGGATCAGTCGCTCGGTGTTGCTCAGCGCGATCTTGACCAAGCTGCTGGTGCGCGGCTCGAGCTGCCCAACGACGCCGCCATCGAGCAGCCCGAGCGAGCCGCGGATCGAGGTGAGCGGGGTGCGCAGCTCGTGGCTGACGATCGAGACGAACTCGTTCTTGAGCCGCTCGATCCGCGCGCGCTCGGTGATGTCGGTGGCGATCCCGACCACGCCCTCGAGCCGATCTTCGCTGGTGACTGCAGGCGAGCAGCGCAATTCGAAGGTGAGACGGCCGATCGGGGCGGTGGTGACCGTGGTCTCGCCGGTCATGGCCCGGCGGACCGCACCAAGTAGCTGGGGTACGTGGGCAAACACTTCGAACACCGAGCGGCCGATCACGCGCTCGGGGGAGACGCCCAAGCCGGCCGCCCCCAGGCCGTCGAACAGCGACAAGATCCCGTCGGGGTCGATCGAAAACAGCACGATCGGCGCGCCCGTGATGATCGTCCGCAGTCGGTTTTCGCTGTGGATCAGCGCTTCTTGGGCGCGCCAACGCGCGCTCACGTCTTCCTCTGTGACGAGCGCGAGCCGCTTGGGGCCCTCGAGCGCGCTGACCTGGATCAAGAACCATGATCGTCCACGTGGCCCATCTCGGGACACTTCGCTCTCGTACCGACGTCGACGACCATCGAGGACCTCGAGCATGCTGGCCACGAACGCCCCGATCTCATCGTTGGGGCCGCCTGGAGTGATACCGGCGAGATAGTGACTCCCGACCGGCCGCCAGGCCGGTGCATCGGGGTGTTCGTTGGCCATTGGCGACAACCACGCTCGATTCGCCGAGATCACGCGGCCCTCGCGATCGAGCAGCGCCGCGCGGTTGGGCATCGCCTCGAGCAGCTCGTCAAAGGGCGGACGGCTGCGCGCGGGCGTGAGCTGTGCCGTCGCGTCGCTCGATCCGTCGCTAGCCTGAGCCTGCTCGCCGCTCGTGGACTTCACTGCCCGCAGTATGCCGCTGGGGGGCGTTTCTCACCAGCGGAGACTGATGGCACCGCGCCTCGCGGGGCCCGCGAGGGTCCCGACCGCCGCTTCGCATGTCGATCAGGGTCGTCATAGTACTTGTCACCGCTCGACGCCGGCTGTCATAAACGCGGGGATGGAGAGGGAAGCAGGCGCACGGCGCAAGGCCAGGGTGTTGGTAGTCGATGACGATGTCGACTTGCTCGCGCTGCTCGAAGCTGGACTCGAAGACGAAGGGTACGAGGTCGAGGTGTGTGGCTCGGCCGAGCGCGCGCTCGAGCTGCTCGAGGTCGCGGCGCACGACATCATCGTCACCGACATCAACTTGCCGGGCATGAGCGGCCTCGACTTTTGTTCGCGGGTCGTGTCCGAGCGCGGCAACGTGGTGGTCATGGTCATGACCGCGTTCTCGAGCATCAAGTCGGCGGTCACGGCTCTGCGCGCGGGCGCCTACGACTACCTGATGAAGCCCCTCGACATCGAGGCGCTCGTCCACCGTCTCGACCGGGTGGTCCGCGAGCAAGACACCCAAAAAGAGGTGCAAAAGCTTCGCGAGCTGGTCGCCGAAGAGCGCGGCTTCGAGGGCTTGCTGGGCACCAGCGCGCCCATGCAAAAGCTCTACGATCTGGTCGCGCGCGCGGGCGAGACCGACGCCTCCGTGCTGGTCACGGGCGAGAGCGGAACCGGCAAAGAGCTCGTATCTCGGGCCCTGCATCGTCGCAGCGCCCGCTGTGGCGCGCCCTTCGTGCCCGTGAACTGCTCGGCGATCCCCGACACCCTGCTCGAGTCCGAGCTGTTTGGTCACTCGCAAGGAGCGTTCACCGACGCCCGACGCTCGCGCGCGGGGCTGTTCCTCGAGGCCACTGGCGGGACGCTGTTTCTGGACGAGATCGGTGAGATTCCGATGCAGGTCCAGCCCAAGCTGCTGCGCGCGCTCGAGGAGCGCAAGGTTCGACCGGTCGGCTCCGACAAAGAGAGCGACGTGGACGTGCGATTGGTGGCGGCGACCAATCGCGATCTCGAGGCTGCGGTCGAGGACGGCAGCTTTCGCGAAGACTTGTTCTTTCGGGTCAACGTGATCCACATCCACGTGCCGCCGCTGCGCGCTCGCGGGGGCGACGTGCTGCTCTTGGCGCAGAGCTTCCTCGAGCGCTACGCGGCCCGGTTTGGCAAGGACGTCGTGGGCTTGAGCGCGGGCTCGGCCGAGCGCTTGATGGCCTACAACTGGCCGGGCAACGTGCGTGAGCTGCGCAACTGCATCGAGCGGGCGGTCGCGCTTGGGCGGGGGGTCGACATTCAGGTCGAGGATCTCCCGGAGCGGGTGCGGACCCACAGTCGCGCGCAGCTGGTGGTGGGGAGCGATGATCCCTCGGAGCTCGCCGAGCTCGCGGAGATCGAGCGGCGCTACATCCTGCACGTGATGGAGGTCGTGGGCGGCAACAAGAGCCTCGCGGCCAAGACCCTGGGCTTGGATCGCAAGACGCTGTATCGCAAGCTGCAGCGCTACGCTCGGGCTGGCACCGCCGACTGATCTCGTTCGGGGATTGGCTGGTTGGCGTGCGGCCAGCGTGGCGGCTGGGGCAGCTGCCGCTCGGGCGGCGGTCTTGGGTGGTCGCGGGCGGCTGGCCGGGCCTCGCAGACATTGGTTGGGCGCGGTCGGTCGGCGCGGCGGATCGACTTGGAACTTGATCGGGGGCGCGGGGTCTGGCGGCGGGTGCGATTGACGTGTCGTGAGCATCGGTGGGAGCCTGGGTTGGCGATGGGATGGCTGCGGTGGTGGGGGGTGGTGTTGGTGCTGGTGATGACGGTGGGTGGCTGCAAAGCGCAGGGGCGGGCGGGGCTCGGGGACGGGCCGCCCGCGGTCGACGCGAACACGCAGGTGCTCGCGCCCTTCAAGCCGGGGGAGATGGCGGGGCCGGGGGCCGGGGGCCTGGATCTGGGGGCGGTGGCCGGGGATCCGCCAGCGGCGCCCGAGGTGCCGGACCTGCCCGCGCCGAAGCTGCTGGAGTTTGGGCCGATCGGGGACACGGGCGAGTACGCGAACATCGAGTTTCGCTTCAATCGGCCGGTGGTTCCCCTGGGGGAGCGGGACCGGCTGGATCCGAAGGCGCTGGGTCTGGACATTCAGCCCAAGCTCGAAGGCGAGCTGTACTTTGCGGAGCCGGACCGGCTGGTGTTTGCGCCCGCGGACGCCCTGCCGCTGGCGCATGTCTGGCAGGTGCGGCTCGACGCGAAGCTTCAGGCGGTCGATGGGCCGGCGTTCTCGGCCAAGGCGGACTTCTCGTTCGCGACGACCGCGCCAACCGTGACGCTGTGGCCCGACGCGGCCGCCCAGGTTCAGGCGGAGCGCGGGGCAGGGGACATCGTCGAGCATCACTTCGACGCGAGGGTCTTCCTCGACGCCAGCGACGAGGTGTCGCTTGGCCAGCTCAGGCGGCACGTCCGGGCCGAGGCGATCGATGCTCGGGGCGTCGTGACGCCAGTGGCGATCGTGGTCCGCAAGGGCAAGAAAGATCCCTCGGGCTGGGTCGAGTCGGACTTCGAGATCCATCCCAAGACCCACTGGCCGGCCGGCCGCGAGATCTTGATCCGCGTCGGCGAGGGGCTGGTCGGGCGGCTGGGGCCGCGGCCGATGGGGCGCGAGGAGAGCCTGTCGTTCGCGGTCGCGGCGGGTGTGCGGGTGGTCGCCGTCGACTGCTACGCGGGCGACTTTGGCGACGGCTGTGATCTTGGCCCGCTGCAGATCCGGTTCTCGGCCCCGGTCACGCGCGCGCAGGCCAGCCGCGTAAGCGTGAGCCCGACCAGCAAGGGCTTTGACACGCTGGCCTACGACCGCGAGCTGTGGTGGGACGACACGCCCCGCAACGCCTACTGGTCAATCTTGGCGTGGGGCGACTACAGCGACGGCGGACACTACAAAGTCAGCGTCGATCCAAAGCTGCGCGACATCCATGGGCAAATTTTAGTGGGCGAGAGCGAGTTCGAGATCGACTTCGTCGAGCCGCCGCCCGAGCTGAGCGTCCACAACGGCGCGGGCACGCTGGTCCACTCGAACACGCCACGCGCCGGGATCGAGACCCGCCACGCCGAGCAGCTGCGGCTGCGCGTCGCCGTGCTCGACGACGAGACCCTCGAGCGGATGCTGCACGCACCCCTGAGCGAGATCCCGTGGCCCAGCGAGGGCGCCAAGTCGTTCGACGAGCGCATCACCCCGGTCCACCAGGGCAAATTTGGGTTCGCGGCGACCGAGCTCGACTTTCATCGGTTCACGGGCAGCAAGCCGGGCGCGGTGTTGTTCGAGGCCTCGGTCACCAAGCTGCTCCCGCGCGCGGCCAATCGGAGCATGCCAGCGGCCAGGCGCGGGCTGGTCCAGATCAGCGACCTCGGCGTGAGCGTGATCGGATCGCTGACCGACAGCTGGGTGCGCGTGGCCGACGTGAGCAGCGACAAGCCGGTGCGCGACGCCCAGATCGAGCTGATCGAGCTGAGTGAGGGGCCCGGGGGCAAGCGGCGGGTGCTCGGCCAGACCGACGCCGCCGGGCTGCTGGCGATCCCGGGCGCGGCCAAGCTGCCCGAGGGCGCGCTGCTGCGGGTCCGAAAGGGCGACGACAAGCTGCTGGTCTCGATCGCGGCGCTGCGCCGGGCCGAGCCCAAGCCCAAGCACCTGCGCGTCGGTGAGACCACCAAGGTCGCCGTCACGACCGAGCGCGCGCTCTACCGGCCCGGCGAGGTGGTCCGGGCGATCGGCTGGGCGACGGTGGCTGGCCCCTACGAGCTCGCGGGCGTCCGGCCGCTCTCGGCCAAGGCCACGGTCACGCTCGAGCTCCGCGACCCTCGCAACGAGGTCGTCGCAACCCGGACCGTCGCGCCCAAGCGGCGCGGCAAGTTCTGGGCGACGCTGCCGATCCCCGCCAGCGCCGGGCTCGGCAATTATTCTGTCACCGCCAAGGTCCTCGATGGCGCGGCGACGGCCGCGGTCGAGGTCAAGGACTTCGTCGCCCCGGAGTTCGAGGTCTCGGCTCAGGCCGCGCGCACGGATCTTCACCACGGCGAGACGACGACCGTCGACGTCAACGCGCGCTACTACTTTGGCGGCCCGGTCCCGATCGTCCGCATGCGGACCACGCTGCGCTGCCAAGAGGCGGCGTTTCGCCCGCCTGGGCTCGCGCCCGAGTGGCGTGTGGGTCCAGGCGCGGATCGATGGCGGCTGCGCGGCGCGCCGGTCACCTGGATCCCGCTGCCGGCGACCGCCACGCACGGCCACGTGGTGACCGGGCTCGAGCCACACGCGCTCGATCCAGGTCACCCGGCGTTTTGCACCTTCTCGGCCGCGCTCGCGGATCAGACCCAGCGCGAGGTTGGAGCCGAGACCAGCGCGTGGTTTCACCCCGACTTCTACCTGGCATCGCGGGTCCCCGCGCGGGTCGAGCCCGCGAGCGACCTGGACATCCCGATCGCCACGCTGGACTTCGACGGCTCGCGGCTGCCAACCACCACCGTCGAGGTCACCCTCGAGCGCAGTTGGTACGAAGAAGAGTGGGTGACCGAGAACGGCAAGCGGGTCTACGCGGGCCGGCGCGAGCGCAAGAAGAAGCTGCCAGTGTGCAAGACCCACACCCTCGCTGGCGACGCGAGCTGTCGGTTCCCTGCGATCGAGCACGGTCGCTACGCGGTCGAGATCGTCGCGCGCAACAAGCACGCGCCTGGCTACCAGCCCACGCTGAGCGCGAGCGTCTACGTGCCCGAGCCGCGCAAGTCGACCTGGTCGTGGTCGACCAAGCCGGCCCGCGAGCTCTCGATCGAGGTCGACAAGGCCCAGGCCAAGCCCGGCGAGGTAATCCGGGCCCGGGTCAGCGCGCCGTGGGCGAGCGGGGCAGGGGTCGTGCTGATCGCCAAAGGTGCGATCCACGAGGTCCATCGCTTCGAGCTGGATCAGGGCGCGGCCGAATTCACGTTCACGGCGACCGACGCGTGGATCCCCAACACCGAGCTGTGGGCCGCGATGATCCAGCCCGGCGACGGACGGCGTCGCCACCCGCGGCTGGCCACCGCGCACACCCAGGTCTCGCTCGCCAACACCACCCGGAATTTGGAGGTCGTGGTCGATGTCCCGCGCGAGGCCGACGCGGGCGACTCGCTGCCGATCGTCGTCCACGCCCGCGACCACGCCAACCGGCCGATCCGCGGTCACGTCAGCGTGTGGGCGGTCGACGAGGCCGTGCTCGCGCTCGCGCCCCACGAGCTGCCAAACTTCGTCGACGCGTTCACGATTCAGCTGACCGGTGGGCTTGGCTTCGTCGATGGCTACGCCGCGCTGATCTTCGCGTACATCGCTCGCAGCGACGTGTACCAGCGCATGCAATTCGTAGATGGCTGGGCGGCCGATCCCGAGTCGGCGCTTGGGTATGGCGGCTACGGGCGTGGATCGGGCGCGGGGTTTAGCGGCCGCGGCCATCGGGTCCCGAGGATTCGCCACGCCTCGGCGCAGGTCGTGCCACCCGCGCGCAGCAAGTTCGACTCGGCGCCGATCTTCATCGGCGACGCCGAGCTCGACGAGCACGGCGTCGCGCGTCTGTCGGGCGAGCTGCCCGACAACCTCACGACCTTCCGCGTGACCGCGCTGGTGTCTTCGCCGATCCCCAGCTCCAAGGTCGAGGCCCGGTTTGGCACGGCCGACGCCCGCGTTCGCGTGACCCGGCCGATCGTCGTCCGGGCTGCGCTGCCGCGGATCCTGCGACCGGGTGACAGCGCCGAAGTCGGCGTGCTTGTCGACAACCTGCGCGCCGGCGCTGGCAAGGTCGAGGTCGCCGTCACGATCGACGACCCTGCCGGGGCGCTCGAGCTGCTCTCGCCCGCGAAGGTGACCCTGGCGATCGCGGCCGGCGGCCAGGTCCGGGTCCCGTTCGAGGTGCGGGCCCACAAGACCGGCGCGCCAACGTTCACCGCTCGCGCCACGCTGCAACCCGACCGCGGCGCGCGGCAGGTCGACGCCGTCGAGCTGAACCTGCCGATCGAGGCCGAGCGCACCCTGAGCGATCGCGTCGCGGTATACGGGACCCTGGACGCCGATCGCCCGGTGCTGTTGCCCTTCGAGCTCCCGGACGACGCGGATCCGGCGTTTGGTGGGCTGTCGGTCTCGATCGGCTCGAGCATGCTCGGCGGCGTCGAGGATGCCGTCGCGTATCTGGTTGGCTATCCGCACGGCTGCGTCGAGCAGACGTCGAGCTCGCTGCTGCCGTTGATCCCGCTTGGATCCCTGGCCAAGACCTATCCGCTGGGCATCCCCGACACGAACGCGTACGTCGAGGCCGGGGTCGCGCGGCTGCGAACCATGCAGCTCGCAAACGGTGGGTTTGGCTACTGGCCCGGCTCGATCACGGCCAACCCGTATGCCAGCGCCTACGCGGCGTGGGTGCTGGGGCGGGCGGCGGCGGCGGGCTACCCGGTGCCGCCCGCCATGCTCTCGAGCGCGCAGGAGTACTTGTTTGGCCAGGTCCAAGCCTGGAGCACAAAGCCAGGATCGACGACGGGGCGCGACATCGAGATCGCGCTCGCGCTCTCGACCCTCGCCGAGGCGCAGCGGGCTCCCAGCGAGGCGCTTGCCAAGCTGCACGAGCGCCGGACCACGCTGCCGATGTTTGCCCGGGCGATCCTGCTGATGGCGATTCACGACCAAGATCCGGGTGACCCGCGGGCCGCGGCGATGCTCGCGGAGCTGCGCAGCTTCGTCGACGAGCGTGAAGCCAGCGCGCGGATCGAGACCGACTCGACCTGGACCTGGTACTGGGACTCCAACGTGCGCAGCAGCGCCATGATGCTGATCGCGATGTTGGCCCTCGACCCCGAGCACGTGCTCGTGCCCAAGCTCGCCCGCGGGCTGCTCGACGCCCGCCGCGGCGGTCGCTGGTCGAACACCCAAGAGAACGCCTACGCGCTGATCGCCTTGGCCGAGTACGCGCGGATCTACGAGGCCGATGAGCCGAACTTCGAGGGCCGGGTCTGGCTCGACCGCACGGCCGTCGCCAAGGTCCGCGTTCAGGGTCGCAGCTTCGCGTTTGAAGAGGGCTTCACGGGCATGCCCGCGCTGCTCGAGGCCGATCGGGCCGACCCCGCCGCCAGCCGCCTGTTGCTCGAGCGGGCCGGCGTTGGGCGCATGTACTACCGGGTGGGGCTCGAGTGGGCTTCCACGGCCGGCCAAGTCCAGGCGCGGTCCGAGGGGCTGGGCATCGAACGCACGATCCGCGATGAATCGGGGCCGCTCGCGGCGGATCAGGCGATCGCAGCCGGGACCTTGCTGGCCATGGACGTCGTGCTGGACACGCGCTCGGAGCTGACCCACGTGGCGATCGAGCTGCCGCTCCCGGCCGGGCTCGAGGCGATCGACATGGGGCTAGGCAAGGGTACGTCTGCGATGCGGATCTCCGGATCGGTCGGCTGGTTCGTCAGTCACCAAGAGCTGCGCCGCGATCGCGCGGTGGTGTTCGCGGATCGGCTGCCACCCGGCACGCACACCCACACGGTGTGGCTGCGGGCGACGACCCCGGGCGAGTACGTGATGCCGCCTGCCAGCGCGCAGATGATGTACTACCCCGAGGTCTACGGGCGCACGGCCTCGGCCAGGATCTCGGTGGACTGAGACCCGCGCATCGCGGTCGGCAGCTCAGCGGGCCAGCTGGTCGGAGATCTAACACGCGGTCACGGGCTCGCCGCGCGAGTGAGTCTCGAGCGCCCGTCGGATCTCGGCGAGCAGCGTGCGCACGCGCCATGGCTTTTGCACGAAGCCCATGTACTGATCCGTGACGGTGCGGGTGGCGTCGTGCTCTTCGTAGCCGCTGCACAAGATCACCTCGACCTCGAACTTCTCCTCGCGCATCAAGTGCAGACATTGGGCGCCGTTCATTCCGGGCATGGACAAGTCGAGCAGCACCACGCCGATCTCATCGGCGTGGGCCCGCAGGATCTCGAGCGCCTCGGGGCCCGACTGCGCGACCAGGTAGGGCAGCCCCGCCCGCTCGAGCACGACGCTCGCGACCGAGCGGACCACCTGCTCGTCATCCACGACCAAGACGGCCGGGTGCCGCAGCCCCGCGGCGTCCGCAGAGGTCTCTCGCGTGGTCTGCTCGGGGTCGAGCGGAAACAATACATCGAAGCAGGTCCCCCGGCCGAGCTGACTCTCGACATGAATGGCGCCACCTTGGGCCCGAACAATGCCCAGCACCGAGGCCAGGCCAATGCCGCGACCGGTGAACTTCGTCGTGAAGAAGGGCTCGAAGATCCTGCATCGCACCTCGTCGCTCATGCCCGCTCCGTCGTCGCGGACCGAGAGCACCACGTAGGGGCCGGCCTCGAGCGCGGCCGCGACGTCGCAGGCGCGAAGGTAGTCCTGGCTGAAGTGGCGGATGGTCGTTGTGACGCTGATGTGCCCTGTCCGGTCGTTGATCGCTTCTGCCGCGTTGAGCACCAGGTTCATGATCACCTGGCGAACCTGCGTGCCATCAACCAAGATCAGCGGCAGGTCCGAGTCCAGGGCAAAGCTCACCCTGTGGTCACGCGAGACGGCGACCTCGATCAAGTGCAGCATGTCGCGGACCAGGCCGGACAGATCGGTTGGCTGCAGCTCGACGCGCGCCTTGCCAGCGTAGGCCAACAGCTGAAGGCAAAGATCGGCCGCACGCTCGGCGGCGACCTGAATGTCCTGGACCTGGGCGCGCAGCGGGAAGTCGGGGGGCAGCTCGGCCTCGACGAGCTCGGCGTTGGCGAGCACCCCCACGAGCAGGTTGTTGAAGTCGTGCGCCACCCCGCCAGCCATCACCCCTAGGCTCTCGAGCTTCTGCGCGTGTTGCAGGCTCGCCTCGACGCTCAGCCGCCGCTCCTCTTCGTGCTGACGATCGGTGATGTCACGGATCGCGGCGCAGATCAGCAGCCCGTCGCGGGTCTCGATCGGGGACAAGCTGATCTCGATCGGAAATTCGGTCCCGTCCGGTCGCCTACCCAGCAGCTTGCCCATGCCCGCGCCCATGCCCCGAAGCGCCGGGCCTCGGGTATAGCGCTCGCGGTGGACCCGATGGACGGCGTTCAGGCGCTCTGGGATCAGCGCCTCGACGGGCCGACCGATCAACGCGTCGCGGGTCTGGCCGAACACGCGCTCGGTCTGGCCATTGACCAGCCGGATCGTGCCGCGGGCATCGACGATGACCATCGCGTCGGGAGCCGACTCGACCAGCTGACGCAGCAACCCGGCGTCCTTCTTGCGTCCGGTGATGTCGCGGACGGCGGCAATGGTGACCTGGCCGTCGCCGGTCTCGACTGGCGCGAGGCTGATCTCGACGGGGAACTCGGTGCCGTCTGCGTGCTGGCCGAACAGCTCCATGCCCGATCCCATCGGCCGACGTGAGGGCTTGGCAGCGTATGCCTGGCGATGCCTGCGATGGTCCGCGCCCAGCCGTGCTGGGATCAGGATCTCGACCGACTGACCGATCAGCTGGTCGCGGGGATGGCCAAACAGCCGCTCCGTCTGGGCGTTGGCCAGGGTGATCACGCCGTCTTTACCCACGACCACCATTGCGTCGGGTGCCGACTCCAGGAACTGCGCGAGTGTTCGGCTCTCGCCCGCGTCACTGTCCTGAGTCTTCACCCGTGCTCGTGTCCCCGCGAAGGTTCGCCCAGAGCAACCGTGCGTCGCGATCCGGGTCGGCGCCGGGATCTGGGCTCGCGCGAGCGCGTTCGCGTTCCAGGCCGGTCTACAAGGCCAGGTTCGAACTCTTGCCGCAGGGGACGCCACGTGTGCTCGAAGCACCTGCTGCCAGCCAGCCGCGGTGTGACGCGAGCAGGGCACGGGAGGATCGAAGCCCGACCCCGTATCCACTCAGTTCGACTCGAGCTTGCCCGTGACCACGCGAAACTCGATGCGCCGGTTGTTGGCGCGCCCAGCTTTGGTGTCGTTGGTGTCGATTGGCACGTCGGGCCCCATGCCGTTGGTGGTGACCCGATCCTCGGAGATCCCCATGCCAACGAGGTAGCTCATGACCGACTCGGCGCGCTCGCGTGACAGCTGCATGTTGTGGTCGCGCTTGCCCCGGTCATCGGTGTGGCCAATGATCTCGATGCGGACGCTGGGGTACTGCTGCAGAATCCGAATCGCCTCGTCCAGCGTTGGCAGCGAGCTGCGCTCGATCGTGGCCTTGTTGGTCTCGAAGGTGATGCCCTTGATCGCGCCAGAGAAGCGCAGGACCTCGGCCGGGACCTCGTCGGGGCAGCCGTCGTCGTCCTCGAAGCCGTTGTCGGTCTCGGGCTCCTCAATGCACTGATCCACGTCATCGAGGAAGCCGTCGCCGTCGGTGTCTTTGGGCGGGCAGCCGTCGGGGTCGACCCCCGCCTCGTCGGGGCAGGTGTCCTGATCGTCGTAGAAGCCGTCGCCGTCGCGGTCGGACTCGGGGCAGCCGTCCTCGTCGAGGTATCCGTTGACGGTCTCGGGATCGTCGATGCACTGATCGACGACGTCGAGGATCCCGTCGCCGTCGCGGTCACCCGGGCCAGCCGGGATCACGCTGGGTTGGTCGGGTCGCGGCGGTGCCTGGTTCTTGCGGTTGAGGGTGACCGACAGGCCGATCAGGCCCTCGAAGTTGTGCGAGACGAAGGTGTTCTCGACGCCGAGTGAGTGGCTGACCACGTCGCGCAGATCGACGCGCAGCATCAACCAGCGATTGATGTAGATCTTGGCGCCCGCGCCGAAGTGCATGGCCGGATCGATGTCGGCGCCGAGCGGCCCGCTGCCGTTGATCCCCAGCATGCCCGCGCCCACCAGCACGAAGGGCGTCACGCTCCACAGTCCAAGCTGCGCGACCGCGTGACCGCGCACCGTGAACGGCATCACGCCAGTACCGCTGCCATCGTCGAGCTTGCCGGGGATCACACCGCCCTCGGCCTCGACGCCGAAGAAGCGCAGCGGGTAGTAGCCGAGTCGCCCGCCGAAGTCGGGGTTGCTCCTGCGCAGCGGCAGCCAGCCTTGCAACGGCGCCGCCGCGTTGGGCTCGAACAGCTCGTGCTCACCGTTGAGCCGGAACAGCCCGCCGTAGACGCCAAGCTCGAACATGTGCGGCTCGGGGGCCCAGCGCTGGATCCACGGCTGCTGTTTGCGGGGGTTCCACTTGCGGGCGCGGGGCTCGGCCTCGGCGCTGGTGTTGGCGCGGGTGTCGACGCCCGCGTCGGCTTCCAGATCTGCCTGCGGCTCGGCGGCCCCCGAGCTGGACAGCGTCAGCCCAGCGGAGCCCTCGCCGCCAGCCTCGGCCTGATCCGGGGGCGCCCACGCGTGGGCGAGCGAGGGAGCCGCGAGGCCGAGGGCACACACCAAACTGGGAAATCGCAGTCGCATCGTCGCTCCTGGGCCGTGGAGGCCCTGACTGTGAATTGTGCCCGGTCCCGCCGAAATTCGCAGGTTTTTGACAAAAGCGAGGGCCGCTGGCCCAGGCGCGGCGAAATCAGGCGTCCTCGAGCTCATCGAGGATCACCACGACGCACCACGGCTCGCGGCGATGGGGCGAGCCTTCGTCCGTTCGCTCGGCCACGCGACCGCGCACCCGCACCCGATCGCCAGGGCCGATCCGCTCGATCGACGCGCGCAGATCCACGCCAAATTCGTTGCGCAGGTTGTCGTGCAGCTTTCCGAGGTTCGCGCCCGGTTGGACTTGGATGAGCGCGGTCCCACTGTCGTCACGCAACAGAAAGTTCGTGCCCTGGTAGGCCTCGACCGCGCCCTCGGTGGCCTGGATGCTGAAGTAGCGCTGGGCCAGCCCCGGCCGGTGGGCGTGGTAGTTGAGGACCACCGCTGGCTCGCCGTCGATCGGGTCATGCAGCAGCTCGAGCGGCTCGACCTCGCCGCACAGCTCCACGCGCGTTCCAAGCTCGGCGATCGCATTGATCCGGGTGGCGACGTAGGGGCCGTCGCGAGACAGCAGGCGATCGAGCCAGCGCACGGGGCAGGGTAGCAAGCTCGGCGAACAAGTTCTCGACCCCGCGCGCCGCGTACGGGTACGATGGCGCCGTCATGGCCCAGACCGTTGAAGAAGAATACATGGGTGGCTCCAAAGCCCGGGTGTGGACGTACGTGATCCTGGCCGGGCTGCTGCTCGTTGGGTTGCTCGTCGCAAACTTTGCATGGGAGAACCCCGAGGATGCCCGCGCGGCCCTCGATGGGTTCTTGGGGCTGCCGGGCTGGGCTGTGGTGGGGATCGTGGCTGTGCTTGGGGTGTTGGTGTTCTGGGGCGGGCTGAAGATCGAGGCCGACTGGCCGGAGGCGGTTGGGGCGTTGTTGATCGCGGGGGCGGTGCTGGCTGTGGAGATGATGGTGGGGCTCGACACCTTTCGGCTGTTCAACATGGGGTTCATGCCTTACTTCATTCCGCTTGGGGTGTTTGTGGTGTTGTTTGGGCTGGGGATGGTGAAGTCTAAGTAGGGGTCGTGGTTGTTTGCGGGGGGTGTTGTGCCGATGGGGCACCGCGCACGGGCTGCGGACGGCCCCAACCCGGCTACGGTCTACTCCAGTCTCGTGGGCCCGCTTCCTTTCGGTTTTCTCATTGGCCCGACGGCGCTTCTCTTCGTTAATCTCCACGTGCGTAGATACGCCGGGTTGGGGCCGTCCGCGGCCTTGTGTGCGCTTGGCTTTGAGCGAGGGGCGCTCTCCGATCCGAGCTCGCGGGCGTTGGCACGTCAACTCCGCGCGCGAGCTGTGAGCGTTGACGTGGAGTTTGTCGAGGTGAAGTACCCGAGCCGGGGGAGCGGGGCTTTGGCACGTCAACTCCACGCGCGATCGACCATCTCGGCTAGTTCACGAATCCGCCCAGGGCTGAATGGGGGAACGCGGCGGCTTGGCTGACGCGTATGGCTGACTGCGAGAATACTTGGAAGGCCTTGCGGATCTCGCTGGTGCTGCTGCCGGGGGTCAGGACCCAGCGATCTTGGATGCCCATGTCGGTGAAGACTTGGCGAAAGTTGGTGGTGCCGTCGTCGATGCCCATCGCGGCGACGATGTGGGTTTCGGCCCGTAGCATGTCTTCGACGAGGGGGCGGACGTGGGTGGCGTTGGCGCGGGTCGAGTGTACGTCGGCGCCGTCGCTGATCAGCAGGGTGACGGTGCGGACGGGGACGCCGTTGTCGGCGAACTCTTGCGACTTGGCGAGCACCGTTGCCAGCAATACGACGGTCTGATCGTACAAGGGCGTGCCCTTGTTGGGATCGTAGTTGGCCTTGGTCATGCGCGTGGCGTGCTCGAGCGGGACGTAGGGGTAGAGCACGTCGCCGTTGAGGTAGCGGTTGTGGACCAGGATCTCGGCGGCTTGGCGGCAGGTTTCGAGCGCGTCGAGGATCAGGTTGTGGCCTTGGCGGACGGCGTCGGCGTTGCCTGCGAACCGGATCGAGCCCGAGTCGTCGGGCATCACGCTGACCAGGACCACCTCGGCGGCTGGTACGTCGTCGACCTCGACGCCGAGTCCGGCTTGGATCTGCGCGCCGAGATCCAGCACGTCGAGGGTCGCCATCGAGGCTTTGGATAGTGTGCCCTGGGTTCGGGCGTTGGAGAGCAGCGCGCGGGCTTTGGCGCCGGGCTTCTTGATGTTCGAATTGGACATAGTTGAACTCCTATGAGGGCGAAGTGAATTGTCGAGCTCAGCCGGACAGGCCCGGCCAGTCGTCTAGGGGATCGGTCGAGCGGACCAGGTGCATGCCGGCGTCGGCGAAGCGCTGCTGGGCTTGCGCGGCCTGGTCGCTGAAGTCGGCCGCGAAGCCGCCGTGCCCGTCGGGCACGGTCACGGCGGACATGCAGTCCGTCAATATGTAGACCTTGCGCGCGAGCTTGGGATCCGTGGCGACGATCTCGTCGAGCAGGTCGTCGATCGTGCTCTTGACGCAGTGGCTGGCGGCTTGACCGGCGATCATCACGGCGTCGGCGCGCAGCAGGGTCTCGATGAAGGCGGTGTTGCGCTGGGCGAGCGGGGCCCCGTCGTGGCGGCTGAGCACCTCGGGCCGCAGCACCGAGTAGTTCTCTGTCAGCGGGTTGCCGCCCTTGACCTCGATCCACGACTGCATGCCGCGGGCCAGCGAGAACATGCTGCGGGCCTCGTCGACCACGCCGACGAGCGCGTGGCCGTCACTCCCGAGCAGGCAGTGCGGCGGCCACAGGTACAGCTCGTACTTGCCAACCCGCTCGAGCTCGCGGCAGTAGTGCTCGACCTGCTGGCGCAGCCAGGTGTAGTTGCCCCGGCACAGCCAGCCGGCGACGGCGGGGTTGGGGCGCAGCTCGCCCGAGGCGATCGCGTCGGTCGTGACGATCGTGTGGGGCTTTGGCGGCTGATCGTCGCGGTCCAGCCAGAAGCTGGGGAAGAAGATCTGGTGCGAGAAGTGGCTGTCGAGGGTCGCGGTGACCCGGGTCAGCCGCGCCATGTTCTGGTAGATGAAGCGGGCGATTCGGCGGCTGTCGTCGATCGCCCCCGTGCCGCTGCGGCCACCCACGTAGAGGCTGCCCTCGGGCAGGCAGAAGTCCTTTTGCACGTCGATCAGCAGGAGGTGAAGCTCGCGGGGATCGCCGGCGGCGGGGCGCAGCTGATGCCGATCGATCCACGCGCGGGCGTGTCCGGCGAGGGCTTGGTGATCGGCGCGGTAGTCCCAGCGGGCGGCCGCGTCGGGGTCGAAGAAGTCGGGGATCGGGAGGATGGTGGACATGGCGTGGCTCCGTTGTGGGTGAGGGGGGAAATCAGCCAAATTGGATCTGGCGGACGCCTTCGCTGTCGACGACCAGGAGGCCGAGCGGGCCGGCGAGCAGGGTGCTGGCGGCGTCGACGAAGGGCGCCGTGGCGGGGAAGCTGCGGGTCAGCTCGGGGCGGCCGCCAACGAGCTCGACGCGGACGATGCCGGCGTCGGTCGGGACCAGCAGCATCGAGCCGACCGCGGCCGCGCCGTCGAGCGAGCGGATCCAGGCGTCGGGGCTCGCGGGATCGTCTGCGTCGAATTCGGCCGAGCCGAGCACGCTCGCGTCGCGGCCGAGCACGTCCAAGCGCGCCCGCAAGCTGGGCCCGCGCTCGAGCAGCCGAAACAGCCACGCGTGGGTGGACGAGAGCTGCGCGACCGCGTGGACGAGCCGCCCGCGGACCGGCGCGAGGGTGTGGCGATCGCTCAGGCCGGGGCGGGTCGGATCGAAGGTCGCCGGGATCGCCAGCGCGCCAACGCTGTACAGGGCCAGGCCAAAGCTGGGTCCCAACCACACGCGGCTGCGGTTGGGGAGCACCCGGCCGAGCTCGCGCGGGCCGTGGGTGTGATCCGTGAGCAGGCGGCCGCCGCTGATCCACACCCGACGCTCGCCGTGACAGGCGAAGGCGGGCGCGCCGTCGATGGTGTCGATGATGTTGTGGATCGGAGTTGACGCGGACGCAGGCGATGCGCCGGGGGTGGCCCGCGTCAGCGACTCGCTGCTCCACACCCACGCGCAGGCGCCCTCGAGCCAGGCGGCCCGCGGGGGTGGCTGTGCGCTGGCGAGCTTGGCCACGCTCACGCGCCCGCGCGGCTCGTGGATCCACAGCTGCCCACCCTCGCGCTCGAGCAGGCGCGGCTGGCCTGCGGGGTCGAGCGCGGCCGCGAGGATCCGACCTTGGGCGGCCAGCAGCGGCTTGACGCGGACCGTGTTGCGCGCGGGCGCGGCGACTTGTCCGCTCGCGCTCGCTGGCGTCGAGGCGGTCGTCGTGCACGCAGGACAGCGCGCGCGCGCATGCTCGAGCCCGCAGCTGCGGCAGCGCGCAAACGCCAGATCCTCGAGCAGCATCAGCGGGACCGGATCGCGGCGATCCTGGGTGAACACGGCGCGCAGAAACTCGAGCAGCTCGTCGGGCAGGGTCTCGAGCGGCAGCGCCGGCTTGGGGTACACGACGCGGTCATCGAACACGCTGATCCGACGCAGCGGACGGGCCGCGTGGACGACCGCCGACCCACCCAGCGCCGGCCGGAACACGCCGCCGTAGGGGCCCACGCACAACAGCGTGCGCATCAACATGATCGTGAACGCGTACCAGTCCGACCCGTGATTGTGCGGCTTTACCAGGACGGGCGCGCTGGCGTTGGGATCGCAGAGCAGCGGGTCGACGAAGCGCTCGGTGAACACGGCGCAGCCAAACCCAGCGAACATGAACGAGTCGGCGTCGATCAGCCACGCCGCGCCGTCGCTGGCGAGCAGCACGTTGAGATCATTGAAGTCGCCGATCACCACGCCGCGCTGGTGCAGCGCGCAGAGCGTGCG
Organism: Enhygromyxa salina; assembly: GCF_000737335.2. GTDB lineage: Bacteria > Myxococcota_A > Polyangia > Nannocystales > Nannocystaceae > Plesiocystis > Plesiocystis salina_C. The sequence goes on along the minus strand of NZ_JMCC02000057.1, from coordinate 39,301 downwards.
GTGCAGATCGAGCAGCATGTCGACGACCCGGGCCGCGCTGATCGCCGCGCGCCGACGTCGGGGGTTGCCCCAGCTCATCAGCGGCTCGGCGCCGTCGATCCGGCGCATCGCGTAGCCGAGCACGCGGCGGCGTCGGAGCCCGCCGACCGCGAGCTGCTGCGGTTGGACGACGCGCTGGGGCAGGCCGGTTGGGAACGCGTGGAGCTTGCGCTGGTGCAGCTCGAGGCGGGCCGCGGCGGCGTCACGCTGCTCGGGGAAGGGCGTTAGATCCGGGTGATCGGGGCCCTTGAACAGCTTGAGCGCGCGGCCGTCGGGCAGCCCAAACACCTCGGCCTCGCCGCCCACGCCCAGCAGCGGGAGCTTGCGAGGATCGACGCGCTCGCGCCCCAGCCACACGCTCACGCGGGCCTCCCCGGCGCGCGACCGAGCACGAGCAAGGTGGTGTCGTCGGCCAGCTGCCCGTGGCTGCGCTCGACGTACTCCGCGGACCAGTCGATCTCGAGCCGCTCACGGTTGAGCTGGGCCAGCTGGCGTGTGATCGCGTGGGGGTGCGCGAGGTAGCGGGGCGCGGCGAACTGCGCCAGCGGGATGTCGCCGCGCAGCTGCGTGGCGCCGTCGGTCGCAACGATCAGGCACTCGACGGACGCGGGCGCGACCGCGTGGATGATCGTCACGGGCGGCGTTGGACCGTGGAGCCCGTAGGCGAGGTAGGGCGGGCGGTTGTCGGCGAAGGGCCCAAGCTCGGTGCGCTGGCCGTCGAGCCAGACCACGCCATCACCGATCGCGTGCACGACCAGCTGCGTGGGTGTGAGCACGAAGCCGACCAAGGTGAAGAGCAGCGCCTCGTGGACGATCGCGGCGGACGATCCGGGCAGGGTGTTCACCAGCGCGGCGAGCCGATCGAGGCTGCGCGCGCAGGCGCGTGACCACAGCTCGGGATCCGTTGGTTGGATCGGATGGGGGCCTTCGTCGAGCAACTGCGCGAGGGTGTGGGTCCAGATCCGGGCGCCCAGCCACGCGCCGACCTCGCTGTGCGGCGCGCTGCCGCAGCCGTCCGCGACGACGCCGATCACGGCGCGCTCGCTTCGCTGCAGGTGCCACGCGTCTTGGTTGCAACGTCCGCTGCGGCGGTGATCCGCTCCGACCACGCTGCCGCCGTAGGCCTGCCAGCTCGCCAGATCCGACAGATCCGACAGATCCGACAGATCCGACATGGCGTGCGGGCAGGGCGGGTTCGCGGCAGCGCGCGGCGGCTTCGGTGTTCGTGTCATCTGCATACTAGTCATGGTGTAGAAAGTACACTTAGTCGAGCGCGGCGCGAGTGAGCTTGCGCAAGCGCAGCCGCGCGGCGATCATCCCCGCGCGTCGCGGACGAACACATGAAGTACCTGGCCCACTACCCCGAGGATCTGCAGCAGCAGGTGCGCGCGCTGATCGACGCCGGGCGGCTCGGCGAGGTGTTGGCCGAGCGCTACCCGAACACCCACGAGATCAACAACAACGCGGCGCTCTACACCTACGTGATGGCGCGCAAGCGGGCCGACATGGCCTCGTCACCGCCGCTCACCAAGGTTCGCTACTGCGACAAGATCAGCACCTTGAACAACGCGCTGGGCACCCACACCTACGCCACGCGGGTCCAGGGCGCCAAGCTCAAGACCAAGCACGAGCTGCGGGTCGCAAGCATCTTCAAGCAGGCCCCGCCGGAATTTCTGGAGATGATCGTCGTCCACGAGCTCGCCCACCTGCGTGGGCGCGAGCACGACAAGGCGTTCTATCGGCTGTGTTGCCACATGCTGCCGGACTACCACCAGATCGAGTTCGACATGCGCCTGTGGCTAACCTGGAGGGAGGGTTCGTCATGACCCCCACATACACCTTGGACTTCGCCGACTGCAGCCGCTGGTGCGTCTGGTCGCTTCGCTCCTCGGGGCCGTTTGTTCGCAGGCGTATGTGTGGCCCCCTAGAAGGGGGCTCGGGTGGCTTCGGCGGACGTCTACGGGGCGTTCGCCGACTGCAGCCGCTGGCGCGTCTGGTCGCTTCGCTCCTCGGGGCCGTTTGTTCGCAGGCGTATGTGTGGCCCCCTAGAAGGGGGCTCGGGTGGCTTCGGCGGACGTCTACGGGGCGTTCGCCGACTGCGGAAGAATTTAGCTACGCTGGTGGGGGCCAGACTCGACGGCCTCGGACGGAGGGGGCCTGATGCGATCCGACGCGCTCGTACATCTGGACTCCAGCGAGCTGGTGAAGGTCGCGCTCGGCGACCCTTCAACGGTTACGCTGGTTCACGAGGCGCTCGAGCGCCGCGATCCGGACGGCGCGGCCGCGCGCTTGCTGTCGGATGCGTACGCGCGGGGCCAGGCGCCGGGCTGGCTCGTGGCGGTGCTGCTTGGTGGGTGCCGTCACATGCTCGGTTATCAGACCGTTCGCGCCATCTTGCTCGACGCACCGGGGAGCCTCGCGGAGAGCTATGCGGGGCCCGCTCTCGTCCGGATCGCCGGGCCAGCGGCGCTCGACGATCTGATCGAGATCCAGAGCAACGCGCCGCGGCGGGATGCTCGTGACGGAGCGGCGTACGGCCTTGGGAAGCTTGGCTCGCCCGAAGCGTTGGACGCCGTGCTCGCGGCGACCATGAGTCGCAAGATCCGGTGGAGGACGGGCGCGTACATCCTCGGAAACGCATCTCCAGACGAAGGGCTCGTGCTCGAGCTGCTCGCGTCGGGCGACGCGTTTCGCACGCGGCTGGCAACCGAGATCGCGTGGGCCTGCGTCGTGAGCGTGCCCGTGGATGCGACCGACCCTCCCGCGCTCGAGGCCCGCCCGAGCGCGGCGCTGCTCGACGCGCTCGAGCCGACCGTGTCGACGATGTCGGTGAACTCGCGCAAGCGTGAGGTGCTCGCGGCATGGCTTCGAGCCCACGAGGGCCGCGCGCGGCCGGTCAGCGGCGATCTCGACAGCGGACGCCGCAGCGCAGGCCAAAGCTGACGAAGGTGATGTCGACCGCAAAGAACGCCCCAAACCGCAGGACCGGCAGCAAGGTGTTGTCGAGCGACTCGATGTCACCCACCGAGTCGCGCCCGGTGATCGTGCGCTTGTGGCCAAAGGGGTTGAGCGAGAGGCCCGCGCCGAGCACGAAGGGCGAGTTGGCGATGCCCACGGTGAAGTAGGCCCCCGGCGACAACAACCCCGCGACGTTGAACGCGGCCGGCTCACCAAGCTCGGTCTGGCGGGTCCCGTTGCTGGTGTCGACCGGCGCGTTGGTCTGCTGCTCGAGCCACTTGGAGGTCGTGATCGCGCCCAGATCGACGACGGACACGAGGGCGCCCAGGTGCCACGGACGCTTGCGGCCGACGCCGACAGGGCCGGTCGCGTGCACGCCGATCGGGGCGAACATCGCAAACTCGCCGCCGGTCTGGCCCCACGCGAGCTCGTTGTTGGCGTCGAGCTGGTTGGAAACGGTCGCGCCGCCGTAGACACCCAAGAAACCGTTGATTGAGACGGCGCCCTGACGATACTTGCGCTTGAAGCCGCCAGCTGGAAACGCGGACTGCAGGGCCAGGTTGACCTCGTCGCTGGAGCTGGCGGTGCCAAGCTCGACGAACAACGGAATGTAGCGACGCACCGCCGACAGCCGCGCGGCAAACTTGGCCGACCGGCCGGGCTCGCGCGCTTCGATCAGCGTGAGGGTCAGCTGGATCGTTCCGAGCGCGGCGCGGGCCCAGTCCTCGTCTGCGAACGCCTCGGCCAGCTCGATGTAGTCGTCGGCGTGGGCGAGCTCGGCGTCGAGGGTGCGCATCCACGGCCGAAGCGTGACCGCCGACGCAGCGCTGGCGCCCACGACCGCGCGCTCCGGGCCCTCGACCTCGCCGGGGCTGACGGTGGCGAGCAAGCCCAGCGCGTGGCGCCCGGCGAGGGCGAGCTGGCGGTTGGCGACCGCGGCGAACCCATAGATCTCGGCGTTCAGGATGGGCCCGATGTCGACGACCGCGTCGGCCCGCTCGGCGATCGCCCGCTGGAGATCGGCGATCTGCTGCAGCTCGATGACGCTGTCGCCCAAGTCCCCGAGCTGACCGGGCTGGATCTCGAAGCGGGCCGCGCCAAGCTCGGCGAGGATCCGCTGCTGCGCGACGCTTGGCAGCGTGGCGAACCGGCGCTCGAGGGTGAACGCGACGGCGAGGGTCAGGAACTGGGGATCGAGCTGGCTGCTGACGGCCGACTGCTCACTGATGATCGCGTACGCGAGCATCGAGGCCATGCGCATCACGGCCATCGTGTCTGCACACTTTTGATCGCCGGACTCGTGGCCGGGCGGGGCGAGGGTCTCGCAGTCGAGCGGCGGGCTGGCGTGCAGACTGGCGGCGAAGTCGAGCGGGCTCGTGCGGGTCTGCGCGGCCTGGACCAGCGGAATGATCACCCGGGCGAGCGTGCCCGGATACGCGACGTCGGGCACTTGCATCCACGCCAGGACCAGCGTGCGGTCGGGCAGGACCGCGAGGTCTTGGACGATCGAGGCGTGCAAGCTGGCCCCGATCGCCGCGAGCGACAGGGTGGAGTCGATGCTCAGCAGCGTGTCGCAGGTGGTTGGGATGAACGCGCGCGGATCCGCGTCGTCGGCACACAGCCGCTCGACCAGCTGCTCTTGCACGTAGGCGAGGACCTCTTCTTTGGCGCGATCGATCAGGAACTCGGCGAGCCCCTCGAACACGGTCTTGCCCAGGGCGCCGAGCGAGCTGACCGACAGCGCTGAGGCGCTCTTGCCCGGGGTCTCGTACTGCGCTTTTTGAACGAAGGCCTGGGCCGCGGGCGCGAGTGACGGGGCCGCGGCCTCGAGCGCTTCGGGGCTGGCGTAGGCGTTGGCCTGGTCGAGCAGCTCGGTGAGCTCGGCCCCGGCCTTTTCCACGATCTGGGACGCGTGGGCGAGACCATGGTCGAGCTCGCCCGCGTGCTCGAGGCGCAACAGCTGGAGATCCGCGGGCGCGAGCCGACCGGCCATCACGCGATGACAGACCACGTTGAGGCCCGCGAACATGTCCGCGAGCTCGCGCGCGAACGCGACAGTCGCGACCACGTCGCCGTCGATCCCGGCGAGGTGATCGGCGATCGGTCGCTGGGTGAGCAGGTCGGTGATCCGCGCGGAGGTCATTGGTGTCCCCAGCTCCCACGCGCTGAACTTCGAGCACATGCCGCTGAGCTCGGACCCGAACGAGTCTTCGGGGATCGCCTGGGCGTGAATCACGAGCGGCGCGGTCTGACGCACGCGCGCGCGCTCGGCCTCGCTGAGGAACGAGAGCCGCTGCTCTTGCCGGGCGAGCTCGCGGGCGGTGGGGGCCGCCTGGGTCTCACCGTCACCCTCGCCTGCGTGGGCGAGCCCCACGGGGCCCACGAGGCCGGCGAGTGACAGGGTGAGGGCGAGCGCGAGCGCGCCAACAAAGGAGTGGTTGGGGCGTGTCATGTGGGCTGGGCCCGCGCGCGGACGAGCGTGGCGATCGCGGCCATGAACGCGCCAGGATCGACGAGGCGCCGATCCGCTGGCGGCCGGGAGCTGTCCCGCAGCAAGCTCGACAGCCGCTGTCGAACCGCGAGCGCGCCCTCGCCCGTGGGATCGAGGCTCATCGCGTAGGACAGCCCGAGCGCCGCGATCCCCCCGATGATCGGGGTCGCGGCGCTGGTCCCCGAGAACATCCTCGAGATGTCGCCCCGGCCCGTCCAGGTTGGGACCCGGAGCCCCGGTGCTGACACCGGCATCCATGCTTCCCATCTGAACCGCGTGACGATGCGGTCGTGGCCAGAGGTGGCGCCCACGACCAGGACCTCGTCGGCCTCGACGGGAAACACTGGGGCCGCGCGCGCGTCGTTGCCCGCTGCAGCGATCACCGGGATCTGGGCAGCTCGCGCGGCAGCGAGCCCCGCCGCGAACTCCTCGGTCGACTCGGCGAGGGTGAACGGACAGCAGATCAGGTCAGCCTCGAGCTTCACGGCCGCCCGCATCGCGCGACCGACCAGGGACGACAGCGGATCGCCCGCGGCGTTGGCCACGCCAAACGCGAGGTAGTTGCTGTCCGGGGCGACGCCGAGCAGGGACTCGTTGCGCGAGGCGATGATCGAAGCGGTCTGGGTGCCATGCGCGACCGGGCTCAGGTCGTGACCTTTCGCCGGCCGCTCGAGGCCGTCGGCGGAGAACCGACGCACGTGGGCGAGCGGCTCGATGTTCGCGACCCCTGTGTCGATCAGCGCGACGGTGACCCCTGCGCCGCGGGTCTTGTAGGTGCCCCACGCGGCGTCGACATCGAGCGCTTTGAAGTGCCAGGCGCGGACCATCCAGGCGCCATGCTACCGGTCGCTCGCGCGGGCGTGCAAGCGGTTTGCGGGGTCTTCGCGTCGCACCCACGAGCGACCCGCGCTCGCGGAGGGGCCTTGACGTCCCGGACATCGGCGATCAGCGCGGTCTCGCGCGGAGGGGCGAACCACCAGCGAACCCTCGGGTATGGTGCGCCAGTGAAGGGCAAGCCGATCGGCCAACGCAACTACGAGCAGTTCGCGAGGCGCTACGCCAAGTACTCGAAGACCAAGCCGCACAACGCCTACTACGAGCGGCCGGCGACGCTCTCGCTGCTGCCCGACGTGTCGGGGTTGCACGTCCTCGACGCCGGCTGCGGTCCGGGCTTTTACACCCAAGAGCTGCTGCGGCGGGGCGCGACCGTGGTCGGGGTTGACGTGACGCCCGCGATGATCGAGCTGACCCGGGCGCTGGTGGGGGATCGGGCGGAGCTGCATGTCAGTGATCTGGCCAAGCCCCTGTACTTCGCCAAGGACGCGACCTTCGACTTGATCATCGCGCCGCTGATGCTCGACTACATCGAGGAGTGGACGCCCGTGTTCGCCGAGTTCGCCCGGGTCCTGCGTCCAGGTGGTCGCCTGGTCTACTCGCACAGCCACCCGATGAGCGACTACTTGGTGGTCAAGGCCAAGCTCGATCCAGACACCCGCTACTTCGACTGCGAGCGCTACGCGACCGAGTGGGGCGGGTTTGGCAAGCCGCGTCCGACCGTCGTGGGCTACCGCCGGCCGCTCGGGCAGATGCTCGACCCGCTCGTCGACGCGGGCTTCGTGCTCGAGCGCTTGTTGGAGCCGCTGCCAACCGAGGAGCTGCGCCGGGCCAACCCCGAGCTCCACGTGATTCTGGGCCAAGAGCCGGCCTTCGTGTGTGTCCGGGCCCGAAAGCCCGAGCAGGTCAGTCGAAGCGACTCATGATCTCCAGGCCCCACCCGGTCAGCGTCCCGCCCCCGCCCATCTCGTCGGTGATCGTCAGGATCCAGGTGCCGTTGACCGACTCGTCGCCCGAGAAGCCCTGCGGCACACGCACGAGCTGCAGCGAGCCGGGGTCTGGGTACCAGCTCAGGTCGTAGGGGCTTGGCTCTTGGTCCCAGACCATGACCTCGTTGTTCGAGGGGTTGGTCAGGGTGATCGTGAGCGCGCTGGGATCGGGGTGGTCGAGCTCGATCGTCACGACGACGTCGGTGTCGACGGTGGCGAGGCCCGCCGCCTCGAGCATCACGATCAGCGCGTCGTCGTCGGGGATCGCCAAGTTCAGCGCGCCGCTCTCGAACTCGCCGCGCAGGCTCGCGTCCATGCACAACCCTGCGTTGGAGCGGGTGATACCGGCGCAGATCAAGCCGGGCGCGCACCACTGCTGCTCGGTGCAATTATTGAACTCCGTGACCCCCGCCTGCGCGCAGTCGAACTCGGTGGTGTCGCTCGTCAGGCTCGGGGTGGGCGCGGGCGGCGAGAACGGCTCGTCGAAGCTCACGCCCGCTGGGCCGACCCGCGTGTAGGTGAAGTTCTCGCAGTTGTCGGCGAGCTTGGTGACGCCGACCGTCGCTGCCAGCGTGCAGTTGGCCTGGGCCTCGAGCGCGTTGATCGTCAGCGTGGTCCCAAACGGTCGACGCTGGAGCTGCGTCAGCAGCATCCACGTGGCGCCCAGGTTGATCGGCGGGGGCGCGGCGAAGAACTGCTGGTACTCGGCGTCGTCGACAAACACCGTGGCGAAGTCGGGGTCGAGGAAGAACTCCGAGAGCGGGAGAGCGATCGGGTCATGCGCGAGCGGTCCGATCGGGGCCGGGTCGAGACACGCGTCGCCATCGCCGTCGCCATCACCGTCGCCATCACCGTCGCCATCGCCATCGCCATCGCCGTCACCATCGCCATCACCGTCGCCGGGGTCGCCGTCGCCGTCACCATCACCGTCGCCGTCGCCGTCGCCGTCGCCGTCGCCGTCGCCGGGGTCGCCATCGCCATCACCGGGGTCGCCATCACCGTCGCCGGGGTCCCCGTCTCCGACGGTCTCGGTCGCCTCGGGGCTGTCGGTGCCGGGCGCGTCATCACTGCACGCGAGCACGAGAGAAAAACACGCAGCGAAACACACGACTTCACGAGTAGGGGTCACGCGGCGGACGGTATCCGAATCTCGACCGTTCGCCACGTGCTTCAGCACGCGTCGCCCACCACCACCACCGCATATGTGACAGCGAGGTGTCAGCCGGCGAGCGCCGCCGATCAGGTCTTCGCGCGAATGAACGCCCCAGCCTGCTCGATCGCCCGCTTGCCATCATCGAGCATCGCCGCCCACAGCTGAAACGCGTGGAACATCTCGTCCCACAGCTCGAGCGTCACGTCGACTCCGGCCGCCTGACAGCGCGCCGCAAACTGCTCGCTGTCATCGCGCAGCGCCTCTGCGGCACCCGCTTGCAGCAACATCGGCGGGAGCCCAGCCAAGTCGGCGTACATCGGCGACGCGAGCGGGTTCTTGGGATCCGCCCCACCCAAGTACGCCTGGGCCATCATGGCCACGTAGGGCGCCTGCGTGGACGGATCCGTGCCCGCTGCGAGCGAGTTCGAGGTGCAAGTGAGATCCGTCCACGGCGACATGCAGACCAGCGCGCCCGGACCCGCCAGCTCCTTGCTATCGCGGATCTTCAACGTAGCGCCAAGCATCAACCCGGCGCCGGCCGAGTCACCCACCAGCGCGATCTTTTCGGGCGCGTAGCCCCCCGTCTGGACCAACCATTTGTAGCTGGCCAGGACATCGTCGAGCCCAGCGGGGAACGGGCTCTCGGGCGCGCGGCGGTACTCGATCGACAGCGTGATCGCCCGCGCCGCGATCGCCACGCGGCTGGTCAGGTCGCGGTGCGAGTCGATTGAACCGAGCATGTAGCCCCCGCCATGGACGAACAGGACCGCGCGCCCGTCGTCGGCCTGCTCGGGCCGGAACCACTCCGAGCGCACGACGCCAGTGTCGACGACCTCACAGCTGACGCCGGGCACCGGCGGCGCGAGCTTGCCGGCGGCGTCCAGGCTGTTGCGCATGCCCTCGACGCTGAGGTCGGTGGCCCCGGTCAGCTGGGCCGTGATGAATTGATGAACGACTGCGAGCTGTGGATTTTTCATGGCGAGAGCTCAGGGGACAATCTCGAGCGAGAACGAGGCGGGGGCCCCAGGAATGATAACCGGAACGTACGTGATCTGAACGCCGGGCAACCCGGTGGCCACCTCGATCAGCGGCTCCCACTCGACTGGGTTGGGCGGCGGGATGTTGACGAGCGTGACGGTGAGCGAGCTCGCGAAGTTGGCGACGTAGCGGCCGACGTCCTCGAGCAGCGCCTCGGCGTGTGGGGTCAGGCGCCAGACGACGCTGGGATCGAGCTCGAAGCCAAGCCGGACCGCTGGACCGAGCTCGACCTGGTTGGTGCTGCGGTTGATCCGAGCGCGACCCGGGGCGTCCTCGAGCAGCGCGTCCCACTCGAGCTTGGCCTTGGCGATGGCGTGTTGCAGCGACTGCGAGTTGGCGGCCTCGAGCGCGATCCGGGGCCCCGCGTACCACGAGCCCGCGCTCGAGAACTTGGTCGTTGCGTTGTAGAACACGTCGGCGTACTGCTCTTCGCCCATCGCGGCTTGGCGGTACAGCATCAGGTAGCTGCGATAGGCGTCAAACCCACGCAGCAACGGGTTGAGGGTCAGCGCCCACTTCTTGAAGTAGGGCACCGGCACCTGCTCGGGCACTTGGGGGAAGCTCTGGACCTTGGGCACCGCCTGCGCGGCGATCACCAGCTCGGCCCCGGCGGCGTTGAGGATCGCCGTTGGCAGATCCTGGGTGGGCCCGCCGTCGAGCAAGCGCGTGTTGCCGATGTAGGTAGCGACGAAGGGCGGCAGCGATCCGCTGGCCATCAACCCCTTGCCCGCGAGCCCGGCGGTCTGGTGAAAGGGCTCGCCGGTCTGGGCGACGCTCGACACCGAAATGGTTGGCTGGGCGAGGTCGCTGAGATCGACGAACTCCGTCGCCCACGACAGCCACCAGGTCAGCGGGATGTTGTCGACCAGGGCGAAGAACACCCCCCAACCGATCGTGTTGGAGTTGAACATCATCCGCGTCAGGCCCTTGTCACCGAGCGCGGCGTAGAAGGCCCCAACGAACGCGCCGGTGCTCGAACCCGACAGGATGTCGATCGGCACGCCAGCGTCGCGCAGCTGACGGAGGAACGGGATCCCCACGTAGGACTGCGCACCGGCGCCGCCGATCGCGACCCCCACCCGACGATCCGTGATGCCACGCGCCCAGCGACCGAAGCTGTCGATGTTGGTCTGGACGGGCGGGGCGACGACGCTGGGGTCGCCCGTGAACCGCAGGCGGATCGCATTGAGCGACCAGGGCTTGGGCTGGAAGCGCGTCGAGCTGTAGATCTGCGAGACGACCGTGAGCCAGCGCCGCCACCACCGCGCGAAGCGCTGGGTCGCGATCGCGGACTGGAACCACAGCTGGGCCTCGTTGGCTGGGTCTGGCGAGCTGAGGATCTGCATCAGCTCGATCAACAGGTTGTGGACCAAGTGCGCCTCGGGCATGGGCCCGAGCAGCGCGACCGGCTGGGTTTTGACCGACGCGGGCAACAACCCGAGCGTGATCGGTAGATCGTTCCACTGCTGCGGATCGCTGATCAGGTAGTTGACGCTGGACGTGCACGTGAGCCCGTCCATGGCCCACCACAGCTCGGCGTCGCGCGAGCCGTCTGGGTTGACGCCGCTGGTCTCGATCAGCACCTCATCAAAGGCGATGCCCCAGTTGTCGCAGAACTGTTGCAGCTGATCGTGCACGAACACGGTCAGGTTGGGGAGCCCAAGGGGCACGCGGATCTGGGTGGGTGGGCTGGTGGGCGGCGGCAGCCCGACGTCCCAGACCACGTGCAGGACCCAGGTCAGATCATCGAGCTCGGTCTGGATCGTCTGGGCGAGGACCTGAACAATGCCGGGCAAGGGCAGCGCCGCTGGATCGGCGCCTGGATCCGCGAGCACCATGGTCATGTCGGCCCGGGTGACGAGCGGGTAGAAGAAGGCGCTCATGGGTTGAGCTCCTTTCCGTAGCCGCGAGGACCGAGCGCGCGGGCGAGCCCAGGATCCGCGCGGATCTGGTCCATGAGCGCGCGCTGGGTCAGGACGACGGCGCGGGCCTCGTTGACCGACTTGGCCGCGAACTGGTTGACCTGTACGCCCTCGTCGAACAGGCCAGGGCCGCCGAGCTCGCCAACCCCGAGCGAGACGGTTTGATCGTCGTTGCTCACGCTCAGCTCGCCCTCGACCACGTAGTACAGCGCGGGGCCCTTGACCGACTTGCCGTGCGGCCCGAACTGCTGCGGATCATCTGGGTCCTGCTCGAGCTCCATTGGATCGAATGGACCGTAGTTCAGGGTCGGGGCGCGCTCGAGCAGGCGGTAGAGCTTGGGCGTGGTGACCCGGGCAAACTGCGGCGTGTCGCGCAGCGCTGCGACGACTTCGGGGGCCTTGATCGAGGTTGGAAACATGCACAGCAGCTCGGTGCAGATTGGCTCGCCCTGCGGATCCGTGAACACCTCGTCGAAGTCCTGGGGCGCCAGCTCGAGCACCCACAGCGGGCCGACCGACTTGCAGCGGATCGGGGCCGGATCCGGCGCGGACCAAGTACCGGGAATCTTCTTGGCGCGGGCCCACGCGTTGACGGTGCCGAGCCCACAGCACGATCCGGGCGCCAACATCCACGCGCCCCGCTGCTCCGTGGAGTCGTCAGGCTCCCAGGTCGCGCCGCCATGCACGACCACGCGCAGCGGCGTCTTGCCGTCAGCCACCCCGCCGCTGAGCAGGTTCGTGCCGTCGTCGTAGTGGCGCATCTGCAGCCGCGCCGCGAGCGGCTCGACGTCTTGCGCGGACAGCCGCTGGAACATTGGGCACGTGAGCAAGAAGCGGATCAGCGAGGCTTTGTCTGGAGTAGGCGGCTGGTGGGCCAAGTTGTCACTCACAATCGAAAGTGGGACCCGGGGGCGCGACCGTCGGGCGCAGAGTATATCCTACCGGCCCTGCCACGTGCAGCTGATCCGATGCGAGGCCCACGAGCTTGAACCGATACCTGACCACCTCCGAGCGGGTGTTCCTGGCCATGGCCGAGCAGGTCGTGATGAACCCCGTCGTGATGGTCCGCTGCCGGGGCGTGCTGCCGGTCGAGCGGGTCGAGCATGCGATCCGAACCGTCGCCGCCCGGCATCCGGCGCTGGGCGTTCGGGTCGTCCGCGACGCCCAGCCGTGGTTCTCGGATCGCGACGTGCCACCGGTGCCGCTGCGGATCGTGGACCGCGAGTCTTCGCAGCACTGGCGCGAGATCGTGCGTCAGGAGCTCAACGAGCCGATGCCGATCGAGGCCGGGCCGCTGATCCGCTTCGTGCTGGTCCGTGACGAACACGCCTGCGAGCTGATCTGCACGACCGACCACGTCAACGCCGACGGTCGCTCGGGGCTGTTCGTGCTGCGCGACGTGCTGCGGGTGATCGACGATCCGCAGCTGCGCCTGGTCCCGCTGCGCGAGCGGACCTGTTTTGACGACTACCTCGAGAGCGGCGGGGTGTGGGATCTCGCTTGGGGTCCACGCATGCCCGACGCGCTGCGCGGGCTGTTGGCGGATCACACCCGCGGGCTGCTCGGGGCCCTCGAGCGGCGCGGGGTGGGGCGGGGCGCGGGCCTGAACCGGTTGCGCGCGCTGGCGCTGGGACGCCCCGAAGACCCACCTGCCGTGGCTGGGCCGGCGCCGATCGAGTTCGTGCAGCGTCGCCTCGACGTGGCCCGCACGACCGCGCTCAGCGACGCCTGCCGGGCCCACGACAACACGGTCTTGTGCGCGCTGGTGGTCGCGTGCGCCGACGCGCTGGCGACAGTGGACGGGCCCGATGCCCGGGGCCTGATCGGCTGCGTCACCCCGATCGACATTCGCTCGCTGCTGCGCCCTTCGGTCGGCGATGACTTTGGGATCTACGCGTGGGCGCCAACGTCAGTCCACCCAGTCGGTCCGCGAGCGGATTTTTGGGGCCTGGCCGCGCGCACGCGCCGGTTGGTCAAGGCCTACCGCAGCGTGCCCGCGCTGGCCGGCATGCGCCGCTTGCTTGACCTCATGGAGCTGACCGAGGGCACCCCGCTCGCAAGCGCCTACGACCGCGCGAGCCGAGCCCTGCTCGACGGCATGATGGTCGTCAGCAACTTGGGCCGGGTGTCGCTGCCGGAGCAGGCCGCGGGCGTCGAGGTCGAGTCATTTGGGTTCTACGCAATGATCCCAAATGTCGAGTTTGTCCTCGGCGTCCAGAGCTTTCGCGGGGTGCTCGAGATGAACTATTGCTGCTCGCCGAATTGGCTGCGACCCGCGATGATCGAAGGCGTGGCCGATCGCGTGGAGGCGACGCTCGCGGCGGCGAGCGGCGCAGCCACGCGCGCGGGCGGCCAACGATTTCGCTTTTCGCCGGGTCGTCAGTCGTCTTCGGGCTGAGCCGAGCCGCGGCTTCAGCCCGGTTTCCGGGCCCAGTGACGCAGCGCCCGGCAGGCCGCGATGAAGGCCGCCGCCGAAGCGTCGTCGTCGAGCACGGAGTAGCCCGCGTCGCGCTTGGCTACGTCGATCCCGGCCGCGTCGAGCAGCCCCGATCCGCCCGCGTCGTGGGCGATGAACTTGAGGTGGTGATGGGCGTCGGCGACAAACGATCGCGCCGCAAACTTCGCGGCCATGCGGCCCGCACCCGCTGGCGACAACACGATCGCAACCGCATCGAACAGCACCGACGGGCCGCCCTCGAGCTTCTCGGCGATCTCCAACAGGTCGCCCGCGCTGTCGCGGATCCCCTCGCGCGTGGGGCCCACGAGCGCGAGCGTGGCGCCCTCGGCGTCCGCCTCCTGGCGCAGGGCCGCGAGTATCTGGGCGTCGCTGCCAGCGTCAACGAGCACGCCGATCCGGCGGCCGGTGAACTTCTGCGGGCCGTTGTTCACGATGCTGAGCGCCGGAGAGTTGGGCAGGTCGCGGGGCTCGAGCGCTGGCGGCAGCCGCTCGGGCAGGTCCGTGATCCCCAGCCCCTCGGCGACCTTCGCGGCGAGCTGTTCGTCGACGTTGAGCAAGCTCGCGACCACGCGCTCGCGGATCGCCGAGCGGTCGACCTTGGACAGCTCGAACACCATGGCGTCGACCATGTGCTGCTGCTCGATCGGCGCCTGGCTCCGGTAGAATTGTCGGGCCTGGCTATAGTGGTCGGCGAACGACTCGGGCCGGACCCGGCGCTTGGTCCCCGACACCGGCTCGGGGAACGACTTGAAGCCACGACTTGGGTCCTCGCGCGGGCCACCTTGGGCGCCCCAGGAATTGGGCTCATAGTTCGCCCGCCCCTTGGGGTTGACGAACGCCATGTGGCCATCCTGCTGAAAATGCGCGATCGGGCAGCGGGGGGCGTTGACGGGCAAGTGCGTGAAGTTTGGCGAGCCAAGCCGCTTGAGCTGGGTATCGAGATACGAGAAATTGCGCCCCTGCAGCAGCGGGTCATCTGTGAAGTCGATCCCTGGCACCACATTTTGGGTGCAAAAGGCGACCTGCTCGGTCTCGGCGAAGAAGTTGTCGACGGTCTGGTCCAAGACCATTCGCCCGATCGGTCGCACCGGGATCAGCTCCTCCGGGATCAGCTTGGTCGCGTCGAGCACGTCAAACTCGAACTTGTCGGCGAACGCGTCATCGAACAGCTGCACGCCCAGCTCGAACTCGGCCGGGGCGCCGGACTGGATCGCGTTCCACAGATCCCGGCGATGGAAGTCGGGATCGGCCCCGTTGATCTTGACCGCCTCGTCCCACAGCACCGACTGCAGGCCGTACTTTGGCTTCCAGTGAAATTTCACGAAGGTCGAGTTGAGCTTGGCGTCGACGAACCGGAAGGTGTGAACCCCGAAGCCCTCCATGAATCGAAAGCTGCGAGGAATCGCGCGATCCGACATGATCCACATGACCATGTGCATGGATTCGGGCATCAGCGAGATGAAGTCCCAGAAGTTGTCGTGGGCGGTCTGGGCCTGGGGAAACCCGCGATCCGGCTCGGGCTTGGCGGCGTGGATGAGGTCGGGAAACTTGATCGCGTCTTGAATGAAGAACACCGGGATGTTGTTGCCGACCAGGTCCCAATTGCCCGTCTTGGTGTAGAACTTGGTCGCAAAGCCGCGGACGTCGCGAGCGAGGTCGCCCGAGCCCTTGTTGCCAGCGACGGTCGAGAACCGCACGAACACCTCGGTCTTCTCGCCCGCACGCTGAAACAGGTCGGCGCAGGTGATGTCCGCGAGTGACTCGTAAGTCTCGAAGAAGCCGCGGGCGCCGAAGCCTCGGGCGTGGACGACTCGCTCGGGGATCCGCTCGTGATCGAAGTGGAAGACCTTCTCCCGCATCACGAAGTCTTCGAGCAGCTGCGGGCCGCGGTCGCCTGCTGTGAGGGTGTTTTGGTTGTCGGCGATCGTCACGCCGTTGCGTGTCGTCAGGGGCTGATGATCTGGATCCGCTTCGCTGAACTGGTGGGTCTCACCGCCCGATCCTTGCCGGAATTCTGGGTCGGCGAGGTCGCTAGTGTTGGGCGGGGAGCCTTTGCTGGTGGGCTTGGACCGCCGTGCCTCGTTTGTTGCTTTAGTGTCGATCGGCTTCGTCATCGCGGCGCTCGCAAATGCAAGGCCAGCGCCAGCGTCAGCGCTCGATGCGTCCTCGCAATGTGCCAACTTTGCGGTGCCAACTTTGCGGTGCCAACTTTGCGGCCCCCGGCGGACGGGGGCGCAATCTGGTCTCAGCGCTGAATTTTCAGCGCTGAAACAGCTGGGTGATACGAGCTTCCCACCAGGCCTGCGTGACCGTCCCGAGCGTGAGGCTGCCGAGCCACGCGTCAACGCCCACGGGGTAACGCAGGCGCGGGCGGGGGGCCAGCGCGATCTTGCCGATCACGCGCGCGACCTGATCGGGGTCGGCGAATGACATGATCGTCTGCATGAAGCGCGTGTCTTGCTCAAGCGCGGTCCGGACCCGGGCGTGGATGCTGCGCGCGCCCTGGCTGGACCCGGCCGCGGACGCGGGCTGCACCTGATTGCGGCCAAAGATCTGGGTTGGAAACATGCCTGGTTCGACCAAGCTGACAAATACGTTGTAGGCAATCAGCTCGTAGCGGAGCGACTCGGACCAGCCCTCGAGCGCGAACTTGCTGGCGCAATAGGCCGAGTGGGCCGGGATCGCGTTGCGGCCCGCGATGCTCGACACGTTGATGACGCGCCCATGTCGACGCTCGCGCATGGCCGGGACCAGGGCCAAGGTCAGCGCGACGACCCCGAAGAAATTCGTTTCAAACTGCGCGCGCAGCTCGGCCTGGGTTTGCTCCTCGGCGAAGCCCGTGAACATCTGCCCGGCGTTGTTGACGAGCACGTCGACCGCCCCATCCGTGGCCAGGATCCGCTCGACCACGGCTTCGCGCTGGGCGGGGTCGGTCACGTCGAGGGCCACGAATGTGACGCGCGAGCTGCCAAAGCCCGAGGCCTTCAGCGCCGCCCGCAGCGGCCCCGCGCGCTCGAGGTCTCGCATGCTGGCGTAGACCTTGAACCCGCGGGCACACAGGGCCACGCAGGTCCGCAGGCCAAACCCGCTCGACGATCCTGTCACGAGTGCTGTGCCGCGTTGCATGCCGGGGCCGTCTAGCTCTCGCGTGGGCCGTCGAGCATCTCGGTGCCGTTGATCACCACGTCCATCAGGGTCTGATAGACCGCGTGCATCTGGCCGCCGGTGAAGTCGATGACGGCGCTGTTGAACCAGTATCCGGCGTCGTCGGCCAGGACCGAGACCAGCGCGGCGACCTCGTCCATGGTGTTCATCCGGCGCGCGGGGAACATGCGATCGTGGACGGCCTTGACCCGGTCCCAGACCTCGGCGGGGAACACCCACTGCAAGGCCGCGGACTCGACGGTGCCAAACTTCAAGGCGTTGACGCGGTAGCCGAGCGGGCCAAGCTCGAGGGCGAGGTGGCGCACGTAGGTCTCGAGCGCGGCCTTGGACGCGGCGATGACCGAGAGGTTGCCCAGCAGCGACTCGTTGATCGCGTTGTCGAGCGCGAGCAGGCGCGCGCCTGGGCCCAGCAGCTCGCGGCGCAGCAGCGCTTGGGTCCAGTACACGAACGAGTGCGCCATGCTGTCGAAGGTCTTGGCGACCTGCTTGGGGTGGATCCAGGCCGCCTCGTCGCCGCTGGCGAGCAGCCCGACCGAGGCGTTGGCGATCGAGTGGACCATGATGTGGACGCCCTGCTTGCCGACCCGCTCGAGCACCGCGTCGGCCTGCTCGGCGATCCGGTCCGGCTTGCCGGCGTCGGCGATCATCCACTCGATCTCGCGGCCGGCGGCTTGGACCGCGGCGGTGACTTCGGCGACGCCCTCGGGGTGGTTGCCGCGGTGCAGGCCCAGCACGTTGAGCCCAGGCTGGCGCGCGAGCGCCTTGGAGATCGCCGCGCCTGCGCCCGAGGTCGCCCCCAGGATCAGCGCCCAGCGGGTGGCTTGTTGCGTTGTGTTTGCCATGGAAGCAGCTCGATTTCGGGTTTGAGGTCCAGCTCGCCGACGCGGCCAAGCCAGGCCCGAAGCCGATCGACGCGAGGTCCGATCGGCGGACGGTTGAGATCGAAGCGGGCGGTGCCGCAGGCCGTCTCGCGGGCGCGATCCAGCAGCTCTTGGACCCGCGCTTGGACCCGCTCGTGGAGCGCCTGCAATTCGTCGTGATCGTTCAGCAGCGCGCTGCGATCTTGCTTGGGGATCACCGGGACCACGGGGGCGCCAATGATCTGATGCACGCGGACCGGAAACGGGGGCGAGCTTGGCCACATGCCCAGCGGCCCGAGCCCCGCCCACACGGCCCGATCGGGACTCTTGATGCCCAGGCGCCGCTTGGCGCGGGCGTTGTCGTTGAGCCCGAAGAACGCGTCGTCGACCCCCGAGGCGGCGACTGGCACCACCGCGATCCCCCGGGAGATCGCCAAGCGAAGGTAGCCAAGCCCGGGCCAGTCGACCTGGTAGCGAACCCAGCCCGGTCGCAGCCCCTCTTGCACGCCGCCGGGTGCCAAGATCACGTGGCGTCCGTTGGCGATCGCCTGATCGAGGATCGGCCCCTTGCCCGTCGACCACACCAGGCCCTCGGTCAGCCAGCGCAGGTACGGCCAATTCATGAAGTTGCGGTGGACCAGCGCGAGCGGCAGGTAGCCCTGCTCGCGGTGAATCTCGGCGCCGAGCAAGAACAGATCCCAGGCCAGCGGGCGGCCGTGATAGCCAACGACGAACTTGCACTCGTGCGTGCGCAGGTGCTCCATGCCCTCGACGGTGTACGTGAACCAGCGCCGCCAGGCGGCCATGGTTGCGAGCCAGTGGGCCATCGCGGGCGCCGACGGATCACCGGCGCTCACGCTGTCGCTCCGCCGGGTCCCGCGGCGCCGAGCTGGTAGACCATCGCGCCGTAGCTGATCCCCGAGCCGACCGCGACCATCAGCACCAAGTCTCCGCCCCGCAGCTGCCCGCCGCGCCACAGTCGATCGAGGCTGACGGGGATCGAGGCCGCGCCGACGCTGCCGATCTCGCCAACGACCCGGAGCTGCTTGTGCTCGGGGATCCCGAGCTCGCGCGCGAGCATGTCGAACATGCGGCCGTTGGGTTGGTGGGGCAGCACCCACGTAATGTCGGCCATTGTCACGCCCGCGAGCGTGAGCGCGGTTCGGGCGCTGGTCAGGATCGCCGCCGTGGCCTCTTGGGTGATCTGTTTGTTGGAAACACCGAAGCGGACGATCTCTGGCTCGCGGGTGAGGCCGGCGTGCGCGAGCGTCACGCTGCCTCGCAGTCTTCCGTCGTTGCGCAGCCATGAGGATCGCAGGCCCTCGTTCGCGCGCGCGCGCCCGAGCACGACCGCCGCCCCGGCGTCACCAAACACGACGTAGGAGCGCGGATCGGACGGATCGAGGTGGCGCGACCATAGCTCCGAGACCACGACGCCGACCGGGTGTAGCCCCGTGGCCACGCTTCGGGCCGCGAGGTCCAGGGCCGACAAGAACCCCGTGCACGCGTTGTTGAGGTCGATGCAGTCGCAGCTGCCGTGGAGCCCAAGCGCGTCGCCCACGGCGTTGGCGGTCGCGGGCAGCAGCGTGTCGCCCCCGGTGCAGTTGACCTGGATCAGGCGCACGAGGTCGCTGGCCTGCATCCCCGCGCTGGCCAGTGCGCGACGCATGGCATCGGCCGCGAGTGACGCGTGGGACGTCTCGGGATCGGCCCAGTAGCGGGTCTCGATTCCAGTTCGTGCGACCAGCTCGGCGGGGTCTCGACCCGGGTAGGCTCGCTCGCAGACCTCGGCGGTCGTGACTGAACGCCCAGGCAGAACGCTTCCAGTACCAAGGATGCGGACTGGGATCAGTGAGTCCGTGGGTGCGACCATCGGGGCCGCGATGATGCCACGCGGCGCGTCATCTACCAAAGGGGCCCACGTGGGGCAGCGATCTGATTCGCCGCTCGGCGCGTGCGCGGAACCCAAGCCGCGCTCGCGCATAGCTGACCGCCGCTGGCACGAATTTGTAGTTCGCGCAAACACCGTAGCGCTGTGACGCGTGAGCGCGGGGTGGGGATTAGACTGACGTAAATCAGGCGAGTGGGTAGAATCCACCCAATTGGGTTCGCTTGTCAGAGCACGGCAACATCATTGATTCTGCGACGACGCTCACCGGCTCTGGCGTCACCGTGGGCGATGATGCGAACGCGGCGCTGACAGATGTCGGGGCGTTCGCGGATCTCACCCACGGATACGGGGACCTCGGTACCGCGGAGGTCGAGATTGGCCAGCGGCTCGGTCCGTATGTGCTCGAGCGTCACCTTGGCTCGGGCGGGATGGGCGAGGTCTACTCTGCCCGCCATCAGACGACCGGCAAGCAAGTCGCGATCAAGTTCTTGTCGCGCACCACGCCGCGCCTGCTGTACCGCTTCAAGCGCGAGTTCCGAGCCCTCGCGGACGTCTCGCATCACAACGTGATCGAGCTGGGCGAGCTGGTCGTGCCCTCGTCCAGCGCGGCCTTCTTCACCATGGAGCTGATCGACGGGCTGACCTTCACGGAGTACGTGCGCCGGCGGGCGCGGGCCGGGGAGCTGCCCAACTTGGTCCGGCTTGGGCGGGCGATCCGCCAGCTGGTCCGGGGCCTGGCGCATCTGCACGACGCCGACTGTGTGCATCGAGACGTCAAGCCTTCCAACGTCTTGGTCACCCGCGAGGGCCGCGTGGTGATCCTCGACTTTGGTCTGGTCTCCGAGCTCGCCGACGAAGAAGAGGGGATCTCCCATGATGGGCAGCCGGTCGGGACCCCGGCCTACATGGCGCCAGAGCAGGCGGCGATGCGGGCGGTCACGCCAGCTGCAGATTTCTACGCGGTTGGCGTGCTGCTGTTCGAGTGCCTCACGGGCGTGCTGCCGTACCGCGGCTCGGCGATCGAGATCGTCATGCTCAAGCAGGACGAAGACGTGCCCGATCCCGGCGAGCTGGTCCCCGGGGTCCCGCCGCCGCTGCGCGATCTGTGCGTGCGCCTGCTGGCCCGCGAGCCGGCCGAGCGTCCCTCGCGTGACGAGCTGCTCGCGGCCCTCGCAACTCGAACGCTGGGCGCTGGCGAGCTCAGCAAGCCGCACGTGGTGGCGAAGCGCCGCGAGCAGACGCCGTTCGTCGGGCGCGACGCCGAGCTGGCGATCCTCGGCGACGCCTTGCGCGACGTCCAGCGGACCCGTGCGCCAGTCACCGTTCACATCAGCGGCGCGAGCGGGCTTGGCAAGTCGGCGCTGATCAGTCGCTTCGCGAGCGAAGTCAGGGCCACCACCGACACCCTGATCTTGCGCGGGCGCTGCCTCGAGCGCGAGTCGGTGCCCTACAAGGGCGTCGACTCCGTGGTCGACTCGCTCTCGGTTCGTCTGCGCCGCATGTCCGACAGCGATCTCGATCGGCTGCGACCGCGCAACGTCGCGCCCTTGATCCAGATCTTCCCGGTGCTCAGCGACATCTGGGGTTCCCCTCGCGGATCAGCTCAGCGCTTCGAGCCCAACGAGCGGCGGCAGCTCGGGATCACGGCGTTGCGCGAGCTCATGACCGAGCTGACAAAGCTTCGCCCGGTCATGATCCACATCGATGACTTTCAGTGGGCCGACGTCGACGGCGCGCGGCTGCTGACGTCGTTGGTGCGCCCCCCCGATCCACCGGCGCTGCTGGTGTTGGTCTCGTTTCGCGGCCAGTCGGGGCAAGGCCTGTCGGGCGATTCTTCGTCGGGGTTTGGTGACTGTGAGGCGCTGCGCGAGCTGACCTCGACCGAGGCCCGGCTCGGTCGCGACGTCCGCGAGCTCAGCGTTGGCCCGCTCGGCGACGCAGAGGCCCGCGAGCTGGCGTGGGCGCTGATGGGGGCCGACGAGACCGGCACGATCGCGCAGCGCGAGGAGCAGCGCCGAAGGGCCGACGCGTTCGCGCGTGGGGGCCGGGGCAACCCGTTCTACATCGGCCAGATGGTGCTCGAGGACGACGCTGGCTCTGCGGAGACCGGTGACGATCGGATCGTCGCGCGTCGGATCGTGCAGCTGGATCCACAGTCGCGACGGCTGCTCGCCACGGTCGCCGTGTCGGGCGGCCCAACCCCGATCGCGGTGGTTCGCGACGTCTACGAGCACACCTCTGCGCACGCACAGTCGGGCGACGGCGCCGAGCGTACTGACCGTCCTGACCGTACTGACCGTCCTGACCGTGAGGCTCTGTCGTGGTCCGAGCAGCTCTCGGCGGTTGGCGCGGTGATCGAGAAGCTGTGCGGGCTGGGCCTGCTGACCCGGCGCGGCGGCGCGTTCGACAGCAGCCACGACGACAGCCACGAGAGCCAAGACAGCTTCGTGAGCGGCGACCTCACGGGGCCGGTGCTCGAGACCGCCCACGGCCGGATCCGCGAGGTCACCGTTGGCGAGCTCGAGACCCACGAGCTCGAGCAGATCCACCTCGCGCTGGGCTCGGCGCTCGAGCGCCTCGGCGGCGAACCAGAGACCTTGGCCGAGCACTTCGAGAGAGCGGGAGACTTGGTCCGCGCGACCAAGTACGCCGAGCAAGCCGCGGATCAAGCCGGCGCGACGCTGGCCTTTGGTCGGTCCGTGCAGCTGTACCGGCGCGCGCTGGTGCTGCTCGAGCTGCTCGCGCTCGACGGCAAAGCGGGAGAGCAGGGGCCTGCGCGGCGCCGTCGCTTGCGGATCGCGCTGGCCGAGCAGCTCGTCAACTTTGGCCACTCGAGCGAGGCGGGCGCGCTGCTGCGCGAGCTCTCGCAAGAGGCGTCGGAGCCCCGCGAGGCGCTGGCCTTGCGTCGCAACGCCGCCGAGCAGCTGCTCAACGCCGGTCACGTTGGCGAGGGCCTCACGCTCGCGGCCACGGTCTTGCGCGAGATCGGTGAGGGGGCGCCGCGTGGGTTTTGGGCCTCGATGTGGAGCTTCATGTGGGGGCGCCTGCGCCTGGGGCTGCGCGGCTACAAGTACCAAGTGCGGGCCGAGAGCGAGATTGAACCGGCCAAGCTCGATCACATCGACACGCTGCTGACGATCAACAAGGGCTTGATCCTGCACCTCGAGATTCACTCGTGGGTGCTGCACAACCGGCTGTTGCGCCTGACCCTCGACGCTGGCGAGCCGCGCCGGCTCGCGCTGATGCTGGCCAACGAGATGACGATCGTCGCGACCTTCGGCGGCGAGGGCAAGGTCCACGAGCTAGCTGGGCGCGCGCGCGAGCTCGCGGCCACGGTCAACGACGTCGAGCTCGATCGCAGCATCGACTTTCAGCGTGACATGGTCGAGTACGCGCTCAATCGGTTCCGCGGCGCGACGGATCAGCTCCGCGATCTGATGCCGCGACTCGACGACGTCGCCGGGGCCAACTGGCTGCGCAACACGGCGGTGCTGGTGTACTCCAGCCTGTGTGTGA
The DNA here is from genome assembly GCF_000737335.2 of Enhygromyxa salina. Taxonomy (GTDB): domain Bacteria; phylum Myxococcota_A; class Polyangia; order Nannocystales; family Nannocystaceae; genus Plesiocystis; species Plesiocystis salina_C. Next base: position 15,987 of record NZ_JMCC02000057.1, on the reverse strand, counting down.
TCACCGGGCGCTGGGGCGACCTCTATCGCAACCTGCCGCAGTGGCTGGCGGCCGCGCGCGATCGCGGCAACCTGCGCGAGATCGTCGAGCTCGAGGCCTACGCAGCGATGACCCAGCTGCATCGCGGTGACCTGGCGCAGGCCCGCTACCACCTCGACGCCGGGCGCGACGCGTGGGACCACTCGCGCTACAACTACACGACGGTGATGCTCGATCGGGTCGAGATCTTCATGCTGCTCGGCGAGGGTCAGCACGAGTCGGTGCTCGAGCGAATCGACAGGCTGTTGGCCGCGGTGCGTCGATCCAGCGTCGCGCTCAACCCCGTCGTCAAGCGCTTCGTCGACCAGCTGATCGGTCGGTGCTGGGCGGCCGCGGCCGTGCAGTTTCCGGCCAACACCAAGCTCGCCGGCCAGGTCCGCGGCGTGTGTCGGCGCCTGCGTCGAACCCGGGTCCCCCTCTATGTCGGCGAGGCGGCGATCAACGAGGCCGCGCTGCACTCGATCGCTGGCGACACCGAGCAGGCCCGACGCTGCTGGCGCGAAGCAGAGCTGTTGTTCGATCAAAACGGGATCGAGTGCCACCTCGCGTCCGTCCGCTGGCAGCTGGCCCAGGTCACCGAAGGCAACGAGTCCAAGGACTTCGAGGTCGCCGCGATCAAATACTTCGACGCCAATGGCATCACCGATCCCCAGCGGGTTGCGCGGATGCTGGTGCCGAACACGTCACCGATCGTGGGCGGAGCTGGTGGCCCGGCCTCCGCGCGGGGGTGACGAAGTTCGTGGACTTGGGCACCATCTCGGCTCGTAGATCAGCGAGTGTCGCGTCAGATCCCGCGTGGCAGTTTCAATGGTTTGTTTGGACCCGACCGATGACCCGACTCACGCCTTCGTCCATGTTGTCTCTCTCGATCTCGATCTCGATGCTGGCGCTGCTTGGCTGCGACCGCGTGAAGGGGGTGATCAAGGGCGGGACCCCTACCGACGACGGCGGGCAGTCGCAAAACGCCGTCCACGAGCAGCCCTGCGTCGATCCTGATCGCGCGACGCCGCCAAGTGTCGAGCTGTGCCCGCCCGAGCGTCAGATCGCCCACCTGGTCAAGGTCGCCGAGTGCCCGCAGCCTGGGCCGGGCTGGAAGGTCGACGAGCTGTTTCCCGAGGCGAGCCCCGACGCGATGGACAACTACTGTCGCTATCGGTGGAGTGGTCCGGGTCCTGCCGACCTCAGCAAGCTCCCCGCCGGCGTCACGACCACCCCCGACTGTCGGGTTGTGCCGCAGAGCCCGCTCGAGCCGATGATCGGCCCGGGATATCAACAGGCGTTCGCGGGTGGCGTTGGGGTGGTCCCCGACGCGCAGGCAACGTTGGGCGCCGGTTACCCCGTCGACATCGCCGTCGTCGACACCGCGCCGGAAGACACCCGCATCGGCCAAGCCGCCCATGGTCCGACCGTCGCGGCGATCGTTGCGACGGCGGCCAGCGGCTGCGTGCCCACGCTGGACAGCCAGAGCTGTCGGCGCGTCGTGGCCACCCGGCTCGGGCTCCCGCAGATCGTGGGCGGCGATCCAAATTTCGCGAAGGGGGGCTACTTTGGGTACCAGTCGGATCTGGCCCAGGGCATCTACGCGGCGGTCGAGGGCTGGACCAACCACGATCACAAGCTGGTCATCAACCTCTCGGTTGGCTGGGAGCCGAGCACGGGTGACCTCGACGCGAACGGGGTCGCGCCGACGGCCGCGATCGCGGCGGTCGAACACGCGGTCCAGCTGGCCCGCTGCCAGGGCGCGCTGGTCATCGCGGCGAGCGGCAACCAACCGCAAGCGAGCTGCGTCGATCAGCCAACGGGCCCCGGCTCGTGGGAGCAGCAGCCGGCGCCCAGCGTGGCGGCGTGCAACGATCTCGGCGTCGTCTTGCCGAACTCGCCGGCTAGCTACCAGCCGCTGCTTCACGCCGCGACTCCGATCGACTGGGCGCAGCGCAACCTCGTCGACTTTCGGCCCGGATCCGACGCGCGCGTGGCCGCGCTCGGCTTCGCGGGGCACAGCGCGCTCGGCCAGGCCGCTCGTGGGCCGCTCACGGGCAGCTCGGTTGCGACGGCGGCGGTCAGCGGGATCGCGGCGCTCGTCTGGTCCTACTTTCCCGGTCTGCGGGCCGACGAGGTCATGCAGGTGATCTACGCCAGCGGTGCGCCCCGCACGATCAACGGTCAGGTCGTGACCGCCGGGTTCGCGCTGAGGGGGACCTCGCCGTCCGAGCAGCACGTGGTCACGGCCTGCGGCGCGGTGGCGAAGGCCTGCGATGTCTACGTTCGCAATGCCCCGGACCCCGACATCACGATCCTGACGGTGAGCCAGTGCGACGCGGTCGAGAAGGCCTGCACGGCGGCCTCGTCCGACGCGGCCGGGCGCGAGACGGCGTGGTGGGCCAGCTTCGATCAGGCGATCGCGGGCCTTGGTGCGCTCGACCAGGGCACGACGCCGACTTGGGTGGCCCAAGGTTGCGAGCTGTGTGGGTTGGATCAGGCGACCTGGATGCCGCGGGATCCCGCGATCACGGCCGGCGCCATGCCGGATCCCTGGACCTTGCCGCAGCCCGAGAAGCCGCCGTGCCCGATGTGCCAGATCAAGGACGACGACTTCTACGTCAGCGTCGCGTCCGACTACGCCGGCTACACACTGCAGAACATCCAGGTCAAGATCTACGACGCGGCCGGCGGGTCCGAGCGGCTCGACTATGGGGCGCAGGGGGTCTCGCCAACGACCGTGACGGTGTTCGCCGATCCCCAGCTGCAGCAGGTCGGCACCAGCGGCTCCGCGCCGGTCTCGGCTTGGGTGTCGATGTCCTTCCTCGACGCGAGCGGGCGGCCGATGTCCGTCGGCAACCAGATCCCGGTTGGGCCCTGAGCCCGCTGCCCGCCTTCGTCCGCGCCCAGACCACCCTCACGGTTGCCAGGCCCGCCAGCGCCAGTAGCTGGTCGGGCCGGTTGGCTCGCGCGCGGTGTCCTGGGCGTGCTGGGCATGCTGGGCATGGTCGAGCGCGGCGATGAACTCGCTCACGGAGGTGGCCGTGCCGAGCTCGTGTCCCGGCGTGGCCCCGAGCTGGGCATAGATCGTCTGGCTCAGCGACAGCGCCGCTTGATCGTCGACCGGCCCAGTCGGCGCGATCACCAGCTCCGCGCCCGCCAGCAAGAACGCCGCCGCCAGGTTCATGCCGCCGTCGATGATCTCGTCACTGACCGCGCCAGTGCTGCACGCGCCCAACACGACGATCCTCGGCGCGCGCTGACCCGCGACGATCTGCGAGGCGCTCAGCCGACCAAAGCCGGGGATCTCGATGTAGCTGTCCCAGCCACCTTCGCCTGCTCGAGCCCCGGTTGCGGTCCCGTGCCCCGCGTAGTGAAGCAGGTGCGGCTGATCGTCGCTCGCGGGCGCCCAGCTCGGCGTGACCTGCCACCCCAGCTCGTGTAGCCGCGCGCTGACGTGCGCGGCCTCGGACGCAACGGCCGGCAGATCGCTCGATCCGGCGACGACGTCCGCGGTCGCGCGGGCGCGCGGGTTGGTCTCGGCGTGGCCGAGGCCGAGCGAGTAGACCACCGTGATCTCGCGTGGGCGCAGCAGCGCGTGGAAGTCGACGCTCGACAGCCGGCCGACCGGGATCACCTCGAGCTCGCGGACCTCGGCGAGCGAGGGCCCCAGCGCCGCGATCGCCTGGGCTGCCCGCTCGCCAGGCGCCAAGACGTTGGCGATCTCGATCACCTCGGTGCGCGTCACCTCGCCGTCGCGCCGGGCCAGCATGAACCACCCGCGGTCGTCGTCCGCGCTTGGGGCCATCGCCAGGACCGCTTGGCCGTCGCGGCGGGGCAGCACGCGATCGCAGCTCCATCGCGGGGCGTCGCGCTCGAGCAGCGCGGTCGCCTGGCGCAGCAGCTCATCGGCGCGCTCGCCCTGCTCGCTCAGCTGCTCGCGCAGCGCCTGCAACTCGGTCGATGGTTGCTGCCAGGCATCGGCGAGCTGCTCGTCGATGTCGAGCCGCAGCGCGCGGTGCTGGCTGAGCAGGGCCTGGTAGTCGCGCTGATCCTCGCGCGAGAGCGGCGGGCGCAGCCGGGCCGAGAGCGCGCGAAGGTGCCGGGCCCGGACCGAGACCGCGGCACACAGCGCGGCCTCGGCCTGGTCGAGCTCGACGAGCAGCTCGACCAGGGCCGTGTCCGCCTGACGGTGCGCGGTGACCATCATGCTGCGTCCAGAGCTGCCGGGGACGGCGAGCGCCAGCTCGTCTGCGATCGTGCTGGCGTGGCGCAGCGCCTCGAGGGCGGCGCCGCGATCCCCCTTGGCCCGCGCCAGCGCGCCGCGAGCCGCCCAGATCCGAAAGTGATGCTCGCGATCGCGGGTCAGATCCGCGTAGAGCTCGGCCCGGTCGAGGTGCCCACGCGCCGCCCGGGTCGCGCCGCTGGCGAGCGCGAGCTCGAACGCGGCGAGCTCGAACCACACCAGGGAGTGCGTGTCGAGCTGCGCGCCGTCGATCTGGTCGAGCTCGGTCCGCGCGCTGGTGAGGTCGCGCGATTGCAGGCGGGCGAACACCAGGTGCAGCCGGGTTCGGGCCACGTCGCTGTGGCTCTGGGTCCGGGTGTAGTCGGCGATCAGCTCGCGCAGCGTCGCGCTGGGATCGGGCGCGTGGGGATCGGCCTCTCGTGCGAGCAGGGCGATCCAAGCCAGGTCGTAGCGAACATCGCGGATCAACGGATCGGTGGTGGCGTCCTCGGCGATCCCACTGACGATCGACGTGGCGAGGGACTCGGCCTCGCGCAGGCGCCCGAGCCGGGCCAGCGCGACCGCCTGCATGATCGTGGACGCCATGAACTGCTGCTCGTCGCCGACGAGCTTGGCCAGCCGGGCCGAGGCCTCGAACTCGACGAGCGACTCGTCGATGTCGCCGATCCGATGGTCGAACACCCCACGCAGATACCGAGCGCCGATCGCCGTCTCGAAGTCGAAGCGGCCGGCGGCGGTCGCTGTGGCCAGGTGCTGGTCGGCCGCGTTGAAGTCGGGTTGATCGAACAGCTGCACGTAGGCCGCGAGCGAGGCCGCCGCGCCGACGCAGCTGATCGCAGGCGAGTCGGTGAGCCCGTTGGCGAGCGCGATGACGTGCGCGAACCGGCGCTCGGCGATCGCGAGGCGGGCCTCGTCGCAGCGCAGCAGATCCGCTTGCGCGGGCGTGAGCTCGTCCGCCGCCGTCGCGAAGATCGCGGCCGCGCCCGCAAAGTCGCCCGCCCGCCCGCGCTCGTTCGCGGCCTTGCGCAGCTCGGTGTGCCGGGCCGACGCCGACGTCAGCTGGACCCTCCAGACCTCGCCCGTCGGCGCGCGCAGCTCGACCAGGCCATGCTCGCGGGGGGGCTCGAACTCGAGCAGCAGGCCATCGCGGTCGCGGCTGAGCGTCGAGGCCAGCGGCGCGCCGTCGAACCACAGCTCGATCGTCGCGTCGCGGCGACCGTCGAGCCAGGCCCGCAGCGGCTTGGGCTTGCGCAGCAGACAGCGAAGCTGGCCTGTGTCGAGGATCAGTCCCGCGCAGCCGAACATCGCGGGCGGCCCGGCTTCGATCGACGCCGCGCGCGGATCTACCTGAACCGTCGGATCACTGGGGTCGGGCGGATCAGCCGGACCCGTCCCACCGGTCTCGCTCGGCTGCGCAGGGCAGCCCAGCAGCCCCAGCAGGGCGACCGTCAGCCCTCGATGTCGATGTCGATCCGAAGCACTCGCCATGCTGGCTCGTCGGTCGGCTCGGTGAGCGCGGCGGCCCGCTCGGGCAGCGCGTCGGGTCGGCCAACGACGAGGGCAATGGTATATCGACCGGGCGCGAGCATCAGCTGGGCGATCGTCCCGTGGATCCGGATCGCTCCGGTGGACGCGATCTCGGTCAGCCCGTCCAGCGCGAGGGGGCGGCCGGGTTGGCCGGCTTCGCCGATCACGAACGCCCGCACGGCGAGCGCGTCTCCGACCTGTGCCTCCGGCCTCAGAACCCACTCGAACGGTGTTTCGGCCCGATATCGGTAGCGCGAGGGGGCCGGCGTCGCGTCGTCGCGCAGGGTCTTGAGCCAGCCGCCAACTTCGACCCCGTACGCGGGGATCGGCTCGCGCGTGGCGATGGTCGGATCGGACCCGCCGATCTTGGGCTGGGGCCAGATCATCCACAGCGCGGCCGCGGCAGCGATCGCCAGCGTGACCGCGAGGATCGCGGTGGTCGTGCGGTTGCGAGGTCGAAGCGGCACGACAACCGCGGGCTGTTCAGGCGACGCCTCGGCGGCCGGGGCCGCGCGCGCGAGCACGGCATCGACCACCGCCTGGGTCTCCCCGGCGTCGAAGGGCTCGAAGTAGGCGCGCGCGAGCTCGGCGTTGACGCCAGTTTCCGCCGCCACCTCGTCCACGCCGCGCTCGCCATGCGTCACTGGATCCCACGCGGAGGGGCGCTCTCGCGCTCGATCGGCGAGCGCGAGGAGGAGCTGGTCGACGGACTCGTCGGCCTCGTCCACCTCGTCCTCGTCATGGGGACCATCGCTCATGGTGAATGCTCCTTTGTGTTCGTGACCCCGGGATCTGACACGAGCGCGAATTTTCGGGGCATGGGGGCTTGCTCCTGGGCCTCGTTGGCCAGCCTGGCGACGAGCTTGCGAAATCGCGAGCGCCACGCATAGATGGCATCGCGGGTCATCTCGGTCAGCTCCATGACCTCCTCGACGGCTCGCTCCTCGATGTAGAGCAGCTCGAACAGCAAGATCCCGCGCTCGTCGAGGCGCTCGCTCAGCGTCTCTAGCAAGCGGTCGAGCTGCTCGAGCGAGGCGAAGCGTCCCGAGCCGCTCGAGCCGGTCCGAGCCCGGTCGAGATCCTCGATGTCGGTTGGTTTGTCGGACCACGGGCTGCGTCGACCGCTGCGCAAGATCGCCGCGACATGCCGACGCGCGACCAAGCGGACGAAGCTGTCGAGGCTGCGGCCGCGCTGGGGATCCCATGTTCGCAGGACCTTGCCGTCGCGCTCGAGCAGGCCAACGAACACCTCTTGGACGAAGTCGGCGATCTCTTGGCGAGCGTCGCGGCTCTCCGCTCGGGCGCCCCGGGCCAGCGCGTACCCAACCTCGGCCTGGACGATCGGCAGCAGCCGCTCGACCAAGGTCTGCATCGCCGGCCTGTCGCCATCGAGCGCCCGCGCGACGTCCTTGGGCGTCGGGAGCTGCCGGTGACCGACTGGGCCGCGGGGGGGCGTCACCCTGCGATGCTATCTGTCGGCGCCGATGCACGCGAATTTGCCGGAACCGGTCTGCGGAGGCGTCCGCAAGCGGGCGAGAAGCCCTCGCCCGCGCTGAAATCACCGCCGCTCGAGCACCAGCCGCTCAGACGAATCGAAACACCCGGCAGGGTTGCTCGAGACCGGCGATCCGGCCTTCGGCGTCAACGCGGTGGCCGATCAGACGGTCCGCGAACGCAGCCGCGCCGGGGCTGGCGGGTGTGGCTGCGCGCACTTGCTCGTCCCCGGAACCATCGGCGAGCGGGCGCAGCTCGAGGGTCGCGCGCTCATCCTCCTGGTTGATCGCAAACGTGCCCAGCAGCCGCCGCGTGTAGCCTGGGTGCGCGGCCTCGACCACGCTGGCGATGCGGTCGGCGATCTCGAGCGCACGCGGGCAGTCAAACCGGCACGGATCAAAGCTGAGCAGCCCCAGGTGATCGTTCTTGAGCAAGGTGTTGAGTCGCGCGAGCGGCCGCTCGACCCAGGCCGCATCGATCCGGTGAAAATTACCCCGGCGCGCGTTGACCTCGGGATCCAGCGCGTCGTGCTCGAGCTCGGTCGAGCGCACGAACGACTCGACGCAGCAGCTTGGGTAGCCCAGCATCGCGCCGCACTCACGCAGGGCCACCAGCTGTCCTGCGGTCGGCAGATACTGGCGCAGCTCCGCGTCGACCAGGGCCAGCGCCCGCTCGCGGGTGGGCGCGACCATCACGTAGGTCCGGGCCCCGTCGGCGCCGGCGTCGGTCTCGACGGCCGCGACCGCGTAGCCGGCCCGCAACCACAGCCCAACTTCATAGGGCGCCTCGGCGGCGTGCAGGCGGATCCGCAGGGCCGGCTTGATCCCCGCCTCGAACGCGAGCCGCTCGGGTGACACGCTGCGTGGATCGAGATCGGCGGCGTCTGGGGTGGGGCTGCGGGGCAGGGGCTGGCGCCAGCGAAACCCGTGTTCGTGGGCGGCGACTGTGGCAGTCAAGGCGGTGAGCAGCGCGCTGACGTCCGCACCGACCGAGCTGCGCAGCGCGACGATCGCGAAGCGCTCGGTCTGGCGGCGAGCGAGTTGCGCTGGCACCCGGTGATCCCCGTCGACGAGGCGGACGATCGCCCATCCTCCGCCGCGTGCTCGGAACCGAGCGTCGACCCACTGCTCGCGCGCCGTCCATTGCTCGAGCCACCACAGCGCGGCTTGGGTCGGCAACCGCAGCATCGCAGCGATGACGGCATCGTTGTCCGGGGCGATGACCGACACGCCGATTGAGTACCCCAAGTGCATCGGAACTCCGAGCAACCGGCCTGTATCCGTGCTTCACTGCGCCGATGCGATCCTTCTCTTGGGTGACGATGACTGCGCTGCTCGTGTGTGGCTGCGGCGACGACCGTGGCGCGAGCGCCGAGACGGCCGACGCGGCGACGGAGACCGGAACGGGGGACACCGATCAGGACACGGAGACCGGTGGCGGGACCGGTGACGGTGATGGCGATGGTGACGGCGATGGCGATGGCGACGGTGATGGCGATGGCGATGGCGATGGTGATGGTGATGGCGATGGCGATGGCGACGGCGACGGCGACGGCGACGGGGATGGCGATGGCGATGGCGACGGCGACGGCGATGGCGACCCCAACGCGGATCCGCTGTGGGTGACCCCGAACCTCTGGTACTCCGTCGAAGATCGCCTGATGTACATCGAGATCGACGAGGACGACGGCTCCGTCGTGCAGCTCGTCACCAGCACGATCCTGACCCCGCTCGTCGACGGCCAGAACGGGCTCACGATGCTCGAGGACGGCTCGCTGCTCGGCTCGCGCGAGAGCCCCAACGGCACGCAGATCTTCCACGTCGCCGAGCCCCCGACGGAGGCCAGCGAGATCGAGGTCGAGATCATCGGCAACGTGCCCGACAACATCCGCGTCGAAGCCCTCTACACCGACTGTCAGGGCCTCGTGTATCTCATGGACACGGGCGTCAACGTCAGCAGCGCAGAGGGCAACCGGCTGCTGCGCTTCACGGGCGACTACCTCGCTGGCGACCTCGCGTTCGAGGTGATCACGGATCTGGAGATGGCTTCGGTCGCCGACATCGACGACATGGGCCCGGGGATCGACCCGATGGGAGCGATCACCGACGGGATCGGGTTTGCGATCGACTCGGGTCACGTCTACGAGTTCGACTACAACACCGGGACCGGCACGGAGCTCGGCGAGGGCGGGACCTGGGGCGTCCACGCGCTTGGTGGGCCGCTGTTCACGGACGACACGGCGCGGCTGTACTTGCTCAACTCGGACGCCGAGCTGTTCGAGGCGGACCCGGTCACCCTCGATCTGTCAGAGATCCTGGTCACTGGGCCCACGCCCAACGGCGACGCGCTGCCCGGCTGGAGCGGCCTCGCGGGTCCGCTCACCGAGTGCGAGTCGACCCTGCCGGATCCGGCGTAGCGCCTGCGCTCACGGGCGGGTCAGGTCGAGCTCCAGCTGATGCCCTGCGCCAGCGGCAGCGTCTCGCCGCCGTTGATCGTGCAGGTCTGCCGGCGCATGTACGCCTTCCATGCGTCGCTGCCGGCCTCGCGCCCGCCACCTGTGGCCTTCTCGCCGCCGAACGCCCCGCCGATCTCGGCCCCCGAGGTGCCGATGTTGACGTTGGCGATCCCACAGTCGCTGCCAGCCGGGCTCCAGAACCGCTCGATCGCGCGGGAGCTGTCGCTAAACAGCGCGCTCGACAGGCCTTGCTCGACGCTGTTTTGCCAGCTGATCGCGCGGGCGAGGTCGCCGTTGGGGAAGCTGCGCAGGTACAGGATCGGGGCGAAGGTCTCGGTCTGCATCGGCGCGAAGTCGGCGTCTAGATCGAGCGAGTCGGGCACGCGGATCAACGTGGGCAGCACGTAGTGGCCCGCGCCAAGCTCCCCGTCGTGGATCGAGCTGCCGCCCGCGAGCACCGTCGCGCCCAGGCGCTTGGCGTGGGCGACCATCGCCGAGAACCGGCCGACCGCCGAGGCGTCGATCAGCGGGCCGATCAGGTTGCCAGCGTCGCGCGGGTCACCCACGCGCTCGCTCAGCTGCGCGTACGCGGCGACCAGCTTGTCCGTGAGCGCCGCGGCGATCGAGCGCTCGACGAACAGCCGCCGGGTCGTCGTGCAGCGCTGGCCGGCCGTGCCCGCGGCCCCAAACGCGACGGCCCGCACGGCGAGCTCGAGGTCGGCGGTCGCGTCAACGATCACCGCGTTGTTGCCCCCAAGCTCGAGCAGCGTGCGACCCAGCCGAGCGGCGACCCGCGGCGCCACGGCCCGGCCCATCGCGCACGAACCAGTCGCGCTGACCAGCGGCACCCGAACGTCGTCGACCAGCGTCTTCGCAACCGTGTCGTCGGGGCCGATCACCAGCTGCATCGCGTCGCCATGGCCGGCGCTGGCGAGCAACGGCTGCAGCAGCCCATGCACCGCGATCGCGGACAGCGGCGCGTGCAGGCTGGGCTTCCAGATCACAGGGTCGCCGCAGATCAGCGCGATCGCAGCGTTCCACGACCACACCGCGACCGGAAAGTTGAACGCCGAGATGCACAGCACCGGCCCGAGCGGCAGCCATTGCTCGAACATGCGGTGATCGGGCCGCTCCGAGGGCAAGGTCTTGCCGCCGATCATGCGGGACAGCCCCACGGCGTAGTCACAGATGTCGATCATCTCTTGGACCTCGCCGCGCGCCTCCTCGATGCCCTTGCCGACCTCGGCGCAGACCAGCTGCGCGAGGGCCTGCTTGTGCTCGCGCAGGCGCTCACCCATGGCCCTGACGATCGCCCCCCGGACCGGCGCCGGGACCTCGCGCAGCGCCGCGAAGCTGCGCGCCGCCGCGTCGATCTTGACCAGCGTGCTCGGCTTGTCGTCCTGTGCGAGGTGCCCGACGACCGCGCCCGATGACGGATCTTCACACGCGAGCGTGGTCGAGCTCGGCTTGACGAAGGGCAGCGAGAGCTCGAGTTGGGAGAACAGTGCGTGAAGTTCCTGGGACATGGATGGTTATGACCCCCACAGAGACCTTAGACTTTGCCGACTGCAGCCGCTTTCGAATCCGCATGTGTGGCCCCCTAGAAGGGGGCTCGGGTGGCTTCGGCGAAGTCTAATGTCTTGGTGGGGGTCATTAGACTTCGCCGACTGCAGCCGCTTTCGAATCCGCATGTGTGGCCCCTAGAAGGGGGCTCGGGTGGCTTCGGCGAAGTCTAAGGTCTCTGTGGGGGTCATTGCTACCCCGTGAGGGCCCAGATCAGGCCGGTGATCGCGGCGCCGAGTAAGCCCAGCGAGACGACCACCGCGAGCACGAGCATGACGCGGCCACCGATCGATGATGATGGCTGGACTGCGGACGAGGCGCTCGCGCTCGTGCTTGGGTAGGTGTTGCTCGACGTGTCCGTTGGCGCCGAGTCGGCCGGGCTCAACGCGCCGTAGCTGTCTGTCGTCCGTATGCTGCTCGAGGCGCTCGCGTCGGTTGGCTTGAGCTTGTGTGGTGGCGCGGCCCCCGACATGCTCGCGCTGGCGTCTGGTGGGATCGCGATGATCGCCGCCTGCATGTCCCACATCGAGTCGAAGCGCGCGTGCTTCTCTTTGGCGATCGCCCGAAACACGAGGGCCTCGACCTCGGGCGGGATCGACTGGCCGGGCACGACCTCGGCGAAGCGCGGGGGCAGCTGGTCGAGCTGGGCCCGCAGCGCGGCGGCGCCAGACTTGTCGGGAAACGGTCGCTGGGCGCTCAGCAGGTAGTAGAGCAGGCAGCCGAGCCCGTAGACGTCGGTGCGGGCGTCAACATCTTCACCAAGCACCTGCTCCGGGCTCATGTACGCCGGGGTGCCTTGCACGAAGCCGGCTTGGGTGAGCTTGGGGGCGTGGTCGCCAAGCAGCTTGGCGATGCCAAAGTCGATCAGCTTGGTCGACGATCCGCGCTGCGGCGGATTGTCGAGCACGATCACGTTGCTGGGCTTGAGGTCGCGGTGGATCACCCCAACCGCGTGCGCGTGGGCGAGCGCGTCGGCGACCTCGAGCGCGATGTTGCGGACGAGCGCCCACGACAGCGGCCCGGTCGCGCGCACGCGCTTGGACAGGGTCTGACCCTCGAGCAGGTCCATCACGAAGTAGGGCACGCCTTGGCTGGTCTCGCCAAAGTCGAGCACGTCGACGACCCCGGTGTGGCGAACGCTCGCGATCGCTTGGGCCTCGAGCTTGAAGCGCGGGCCGCCTTCTTCATTGGTCAGGAACTTGATCGCGACCTCGCGACCGAGTTGCACGTGGCGGGCCTGCCAGACCTCGCCCATGCCGCCCGCGCCGATCTGGCGGCTCAGCTGATAGCGATGATCGAGCAGCTCCGCCCGCGGTGCCTGGCGGCGCAGGGCCTTGTGCTTGATCGTGGGATCTTCGTCGTCGAGGGTGGGCTCGTCGGGCGCGGTGCGTGGTGACGCGGGGTGTAGATCGCCAAGCCCGAGCCGCGCGACCGTGGGGTCGTCGTCCTCGTCGTGGTCGTAGTCGGGTCGCGTCTTGCGCTTTTGAGCGGGCAGCGCGACGGTGGGCAGATCATCGGCGCGGGTGATCACGGTCTGGCCGCTGCGCGACGGCGCGGCTGATCCGTCTGCGATCGCTTCGCCCGCGGCCGCGTCGGCTTCGGCTTTCTCGCCGCCAGTCGTGGTCGGATACCAGGTCACCTGAGTTTCGTTCGCCGCGGCGCCCGTCAACGCGTGCGCCTACCGAAGTGGACCACGAAAGGGTGACCGCGTGCGAGCCTCAAGATCCACGCTCGCGGATTTAGCGCGGATCTTCGGTGCAGATCACCCGCTGATGCATCCGCGAACAAAACCACTTCTGTGGCGGCGCATCGGCACCATTCGCCGCGAGACAGGTCGCCGTCCATGAGCTGGGGCCTTCCATCGGTTGATGGGCCTCACTGATCTCCAGCCGTTCGCTGGGACAGGCAGTTGGTTCGGCGCTGATCTGCGCCAGCCCAGCGGGCGTACACGCGACGCTGGCGAGCAGCAGGGCGAAGGTGATGGCGAGCGAGGCGAAGCGCGGGCGGGCAGGGGACACGCGGTGAGTCTACAGCAAGCCCCACGGTCCACGGACGAGCGACGCCGCGGGATCGAGCGGGCCGCCGGACTTGTTCTTGAGCACCTCGTGGTGGATCACGAAGCGGCCCGTTCGCCGCGTGAAGCCGGGGGGATCATCGTTGATCCGGGCCCGCTCGACCCGCGAGGCCACGCGCATGCTGATCAGCGGACCGAGCGACGCGAGCTGCTCGCGGGTGTCTTGGCGCAAGATCAGCACCCGCGCCTCGTGCTGGCGAGCGAGGCCGAGCAGCCGCCCCTGCCACGCTGTCGAGCCGGACGGCTCAGCCCGGCAAAAATCCAGGATCACCAAGCCGAACCCGCCCGAGCGAAGCAGCAACTCCGCTGCGCGGCACTGACCCGCTGGACCCGACATCTTCTCGGACCCGGTTGGCACGTGCACGACGATCAGCGCCTCGATGTCGACCCCGGCGGCGCTCAGATCTGGCGGATACAGATCGCCCTGTGCCAGCTGGATCCACGCGGCGGTCTCACCCTCGCGCTGTGCATGGGCGAGGATCGCCGTCGCGGTGCTCGACTGAGCTTGGCCACACAGCTCGACGATGCGACCGGGGCCAGCGAGCTCGGCGAGCGGACGCGCGGGACTGGGTGCCGCTGGAGCAGCGGGCGAGTGGAGGCTGGGGAGAGAGACGAGCTTGACTGCGGTCACGATGGTTCTCCGTCGGCTGAATGGTAGTTCAGTATCGAGGCGCGGAGTCGATCTGGGCCAGAACAGCTGTTTTCAGCCTCGGGCGAGGGCCACTGCAGCCCCCTCCGGGGGGCAACTTCGTCCTTGTCAGCGCAGCCTTCGCCGTCGGACGGTATGCCCATGGCCCAGCTCCCGCCCCTGTCGCCGCTCCCCGATCTTCCGCCCGACGCCGCGATCGCGCAGGCGACCGAGCTCGCCCACATCAACGTGATCGGCGAGCAGCTAGGGTTTGACGCTGACGAGCTCGAGCCCTACGGACGCCACAAGGCCAAGGTGTCCCTCGACGTGCTCGAGCAGCGTCGCAAGCAGCGACCGCAGGGCAAGCTGGTGTTGGTCACGGCGATGACCGCCACGCGGTTTGGCGACGGCAAGACGGTGACCTCGATCAGCCTCGCGCAGGGGTTTGGCAAGCTTGGCGTGTCGCACTGCCTCGCGCTGCGCGAGCCCTCGCTGGGTCCAACCTTTGGCATCAAGGGCGGCGCGGCGGGGGGCGGGCGCTCGCAGGTGCTGCCGATGGAGGACATCAACATGCACTTCACCGGTGATCTTCACGCGGTGACCTCGGCCAACAACTTGCTCGCGGCGGTCGTCGACAATCATGTTCACCACCAAGAGCGGGCGATCAGGCGGGGCAAGGCCGAGGCCAAGCCGGGCGACCTCGCGCCCGAGCGCATCGCGTGGCGGCGGGTGCTCGACGTGTGTGATCGCCAGCTGCGTCACTGCCAGATCGGGTTGGGCAAGAAGTCCGACGGGTTCCCGCACGCGAGCGGCTTCGACATCACCGCCGCGTCCGAGGTCATGGCCGTGCTCGCGCTCGCCAAAGATCGCGCCGACCTGAAGGCCCGGCTCGAGCGCATGGTCGTTGGCTGGACCCGCGAGGGGCGCCCGGTCCGCGCGGGTGAGCTCGACTGCATTGGCGCCCTCGAGGTCCTGCTCTACGACGCGCTCGCGCCCAACTTGGTCCAGACGATCGAGCGGACCCCCGCGCTGATCCACTGCGGGCCGTTCGCCAACATCGCGCATGGCTGCAACAGCGTCGTCGCGACCGAGCTGGCGCTGCACAGCGCGGACTGGGTCGTGACGGAGGCCGGGTTCGCGGCGGATCTTGGCGCGGAAAAATTCCTCGACATCAAGTGTCGGCAGCTCGGCACCTTCCCGGCCGTCGCGGTGTTGGTCGTGACCTGCCGGGCGCTCAAGCTCCACGGCGGCGTCGCGCTGGATCAGCTTGGCGAGCAGAACATCGAGGCGCTGACCCAGGGCTTCGCCAACGCGCGCACGCACCTGTCCAACCTGCGCGATGTGTATGGCGTCCCCGTCGTCGTTGCGATCAACCGGTTCGGGTTTGACACCAACGACGAGCTGCAGGCGCTCGTCGACTTGATCGAGGCCGAGGGGGCGCGCTGGGCCATCTCCGAGGGCTTTGGTCGGGGGGGCGAGGGCGGGACGGCGCTGGCTGAGGCGGTCATGGCCGCGGGCGCCGAGGGCAACCGCCCGCTCGAGCCCTGCTACGAGCTTGGGGTGACGCTGCGAGAGAAGGTGCAGACCCTCGCGCAGCGGATCTATCGGGCCGACGGCGTCGACTGGAGCGAGGAAGCCGAGGCCGACCTCGCGCAGATCGTCGCGTGTGGCGGCGACGAGCTGCCGATCTGCGTGGCCAAGACCCAGCACTCGCTGTCCGACAACCCCGAGCTGCGCGGGGCCCCAACCGGCTGGCGGCTGCGCGTGGCGGGGCTCAAGCTCAGCGCGGGCGCCGGCTTCGTCGTCGTGCGCACCGGCGATCTCATGCTGATGCCCGGCATGCCCAAGAAGTCGGCGGCGCAGAGCATCGGGCTCGACGCCGCCGGCAACATCGTTGGGCTTTCTTGAGACCCCCACATACACCTTGGACTTCGCCGACTGCAGCCGCTTCGCGTCTGGTCGCTTCGCTCCTCGGGGCCGTT
>NZ_JMCC02000056.1 GCF_000737335.2 Enhygromyxa salina | reverse complement strand
CAGCCAGTACGCGACCGCGTACGCGTTGCCGATCCCCGTCGCCGAGGTTCCAAACCCAGCTGGCGGCCTGGCGCGCGCTCGCCCGGGCCGGGTCCACCCCCGGCACGACCCAGCCGATGCAGCCGATCCAGCCGATTCAGGCGGTCTCGATCCACTTCAACAGCGTGCACGCCGAACAGCGTGGCCCGACCGCGCGCCCGCCCTCGCCCTACGCGGTGACCTTTCCGCAAGGGATCATCTGGGCGGTGCTGGCTTGCGCGGCGACCTTTGCGGTCAGCCTGGTCGAGGAGCGCAAGCGCGGCACGCTGCTGCGGCTCGCGGTCGCCCCGGTCTCACGCCTGACGATCCTCGCGGGCAAGGCCGGCGCGTGCTTGGTCGCAATCGTGATCATGCAGCTCACGCTGGTGATGGTCGCGGTGCTTGGCTTTGGCGTGCGGCCCCAGAGCGTCGGCCTGCTCGCGCTCGCGCTCGCGTGTACGGCCTTGGGCTTCGTTGGCGTCATGGCCTTGCTCGCCGTGATCGGACGCCGCACGCACTCGGCCGCCGGGATGAGCTGGGCGATCCTGATGGGCATGGCGATGCTCGGCGGTGGGATGCTGCCGCTGTTCTTGATGCCGAGCTGGCTGCAGGCGGCCGCGAACGCGAGCCCGGTCGCGTGGGCGCTGCTGGCGATCGAAGGCGCGGTCTGGCGTGGATCTTCGCTCGCCGAGATCGCCCCCGCCTGCGCCGGCTTGCTCGCGCTGGGCGGCGTGTCGCTGGGCGTGGGCGCCCGCGCCGTGAAAGATCTCTGAGGGTCACGGGAGGACGTTGTAGTTGGGCACGGAGATCCCGATGTTCGACGGCATCGCGTCCGCGACCCGGGCACCAAACCGAAACCGAACGGCGCCCACATAGAACGGGGTGTCGGTCTGAAATTCCAGGTCCCACGCCGCGGCGTCCGGCGAGCTCTCGAAGTAGAGCTGCCCGCCCTGCTCGCGCAGCTGCCAATAGCGTGGTCCGGGTACGTACATGGTCGTGCTCGAGAAGATCGTAGCGTTGCCCTCGAGGATCTCCGCGAAGAACACGTTGGCGCCATCAAACCCATACTCGATCGCGTCGCCATCCGCGTTGCTGACCGACATGAAGAACCGAATCGGCGGGTGAAAGTTGGTGATCGCCGGCACATCGAGGACCACCCGCGTGTCGATCAACGAGTAGACGTCACCGGTCGTGAGCGTGCACGCGCACGCTTGGTCCCCGCTCAGGCCAAAGCGCATCGCGCCGCCGGACTCCTCGATCGTACAGCCAGCGCTGCACGCAGGCGCGGACCACTCTGGGCCGATCTCGCCATCCTCGAAGTCATCGACGAACGAGTCGATCGGCGGGCCGGCGGGCCCATCTTCGCCGGTCTCCGTCTCCGTCCCATCGCCGCTGTCCGCCTCCATCCCATCGCCGCTGCCCGTCGCCATTCCATCGCCGCTGCCCGTCGCCATTCCATCGCCGCTGCCCGTCGCCATTCCATCGCCGCTGCCCGTCGCCATTCCATCGCCGCTGCCCGTCGCCATTCCATCGCCGCTGCCCGTCGCCATTCCATCGCCGCTGCCCGTCGCCATTCCATCGCCGCTGCCCGTCGCCATTCCATCGCCGCTGCCCGTCGCCATTCCATCGCCGCTGCCCGTCGCCATTCCATCGCCGCTGCCCGTCGCCATTCCATCGCCGCTGCCGGTCCCCTTTCCATCGCCGCTGCCCGCCACCGAGGTCCCATCGTCGCCGGCCTCGAACAGTGGATTGATCGCGAAACACCCGGCCAGCACCCCGGCCAGCACGGGAGCGAGCAGACCCAGCGACCGTCGCTCACGCCATCGTGTCGTGCCGGGCATCGAGTCCAGAGTAGCGAATCGGCAGATCGCGGACGTGGCCAGCGTGGACCAGAACCGAGCGGCGCAAAGATTTCGGCGAGGCGGACGAGCCACCCCCTTCGCCCGCGCAGATCGTCAGGACCCCGAGCGCGAGAGCAGCTGCTGCATCTCGGTGGCGAGCTCTTCATCGACCTCGCGCGCGGCAGCCTGCTCGAGGAGCGCGCGGCCACCTCGTGACTCACCACCCTCCGCGGGGACGGCCTCGAGCTCACCTTCATCCGCCCACGCGATCAGCACGCGCAGCGCCCCGCGACGCACCCGCGTGACGGGCGATCGCAGGGCCGTGTCGAGCAGCTCGAGCCCGCGACCTGGCTTGTCGACCAAGCTCTGCACGACCATGAGCAGCGTGTCGTGCACATCGAACTCGCGGCTGAGCCCGACCTCTTCGGCCGGACCCGTGGCGATCTCGTGCAGCGGCAACAGCTGCTGGGCGAGCTGCAGCGCCTGCGTGTAGCGGCCCTCGTCTTCGGTCTGCACCAGGCGAAACCACGACGGCGAGCTGCGCGGGCTGGCCTGGACGCGCCGCAAGTGGTGCGACCACGCGTCGATGCCCAGCAGCTGCGCGGCCGCGTCGGCCTGGTGAAAACGCTCGAGCGACTCGGTCTCGAGCCCCTCGAGGACCAGGCGCGGCCACTCGGGTCGGGCGACCACGCGCGCGCACATGTCCAGCACGACGCGGCGGATCTCCAGGGTCCAGCCGAGCTCGCGCAGGGTCTCGTCGTCCTCGAGCTCGTCGCCGACTGGCCCGATGAACTCGCGCAGCTGCTCGACGACCAACAGGTGGGCGAGATCGAGGGTGCGGTGCTCGGGCCGCCGGGCGAGGTGGCGCAGGTAGGCCGCGGCCGCGCGCGGCGCTTGTTCATAGTCCTCGATGTCCTCCGCGGGCCCGCCGTTGAGCAGCGCGGCGAGGATCCCCGCCGCGCCATCGAGCAGCGGGTCATCGACGATGTCGGCCTCGAGCGCGCCGGCGAGATCACCCGCGATCGCGCAGGTGTGGGCCAGGTACTCGTCCATCACTTGGTTGCGGAACCCCTCGCGGACCAACCACGCCCGGATCTCTGGATCGCCGGTCTGGGCCAGGCGCTCGACCGCGTGGATCCGACCCCACCCGCGCACCCCCTTGGCGAGCTGCCACAGCTCGTGGTCGGCGTCCTCCAACGTGCTGGCCAGCGCGACCACGCAAAACAGCGTGAATTCTTCGTGGTGCCCGATCGTGAGCAGCGTGTCCCGCTCGTCGCAGCCGACCAGCACGCCGAGCATGCTGATCCCCAGCTTCACGACTTCACGATCGGGCGCGCCGCGGACCAAGAACAGCGCGAGCGCGTGAAAGCGATCGGGATCGAGCTCGCCGTTGCCGACCAGCTCGCCGAGCACGTCGTCGAGCACACCCAGCACCGGCGCGCGCGTGAGCAGCCGGGTCAGGTGCTCGAGGTGCGCGGGCCTGGCCGCCCCGAGCAAGTCGCGGACCGCCTTGACGATCTGCTTGGCACGCAGGCGCTCGTCTTCGACCTGCGCGTGGCGACCCATCACCCCATCGAGCGCACCCGCGGCCCAGCGCAGCCCGCCCCGTTCGTGCTGCTCGTCGTCGGGCAGCGCGAGCTCGAGGCCGTCGTGATCCGATTGATCTAGTTGGTCAGGTTGGTCAGGTTGGTCAGGCTGCGCGAGCCCGTCAGCGCTTGGCTCGGGCGCGTTGGCCTGGATCTGGCGCAACGCCGCGAGCTCGCGCTCTACATGCTCGAAGATCGACGGCCGCCCGGCCCACACGCGCGGGGCGTCTAGCTTGTCGACAGACCAGAGCTGAAGTTGAGACGAATGCATCCGCGCTTGCGAGTCCGGGATCCGCGGTCGTCGCGGTAGCCCGAATCGTTCACTAGGCCGCTTAGGGTGCGGGTTTTCGCGAGGCCAAGCAAGCCACGCGCAACGACTTCACACGAGAAAGCCCACGCGCGCGCGAACGCGGCGCTGTTCAGCCGGCACGTCCGTACAGATCAACGCACCCGATCCACGAGCGAGTACCCTGCCGCAGTGAATTTGATGGTTTGAGGCTAGTTCCTGACGCCCCTGGCTTTGTCGCTCGTCAGTCGAGTGTGCCCGACACACTCCTTCCTCGCTTCGCGCCAGGGACGCCAGGCCCGGCGCCTCAAACCATCAAATTCACTGCGGCAGGGTACTAGGGGCGCGGCGCAGGTGGCAACGCACCCGCCGTACGTGCAGGCTGAACGAAGAGCCGGCCCGTCACCCGTGCGGGAGCACCGACAACGCGAGACACAGCTGACCTAGGTAGTAGGCGGGCAGACCCCACAGCCGGTTGAGAAAGTCGCGGCGCACGAACCGATCGCTCGCGACCGAGAGGTCAGACAAGTAGAACGACACGGCGCCGAGCAACAGCAAGTGCGATCCGCCCCCCCGCCACGCGGCGATCGCCAGCGTCAGCATGATCGAGATCACCACGATGTACGCCCGGACCGGCAGCCGCATGCCCGCCTGCACGTGATCGCGGAGCCAGCGATCGACGACCAGCGCCGCGATCAGCACGACCGGCGCGACCGCCAGCGCGACGCGGGTGTCAAAGCCGTGGGTGACGAAGGCCACGCAATAGCCGACGTGTCCCAGCAAGAACGCGACCAGGCCAGCGAGGAACATCGACCGCGCGCGGGCCAGCAAGAACGCGTCGCCGCACCACGAGAGCACCAGGCCAACGAAGATCCAGCGCCCCCACTCGGACCCGAGCGCGCCCGCGTGGATCGCCGTGAACAGGAACCCGGTCGACGCGATCAGCTTGGTGATCGCGAGAGACGCGGGCCGGCTGGGCGTTGCGTCATCGTCCTCAGCCCGCCCCCTCCCGGACCCAAATGAGCTGCGATACTCGACGAACAAGTGCAGGCCGAGCGCCGCGATGGTGACGGCAACCCACACGCTCGCGAGTTGGGTCCCCCCGGACAGCTCGGGCCCACTCCGACCCAGGACATCGGCGACTGACATCGCCAGCATCGTCTCAGCTCCGACCGACGGCTGCCAGCAGTCGATCGTGCGTGGGCGTGGCCACGCCCCGCTCGCGGGCGGTCAACACGAACCAGCCGTTGCGCCACGGCCACTCTTTGACCGCGCCTTGGTAGCTGGGGATCGAGCGCGAGTAGGCGCACAGCCGATCCACCAAGGGCTCGAGCTCCACGTCCAACGCCGGGCCGCCAACCGCGAGCAGCTCGGCCACCAGCGCGCGCAGCTGCTGGGCGTGATCCAAGACGACCGTGCCCACGTCGCAGTTGAACGCCTCGCAGCACAGCCCAAACGCACAGTTCCAGATCAGCTTCTCGAGCTCGATCCCCGCGAAGTCCTGCGCGCTCACGACCGCCGCTGGCAACCCCACCCGGGTGAACGCCCGGACCATCGCCTCTGCGTGGGGCCCGAAGAACGGGCTCTCACCACCCGGCTCGATCGCGGCGCCGCGGGTCGGCACGGCCATGAACAGCAGGCCGCGCGTCACCTGGGTCAGCCCGTGCTCGCGCAGCCACGGTCGCAGCATGCCGTTTTGCGCGATCACCAGATCCGCGCGACGCCGGGCCGGCACCCGCTCGAGGACCGCGAGCAGATCATCGTTGCGGACCGCCAGCAGGATCGGCGAGCCGGGCTCGGCCTCGAGCAGCTCCCAGCCATGATGGCGATCGACGAGCGCGAACTGATCGGGATCGCGCTGGTGCAGCGCCCCGCCGATCCGCCCGGCCCCCACCACCACGATCATGACGCCGCCCCCCCACCAAAGTGCTCGCGCAGCGCCTGGTTGACCCGCGTCGGCGCCTCTTGCCCGGGGTAGTGGCCAACGTCCTCGAGCAGCACACGATCGAAGCGCTCGACCCAGTCTTCGTAGAGGCTGGGCTCGGCGAACCACGGGCCCAAGGCCGGATCGCGCAAGCCCCAGATCAACCGGGTCGGCGTGGTGATCGGCGCGAGTCGACGCAGCAGGTGCAGCGGCGCGGCGCGATAGTAGTTGATGCCTGGCATGCCGCGCTCGCGCAGCTGGCGAAGATAGGGCTCGAGTCGCTCGCGCGAGAACGGCTCTTGGTTGACGGCGTTGGCCCTGAAGCCCTTGGCCACCATCAGCTCCGGGTTGCTGCGCAAGCGCTGCTCGGGCAACCACGGCAGCTGGAAGAAAAAGAAGTACCAGCTGCGGCGCAGCTGATCGAGGTTCCGCAGCTGCCGAACCATGATCTGGACCGGCGGGCAGTTGATCACGCTCAGCGTGTGCAGGCGATCGGCGTAGCGCTGGGCCACCTCCCACGCGACCGCCCCACCCCAGTCGTGGCCAACGAGGTGGACCCGGTCGACCCCAAGCGCATCGATGAGCTCGACCACGTCCCGCGCCAGAACATCGACGCTGTAGTCACGGACCCGGCGTGGCGCGTCGGTGCCACCGTAGCCGCGCATGTCTGGGGCGACCACGCGAAAGCTGTCGGACAAGCCCGCGATCTGCTCGCGCCAGCTCACCGCCAGCTCGGGGAACCCGTGCAGGCACAGCACCGTGGGGCGGGCGCGGCGGGAGCTCTCGCTGGCGTCGTCATCGTCGAAGCCTTCGGCCGGTCCGCGCTCGTACCAGCGCACCCGCAGACCCGAGCCCAGACACCCCACGAAGGTCTGGGTCCCAGGTGGAAAATACGCGAGGTCATCCATGCCTGCTACGAGTACCCCGAGCCACGGGCTCGGTCCACACAGCCTGGACGCAGACCCAACGGACGCAACGCGTGCCGCGAGCAACGTATGCTGCGGCGGTCGTGACCACTCGCTCGACCTCACCGTCATCGTTCGTCCGTCCGCCCCGTGGCTTGCTCGCGCTGTGGACGTTCACGCTGCTCACCGCGTGCCCCGCGACGCCCGCCCCCCCCACTGACACGGGAGCGCCTGCGTTGGCATCCGGTCCCGCACCTGCGCTCGCTGGAGTCGGCCCAGAGTTCATCCTCGCCCCGGAACAGGGCGACGTGATCGAGCTCGTGAATGCCGAGCGGGCTCGCGCCCAGACCGACGATCGTCAGCTCTTGGTCTACGTCGGCGCCAGCTGGTGCGAGCCGTGCCAGTACTTCCACGACGCCGTCGACGGCGGCTCGCTCGACCAGGTGTTTCCCAACTTGCGACTGCTCGAGTTCGACCTCGACCGCGATCGTGATCGGCTCGCCGCCGCCGGCTACAGCTCCCAGATGATCCCGCTGTTCGTGGCGCCGGGGCCAGACGGACGCGCGGGCCCTCGCCGGACCGAAGGCGGGATCAAAGGTCCGGGGGCCGTCGACAACTTGCGACCGCGGCTCGAAGCGCTGCTGGCTGCTGCGCGGGCGGATCAGAACTGACCGAGGTTGGCTCACGCGGACGCCGCCGGACCCAACTTGAAAATGACTCTCATTTTCTAGAAAGTCCAGTGCCCCGCCGCAGGTGTGTCCCCCTCTCGTGTCTCTATTCGGTTGGTATCTCCTCGGCCTGACGCTCCACGCCCCCGCGAGCGACTCGACGGCACCCGACGCCTCGGTCATCGACGACGACGATCACGACGATGATCACGACGATGTTGGCGACGACGAGCCGCCCGGGCGAGCCGAAGGGCCGACACGACGCGCCCGCCGACCACCGCGCGGCGAGGCTCCGGTCGCGGCGCAGACGATCATCGTTTCGACCGGAACGCGAACCGCCCATGACGCTAGCACCGCCCCCGTGGCCACGACCTTGGTGACCCGGCAGGACATCGTCGACTCCGGAGCCGAGACCTTGGCCGAGGCCCTCGAGCACCAAGACTCCAGCATCAGCTTGACCGAGGGCGTCGGCGGGACCGAGCTGTCGCTGCGCGGCTTCGATCCCGAGCAGGTCTTGGTCCTCATCGACGGCCAGCGCGCGACCGGACGCATCGACGGGACCATCGATCTGAGCCGATTCACGGTCGAGAACGTCGAGCGGGTCGAGATCGTCCACGGCGCGGGCTCGGTCGTGTACGGCTCGGACGCGGTCGGCGGCGTCATCAACATCATCACCCGCGATCCAGATCCGGGCGTCCAGTCCGACGCGCGCGTGGTCTACGCCAGCCGCAACACCGTCGACGCCAGCGGGCGCGTCGCCGGAGGCATGCGTCGCTGGCAACTCGCTGGCTTTGGCGGCTACCACCGAACCGACGGCTGGGACGCCACGCCGTTTGACGAGGCCACGACCGGCGACCGCGTTGATCAGTGGAACGTTGGCGCGGGCGCCAAGCTCCAGCTGCCGAGCGAGGTCCGCATGAGCCTCGACGGCAACGTCCAGCAGCGCCTGTCGCAGGGCGTCGATCGAGCCGACGACGGCTCGCTCGTCGATCGGGCCAACTCGACCTACACCGGCGACCTGACCTATGCCGCGACCTGGGTGGGCGACAGCAGTCAGCTGCGCGGCACGGCCCACTACAACGTGTTCAAGGATCTGTTCGTCCAGGATCAGCGCGAGGGCGAGGCCTTCGATCAGCGCCAGCCAACCTGGGACCACATCGGCCAGTTCAGCGTCCAGCTCGACCAGCTCGCCGGTCGCCACCTCGTGACCAGCGGCGCCGACGTGCAGCTCGAGTGGCTGGTCAGCGAGCGCGTCGTCGCCGAGTCCGGGGCCAATCGCAGCGACCGCCAGCGAGTCGCGCTGTTCATGCAAGACGAGTGGACCCCGACCACGAGCCCGCGGGTCACCGTGCTCCCGGCCCTGCGCGTCGACTACGACTCACGCTTCGGTCTGTACCCGACCGGTCGCCTGGCCCTGCTCGTCGCCCCGATCGAGTCGCTGACCTTGCGCGCAGCCTACGGCCGCGGCTACCGGGCGCCAAGCTTCCGCGAGATGCACCTGGCCTTCGTCAACGCTGGCGTCGGCTATCGCGTCACGGGCAACCCCTCGCTGGCGCCCGAGCAAGCCTGGACCGGTGACCTTGGCCTGACCTGGACCCCGAGCAAGAACTATCGCGTCGAGCTCGGGCTGTTCGACAACCAGCTGCGCGACCTGATCACCGTTGACGTCGTGGCGAACGCCAACGAGCTCGGACTCGACACCTTCAGCTACGTCAACGTCGGCTCGGCCTTCGTCCGCGGGGTCGAGGCCTCGGGCTTCGTCGGCTTCCTGCGCCACTTCGAGGCCGAGGCCGGCTATACCTTCTTGCACGCCCGCAACAAGCTCACCCGCCAGCCGCTGCCCGGCCGCGCTGCCCACCAAGCGACCTTGGCCCTGCGCTTTCACCAGCGCAGCTGGGGCACGCGAGCCGTCGTTCGCGGGCGCGTGACCGGACGCCGAGCGTTCTCGGTCAGCCCCGATCTGCCCGTCAGCTTCGCCGTGCCCTTCGCGTCGATCGACGTCCGCGTGAGCCAGAGCTTCCTTCGCTACTTTGGCGCCTTCGTTGGCGTCGAGAACCTCCTCGACGCTGGCGACGCCACGACCAACCCGATCGCGCCGCGCTCGTTCTACGGCGGTCTGAGCTTTCGCTACTGAGACATCTCGACCCAGCGAAAGGTCGGGTGGCGCGACGCCCCGGTGTAGTCGTAGTAGCTGATGAACTGCATGCCGTAGGTCGTGCCGTCGGCGAGGCGAACGAAGTAGACGCGCGGGCGAATCTCGATGACGTGGCGGCCGATGTCGTAGGCGTACCACTTGTTCTCACGCTCGAACGCGAGCTGTGCGTCCTCGTCGGTGAACCACCCGTCAACCGGGACGTCCTCGGCCTCGAGCTCGACGAGGCTGGCGCCGTCGAGCATCGCTACTTCGACGCCCGCGTCGCCACTCACGCCGCCGTTGACGGTGATCGTCGTGCGCGCGAAGCCAAGGATCCACGCGTCGGTCTCGACCGGGTCATCTGGACTCGAGAACGCGTAGAGGGTCGAGACGTCCTTGTCCGGGGCGTTCACCACGCTGATGAACATCCCGGTCTGCTCCTCGACGACCGTGCACACGGTCTGGCCCGGACACTGCGGGAGCTCCGGGTTCGACCCCGGACCACAGCCCGCAGCGAGCACGGCCAGCACGGCCACCGCGGCCAGCGAGCGCCGCTTCAATTCACCAGCCCCGTCGGCTCGCCGTCGAGCTCGGCCGTGCCCAGGTTGGACTCCCGCGTCTGAAGCTGGCGGCTCGCGTGGTCGAGCACCTCGGCGAGGTGAGCGAGCGCGCCCGGTCGGAGTCGCAAGGTCACCGGACCCACCTCGACGTGGACGATGTCGCAGCAATCGCAGATCAAGACGCGGTAGCCACGCTTGGTCGCCAGGAGCTCGTGGGTGTGACTCGTCTTCACGCCCAAGCTCTTGCCAAATTTGAAACTTATTTTCAATATCAATTTTTGACACTCGCTGAGGCATCCCCGGCCCCATGTGGACCACTGGGTGGGCGTGAGCATCACGTCTCCGACCGACTTGAAAATGAACATGACTTTCACTATTATTTTTCCATGTCTCCCACCCGCGGCTCTCGACCTGCGATCGATCTCAGCGACCTGCGCCCCCGCGAACTCCACGAGCAGGCTCGGGAGTCCTGGGGGGCGAAGCTGCGGCGCGACAAGCGGGCGCGCCGCGTCGAGATCGGCCACCTGTGTCTGCTGTTCGAGAGCCGCGAGACGGTCCTGTGGCAGATCCAGGAGGTCCTGCGCGTCGAGTCGCGCTCGAGCGCCGCCCACATCCAGCGCGAGATCGACGAGTACACCTGCCTCGTCCCCCAACCCGGGCGACTGACCGCGACCTTGATGATTCAGTCGGGTGGCGCCGAGGTCGGCGCGCGGCTGTCGAGGCAGATCGATCGTGGCCTGCTGAGCCTCGAGATCGGGGCCTGGCGCTGCCCGTGCCAGCAGCTGCAACCGCGCGACGATGAACCGGCCGCCGTCCACTACGTGGGATTTTCGATCCCGGAGCCGGCGATTCGAGCGATGTCCACGGCTGCGGTCTGGCTGCGCGTCGACTCGACCCTCGACCACCATCGCGTGGCCCTACCGCCGACGACGCGCGCGTCGCTGATCGCTACCCTCGCCGAAGCCGAAGCGAACCAATCCGCTGCTTTCATCCACTCCAACCAAGCAAGGAAATCGACATGTCTATCCTGGTAGGAAAACCCGCCCCCAACTTCCGCTGCTCCGCGGTCCTCGCAGACGGCAGCATCGATGAGGAATTCGAGCTCGCGTCCACGACCAAGGGCAAGTACGCGCTCGTGTTCTTCTATCCCCTCGACTTCACATTCGTGTGCCCCTCGGAGCTGGTCGCGCTCGACCACCGCATGCCGCAGCTTCGCGAGCGCAACGTCGAGGTCATCGCCGTCTCGATCGACTCCGCGCACACCCACGCTGCGTGGCGCAACACCACGCTCGCCGACGGTGGCATCGGCGAGGTCTCGTACGCCCTCGCGGGCGACATCAAGCACGAGATCGTCCAGGCCTACGGCGTTGAAACACCGGACGGTGTCGCGCTCCGGGCCGCCTTCATCATCGATCGCGAGGGGATCGTCCGCTCGCAGATCGTGAACGATCTCCCGCTCGGTCGAAACATCGACGAGCTGCTGCGCCTGATCGACGCGCTGCAGTTCCATGAGCAGCACGGCGAGGTCTGCCCAGCAGGGTGGCGCGCGGGCGACCCGGGCATGACGGCGACGGCGAAGGGCGTGTCGAGCTACCTGTCGGAGCACGGTCAGGATCTGTGATCAGCTGGCCCTCGTCGGATCAGCTCAGCGCGCGCGCGTGAGCTGGTGCCGAGCGACGATCGGCTGCCTTCTCAATGACGGGTCGTGAACCCGGCCCCGAAAATGGGTTCGTGGGACCCCGAGTTTTAGTAGAGTCCCCGCAGTATGACCGAGCCGCACACGCAGACCGGCACCCATGAAGAATTCCCGTGCCAGCAGTGCGGCGCCAAGCTCGAGTTCGCGCCGGGCAGCACCAGCCTGCAGTGCCCCTACTGCGGCCACAGCCAACAGATCGCCGCGCCAGCCGCAGCCGCGCCCGTGGTCGAGCGCTCGTTCGAGGAGGCCCTGCGCGCGCTCCGGCAGCAGCCGGTCAGCGCCCTCGCCGAGAACGGTCACGAGATCCAGTGCAACGGCTGCGGCGCGATCACAATGATCACCGCGCAGGCCAGCGCGTGTCCGTTTTGCGACTCGCCGGTGGTCGTGCCGATCACCGAAGATCGGGCAACGATCGTGCCCGAGAGCGTGCTGCCCTTCGCGATCGACGAGCGCACCGCGGGCGGCAAGTTCAAGGACTGGGTCACGAGTCGGTGGTTCGCCCCCAGCGATCTCGCCGCCAAGGCCAGGCGCGTGCGCATGGACGGGGTCTACCTGCCCTACTACACCTACGACGCCCTCGCCCACGCTTCGTATCGGGGCCAGCGCGGCACCTACTACTACGTGACGGAGACCTACCAAGACTCCGAGGGCAAGACCCAGACGCGGCAGGTTCGAAAGACCCGATGGAGCCCGGTCAGCGGTCACATCCAGCGCCACTTCGACGACCTGCTGATCTGCGCGTCCACGTCGCTGCCCGACAAGCTGATCGCCGATCTCGAGCCTTGGGACCTCGGCGCGCTCACGGCCTTCGACTCTCGCTACCTCAGCGGGTTCATGGCCGAGCGAGCGGCGCTCGGGCTCGAAGATGGGTTCGGGGTCGCCAAGAAAAAGATGGTGCCCGGGATCGAGAGCACGATCCGCTCGGACATCGGCGGCGACACCCAGTCGATCGACAGCTACTCGACCAACCACACCAGCGTGACCTTCAAGCTGTTCTTGCTGCCGCTATGGCTGTCCAGCTTTCGCTACGACAACACGGTCTATCGCTTCGTGGTCAACGCCCGCACGGGCGAGGCGGTCGGCGAGCGGCCCTACAGCAAGATCAAGATCGCAATGGCGGTGCTCGGCGCGATCGCGGTGATCGTGCTGATCGTGCTGCTGGTCCACAAGTTCGGGTAACCCCAGATCCTAAGCTGAAAGGCCAAGCTCGCGGCGGACCTCGTCGAGGTCTCGCTCGAGCAGCGCGTTCCAGTCTGCGTGATGCAGGTCGACCCGGGTCGCGTGCCCGCGCGCGTAGGCCCGAAACAGATCGTCCGGCACCAACAGCCCGCGCGTGGGCGCGTCGTCGAGCCGGATCCCGTGGTGATATTGCAGCAGCGCGCGCAGCAGCAGCTCGATCGCCAGCGCGGGGGTGTTGCCCGCGTGAAACGCCGCGAGCAGCATCTCGCCGTAGGGATGTGGGGGGTAGTCCGTCAGCACGTGGGCGAGCTCGTGGGCGACGAACTTGTCGGACACGCCCCTGCCCTCGCCTGGGACCGCCAGGCCGTGCACGCGATAGTGCCGATGCAGCGCCCAGCCAACGGTTGACGGCGGCAGCAGACCCAGGCCGACGAAGCGCGAAGCGACGGCCCGCTCGGCGCTCGAGCTGGTGAACACGGTGCCGACCAGCTGCCACCACAGCTCGCGCTTGGAGTCCGAGCGCTCCCCCCACAAGGTGTTGACGCTGTGGTCCAGCATGCGCCAGCGCAGCTGCCCGAGCTTGCCCGCCGTCAGCAGCGAGAGCTGCTCGAGCCCCTCGTCCGTGGCCGACACACCAAGCTGCTCTGCGAGCGCGCGGACACCAGCGGTCCGGGCCGGATCCCGACGCTGGTCGGCGAGCGACACGACCATCGCGGCGCGGACCAGCTCGCAGCGTGCGTCCATGTCAAAGCCATCGAGCATGCCGAGCTCGTCGGCCCCGAACCGCGACCCGAGCAACGCCGCCTCGACCTCCTCTAGCTCGAGCGTGCGCCCAAATACCCAGCGCAGCGCCGCGACGATCGACTTTGGGATCAGCGGATCGACGATCGAGCCCAGCGCCCGGGGACACAGCGCGGCGACCAGCGCGGCCGCGTTCGCCTGCACCCTCACCACCGCGGGCGGATCGGGCTCTTGGCGGGGCAACATCGGCGAGACGAATGACCGTTCTTGTCTCCGCTGGCAACCTGAACATCACAACTATATGAATTTACTTATATTTTTCCCGCCTAACTGACCACGCAGCAAACGACGAGCCAGACGAGATCCGTCGAGCGCGGCTCCGGTATAACGCTGGCGATGGCCAACGCGCTGCGCAACCTGCTCGCGCCCACGCGGGGCGCCACGTTGGCGGGTTGGACCGCGGTGATGCTCGCGGCCGCCGAGTCGCACAAGCTCGTCGATCGCAAGCTGCGAGCCGGCGCCGAGCAAGACCCGATCTTTCAGCGCTACATGAGGGCCTGGACCGCGGGGATCTTGCGGGTGCTGTCAGTCGACCTGCGGATCCTCGGCGAGCTCCCCCCCCCGCCAACCGGCCCGCGCCTGGTCGTCAGCAACCACCGCACCGCCGTCGACATCCCGCTGCTGCTGACCCACTTCGGCGGCTCGGTGCTCAGCCGCGCCGACCTCGAGACCTGGCCGCTGCTTGGGCTCGCCGCCCAAAAAGCCCAGACGATCTTCGTTGACCGCGAGTCCAAGCACAGCGGGGCCGCGGCGATCCGCTCGATCCGGGCCCACCTGCAGCGAGGCCGCACGATCTGCGTGTTCCCGGAAGGCACGACCTTCGCGGGCGACGAGGTCCGGCCGTTCAACGCCGGCGCGCTCGCGGCCTGTCGCGGACTCGACGTCGAGTTCGTGCCAGTCGGCGTCGCCTATCCGCCCGGCTGCGAGTACGTCGACGACAGCTTCTTGGCCCACGCCCAGGCGTTTGGTTCACGTCGACGAACGCCGGTTGCGATGGCCGTTGGCCAGCCGATCCGGCTGCAAGGCCGCACGACCGCGATCACCGAGCAGCTCCACGCGAGCGTCCAGGCGCTGGTTCACCAGGCCCGCGCGGGCTTAGACGCGGCTTGAACGGCGCTTGACCCGTTGCTGGCCGCGGCGTAGTCGATTGACATGCGCAGCCTCGACAAACGCGTCGCCGTCGTCACCGGAGCCTCGAGCGGGATCGGTCGCGCCACCGCCAAGGCCCTCGCTGCCAAGGGCTGCACGCTGGCGATCGCCGACATCGATGAGACCGGCCTGGCCCAGACCGCCAACGAGCTGCCGGGCACCCAGCACAGCACCCACCTCGTCGACGTCAGCGACAAGCAGCGCATGCAAGCCTTCGCCAGCGAGGTCGAGCAGGCCCACGGACCCGCGCACATCGTCATCAACAACGCGGGCGTGACCGTGACCGACAAGCTCGAAGATCACAGCCTCGAAGACTTCGAGTGGATCGTTGGCATCAATTTCTGGGGCGTCGTCTACGGCTGCAAATTCTTCCTTCCGCAGCTGCAGGCCAACGGCTGGGGCGCCTTCGTCAACCTCTCGAGCATGTTTGGCCTGACCGGCGTGCCCAAGCAGAGCTCGTACTGCGCCACCAAGTTCGCGGTGCGTGGGTTCTCGGAGTCGCTTTCGATCGAGCTGGCCAACGAGAACATCGATGTGATCAGCGTGCACCCTGGGGGGATCCGCACCAACATCGTCCGCAACAGCCGCGGCGCCGACGATGGCAAGCGCCAGCGGATCATCGACTGGTTCGACACCCAGGGCATGAAGCCAGAGAAGGCCGCTAGCAAGATCGTCGCCGCGGTCGAGCATCGGAAACAGCGCGTGGTGATCACCCCCGAGGCGTGGGCGACCGACATCATCAAGCGGCTGTACCCGTCGATCCCCCGGCGCTTGGCGGGCTGGGCCGTCCGCAAGAGCGAGCTGGTGTAGCCGTCGTCGCGGCACCGTTCACGACGCCACGCACAGCTGGGGCCGCTCCTGCCGTTGTCGCTCGGACGTTGACGCGGCGCTCGAGCATGGCGAGCAACCTCGCTTGCGGATCGTGCTCAGCTGACTTGGCGACGAGCATGCCCAGCTCGAGGACCACGGCGGGTCGGTGGCGACATGGCGGGAGCTTTGGGCCGCCGTTTGGACTGAGGGCCGCGCGACGGGTCTTCGCCGGGTGGCCCCTGGGCGGGCTTTCCACACCAGGTTCACTCGTTGGTACAGAGGGGAGACTCTCCGAAGTCCATTGCGCGTGCACGAATGGCCTCACAATCGTCATCTTTCAGAGCGTGTGCTGCCTGCCGGATTAATCGAGCCCTACGCACTTTGTCAGACACCTCGAGGGCCTCGTCGAATGCGGAATCGCGGACGTCTGGATCGTCATCCATGGTGAGGGCAAGATGAATGATGTCGCCGATGTGTTCATCGCGTACGATCAGAGCGTGTCGAGCCGCCGCTCGAACGTCCTCCTCCTCGTCGAGGAACGCGGCGCGCAAGAGCGCCGCCATGAGCTCGGGAGATAGGTCCGAGACTTTGGCGGCCTCCAGAGCTGCACTCTCGCGTGCGTACTTCGCGGCCAGAAACGACGGAAAAACGCCATCTCGCTCCATTTCCTCGAGTCGTCGCGTCCGGCGGCCTAGCAGCAAGGCTACATTTTCCTTCTCGTCTGTATTCATGGATGGTGTCCCTGCGAAGTAGATCGCAGTTGCGCTGGCGTGGCGGCGGAGACACACCTGACGATGCGGCTCCAAACTGTTCGGCGCTCTAACGCACCCCGACCCCGAGCTCCGCGCGCAGCTGCTCGAGGTTTCGCGGAAACAGCTGCCACGGATCAAACCCCTTCGCGCTGAGGTCCAGGTTCATCGCGGCCCCGCGCTCGAACGCCCGCAGCACCGCGGGCGGATCGAACAGCCCCGTCTTCGGCGGGCTGTAGGGCGACATCGAGATCCCCAGGTGGAATTGCAGCGTGATCGTGAACAGCCAAAAGAACGGATCTTGGCGAGAGAAGCCCGCGACGAACGAGACCAGCAGAATCTCCTCGCTGGGCTCGATCCCGTAGCCACCCAGCACGTGGGCGCAGTCGTGCCACACGCCCGACTCTGCGACGCCGTGGCCCTCGCCGGGGAACGGCAGGTCGTTGCTCGTCACGAAGTGAAAGTACGCGTACCCCATCGTGTCTCGCGGCAGCTCGCCTGTGGCGATGTAGCGCGCCGCGAGCTCGGGGTCCTTGGCCCGCCCAAGCAGCGGCCCGACGATCTTCCACACACCGCGGGGACCCTGGGTCTTCAGCGCGTCCACGAACACGTCGCGCGCCCACGAGCGTCGCGCCAGATCCACCCACATTGCGCGGACCCGCCCGGTCGCCAGCTGCTCGAGGTTCTTGACGCGTGGCTCGTCCACGTCGAGCGCCGTAGCGATCGCGCGGACGATCGTCAGCTCGCTCGGGCTCACCTCACCGTCCATCAACGCGGTCAGGATCGCGGCCTGCACGACGCGCTCGGCCTCGGCCGGGTCGAGCTTCGCCTGATTGAGTTCGCCGGGCTCGACCGGGTCCACATCGGCGCTCGCGCCCAGCAGCTGCGCGGCCGCGATGACCAGCTCCGACTCTTTGTGCGTCTCGCCGTCACACCGCGCGACCGTCCGCATCACGCGTAGGGCGAGGGTCGCCGCGGTCGAGCTCATGTCCATGAGGTGCACGCCGCAAGCGTCGCATCACTCGCGCACGGACGCGACCGCGAACTGGCCTGTCCTGGCAGTCCATGGCGCTAGTCAGGGCGCAGCCGCACGATCGTGGCACCCCAGCTGCCCTCGCCGTGCCCCCCGAGCCGATAGTCCTCGACCAGCGGGTGGCCCTCGAGCAGCGAGTGCACCGTCCGCCGCAGCACGCCCTTGCCCTTGCCATGCACGATCCGCAGGTCCCGGATCCCGCGCGCGCGACAGACCTCGATGTACTCCCGGACCAAGGGCGCTACCTCTTTTGGCGAAAAATTGTGCAGGTCGAGCTCGCCATCAACGGCGACCTCGGCGGCCGCTGGCTCGCTGCCCGCAGACGCCCCAGCCCACGGCGCATCGGGCAGCCCGCGCGGACCTGCAGCGCGCAGCGACTTGGGCCGACGCACCCGCCCCTCGTTGCTTCGCACGCGCCGCTCGAGGCCCCGACGCAGCCACGCGCGAACACCCGCCAAGCCCAGCGATCCAGTCTTGGCGTGCCGCCGCCACGTGCCCGCGACGCAGACCTCGAGACACCGCTGCAGCACCTCGCCGCGCAGGCGGACCTCAATCACCCGCAGCTCGCCAAACATTGCCGCGGCCACGAAGTCCAGGGCCAGCTCGCGCGCCTCCTCGATCTGCTCGGCGTCGTGGGACGCGGGATCGACCTCGATGCCCTCGACCCATCCGCCAAACCGCAGCCGGATCAGCTTCGCGCCAACACCGACCTCGATCCACTCGCCCCCGCCTGGACCGAGCTCGACGACGGCCAGCCGCTGGCCCGCGTCGGTCCGCAGCTGACCGCGGGGCGTGAGCGTGAGCTCGGACTCACTGGCCGCGACGAGGCGATCGAGCTTGTCGATCAGGCCGTCCTGATCACCATCGCTCACGAGCGTCGCTCGGCCAGCACCGCGATCAACACCGCCCGCGCGCCGGCCTCGTCGAGCCCGCGCAAGCTCTGCATCAGCTCCTCGCTGCGATGCTGCAGCCCGACGAGCGCGAGCTCGACCGGCGTCAGCGGTGGCGTGATGTGCTTGCGATGTACGAGCCGCAGCAGCTGCTCGAGCTCTTCGGTCGGCACTCCCGTCAGGGCCATCGGAACCTGCGCCATCGTGGGACACTTAGCCCAGCCGCCGCCGCGATGCCAGGCCACTACCAACTATCGGACGGACGCACCGAACCGGTCGCCGGGTTCGCCCGCCCCGATCATCCCGGAGCTGTCCTGATGCCAGATCTGGCTGTCGATCGCAGTCAGCCCGCCGATCGCCCCATACAACACGTTGGCCGCGCCCGCGTTCACCAGGGGCCCGAGATCCTCGAGGGGTACCCCGATCACCAGGTCCATGCGGCCATCCGCGTCAAAATCGCCCGCCGTCAACGAGCTGCCGAACGCGTCAAAGCCCTCGGTCGCCCCCGGGATCCCGCCGCTATTTTGGTGCCACAGCTGGTTGTCGACCGCCGCCAGCCCGCCGTCCGAGCCATAGATCAAGTTGAGCGCGCCAGCGTCGACCTCGACCGCCGTGCCTTCTAGATCTTCGCCCGGCACACCGATCGCCAGATCGTCGCGCCCGTCGTCATCGAAGTCACCCGCAGCCAGCGACCGCCCAAAGTGGTCCGACGCCTCGGCCACGCCCAAGATGCCCAGGCTGTCTTGATGCCAGAGCTGGTCGGCGGCCACAGACAGACCCACGGCGGATCCGTAGATGACGTTGAGGGCCCCGGCTTCGCTCGTCAGCCCGACCCCCTCATTGGGGACGCCGATCGCTAGATCAGGGTACCCATCATTGTCAAAGTCGCCCGCCGCCAGCGCGCGGCCAAAGTTGTCATTGGGCTCCGCGGCCCCAAGGATCCCAAGGCTGTTCTGATGCCAAATCTGATCGCCGTCCGCCGAGAGCCCCACGCTGCTGCCGTAGAACACGTTGACCATGCCAGCCCTGGCGATCAGCGCCACGTCCTCGTCCGGCACACCAATCGCCAGATCCACGTGGCCGTCACTGTTGAAGTCTCCGGCCGCCAGCGCGCTCCCGAACGAGTCGCCCGTCTCGGCGACACCGCCGACCCCAGCCACGTCTTGATGCCAGATCTGATTGCTGGTCGCGCTCAGCCCCGCCGCAGATCCGTAGATGACATTGACCGCTCCGGCGTCCGCGACTCCCCCGACATCCTCGCCTGGCACCCCAACCGCCAGATCCTGGTAGCCGTCCTTGTTGAAGTCGCCGCTCGTCAGCGCCCAGCCAAACAGATCGCTGGGCTCGGCTGCGCCAATGAGCCCAGCACTATTTTGGTGCCAGATCTGATTGCCGGCCGCCGTCAAGCCCTTCGCAGATCCATACAGTACATTCACGGCTCCGCCATCGGCGACCGCGCCGATGCTCTCGAACGGGACACCGATCGCCAGATCAGCGAATCCATCGCCGTCAAAGTCCCCGGCCGCGACCGACGCGCCAAAGCTATCACCTGGCTCCGCGGCCCCAAGGATGCCGGCGCTGTTTTGATGCCACAGCTGATTGCCGGTCGCGCTCAACCCCAGCGCCGATCCGTACAGTACGTTGACGGCGCCAACCGACGGGAGGTTGCTGCCAACGCCCTCGCCCGGCACCCCGATCGCCAGATCGTCGTAGCCGTCTCCGTTGAAGTCAGCCCTGCCGCCGCCGCCCCCCGGCCCCGCCCGGCCCCCTGCCCCTTCCGCGAGGCCGCCAAGGTCGAGACCCACGCCCTGATGGTCGTCGCTCGGATCGGCAAACTCGGTCGTACATGCACAAACGCCAATTAGCATGATCGCGGCCACGCCCGAGCGAGCGCTGATAATTTGAACTGGGTGGTACACGGCGACACTCCTGCTCTGGGCGCGCTGTGTTGTCCGCCCCCGATCTTTCAGGCTGGCACGACTCGCAACAATTCCCACGCGAGCGAATTGCAGCGTGCCGACGCTGATGTCGGTATTGCGTCGCCCTCCCACGACGACGAGGCACCCACGCCAAAGCTTGGGTACCTTCGCGCAGACCGGGGCGAATCGCCTCAGCGAATCGCCTCAGCCGATCGACTCAGCGGGTCGACTCAGCGAACTGTCGCGCCAAAGTGATCATGCTGGTCGGCCACCCCCTCGATCCCGGGGCTGTCTTGATGCCAGACCTGATCGCCCTTGGCCTTCAGGCCCGAGCCCGACCCGTAGATGACGTGGACCGCCCCCGCGTCGGCCTCGCCCTCGACGTCCTCATAGGGCACGCCAATCGCCAGATCCACCCGCTCGTCACCGTCGAAGTCACCCGTGGTGAGCGCCGACCCAAACCCGTCAAACTTGGCAGCAGCCCCCCCGATCCCGGAGGTGTCCAGGCTGAACAGTCGGTTGTCCTTGGTCGAGACCCCGCTGTTGGCTCCGTACACCACGTTGACGGCGCCAGCGTCCAGGATGATCGTGGACTCGTCGCTCAGATCCTCGCCGGGTACGCCGATCGCAAGATCCCCGTGGCCGTCGCCGTCAAAGTCTCCGCTGGCCAGGGTCATGCCGAACTGGTCGAATGACTCGGCGACGCCCTCGATCCCCGCTACGGCCTGATTCAACAGTTGATCATTGGCCGAATCCAGCCCATTCGCGCCGCCAAAGATCACGTTCACGGCGCCTGCGTCCTGGGCCGAGTCGACATCGTCGTAGGGCACGCCAACTGCCAGATCGTCGCGTCCATCGTCGTCGAAGTCACCCACAGCCAAGGCCGCGCCAAACTCGTCGAACGCCTCCGCGACGCCCTGGATGCCGTTGCTGTTCTGATGCCAGGTCTGATCGCCAGTGACGCCCAGCCCGCTGTTGGTGCCATACAGCACGTGGACCAAGCCAGCGTCCACGATCTCGCTGATGTCCTCGAGCGGTACGCCGACCGCGAGATCCGACTTGCCGTCGTCGTCGAAGTCGCCAGCGGCCAACGCCGAGCCAAACCGGTCGTCGCTCTCCAGCGTACCGGTGACCCCTGGGACGCCCTGATGCCAGAACTGGTCGTTGGCGGCCGCCAACCCACTCGATGATCCGTAGATGACATGGACCGCGCCCGCGTCGACCCGGCCATTGATGTCTTCGTAGGGGACGCCGATCGCAAGATCGACGTAGCCATCATCATCGAAGTCGCCGGTTGTCAGCGAAGCGCCAAACTTGTCGTTGAATTCCGCGTGGTCCGCGATGCCGGAGATATTCTGACTCCAAAGCTGGCTCCCCAAGGGTTTGAGTCCGCTCGGCGAGCCGTAGAGCACGTTGACGGCGCCCGCCCGGTAGGTGTCGCCAATCCCTTCATGCGGCACGCCGATCGCCAGATCCGCGTATCCGTCATCGTTGAAATCACCGGCCGCGAGGGTTGTACCAAAATTGTCGTTGGCCTCGGCGATACCTTCGACACCCGGGGTGTCCTGCGTCCACAGTTGGTTGCCATCCGCGTCCAAGCCGTCGGATGAGCCGTAGATCACGTTGACGGCGCCGGCCGACGGGAGCGAGCTGCCCAGACCCTCACCCGGCACCCCGATCGCCAGATCCGCGTAGCCGTCACCGTTGAAGTCGGCCTGCAAGCTCGCGCTTGACGACGGCGGAGGCGTGGAGCCTTCGCGGTATGTGCTGATTGATTCAGGTGCCTCCAGATCGCATGCGGTGATCCCGACAAGCGCAATTGCAACCAGGCTCGAAAACCCTACCACCATCCGTATTTGTTTGTTCATGGATAACATTCCAATCTGGCGTGTGCGAACCGCACCGCCTCACGCCTTAACTGACATGACAGGTGATCGGCGTCAGCCCGAATTCATTGCACGTGGCCAGCGGCGATGCGTTGATTCACGCCGTCTTCGCCAGCTAATTCCAAATCGGGCTGGTCCAGGCGCGCTCTTGGATCACGTCGATCGCGGTATCACAGGCGCCCGGCAGCTCTTCGCCCGCGGCCTCGAGCGCGTTGCAGTCGCGCGTGGTCCACCGGCACACTGGGTTCTCGACCACCCGCGCGTAGTACCAAGCCCGCTCCGCTGGATCGTAGGACGGGTCGACCCAGTATCCACACAATTGCGGGCTCCCGGCCCCTTGCGTCTCGCAGGTGCTGATATCGACGCTCGCGCCATTTGGCCCACCCGCGATCTCGAACACCTCGACGTGCGGCTCACCGCTGGCGTCGACCCAG
This sequence comes from Enhygromyxa salina, assembly GCF_000737335.2. Taxonomy (GTDB): domain Bacteria; phylum Myxococcota_A; class Polyangia; order Nannocystales; family Nannocystaceae; genus Plesiocystis; species Plesiocystis salina_C. The sequence goes on along the minus strand of NZ_JMCC02000056.1, from coordinate 35,904 downwards.
CCCTTGATCATCTGGATACGCTCGAGGTCCGTCCCGGGCGCCGCCGCGGTCCCAGGATCTTTGAGCGCCTGGACCACAAAGCCCGGCGCCGAGGCCGAGGCGGGCTGCGCGGGTAGATCGCCGCCCATTGGCACGCCCCGCTCATAGCCAAGCTCGACCAGATCCGCCCGCGAGCAGATGTCGCTTGGCAGGTCCCAGCCCCCAAACATCCGCACGGCCATGCGCGGCCCAGAGGTCCCGTAGGTCTCGCGGCGGCGCATGGCGTCGAAGATCGACTCGCGGTTGTTCTGCTCGGCCCACACCGCGATCAACCCGCCGGGCGAGTCCTGCGGGCCGCCCGGCAACGTCCCCGTGAGACGCTGCGCGCTCGAGCCCTCGGCCGCGCCGAAGTGGCCGGGATAGTTGTACTCCTCGACCGCGCCGGGCGTGCCATTGTGGGTGTCGGTGCTGGCCATCAGCCCGAGCTTGTATGGATTGACGCCCAGCCGCGCTTGCTCGCGCAGGCCCTCGGTCAAGATCCCCCGGGCAAAGTCCACGCGCGAGACACAGCCGCCGTTGATCATGCCCTGCATGCCCGTACCGTCGCCGCAGTCCTCGAAGTCGTCCGTCCGCAGCTTCTCGAAGTCACACAGCTCGTCCGGGGCCCCGAGCGGATTGGCCAGGCCATTGGTGCACTCGCTGTCGCCCTTGTGCTGGTAGACCTCCAGCAGCGGCTCGAGCCGCGCGCGCAAGCTAGCGAGCTCGGCCTGGTCACCCTCGGGGTATTCGGCCACGAACATGTTGCCGTTTGACCAGTTACTATTGTGCGGGATCGCCAGTACATCGCAGCCGTTGAGGCCCTCGATGCAGTCCCGATCCAGCGCGCGCCACAACCCCCAATAGTCGGGCTCTTCAAAGTGGGTCGCCGGGATCGCCGGGACCCGCTCACTGCGAAAGATCACGTTGCGATGCAGGTTTGACAGGGTCTTGGCCCCGGACCACTCGTAGGCGACGAAGCTGGTGAAGCTACAGGCGGCGCTGCGATCATAGGCCGCCTCGGCTGCCTCTTGGGTGCGGACCCACGCGTCACTCAGCTCGACGGGGCAGTCCGCGACCTCGCAGATCGCCTTGGGCCGCACCGGTGTTTGGGCGCCAAGCCCCAGGCCCCACTGGACCAGCACCGATGGGTCACCCTCGCGCAGGCCAATGCACAGATCGCTCGAGTACGCCGGTGAGTCCGGGTCTTTGCAGGCCGACACCTCGCCAAGGTACTCGCCGTGATCCGTGACGGCCGCGAAGTCCAGCGGCCGCTCGAGCTGGTGAGTCCGTACGCCGCCAGCATCATCGGGGAGCTCGACAGCCTGGCCTTGGGCGAACTCGTAGGCGGCGAAGGGATCCACGTCGACCCGGTTGATGTACGCGTCGAACGAGTAGCTGGTGTGCACGTGGAGATCGCCAAAGTACACGTTGCGCAGCGGGTTGTTGTCGCTGCACGGCTCGCGCTCCTCGACGAAGGGCGGCTCCTCGGCGGGCTTGCACGCGCTCAGCGAGGACGCGAGCGCCAGCGCAGTCAGGGACAGCCGCGAACAGCGAGCGAGCGGGGTCATCGCCGCAAGCTTGCCACCTTGTGACGCTAGCCCCAAAACCCCAGCACCCGATCCAGCGTCCACGCGAACGCGAGCCCGCCCATCGCCCAGATCGGCGCCCGCGTGGCCAAGCGCGCGGTTTTCTCGCTCAGCCCGACCGCGCCCGCCAGGGCCCGTCCGCCCGCGAGCAGCACCAACAACAGCGCCACCACCCCCAGCTGGCCCAGCTCGACCCCCACGTTGAAGCCCAGCAGCGCCAAGGGGATCTGGCCCTGCGGCAGCCCGACCTCGCTCAGCGCGCCCGCGAAGCCAAACCCGTGCAGCAACCCAAACCCGAACGCGACCACCCACGGATAGCGCCAGCTCCAACTGTTTTCAGCTCGGGCGAGGGCTTCTCGCCCGCTTGCGGACACCTTCGTAGACTCGTTCACCGAAAGCAGCGGGCTGTCGCGCGCGGTCTCATCTGTCTGGCCGCACGCGAGCTCGCGCGCGAGCAGCAAGATCGACAGCGCGATCCCAGCCTCGACCGGCGGCCCAGGCACGTGGACAAGCTCGAGGGTCGCGGCCGCCAAGGTGATGCTGTGCGCCAGCGTGAACGCGGTCACCGTCCACAGCAGCGTCCGCGTGTTGCGGCCTGCCGCGCGCACCAACAACACCAGGCCAAACACGAACAGCAGGTGATCCGGGCCGAGCAGGATGTGCTCGATGCCCAGCGCCACGTAGTCCGCGAACACGCCGTCGTTGTCGGCCCCGCCCGACGTCCCGTCCGACGTTCCATCCAACGTCATCGTCGGTTGATCGGGCCCGAGCACCGCGGTCACCTGCGTGCCGTCGACGAAGCGGAGCTCGACGATCACATCGACCGGGTGGCGGTCGAGACCCGCGACCCCGAGCTCGCCGATCAGCCCCTGCGACCCGCAGTCGAGCCGGAGCTGGCCAAGCTCGCAGTGCGCGGGCACGATCGGGGTCAGGTCCCCCTCGCCGATCGCCCCGGCCGTGCTGAGCGCGGGTGCAACCAGGCGAAGATCGAAGCGGCCGCCGCCCTGCCCGCTGGCGTCGGCCAACTCGGTCAGCCGCAGCAGCGCGGGTCGAAACTCGTGCGCGCGGGCCGGGCCGCTCACCAGCATGATCGCGAGCAACACCAGCAGCATCGACGCCCGCGTCAGCCAGACCGTGGGCGGGCGACTCATCAGCGGACTACTCACCGGCGCCCTCGATCTCGAGCGCGTAGCGATCGCGCAGCTCCTGCATCGCCCGCTCGCGCGCCTGCTCCCGGGCGTCGTTCAGCAGCCCCTGCCGAGCCTGGCCGCGGACCTCGTCGACGCTGGCCAGGCGCCCCGGCAGACGCTCCTCGACATGGACGAGGTGCCAGCCATACAGCGAGCGCACGCGATGCCAGCCGACTTCTGGCAGCGCCGCGACGCTGTCGCCAAACGCCGGTCCAAAGCTGCGGTTGAGCTCGACGACGGTCTTGGGCTGCAGGACTTGACCCAGGGCAAAGCCCTCGCCGAGCGTCGCCGGGTCGGCGCCGTTGGCCAGCGCCTGCTCGAGTTCCATCAATTTGGCCTCGGGCACCACGCGCGAGGAGCTTGGCACGAACACGTGGACGATCCCGAAGCGCGGAGCCTGCTCGAAGCGATCCGCGTGCTCACCGATCCACTGCTCGAGCTGTTCGTCGCTCGGCTCGGGCGGGTCGTCGACCTCCTCGAACAAGAACGCCAGCTTCTGAATGAGTCGGCGCCGAACGATCGGATCGCCACGATCGAGACCCAGCGCCCGCGCCTCGCGATACAGCATCTCGGCGTCGGCCCACTCACGGATCGCCGCCTCGCGCTCCTCCGCGGTCGGCTCCCGCCCCAGCCGACGCGCCTGCTGGGACTGGATCCGCGCCAGCGTGTCCGCCGACACCACGATCGTCTCGCCCGCCGGGGCCGGCCGCACCTGCTCGTACAGGCCGAACAGCGCGGCGCCAGCGACCGCGAAGTGCAGCAGCGGCTCACGGTACCAAGGGCGGGCGCTCACGGGGCGATGATCACCAGCGCGGGGCCCAAGATCAAACCCCTGGATCCCACAAACGATCAGCCCTTCCTAGCCCGTCGGCGCCCGACTGCATGCACTTTGCAAATATTGGTCCCTCCCCCCGAACATGGCCGTCTGCGCGGACATGTGCCGGGAATCTGGAGCATTCCCATGACCGTATGACCGTGACGATCACGCAGTTTGGAGGGCACACCGGCAGTTTCGCCGGCGATTGCGCAGTCGTCGAGGTCGACGACGAGAGCGGCAAGCACGTGGTCATCATCGACACGGGCGACAGCGTGATCTGGGACAGCAACGCGAGTCTGGCCAACTACGTCCGCGCGCCCGCCTCGTCGAAGGGCGCGCAGGTCATCCTGGTCACCACGTACTTTCACCGGGATCATTTCAACACAGATGTCGTTGGCCAGTTCAGGAATGGAGAGCTGTCCTCGCACTACTTCTCCAAGCAAGCGGCGACATCGGCGAACTTCACGAGGCTCAGCAACGGGGGCAAGTGGAATTCCCTCGGTAAGGGCACGACGTCGATCCAACTTGGTCCGACTGCCCAAATGACCTTCTATGTTCCACCGCCAACCCTCAAGGTCGATGATCAGAACGATCAAAGCATGGCCTCGGCCACTTTGCTTGCCGCCGCTGCGGCGAGTCGACGGTCGTGGCGCATTCGTGCAAAAAACGCGGACTCTGCCCGTCATGCACGGGCCGGCGCATGGCTGACGTCGCGGCCCACCTCGGCGCGAGGTGTTCCCGGCGGCACCAGTTCGGCAGAGGGTGTGCTCGCTGCCGTGGCGGCTGCGCTACGCGATGGGCTACGACCGGAACCTGTGCGCCGACGTGCTCGACGCGTTCATCGTTTCGTTGCGTCGCTCGCTTCGTCTCCGGGCAAAGGCAAAGCTCGGTCTGGGCTCGGTCGAGGACGCGCGGTTCGGTGCGGTCACCTTTATCCAGTGTTCGCGGTTGACAACATGACCTGCCCCCGGTGCCGCGGTGCGATGCGCTTGGTCATGATCGCCAACAAGCACACGGCCGAGTCGCGCGTGGGTCCACCTCGCAACCTCGGTGACCTCTTGGCTGGTGGGGGCGCCGAGCGAGTGGAAACGCAGCTCGCCCTCGTCGTCCCTCACGTACACGCCGTCAAGTACGAGGCAATGAAAGTGCACGTTGAGCCGCAGCGAGGAGTCGGCGCGCTGGACGAAGGTGACCGCACCGAACCGCGCGTCTTCGACCGGACGCAGGCCAAGTTGCGCCTTCGCTCGGCGACGAAGCGAGCGACGCAACGAGACGATGAACGCGTCGAGCACGTCAGCGCACAGCTTTCGGTCGTAGCCCATCGCGTAGGGCAGCCGCCATGGCAGCGAGCACGACGTTCACGCAACCCCGCCCCCCCATCGTATGTCCTATCCGCCGTCCAGAAGTCTCATAGCAGGCGATCTGTTGATTCCAGTCGAGGTAGCTACGACGCGGACCTCTCGTCATAGGGAGGTACTGAAAACGAATTTCGGAGGTACGATAGTCATCAAGGCGTGAATTGGTCTTGATAGCAATGGCTATGTGGATCGGGTTACTTGATCCCTCCGAGATCCTAACTCGGTCGCACCTGGATCGGGTCACTTGACACGAGGCCACCGCCGGGACCGCGATACCCGCCAGGCCAACTCGTGCTCGTCCCCGTCGACAGCCTGCGCGATGGGACCCCACCCGGCCGCGATGGCACCTTCGTGCCGACCACACGAAGTTGGGTGCCGTGCCGGTTCGTCGCCAAACGTGGCGGATTTGAGCACGAACTCGGGCAAGCCTACGCCGGGCCTCGCCGTCTGCGGCCTCGCGGAGAGCCTCTCACGCGTGACAAAGCTCGCCGAAGTCGCTGCGCCATGTGCGCGGCGCCCAATTGGTGCATCGGCTGCCTTAGGCGCCGCTGATCCAAAATCCAGGTGTGTTCAACTGTACAGCCATGGCTCCGTTGACAATCCCGTGCCAACTCTACTAAGTTGTCTCTGGAGCCGAGCATCGAACCGCGTCAGGAACCGCCCTGATTACATCTCTGGACCAAACACTGAGCATGCTGGGGGTAGCCGCTTGCGGTGAGCATGAGGAAAAACCAAGAGTCTCCTATCAGTTCCAGCTAACCACCCTCGGGCTTTCCAGCCCACTGGCTTAAACAGCTATTCCGCAGTAAAGCGAGGCTCCGTTTACACATCGCCAAGTGCCATGCTACCACTCGATCGAGCATTTAGTCCTGGACGAATCGTCAACTTGCTAGTTCGACAACGACTGAGGACCGCTCGAAAACGTCGAAATAGCGCCTTCATTCTTGGCCTTGGCGGAGAGTCGCTGAAGTTAAACAGCAAGTTCACGCGGCTAGAAGACTTGCTTCCGCCCCGAAACAAGTGGTCGAAGTATAGGCCTCACAAGCATGAGCGTATCAACAACACGACCCAGTCGGGACCTGACCTAGTTGCTCATTGTCTTGCCCGTGGAGTGATCGCTGAACTCAAGCGCCCCAGGTACAGGTGGGCGCACCGGCTAGCCAAATACATTAACGACATACGTCACCGAGCCCTCAACTGGTCTAGGCTTGATCCATTTGCGCCAGAGTCAATTCACTGCCTACCCAAAAACAAGCCTGGAAACGGACAGAAATACCGGGTAGTAGCAAGCTACTCTTTAGACGATACAATCATAGCCAGTGGCTACGCCGCCCACATACGCAGCCTACTGGACCAAGAGCTGTCGCCAGCCTGCTTGGCCTTCCGAGGTCGTCGCTCAAATTTCATAACTTCGAGCACCACTGACAGCCGATACGTGACCTCATCGATGTCCATGGACTCGGCGCCAACGCATCACGATGCGGTCGAACTCATCGATAAATATCGAAAACAACAACATGCTTATGCGAAAATATGGGTATCGGAATGTGATATCCGCGGATTTTTTGACTCTGTATCGCACAGCATTGCTCATAAATCCATAAATGACATGTTCCAACGGGCTGACGTCGTTGTCGATCCTCGAGCAGAGAACTTCCTCATGTCATTCTTCGCCGGCTACAATTTTGACAACCTGGCCAAACCGATCGCAGTAAATCAACTCCGACAGCAGGGCATTACCAAGCCGGTCCTTGCCGACCCAACGTCGTGGATCAGGGCGCACGGCATCACCGCGACCAAGTCTGACAGGGGTGTACCTCAAGGCTCTGCAATATCCTGCCTCATAGCCAACGCTGTTCTTTCGGAGGCAGATTCTGTGGTTATGAGTATTATTTCTCAGCAGGGGCTGTACCTTCGGTATTGTGACGACATAGTAATACTCGAAACACAACGAGCAACGTGTGCCCATGCACTCGATGCCTATCTGTCTGTGCTAGACAAGCTGGAACTTCCCTATCATCTCCCGGAAACCGTAACACGCTACGACCGTTCTTTCTGGAGGGGAAAGTCTAAGAAACCCTATGTTTGGGCATCCAAAAGCGATGGAAGGGCTGTCCCATGGTTTGCATTTGTGGGGTACGAAATGCGCCGAAGCGGGCGTATCCGGCCGCGGCGGTCTTCTGTCGAAAAAGAACTATCCTCTCAGTTCTCCAGTTCGTCCCGATTCTTCGCTCGGATAGAGTCGAAAAAACAGACAACCACTGCGTGTGTCGTCAGGCCTCTTCACGAAATCGAAGAGAGGGTGCGAGATCACCTCGCCGCGCACGGTGTTGGATATCCTCGAGTCGGTACAGTTCGTCCAGCTCCTGATGGAGTGAGCTGGAGTGCGGGGTTTCGTGCTCTACGTGGCCGGACTCTCGACGACTCGGGGTTGCGCAAACTTGATGCTGGACGAACAAAGACCATGAAAGCCCTACGGAAGCGTCTATACAAAATGGAATCCTCGGGGCGTATCCAGTTTGCTGAGAACATACGCAAGCGTGGCCCTGCATTGACTCGGTCACAAAAAAGGCTCTGGCGGATTCGGTATCTTGGGCCGAACTTCTCATACCGCAACCAGTATTAGATGAAATCTAGCTGAGCCAATTAGACTTCGGAGACTCCACACTCAAGAAGTGTTTCAGATCATCCAGGATTTCAGCATCGACATCTGGAGCCAAGAGACTCCGAACCCCTGCTTCAAGTCGCCTATTTGCCTCCTTTACTACCTTGTGAAATCGACGCGACAGTGCATTGACAAACATATGATCAAAAGCAACCCCCTCATCTCCCTTTTCTTTCAGCGCTGGCACTTTTTGGGCATCTGGCTTCGTCAGCCAAGCCCCTGTATGGACGATGGAATGCCTCAGTTGCCAGAGAACCCTCAGTGTCGCCACATCATCATTAGAGAAAAAATCCATTTTCATGCCAAATGCCTTAAACCTTGAGTTGACCGCATCGGGATCATGCCATGACGGCAATGCGTCTGCAACTGAAAGGCCAACCGGAGCCTGCGCACCGCGATACGCACACAGCCGCTCTAGGCTCAAAGAAGGATTGTTTAGCTTTTTGGATATTGCCAATGGTGTCATCTGTACGAAATGGCGGCTTCGCTCGAACACACCAGCAAATAGCCCCTTCTGGTATGTCTCGAAGTGCCCCATCGTAGTCGCCAGGACAGCTATTCCAATGTAGCGCAGACTATCGTCGCTGTCCTTATTGTACTGCCCATTCTTCTTCTTAACGAATCGATTTCGGCATAACTCGAAGGCATCGAACGCCTCGCATACTGACCTCAAGAATGCTGATGCGGGGGTGCTCATGTAATCGTCGAGCGACGTTGCCTTGGCCGCGGGAGGAACCAGATAATCTTCGACCTTTTTCTGTGGGGCACCGCGCTTCGGCATCCCATATAATTGCGACCAGATGCAAAACGATCAAGGAGTATACTCACAACAACCGTCCCTTTCGAACAAAAAGCTGAGAGTCTCACTCAAGTCCTGACCTAGGTTCGGAGTCTTGGGTCGATGTGAAACTGGCTGCGGTCGCTGGGGGATCCGGCCGCGACGAGCAACGAGCACGGAGTCATCTGCGGAGCCGCGCACGCTCGCTGAGGCCCATCATGACCATGTAGGAGCCCACGAAGTCGCCCACCATCGCCGCTGCCTCCCGCACCGCCCAGGCCACCGGTCTGCTCGTCCAACACTGCCCATTGGGCCCATAGGCCGTCTCGTACCCCGCGCCTCGGGTGCCAACGAGGCCGCGCACTCGATGAGCACGTCACTAACAGCGGGGATGATCGACGTCAACGAGCGGTGACGGCGAGCTCCACAAAGCGGAGCAGACCCGAAGGGGCTGCTAGCCTCGCAGCACGTCGGCGAGGGTCTCTTGCATGGCCCGCGCGCTCTCGAACCGCTTGTCGGGATCCTTGGCCGTGGCCTTGCTGATCACCACGTCCAGCCCACACACCAAGGTCGCGGGGTAGCTGTCCGGCAGGTACGTGCTCGGCGGCGCGGGCACGCGCTCGCGCTGGGCCGCGAGCAAGCCTTGGAACGGCCCGCTCATCAGATCCGCAAAGGGATGCCGGTTGGTCAGCGCCTCGTACAGCGCCATGCCGGTCGCGTAGACGTCTGCGCGCGCGTCGACCTGGCGGCCGTGCTGGGTCTGCTCCGGGGCGATGTAGCGCGGGTCGCCCACCAGGTGCTGCTCGGTGCGCGGCTTCGAGAGATCCAGCGCGACCCCAAAGTCCAGCAGCTTGCTGGTCACGAAGTTGGTGTTGGGATCGCGGGTCACGAACAAATTCTCGGGCTTGACGTCGCGATGGATCACGTTGCAGTCGTGGCTGTACTGCAGGGCCCCCAAGATCTGGCGAAACACGTCGGCGAGCAGGCGCAGCGGGATCTGCTGCTCGCGCCGCCGCGCGCGACCGATCAGCGTGCCCAGGTCTCGGCCCGGCAAGAACTCCATCACGAACCACGAGAAGCCCTGCCCCGGGACCCCAACCAGATCGAACACCCGGGCGATCGAGGGGTGACAAAAGCGTGCGCCCCAGATCGCCTCGCGGCGGAATCGATCGCGCTCCGACTCGGGCACGTCCGGCTTCATGACCTTGAGCGCGACCGCCCGCTCGAGCACCGGGTCCCAGGCCCGATACACCCAGCCCATGCCGCCCTCACCGATCAGCCCTTCAATTTGGTACTGCTTGGTGTGCGCGAGCATGGTCCCGGCCATGAGCTGCTCTTGATCGGGATCCAGCAACCACGACGGCGTCACCAGCTCCCGCTGGGGCCGCGCGCGATCGGCTCGGGCGCGCTGGCTCGGCGGCTTCGCGGGCTTGGTGGTCGTGCGAAGCAGCGAGGCCGGGATCACCGTGGTCATGGCCCAAAAGTACGGACATGAGCCGCGATCCGCGAAAAACTGGCGAAAACAACCGGCGTGTGGGATCGGCTGACATACGTCCCTTCCACGACCGGGCGTCTCGAGCCCCCCCGTGCGTTGCGGTGCGCCGTGGTGTGGATCAAGCGGCTGGCACGGAGAGTTCGTGCACGCCAGCCACGATTGTCTCTGGAAGATCGATCGGGCCTGCGGATGTCTCGATGCGGGTTGGGCCTGCGGGGAGCGGCTTCCATCCCTCCGCCCAGATTGTCCGCTCGCTAGCCCGGACGACCACGATCTCCGGCCTGGCAGCGTAGAAAAGCGCGGGTGATCCATCGACTCCCAGATGGACCTCCGAGACCGGCCCCGATGCGCTCGTCAGCACGAACACCGCGAGCCGATCGAGCGCCGCCTCTAGCGGATGGAGGCTGTGCCCTCGCTCCCGAAGCCAGCGCTCGACCTCGTCCGCGTCGCCGCCGTGGTAGAAGCTCTCGACCCGTTGGTTGACGTCCACTGCGGCCCAGGCGAGCTCGCGATCGCTGGCGACCAGCTCGCACAGCAAGCCCAGGAGATCGAGCGCGTCGTCCCAGTCGGCGTGCGCCTCGGGTTCCTCGACGGCGTCCCAGAACTCGCCAAGGTCACCGCGGTGGGCGGCGAAGAACCAAGTGAGTTGAACCTCGCGACCCGCCGCGGGCTGGCCCGTCAGCGCTGGCGGGAGCGCTTCGGGGCGACACCACACCACAGGGCCGCGGATGGTCTGATGGAGGGGGGTAGCCGGCCAGATCTCGGCAGCGGCGGCGCAGCGGCAGGGCCCCGGGGCGAGCTCCCGCATGGCTTCATAAAGTTTGGACGCCTGAGCCACGTCGACGTCATGGGCGGCGAGCCAGGGCTCGTAGGACGACGCGTCGTGCTCGCAGGGCTCTTCCGCGGCCTCCAGCCAGTCGGTGAACGAGGCCCACTGCTCGGCCGGGATGATCTCGCAAACAGTGAGCCGTGCCTCGAGTCGCTGCATGGCGCGGAGTGTACCGATTCGCCGGGCGACAACAAGCTGCACGTACACCTACCCCGCGCCAGCTTCAATCACCGGACGAAAGAACATGCACGCCTCTGGCATTTCCTCGTCCGCCTTCACCTGGCCAAGCTTGCAATCCCACCCGCGCAGCGCGTCCATGGTCTCGATCAAGACCTGCGCAGGCACATCGTTCTCGGCGCTGATCGTGACCACGGTCTCGCTTGGGTAGGCGCTCTTGAAGTCCAGCGCGATCGCCCCGAGCGCGGCGTAGTCGTAGCGATCGTAGTCGTCCGCGGCCGCGTTCGGCTTGGCCAGCGGGATCGTCGGCGCGCTGCTGTCGAGGGCCTTGCCCGCGTCCGCGCCCTGTTGCTGGGCCGCGCTGCTGACCCGAAACCCATCGGAGAGGATGAAGACCTTCAGCTCGAGCTTCTTGGTGTCGTCGGGCGGCTTGGGCTCGGTCGTTGGCGCGTCCGTGTGCTTGGGGGGAGAGATCGCGACAGCGGCCATGCTCGCGACTTCCATCGCTAGGAGCAGGGCCGGTATCAACAAGAACATGATGTTCATGACGGGAAGGACGTTCGCTTCGCTGATCGCTACTTCCTCGGAGTTTCGTGGACGGCGTGGCATCGCGGGCTGGGTCAACTCAGCCCGGCGTTGGTTCCACCGCTGGACACATTCAGTGGTCCCCGCTCAGCCCCCGCTCAGCCCCCGCTCAGCCCCCGCTCAGCCCTGTGGGTCGGGCAGGCACAGCCCCCCACCCTCGATCTGGGCGTTGGTGCGGTAGGTGTTGAGCGTCTCCCAGTTGTCGATCGGCTGGACGGGGATGGTCCCGTCCTCGCGCACGTTGGTCACGTAGTAGGCGTGCTGATTCCAGATCCGGCGGGCTTGGATCCACCGATCTTCGACGTCGCGGATCACCTGCAGGGCCGGCTGCGCCGACATCGAGACCACCAGGATCTCTGCCGAGCCGTCATTGTCGACGTCGGCCACGGTGGGGTACTCGGAGATCGTCGCGCTGCCCCGCGCCTGCTGCAACAACACGGCGCCGGTCTGCCCGTCGTAGATCCGCATGAATTGCTCGTCGGCGTACATCGCCTCGGCCACCCCGTCGCCCAAGAAGTCGAAGGCCGTGCCCCCCGCCGCGCCAGAGTTGTCCGAGACCATCGCCTGCCACAGCACGTCGGCGTTGAGCGGACCCTGGTAGACGGAGTAGAACTGCCGCGAAGAGCTGGCCATCTCCGCGATCCCATCACCGTCGAAGTCGTGGATCGTGCCCGGCCGCTGCCACACCAAGTACGCGCCCGCGGCGACCCCGGTGGGCGTGACCGGGCCCCACTTGATCGTCCCGTCGTGCTCGACCAAGAACAAGCCCTGGCCCGAGGTCACGAAGATCTCGGGCTCGGGGTCGTCATCGAGGTTGCCGATCTGCGGGATCGACTGGCCCGTGATGGTTGGATAGTTCTCGAAGTACACGCTGCCATCAAAGTGGTAGGCCGAGTGCCCGGTGACGACCTCCATCAGCCCGTCGCCGTCTAGGTCGACGCCCACGCTGGCCTCGAGCTCGCCGGGCGCGGGGTTAATGTGCTCCCACAGCAAGAACCCGTCGCTGTCGTAGACCTCGTGGTTGAAGATGATCTCGGGATCGCCGTCGGCGTCGAGATCGTGAATCGCAATCGCCCCCGACTGCCGATAAAACTGATTGGCCGCGCCGCCGTCGGTCGTGTTGGTCCACTTGACCGTGCCGTCGTGCTCGAAGGCCTTGAGCCGAAACACGCCGCCGGGGCTGTTCCAGACCGTGACGAGCTCCGGCAGCCCGTCATTGTCAATGTCGCCAAACGCCGGGGTCGCCACGCACGACACGTGCTCACTGGGCGGAATGTTGAAGTGCTCGACCCCCGTCTCGCCATCTAGAAAGTGCACATAGCAGTCGGTGCCATAGCTAATCGAGGTATTCGAGACCAAGATCGCGTCGGGGACGTCGCACAGATCGATCTCGCCGTCGTCGTTGTCGTCTGTGAAGTTGCCGACCAAGGGCGTGACCCAGCTCTTCTCGTTGGCGCCAAAGGTCCACTGAATGTCGGGCTCGAAGCTGTCGGGTGGCGCCGACTCCTCGCACTCGCCGACGGCGTTCATGTTGTCGGCGACCTTGCACTCGTCCACGAAACCGCCAGTGTCGTCGGCGTCGGGGATCGTCATGTCGAACTTGATCGGCCCGGTGTCGCCGTCGCCAGGATCACCGTCGCCGTCGCCATCACCGTCGCCGTCGCCGTCACCGTCACCATCCCCCTGGTCGCCGCCGGTCGTCTCTGCGCTCGTGATCACGATGTCCTCACCGCTGTCGCCGTCGGCCTCGGACTGCTGACCACCGCCACAGGCGGCGAGCGAGAGCGCGGCGACGATCAGGGTCGAGCGAGCAGGCGATGACGTATCCATGCGCGCACGCTAACACCTGCGCGACCCGTGTCGCAGCTCATTACTGCAGATCGCCAAGCGCCACGCAAAACCCCACGCTAGCTCCGCCATCCGCCAGGTTTTTTGCCCACGCGCGGCCGCCATGGGCCACCGCCACGCGCTCGACCAGCGACAGCCCCAACCCCAGCGAGCCACCCCGTCGCTCGCGTCCCTGCACGAACGAAGCGAACACCCGCTCGGGCTCGCCCTCGGCGAAGCCGGGCCCGCGATCCTCGGCGCAAAAGCACAGCTCCCCCGGCTCGCCGTCGTAGACCCGCAGGGCGACCAAACCACGACCGTGCGCGCGAGCGTTCGTCAGCAGGTTGGCCAGCGCGCGACCGAGCAGCGTGGGATCGCCCGACACCTGCTCGACCTCGGACTCGACCTCAATCTTGCTGGCGTCCTCACCCACGCGCTCGAGCGCACGCACGGCCAGCTCGACCGGATCGAGCGGCCGCCGCTCGACACGAGCGAACTCGAGCCGGGAATGCGCGAGCAGCTGGTCCACGAGGGCGTCGAGCTCGATGACCTCGCGCTCGAGCTCGTCGAGCATGCCCGAAGGCGCCGCCTCGCCAGCTTCGCGCGCGGTGTCGATCAGCACCCGCAAGTGCCCCAGCGGCGTCCGCAGCTCGTGCGAGACCCCGGCCAGCAGCTCGCGTTGATCCGCGAGTTGCTGCTCGATCCGAGCAGCCATGGTGTTGACCGCCTCGGCCAAGACCGCGACCTCGCCCCCGTGGCCGCGCCCCCTGCCCCGTCGTCCCAACCGTCCCAAGCGCATCCGACGATCCAGCTTGCCCTCGCCGATGTCGCGGGCGACCGACACCAACTCGACCAAGGGCCGCGTGACCGCCCACGCGATCCCGCCCGACGCGATCCACAACACCATCGCCCCGCCACCCAGCGCCAGCGGCAGCGCGAGGCTGGATGGCTCGACCAGCCCATGAATGGCGTAGCCAAGGCCAACGCTGATCAGGATCGCAAACCCAAACCAGCCAAACAGGCGGCGGCGCAGGCTGTGGTGCACCCACCACACGAAGCGCGACGGCCGGGCTCGCCGGCGACGGTGGCCATGCGCACGTCCAGGTCGCCCAGCTCGACCAGCTCGACCAGCTCGACCAGCTCGACCAGCTCGACCAGCTCGACCCCGCGGATCGCAGTGATCGGGCTCGCGCTCGGCCGACGTCACCCCTCACCTCGCCCGAGCACGTAGCCAACCCCGCGGACCGTCTTGATCTTGTCGTGACCGCCCAGCTTCTTGCGCAGCTTCGACACGTGCACATCAACGGTCCGCTCGCCCACGCTGGTGTCGTCGCGGCCGGCCTCGCGCAGCAACGCCGCGCGCGGCACGACCCGCCCAGCCCGGCGCAGCAACGCGACCAGCAGATCGAACTCGAGCCCCGTCAGCTCGACGAGCTCGCCCTCGACCCGGACCTCACGGGTACCGAGCTCGGCCACGACGCCATTGGCCGACAACCGCTCGCTCCCGACCAACGGCGCCATCCTGCGCAGCACCGCCCGCAACCGCGCAAGCAGCTCGCGCGACGAGAACGGCTTTGAGATGTAGTCGTCGGCCCCGAGCTCGAGACCGACGACCCGATCCGCCTCGTCCCCGCGCGCCGTCAGCATCAACACCGGGATCGCGCTGCGCTCGCGAATCCGACGCAGGACCTCGAGCCCGTCCATGCCCGGCATCATGCCGTCGAGCAGCACGGCGTCGTGGGTCTCTTCGCCCAGGGCTCGCAGACCCGTCGCGCCGTCGCGCGCGTGCTCGAGATCGACGCCGTTTTGCGTGAGGTAGCCCGACAGCAGCTCGAACAGCCGGGCGTCGTCGTCGATCAGGAGCACGCGGACCATTGCGGCTCACATCCTATAGGGTCCGAACCCGCCGCGGTCGCCGAGCCAGCGCGACAGCTGCTCGCGCTGGTTGGGATCGAGGACATCGTGGATCTTGGCGAGCGCCCCCACGACGGCCTTGCGGGCGCTGGCCAGCAGCTCGTCGTGGCGCGCGAACAGCTCGCCCATCCGCTCCTCGTCGAGGCGCTCGGTGCCGAACGCCGCGCCAAGATCGCCGCGTGATCGTTTGGCCTCGTCCTTCAGCGATCGCAGCTCGCGGAACAATTCCCGCGTGGCGTCGTGCATGACCTCCTCCTGCGCCGGGCTAGCCGCGACCCGATCAGCAAACATAGCGACCCAGCGGGCCGCGCCTCGTGATCCAAAGCCCGAACGCCCCCCACCCCAGTACGGCCCGTGCGCTCCCCACCCACCGCGGCGATGACGACCGCCATGCTGATCACGCGACCCGCAGTGTCCTGCATGGCGTCCGTGACGGCCGTGACGGCCGTGACGGCGAAAGTACGCGCAAATTCCAAATGCTGCTGCTGCTCCGATGATGATTCCGATCATGTGTTCATGTCTCCTGGACCGCAGCTTGAACAGCGAGTGTTAAGTCCAAAGACCCGAGAACATGAAGAAGTGTGAAGCGCGCTCGTGCATGAACTGGCTGTCACTCCTGGCCCGAAGATCGTCCAACGGGTCGAAAGACAGTAGGGTCGAAGGACCGTTGAATGGTCGAGAGATCGATTGATGATCGCGGGTGGTCCGAGCCCGGTAGCCTCGCGTATGCTCTGGGCATGGTTCGTCGGGGGGCAGCGTGAGCGAAGGCGTAGCGATTGAAGGTCGCAACGCACGCGCCAACCATGGCGACGCGGGCGTCAACGAAGACAACGCGCGCGTCGACACCCTGCACGGGTACGCAATCCTCGACAGCGAGCCAGAGCCGCGCTTCGACGCGCTCACCAAGATCTCATCGCTCGCGCTCGATCTGCCCGTCACGTTGATCACGCTGGTTGACGCCGCGCGCGAGTGGACCAAATCGGCATACGGTGTCGAGCTCGCGTCGCTTCCGACTCAGCTGGGTTTTGGGTCCGCCGCGATCGCAGCCAGGCAGCTGCTGGTGATCGAAGACATCAGCACCGACCCGCGCTTCGCCGCTCACCCCCTCGTCACGGGGCCGCTGCAGCTTCGGTTCTTCGCGGGTGTGCCGCTCGAGGTCCGCTGCGGTCACCAGATCGGAAGCCTGTGCGTGTTCGGGCAGACACCGCACGCGGTGACCCCACGCGAGACCGAGCTGCTGCTCGCGCTCGCCGGCCAGGTCGTGCAGATGCTCGAGCTGCGTCGCACGGAATCGGAGCTCGAGGGCGCCGTCCAGAGCATCCGCACGCTGGCCACGCTCATCCCGATCTGCTCGCACTGCCGCAAGGTCCGCGACGACGAGAACCACTGGTCAACGCTCGAGCGCCTGGTCCAGGCCAAGACCGGCAGTCGCTTCACCCATGGCATCTGCCCCGACTGCGTCCGCGAGCACTACCCCGACGCCGCCGACGAGCTCCTGCGCCTGGGCAAGTGAGCTCAGCTCGGGCGAGGCCCAGGGCGCGCAACTCGCTGCGCGCGGCCCAGTGTCGGTGATCTCGATGACCTCGATGATCTCGGTCTGTTTTCAGCTCGGGCGAGGGCTTCTCGCCCGCTTGCGGACAGCTTCGTAGACTGGTTCACCGCGGGCAGCGAAGTGTTTCGGGCGCTGACGTGCATTCGCTCATTGCAGCGCACGGCTCACCCTGTCAGCATCCCCCGTCCCTCGGAGCACGACCTTGAGCAATTCGACCGCCGTACCCAGCCAGCAAAAAGGCCACCCGCCCGGCCTCTACGTCCTGTTCTTCGCCGAGATGTGGGAGCGCTTTTGCTACTACGGCATGCGGACGCTGCTGGTCCTGTATCTGACCAAGGAGCTGCTGATGGCCGACAAGCCGGCCTACGGCATCTACGGCGCCTACACGGCGCTGGTCTACGCGGCCCCGGTGCTCGGCGGCAAGCTGGCCGACGAGCTGCTTGGCTATCGCCGCGCGGTCGTGATGGGCGGCATTCTCATGGCGATCGGCGAGTTCATGCTGGTCTTCAACGGCCAGATGCCCGACAGCAACATGCTGCTGTTCCTGGGCATGGGCACGATCATCGTTGGCAACGGCTACTTCAAGGCCAACATCTCGTCGATCGTTGGCAAGCTCTACGCAGACGGTGACGCCCGCCGCGACTCTGGCTTCACGATCTTCTACATGGGCATCAACATCGGCGCCGTGCTCGCGACCACGGTCGTCGGCTACGTCGGCGAGGTCTACGGCTACGTGTGGGGCTTCGGCCTCGCTGGCGTCGGCATGCTGGTGGGCATCGGCATCTTCATGGGCGGCCAGGGCAAGCTGCAGGGCCTTGGCCACCCGCCCGACGCCAAGAAGCTCATGGAGCCGTGGAAGGGCCCGCTCAGCCGCTGGCACGTGACCGTGCTGGGCTCGCTGGGGATCATCCCGATCTTGTACTTCCTGCTGGTCAGCGAGGGCGCGGTCGCGGCTGCAGGTGACAACGCCGCCGGTTGGGTCAACGCGGTCGCCACCATCCAGCAAAAGGTGTTCTTCGGGTTCAGCTTCGTCGACGTGCTGCTCGCGGTCACGATGACGATCGTGGTCATCAACCTGCTGCGCGGCGCGAGCGAGGCCGGCAAGAACGCCCCGCCCGAAAAGCGCACCGTTCAGCGCGACCGCATGATCGTGCTGTTCATCCTGATGGTGTTCAACATCATGTTCTGGGCCCTGTTCGAGCAGGCCGGGACCTCGCTGACGCTGTTTGCCGACCGCGCCGTGGACCGCCAGATCGATCTGATCAACTGGGAGCTGCCCACCACCAACACCCAGGCATTCAACCCAGCGTTCATCATCATCTTCGGCAGCGTGTTCTCGTGGATGTGGGTCAAGCTCGACAAGAAAAACATCAACCCCAACATCCCGCTCAAGTTCGCGTTTGGCCTGATCCAGCTTGGCTGCGGCTTCCTGGTCTTGCTGGTTGGCGCGGCCATGGTCGGGCCCGACTACAAGGTCGCGCTGGTGTTCTTGGTGCTCATGTACCTGCTGCACACCACCGGTGAGCTGTTCATCTCACCGATCGGCCTGTCGATGGTCACCAAGCTCGCGCCCGCGCACCTCACCGGTACCGTGATGGGCGCGTGGTTCCTGAGCTTCGCGTTCGCCAACAAGGTCGCCGCCGGGCTGGCCAAGCTGACGGGCGCCGAAGAGGGTGCCGGTGATGGCGCAGAGATGGCCGCCCAGGAGGTCATGAACACCTACGTCGGCACCTACCAGACGTTTGGGATCGTGATCGTCAGCGTGGGCGTGGTGCTGATCTTGTTGTCGCGCTGGCTCAACAAGATGATGCACGGCGTCAAGTAGCGTGGGTTCAGCGCGGGCGAGGTTTCTCGCCCGCTCGCGAGCGCCTCACTGCTACCCTGCGAGCATGCTGTTGACCGTGCTCCGCTCGATCCCCTGTGTCTGCTTGGCCACCGCGCTCGCCGCTTGCGGGAGCCCGCCGGGCGAGGACGTGGGTGACGGCGAGACCGCGGGGACCGAGGACAGCACTGACAGCAGCGGTGACGGTGACGGTGACGGCGATGGCGACGGCGATCCACCCGACCCAAATCCCGAGATCATCTGGCTCATGGAGGACGTCGTGTTCTACGACGGCTACGCGGCGACCGTCGACGAGCCCGTACCCGAGGGCGTACTGCGGCACAGCAACTCGCTGCACGCGATCAAGCTCAGCGACGAGCAGCTCGCGTCAATCCAGAAGACCCTGAAGATCGGCGTGATCGTTGGCGCGCTGTGCGACAACTACGACCGGATCGGCGCCGTGCACCTGGCCCTGGTCCCCAAGGGCGCGCAGACGTATGTGCCCGCGGATGTGCAGCGCCTGGAGGTGGCGCGCTTCATCACGCCGTTCATGAACATGAACAAGTCGCCCAAAGAGGTCCCCTATGAGTTCGAGGTCGACAGCGTCGTGCCGATCTTGAAGAGCCCGGAGCTGCTCGCTGCGTACGACCTGTGGTTCGAGCTGAGCATCTTTGGGGTCCCCTACGCCGCCAACAACGAGGTCCCCGGGTGCGAAGGCCGGATCGACACGCAGCTTGGCTCGCTGCTGCTCTACACGGACAGCATGGAAGAGCCCGAAGACTTCAATGTGTTGCTGCCACTGGCAAACAGCGAGTCCTTCAACAACTACGCCGAGGGTGCCAGCGACGCGATCGGGACCACGCGCAAGACCGTCAACTTCGAGCTCCCAGCGGACACGGCCAACGCACAGCTCGTGCTGATCACCTCGAACCACGGCGCGAACGCCGGGGGCGAAGAGTACAATCGCCGCGAGCACTACGCATACATCGACGGTGAGCTGGCGCTGCAGTACAAGCCAGGGCGCGACACCTGTGAGCCCTTCCGCATCTACAATACCCAGGGCAACGGCATCTACGGGCAATTCCCCAAGTCTGACGCCGAGTGGCAGTCGTTCAGCAATTGGTGCCCCGGTGACGTGATCGACATTCGGATCATCCCGTGGGGCCCCGCTGACGCTGGCGCCCATGAGTTCGTGATCGACGTCCCGGACGCGGTGTTCGTGGACGGCCAGGGCAACATCCCGTTCTCGCTCTACGTCCAGGCCCAATAGCCCGGCCGGGTGTGGCTCAGGCGGGCGACTGCGCGGCCTTGCGCGGCCACAGCTTGGTCACCAGCGTCACCAACGCGAGCACGATCGCCCCCGCCAGCACCCCAGCCAGCGCGTTGAACAGCTGCGGCACGATCCAGCCCGCGAAGCCGCCGAGCCCAGCCGCCCACGTGGTGACGGACTCGAGCAAGTGGTGCAGCGGCGGGATGCCGTGGGTGAGGATGCCGCCGCCGACCAGGAACATCGCCGCGGTCCCGGCGATCGACAAGAACTTCATCAAGTACGGCGCCGCGTTGACCAAGAACCGACCCGTGCGATTGGCGAGCCCGACCAGCCGGCCCTCACCCTCGCGCCGGGTCAGGTACAGGCCAACGTCATCGAGCTTCACGATCCCCGCGACCAGTCCGTACACGCCCACCGTCATCAGCACGGCGATCCCAACGAGCACGCCGACCCGAACCGGAAACGCCTCGGCCGACACGGTCCCCAGCGCGATCACGATGATCTCGGCCGAGAGGATGAAGTCGGTCTTCACCGCGCCCTTGATCTTGTCGCGCTCGAGCGCGACCAGATCCACGTTGGGATCCACGACAGCTTTGGCGAGCTCGGCCTTGTGTGCCTCGCGTTCGGGCTTGGGGTGCAGGAGCTTGTGCGCGAGCTTTTCGACGCCCTCGTAGCAGAGAAACAGCCCGCCCAGCACCAGCAGCGGCGTGATCCCCCACGGCGCCACCGCGCTGATCAGCAACGCCGCCGGCACCAAGATCGCCTTGTTGACCATCGACCCCTTGGCGACCGCCCACACCACCGGCAGCTCGCGGTTGGCCTTGACCCCCACGACCTGTTGCGCGTTGAGGGCCAGGTCGTCACCTAGCACCCCCGCCGTCTTCTGCGTCGCAACCTTGGTCAGGGCGGCGACGTCGTCGAGGATCGTCGTGATGTCGTCGAGCAGGGCGAGGAGGCTGGATCCGGGCATGGCGTTCCGTGCGGACCGCGATAGTAGCGGATGCCTCGCCGCCGTACAGCGCTCGGGGTCCTTCGTGGTGTGCGCTCCGATGTAAGCGGGCCCAGCTCTGCCTGCGTTGGGCCGCGGCGAACCCCAGGAGCATCCAACATGCGCGCCCCGATCCCCCTCTTGTGTCTGATCTTCGCTTCAACTAGCGCCTGCGCTGCCAAACACAGCGCGCCCAACTCCCCCGACTACTACGATTCGTATCCAGGCGACGCCGCCATGCGTGCCGATGACGGCAGCCTCGCTGGCCCGGCCCCCACAGCTGGTGGCGCCCCCAGCGTGGAGATGGCGCCCGCGTCCACCGGCGCCCTGCCAAGCTCCGTGTTTGGGGCGCCAGCGCCCACCCAGATCACCGCCGCCCCCGATCAGGCCGAGCCCGCGATCGAGCCGCTCGACACCGTTGGGGCCGACGCCGTCGATCAGATGCTGATCTTCACCGGTCAGCTGGCGATCAAGGTCGACTTTTCTGTCACCGCCAAGACCATTGACACCGCCGTGGGTCTCGCCGTTTCCTCGGGCGGCTACGTCGCCCAGATGACCGACACCACCTTGACCTTGCGGGTCCCGTCCAAGCGCTTTCGCAAGGTCATGTCGCAGCTCGAGGGCCTTGGCGACGTGTTGTCGCGCGCCGTTCAGGCCCTCGATGTGTCCGAGGAATACCACGATCTGCAGGTCCAGCTCGACAACCTCAAGGCCACGCGCGGCCGGATCGAGAAGCTGCTGGCCCAGTCCAAGGACCTGGCGCAGATCCTGACGGTTGAAAAAGAGCTGCAGCGGGTGACCGCCGAGATCGACCACATTGAAGGCCGGATTCGGTTGTTGTCCTCGCAGGCCGCGTTCTCGACCATCTCGATCGCGTTCAGCGAGCGGCCCGAGCAGCGCGAGGTCAAGATCGCCGCTGATGACGGCGCGTCGACACCCGCCAGCCCGCCGCGCACCCTGTCCACCTCTGCCGACTGGATCTCCAACGTTGGCGTCAACAGCCTGATGAACTTTGGCAACTAGCCGCAAGGATCACGACAATGAAACGCTCCCTATTGATTGTCACTGCGATCGTCTGTCTGCTTGGCGGCTGCGCCACCACGACCCTCGCCACCCCAACTGGATTCGCCGCCCACGACGAGGGCAAGACCTACGACTTTCGGGCAAGCGACGGCGAAGGTGTGGTGATCGCCGTGCGGACCGAGAAGAACCGGCCCAGCGGCGACCTGCTCTATTGGTCCGCAACCTTGGACGTACAGCTACGCAAGACCGGCTATGAGCCGCTGGACCGGGTTGACGTGAAATCGGCCGATGGTCACGCGGGCAAGCAGCTGCGCTATGTGCTCCACGATGGCGGCCGCGAGATGGTGTATTGGCTGTCGGTGTTCGTGACGGACGCTCGGGTGGTTGTGGTCGAAGCTGGCGGTGATGCAGCGTTCTTCGAGCCCAAGGCCGCGCAGGTCGAGGCGGCGATCGGGTCGCTGAACGTGGGCTGACAAGCGCGCAGCGTGGCTCGGGGCGGCTCGGGGACCGTCATCCTTGCAACACTGCGCCGTATCCGAGATCATCGCGCGATGATCGACGCTGCGGACGACACAAAATTCCAGCGAGCCGGGCTCAGGCTGCCAAGAACCAAGCTCATCGGTGTCATCGCAACATCGATCGCGCTCACAATCGCGGCCTGCGCAGGCCACCGCCCAGACGCTTCAGGCCCGGAGCAGGCCGCAGCCCCCCCACCCCGCTCCAACGATCCGTGGGTCGCCGCGCCCGAGCTCGAGTCTTCCGCCCAGCATGACGTCTCGCTCTCGCTCCTCGCGCTGTGCGATCACGTCATTCAATTGATGAAGCGAGAATTGGGTGACGAGTTCACCGCGATCCCGGTTAGCGAGATCGAGGAGATTCGAGCTTCATGCGTGAACGAAGCAGGCGTGGAACGGGCGCAGGTCGGTGAGGCCAAGTTCCGTCAGCAAGCGGACTGCGTCCTCGCCGCTCGCACATTCGCCCAATTGGAGGCGTGTGATGATGAGCCTGACGACGGTACGCCGACCAACACAGAGGTTTGCGTCCATCTCATGGAGATCCTGAAGCACGAGATGGGCCCTCCCAAGCCCGGCGCCCGGCAGCCAACGCAAGAGGAGATGCAAATGCACACGGACAAGTGTGTGGTCGACCTCGAAGCAGAGAGGGAAAAGCGCGGCGCGGCTGCGTTCTCGAGGCAGATGAGGTGCATCATGGAGGGGTCGACTTTGGATGAGCTGATGACCTGCGACGAGCAGACTCGGTCGCCCTCCGAGTAGCGCCCCGCGTGCTGGGGGCGTGCTCGCGGGCCGACCGCTCGGTTGGTCACCTCGAGGCGCCAGCGCTCACTCGCACGGCCCCACATGCTCGAACGGCTCGCTGACCTGCCCGCAGCCCTCCACGGTCTCCCCCGCGCAGCTGCAGTACTCCTCGGCACACGGCGGCGGGGTGCCCAAGCACTCGACGAAGGGCGGCGGCTCGCCGCAGCCCGGCGTCCACGGGGTAAACGGGAGTAGCGGGCTCACCGCGCCGGGCGACCCCGTTGAAAATCCAGGCCTGCAAAGTCGGGGTGCTGTGCAAGCCTGGCAAGCTGCTGATGCTGAACACAGGCCAACGCACGCGTGGCGACATGCAGCGTTGAGTTGCTGCGGGCTTCGAGCTCGAACGCGAGGGCGTGCCGACGTCGAAGCGGCGCGTGGTGAAGGGCCTGCTCGAGCACGGCCGCGTCCAGCACACGGCCACCCAAATAGCGCAGACTTGGATCGAATTGCGTCTCGCGGCCTCGCCACCAGTCCGCGATCGCCTGGGGGTCTGGCACGGGCAACAGCGCCTCCGGAGAGAGCGTGAGGTCCATGTCGAGGTTCTCCGCTTGCAGTGGGGGAAGCCCAATCTCGGGGTCGTCTGTTGGCGCCGGGTCACGCCAAAACTGCTCGTCGTCCGTCGGGAGCCCCGCGATCGCGCACACCACTTCAGCCGCGAGCGGGCCCCATTCGTCGTCCTCGAGCAAGGGCATGCATTGATGAACCGCGGCGAGCGACCCCGTGAAGCCTGCGGCCCACAGGGCGTCCGCGCGGTGGGTGGGGTCCTCCACGAGCGCGACCACGCGGGCTCGTGCTGCGTCATCTCCCAGGCACGCGACCCGGACGAGCGCCTGCCGCCGAGCAGCGGACTCGTGGTCGGTGAATGCCCAGTACACGCTCGACTCCCACGCTCCGGTCACGCCACGCAGCAGCGCGGTCTGAAGCGCCGCGTCTCGCACAGACGCGTCTTCGTGTTGCGCGAGCGCGCCGATGATCGAGAGCGCGCGCGGGTCAGGGCTGAAGCGGGCCAGTCGCGCCACCGCAAGGGCGGTCTGCTCGTCTTCCGAATTGCCCAAATTTCCAAGTTCGCCCCACGGCTGCACAGCGACCCGCCGCCGCGCGAGCAGCTTCAGCAACCCCGCCCGCGCGCGGCCAGGATCGCTGCGTAGCACTCGGACCAACGCGGCGTCGAGATCGTCGTTGTCGCGCAGCTCGAGCCCGCGAACGAGGCCGAGCACCTGGTCCTGTGCCTCCGCGATACCCAGCGCTTCGAGCGTTGGAGCCAGGTCCTGACAGGACAACACCGCAACCGCGACGCGCTCGGTCGAGCCGTTGGGGTCTCGAGTCGCAGGCACCAGCAACTGTTGGGCAACCGCAGGGCCCCCGATCGCGAGCGCGTCGACGTGGGCGAGCAAGCGCTGCTCGGGCCCGGCAGCGAGGTCGCCAAGGGTGAAGTCCGGCGAGTCGAGGGCGTCTTCCCACATCTCGAAGGCAAACTGGGCCTCGTCGAGATGCGTGGACTCGATCTCCCACAAGATCTCGGACGCTCCTGGGATGAACTCGCTCGGCACGGCCACGACCCTAGCAGATCCAGGATGGTCAGGTGCTCACGAATCGCGAAGCGCTCCGGGCTGGTGCGGCTTGGATGGACGCCCGCTTTTGGTTCGCGGGTGACGATCATTGCGCCGAATGGAGCGCGCACGCGTCCATTCACTTGTCGTCGATCCGCCCACACAGCGGACATTCAACCGTGGGTTCCAAAACAGGGAGCGCTTGGGTCGAGCAAACCCGCTCCCCAGTGTGGCCGGATGGCGTCCGATAACGAGCACCCGTCGCGCTTCGATCGAGCCGACGATCCATCACGTTTGAAACGCCCTGCTCTGCTGCCACATTTCGTGTATGCTCGAGTCTAGCTGTTTGTCCACCCAAGCTGAATACCGCCAGGAGAACCCACAATGTATCTACTCAATCTAATGTTCTCGGTTGCCTACGCTACCTTGGGGTGGATGGGCGTCCCCGCCGTCCCCGCCCAGTCAACGGTGACCAGTAACTGTGCCTACGTCGACTTCGGCCCAACTCACCAGTGCGAAGGCGTCGTCGAAGATTGGCGATCGTATCGGGCGCTGCAAGACGAGCACATCCTCGAAGGAACCTTCACCCTGCCCGAAGTCTGGCAGGAGTTCTTCGCGGCCGATGTCGATCAGATCTCGTTCAGCCCGGGGGATGCACCGGCTCTCACGCAGGGCAGCGAGGCGGTTCGGCTCGCTTCCGAGCAACTGGGCCAAGTCCCCGTCGTGGATGTGATCGACCACTTCACCCACGTGCACGTCATCGACAAGCACACCCTCGCGGAGACCTTCGACTCGACGCTGGTCACCGAGGATTCGTTTCCGTTCAATGTGAGGATGAGCGGCACCGAGATCGCCCATCGCAAAGGTGGACAGGAGGATTGGAAAGAGGACCTGATCGCGGTCAATGTGGCCTTTGTGCCGAAGGAGTAGTATCGAGGGCGTTCGACGCGAGCCAGGCACGCCCTCCCAACCGGGTCGTCGACGGGCCCCCACCGGACGGTCTGGTGGAGTATCCTCTGCCCGTGAGGCCCCTCATCGTCTTTCGACGACCGTCGCCACTCCCCATTTTCGACAGCCAAGTTCCGCGAGTTGGCAGAACAGCTCTCTCCCGTGCAGCCACCCCTTCGGGGACTTCGCGGTACCCAATGCGCTGTCCGAGCGGTTCGAACTCGATCTCTGGTTCGAGGGGGAAGGCTGGACTGCCGAGTACGAGCGCGGGCGGCCGGTGAGGGGTGCATTCGCCACTTCTGGTCATCCTGGGAGCGGAACCCGTGTCCGCTTCACGCCGGATCCCACGATCTTCTCGAGTGTCGACTTCGACGTAGAGCGACTCGCGGCGCGATTGGACGAGCTGGCGGCTCTGCACGCGGGTATCGCCGTTGGCATAAACGCTGACGGCCTGTCCCGTAGCTGGCGGCGTCCGGGAGGTCTCGGCGACTGGATCTCCGAGTGGGACCCCACGCCAACGGAGGGAACATGTGTCTTTCACGGGGTGCTGAACACGGGAGCGATCGGCTGTGAGGTCGCCTGGCGTTGGGCCGACCGGGGGGAATCAAGGGTCCGCTCGTGGGTGAACGCGGTCGAGACCAAAGATGGCGGCTCACACGCGAAGGCATTTCTGAGGAACGTTCGGGTTCGGGCGGCCGGCGAAGGCAAGGTGCTTGTCGGCGCAGTGCACGTGGAGCTGCGGCATCCGCGCCCCGCGTCCCCCATCAAGTCGGAGCTGGATGTGCCCGAGGTCGGCGAGTTCGTGAAGGCGGCGGTTCACGCTGCGCGCCTGGACTTGCCCGGCTAGGGTGTCGGTGGTGGTGTCTGCGGTGCCAGGCACCGCTGAATTCCCTCGCCGCAAAAAGCCGCGAACATGTCGTGACAGTGGCCGCACCGGACCCTGCCAACGCTCGCGCGGGTGTATGCTGTCCACCGATGGCCTACGACTTCTTCTTCACCTTGCCCAGCCAGCTCGGCCGCCGGCTGTCGATGATCGACCCGCTCGGTTTTCGCGGAGCAGCAAGTCACTACCTGCAGCGCCTCGCGCCCGGCTTCACGGGCCGGGTCCGCGGGCGCACATGGTTCCCGATCTTGTGTTGGGCTGCAAAGATCGTGGAAGACGACGAGGTCCAGGGGCGGACCGCGAGCGCCGAAGATCCGCGCACACGGGTGAGGGCCCGGCGTGCGGCGATAGGCAGCCTCGAGCGCGCGATGAGAGTCGGCGCGATGCTCAGCGCGACGATCGAGGACGCCCCATATTGGCGCTACGGGAACCGCCCGCAATGGTTCGAGCGCCACCGACGTCAGCAGCTTGGGACCAAGTACGCGTCGCCCGAGCCGCCCTTCTTTGCCTCGCGCGCCTCGGAGCTGGCCAACAACGCGCTTGGCTGCCTGCGTCGTTCGCTCGAGCGACACGCGTTGATGACCCCAAGTGAGGGGCGGCTCAGTGGCACTCATACGCAGATCATCCCCACGGATCGCTACCGCCTGACCGATCGTGGACGCCTCCTCGCCGACGCCTACGAGGCCGACCTCAAGCGCAACAAGATCACGCTCGGCACCTTGAAAGACTGGGGCCTGTTCCCCGATCGGCTCGGGCGCAGGTTCAACAACGACAGCAACCGCGAGGCAGCCGCCCGGCGGATCGCCGAGGCGATCCCGGTCACTAACACAGGCGCGTTTGATAGCGATCGATTCGCGTCCAGCGCGACGATCATGGACACACTGTTTCAGGTGGACGCCGATCCGCTATTCTTTGGTCACAGGAGCTCTGGTCCCCTCCCGGCAGTGGTCCGTGCGTTCTCCGAGCACCCCGAAACTCACCCTCTAGACGCCCTCGCCTCGACCACGGTCACGGGCGACTTTTGGGATCAACGGCGCGGCGCGGCGGCCCACGCTGCGTCGGTGCTGATGGGGCGCCCAACCCCCGAGCGCCCGGCGCTGTTCGAGATCCTGGGTTCGTGTTTTGTCGAGGGGATGCGCGCAGCGTTTCCAAATCAGCAACTCGACGCCCCCCGCTTCACCGAGCAATTCGGCAAGTTCGCTCCACCGGGGATGGCGCGACAGTACGAGCGAGGGCGCTCGGATTACCTGACCGCGCTCGAGCGGCTCGCCATACTCGAGCAGCAGCCTGAGAACGGCTACAGCCCTCGGGTCGAGCAGCTGCCTGGCTCGGGCGTGTCGCACTTCGACGGATGGATCAAACAAACGACTCGGCTCGATCTTGGTGCGCTGCTCGAGCTGCACGAGACCTTGCCGCGCTTTGGCGGCGGCCGCGTACTGCCGCTCGTCGAACGGGACGCGGGAGCGGCCTACCTCGAAGGTCCGTTCGCGTGGGGTGCGGTCGCGTGCCCGATGGGGGACGAACTGGCCGAGAACGAGTCCGACATCAGCGACACGCAAGACGCATTGGCGAGCGCCGACCAAGTCGACGCCGAGGCTGAGGAGACCGAGGAGACGGCTGGTCGCATGCTGATCACCGACTACTGGTGGGCCGCCAAGATCGCGGGTGATGTAATCCTCGGGAGGCCGCGATGACGGGCTACGCCAACCTCGGAAAAGCTCGGGATCTACGTGAGGTCATCCGCCTCGACGATGTTCGTGAGGACGAGGGACATGTGCAAGTGGAGGCGGTCGTGTTCACGACTCACGACTTGAATCTTCGCTTCGTGCTGACCGAGCTCCTGCCGGGCTTCTTGTCAGTCCCCGACGCCGTGCCCCCAGGGCTCGGGCCCGGCCATCGGAGCTACCGCGCCGCGATGATCGACCTCCCACACACGGCGCTGGTGTACGCCCCAGAGGCATCGCACGATTGCGCCACGCCATGGCGGCCCACATCATTGCACGTTTGCCCCTACCACGGCTCACGGCGCCAACACACCAAGCTCGCGGTGCTTCTCTATGTCGTCAATGGCCATTCTCGAGTTCGTTTGGTCGCGTCATCGGCGAACCTTACCCGCCGAGGCTTTGCCACCAACCTCGAAGCCGCGGCGTACGAGGACTACGATGTCCGTGGACCGCACACCAACTTTCCATCGCTCGTCGAACTGCGAGAGCTACTGACCACGATCGCCGCTGATTCGAACCTCGAACGCAGCCGCGCATACAAGGCGATGCTCGACGTACTGCCCACGCGCCGCAGTCACAAAACACAGCAGGATCTCCACTTCGTGCACACGGCCGATCCCGACCAGTTTCAGCGTAAGGTCGGCTCCTGGTTCCAAGGGAAGCCAGACAACGCTCGAGAGTTGGTCCGCAGGCTGGTCGTGTCCCCATTTTTCTCTGCGCGAGGACCGAAGCTGCGCAAATTCGCCGAGCGCAAGTTGGGCTGGGCACGCGAGCACCTGCGGCCGATCGACTTGATCCTCGATGGTCGGCAGCAGGGCAACGAGCACGATCTCCAAAGCGGCGCTTCGTTCTCGACGCCCCCGCGCTGGCTGCATGAATTGCGAGCGGAGGGCTCGGGCAGCTTCCGTCCGGCCGTCATCACGCGGACTGGCACCGAACACACGCCGCGCGGCTCGGGTCAGCATGGTCGGCCGTTGCACGCAAAGATCATCGGCGCCGCTTGGCGACGAAAGCGGGCGAAGATCCCAAGGCATATATGGCGACTGTTGATCGGCAGCTCGAACTTCAGCGAGGGCGGACTCGGCCTCGCCGGGGCACAGTCGAGCCTCGAGGCCGGGTTCCTCATCGAGTACGAGGAGCAGGTCGAGCATGATATTTTTGGGCCTCGAAAACCCCTCGCGGCAGCGCTATGCGTACCGTGTTCGGTCGTCGAGGCCCCCGCAGATCGGCTCGGTGCTGATCTCAGCAAGGAGTTCGGGCTCACGGCATTGGCCAAGCGCTGGCTGAAAGCGCTCGATCACGCGAAGGTGCAGGTCGAGCGCGCCGATGGACGCTTCGTGGTCAGCATCCAATTCGACTCGGCCCCAGACGGACCCGTGTCGTTGCGTCTGGCAGACGAGGTATTCGCCCTCGCTGGCGTGGCCGGGAACTACCAAGTCACCGTCGACACATTGAGTCCATACTTCATCGCGGTCGAGCTCGAGCAGCGCAGCTTCGCGTGGCCGCTCCCGGGGGACATCGCCGGGGTCTGGTCAGAGCTGCTGGCGTCCGCGGCGGGGCGGCGCCGCGTCGATCGCTTGCTCGAGTTCTGGCTCGCGGCGAGCAGCAGCCGCGAAGACCCGGATGACGAGGATCTCGACGACGGCCTGACCGCCGCAGGGACCACGCCCGACTCGGACACCGAGGCGCCGCTCGGATCGTGGCGGCTCAATCGGCTCATGCTTGGTCTTCGGCGCCGCCTCGCAGAGTCGGTCGAGGGCATTCCACCGCGCTTGCCCAGCGCCCACGCCTTGCTCGGTAGCGTGCGCGTCCAAGAGCTGTTGCAGCTCGCTGTGGAGATCACTGCGGACGCAGATCTCCTGTACTTCGGGACCATGGTGCGGGCCGCGTTGCTCGGCTACCACGCCGCCAGCGTCAAGGGCAGGGTCAAGTGGGCGGAGCTGTCGTCGCCGCCGGTCGGGGTCTGGGAGGACGAGGCGTGGCAGGCCTTCGAGACCCGACTCGCGGCGTGCCGGAAGTCCTCCGCTCACCCAACGTTGGAGGCCCTCGACGACGCCGCGAGTGTCATCTTCGAATCAGTCCGGGAAGGCGATCTCGTCGAATGACAGACCAAAGCGCGAATCCATGGCGCGAGCTGACCGTGGCCGCACGCGAGCGACTCGATCAACACATTCGAGTCGAAACCCCCAGCCAGCCGGGGCTGCGCGAGTTTCAGCGCGACATCGTGCTCCACCTGCTCTCGCAGCTAGCGACCAGCCCCGGCGCGATCGTTGCCGAACGTACGGGGCGTGGCAAGTCGCAGATCGCCATGGCGTTGATGGCCGTGCTCGCCGGGGCCAAGGCCCACGCCGGTCGCGGGCCACTCAACGTCGGGCTGCTGGCCCCAAATGCCACGGTGCTACACAACTGGATGAGTCCCGAACGAGGTCTCATCCATCGCGCCTTCAGCTCCAACCCCAAGGAACCAACTTACCTGTGGTCGAGCCCCGAACACGCGCTCTCGCACAGTGCGTGGAGCCGCGGCGCGGAGGTGCACCGCGCCGAGGCACAACTGGCCCTGCAGATCTTTGCGACTCACTACACACGCGGCATCACCAACGGGTTTGGTGAGTGGGGCAGCCCCGAGGGCAATCCAACGAAGAAGCGCCGGGATCACGCCAATGCATTCCTTGGCCGGACCCGAATCGAGAGCATCGATCTGCTCATCATCGACGAGGCTCACCAGCTTCGCGGCAGTCACAACACCCGCGCCAGGGCGATCGAGGCCCTGTTCGGTAAACCCGGCGCGCCGCTCCCCGTCCAGCGTGTGCTGATGCTGACCGCTACGCCCTTTCAGCTGCACGCGGCCCCCGAGCTGGCGCGGCTGACTCGCATCCTCCGCTACCCGGCGCAACACGGCGGTATCGACTTCCCTACTGAGCTACTTGCTCAGCTCTCACCCACGGCGATCCAGCGTCGCTTTGACCAGTACGAGGGCGCGCTGAAGAACTGGTTGCGTGAGCGGCTCACCCAGCGCGAGGCTCACGACGCTTTCACGCGCGTGCGAGAGGCCAAGGCGCTGATCGAGGCGCTGCTCAAACCGATCATTGTCCGCGCGGACGATCCAAAGCGCAGGGACTGGCTCCATACACGCTATGGAAAACCGAGTATCAGCGAAGGCACGGCCTTCCCAGATCCATCGCGCGGGCTGATGCTCGACGAGCCAACCGAGCGCTTGCTGTTCCTCGCCTGGGATGGGTCAATCGCGTCCCGCACGACCTTCGTGGCGACCGAACAACAGACCCTGACCTCCTCCGCGAAGGCGCTGCGCAATCGACAGGAACGAGTCGGCAGCTCCGCCGCCGAGAGAGTGCGCACCCCGCTGGCGCCTCAGCGGGTTCAAGCTGCGCTTGCCAAACTGGCGGTGGGCCTGACTCCGGGCGTCGACCTCGACCACGTCAAGGTCCGCGCAACCGCCGACGCCGTGGTCGCGCGCCTATCTGGACCCACGCCCAAGCCAGTGCTGGTGTTTGTAGAGCGTACCGCCACGCTCGACGAATTGTCTGCGCAGATCGAGGCCAAGCTCGATGGTCGAGGCCAAGTGAAGGTCATCGACGGAGGCACGGACCAAAACCAACGAGACGAGCACGTCCGCGGTTTCCAAACCAACCTCGTCCACGCGCTGCTTGTATCGAAGGTCGCCGAGATGGGGCTCGACATCGACGGCCCCGAGGACAAAGACGACATCTGGCTCATCCATCATGACTTCCCTTGGAATCCAGCGATGGTCGAACAGCGCAATGGACGAGTCGCCCGACCGGCCAAGGGCGCGCAATCTAATGTTTGGATATTCTATCCCTTCATTCGAGATACCGTTGACGAGCGAATCTTCAAGCGCATGCTGATGCGGCAGGCTTTGGCCGAGGTGTTGCTTGGCACCGACGACATCGCGCGCGCACTTCGGATCGCCGATCACGACACGCTCGCTGGGCTCGACACCAGCCTGCTCGACCCAGAGCTTCTGCGTGAGGTGACGCCTAACCTCGCCCCGGGTCGCTCGCGTTCAGCGCCCGCGCCTGCGCCTGCGCCTCCGCCTGCGCCTCCGAGGATCGATATTGCCGCCGACTCGAACACAGCGCGCCCCCCTTGGTGTGCTCTCGAGTTGTGCGAACTCGTGCAGGCCAGCGGCCCAGTCGTGGACGCACATCTCGATCAACGCCTGGCACGGATCGCACCCGACCTGCCGATTTGGAGCGAAATGGGCGCTTGCTATATTAAGGTTGACTTGCTCGGCCGCAGCCAAACGGTCGCTCTATTCAGGATGATGAATCGTGTGGTCTCACTCTCCCTTGCCGACGCCCGCTTTGCACCCGAAAAGGGGATCGATGTGTTGCGTTGGAACGCCGTACCGGGGGTCGCCGGATTGGCGACCCTCCCGGGCCGTGACGGGGCGCTCGCTCTCGTCGCGCGTGCTGCCAATCTCGCATCATCAATGAGCGACGGCGAACTGCGACGGCTGTTGTTGGAGACCGCAAGGCGGGCGGATGCTTGGGAGCGCACGAGCTACGAGGAGGACCGATGGTGATGATCCCCGACATCGATGCCCCTATCGATGAGCTCGAACGCGCCATCGACCAGCGGCTGCGAGAGTGGGTCGGCCCACAGATCGAGCACAACCGCTTTCGTTGGTCGTGGTCAACGCCGCAGGGGTTGCTGTTCGCGGTGCTCGAGGTCCCCGCTGCATCCGAGCAGCAGCCCGACGCAGAGCCGACCCTCGAGTTGCTCCGCGTACTTCGAGATCTGGGGCATAGCGGCACGCTCGCGCCTGACGACGCGATCACGGTGCTAGCCGCCGGCGCCACGCTGTTCCACGCGCGGATCTGCATCGGGCCGGACCCAGGCGGGAGCCGGCGTATCGCGCTGCTCTTGCAGGGCACGCTGTACCTCGGGGATCTCCAACGCGAAGAGTTTGACGCGCTCGTCCGGGAACTCAGCGATGGTCTGCACTCTCTCAGTCCGCGCCGCCGTACAACCTCAGCACGATAGGACGCCGCTGCAGCCGATCCCCCGCTCGAGTTTGATCGGGTGTTGAGCCTCCGCGCCCTCTGTCCTCGATGCTGGAGGGTCCCGTGGCAAGGGTGTCGTCGCCGTGGCACTGCCTGCGCGTCAGACCAGGCGGATGTTGAGCCCACGCCTGAATCGAACGACTGCGGGGCTGCCGGTTACGACGCTGGCGGCGAGACCGAATCGATAGGATTGCCCTCCCGACCGCGAAGGGGATAAAGTAGCGCCTCTCAGGGGTCTCGAGCGATGAAATCAAAGAACGCAAAGCGCTACAGCTATGCCGCGGTCATGAAGGAGCTCGAGGCGGGCGGGTCGGCCGCGCGCATCGCTCTCTGTAAACGCCTTGGACTCGACGGACCTACCTTCGGCACGAGCTACGCGGCGCTCAAGGCCCTCGACAAGAAGGTCGCGGACGATACTGAGCTCGCGCTGAAGCTGTGGGCCTCCGGCAATCACGATGCTCGTGTGTTCGCCTGCTGGATCGTCGAGGAGAAGTCGATCACCATGAAGCTGCTCGACACCTGGGCAAAGGACACCTCCTCTCGGGCCCTGGGCCTCGAACTCGCCACGCTCACCGCCTTCAGCCGCCACGCGTCACGCCAATCCAGGAAGTGGCGCAAGGCGAAGGACGACGTGCGCTGCGGCATGGGCTGGATCGTCGTTGGCCTCCTCGCCACGCAGCCGGACCGGTCCGCCGAGGAGGGCGGAATCACCGACGACGAGCTGCGGGTCTGCCTCGAGGAGATCGAGGCCAAGATCCACAGCGCCCAAAACGGGACCAAGTCGAACATGAACAGTGCGCTCATCGGCATCGGCTGCCGCATGAGCACCTCGAAGGCGGCGCTCGCTGTGGCCAAGCGGGTTGGCAAGGTCGATGTCGACCAGGGTAATCGCTCATGCAAGACGCGAGTGCCCCTCGACGAGATCAAGAAGACGATTGCGCACTATGAGAAGAAGGGCAAAACGCCGGCCGAGGGTGCCGCGGGTCTGCGACGTCGTCACTGCTAGGCTGTTGACGGGATCGGCGAGACCGACCTCTGCGGCGTCTGGCGCAAGCACCTCGGCCGCAGGACGACGAAGACCGAGACCGGTGACCCGACCGTGCCCGCTGGCGAGGCTCGCCAGCACATCCAGCAACACCGAGAAGAATGATGTCCGATTATCTGAAGACTGCAATCGTCACCGCCAGCGTCCCCATGAACGACGGTCGCACCATGCTGGCTGACGCCATCGATCTGCTCACTGAGCGGTACGAGTTTGGCTTTCGGGGCTACGGCGGCGCGGCGCGACTCTGCTTTGATGGCGACAAACTCGTTGACGAGTTGTGTCTCGATGGATTTCCGACAATCGATAGCCTCGGGCGAGCGACTCTCGAACAGCTCGTGAATCAACACCGCTGGTTGAGCTTGACGGGGAGCTTTCGGTTCGAGGGAGCCCGGCGTCTGTTCGACATCAACCTCGCGCTCTACCCCACCTTTGACCCCGAACGACCCGTTTGCCTGATTAGCCACTTGGATGCCTCGCTCTACAAGGACCTCCGGGATGATGATTGGCACCGCCTCAACCACGACGCGGCTGATCGAATGCGGAGTTTGGGCATTTCACTGGGTGGGCACGATCTCACGGACGGGTTCAATGCCCAAAACCTCGAGTCGTTCCACGACGTCGTCACGTTCGATGGGGCCGCTCTGAAGGAGGCGCTCCTGCATCCTGCCTCGGTCCGCGCGGCCTACAAGGGGGGTGTCATCACGCCGGGCACCATTTGTGGCATCAAGAAGGCGTTGCTGACGCTGGATCAACTGCGCCCGATCTGGGGCCCCGCAGAGTATTTCGAGACGATCAGAGGACATTCGATACTCAGCAGTATGATAGACTACGAGTTCGACGACGACGACGACGACGACGCGGTCTCGTAGTCCCGGGCTCCATCTCGGTACGTGACGATCAGCCGCGCCGACGGGACCTACGTCAACAAGCTCACCCGTCTGGCCAACCTCGACGTGCTGGTGCTCGACGACTTCTTGATCTCACCGCTGAAGGATGTCGAGTGTCCCGGAATGGTCTCCGTTCCTCCAAGCGTGGGAGCTCACCCATGGTACTGAGGACCGAGAAGCCAGTGACGGTCTCCAGCACGGGGAGGTTCCACACCTTTCGGATCTCGGTTGGCGAGGCAAGCTCGCGCTTGATGCCGGTGACGAGACCTGCGAACGGAGCCGCGAGCACCGCGTCGAGGGTCGAGACCGGCTCAGGGTGCAACAACAAGGCACGAAGTTGAGCCGCCTCCAGGATTGGAACCTCGTCGAGAGACGGCAAGCGGTCAGTGATGAAGCCGTCGACAAGATCGTTAGCACCCAAGGCGACGGACAGCGCAACTAGACGCTCCGCTGCGTGGGCGTAAAATCGGTTGAACTGGCGACCGTACACATCCTCGAGAAACCCAGAGTCGAGGTGAAACAGCACACACGCTGGCTGGGCAGGATCAAAGGTCGGGTGTTCGACGTCAATTAAATTTGCCGGTCAGCGACATTTACTTTTGCCGGTGCGGG
>NZ_JMCC02000055.1 GCF_000737335.2 Enhygromyxa salina | reverse complement strand
GGGCCGGCGGCGATCCGGCCCACGCCGATCGCCTCGCGCAGCGGCACCCGCAGCGCGCCGGCTTGGCTCGGGAGCTCGAGCGAGAGCGTGTGGCTGCCCGCGACCGAGGTCACCTCCCAGCCGTCGACCTCGCGGATCAGCGCGCTCAGCAGCGCCTGCGTCGAGGCGTCGAATCCAACCGGCGCGTGCGCGCCGAGCCGTGAATGTATGGGCATGCCGTCCACCGCTCGTCTGTCCTCAGTTCGAGATCACGCAGGCGCCGACGTGGGCCTGGGTCGGGTCGGTCGCGCCGATCGGTTCACACACCGCGCCCTGGTCCTGCGCCGCGCAGCTGTTGTCGGCATCGTTGGTGTCGCAGTAGTCCGTGCAGCAGTAGTCCTCCGACCCGCAGCCCGCGACGTTCTGCGAGCAGTGCAGGCCAGCCGCACAGCTCGCGCCGGTTGGGCAGGGCTCGCCAACGCCGTTGCCCTCGGCGCCCTGGGGGAAGCACACAAAGCCTTCTGGCGCGCGGAAGATGCAGGCTTCGCTGGGACCACACGAGCCGGCGACCAGCGGATCGCAGACCGGGGCGCACACGGGCAGCGAGCCGATCCCCACGCAGCGGTCCGCGCTGTCACACTCGCCGCCGACACACAGCGCGTAGCACAGCCCCGACCAGGGCGCGCCGTTTGGATCGAAGGGCCCTATGCACCACGACGCGGCGTCGCAGGTGTCGGTCCCCGCGATCACCCCGTCGTGCTCGCAGCTCTCGCCAACGCCGTCGTCGCCGTTGACGGGCAGGCACACGAACTCCCAGTCCTCGGCGCCGCGTCGCAGCAAGCACTTGTAGTTCTCGGGGCAATCTTGCAGGTCGGCCTGGCACAGCGCGCCCTCGGGGTCGGTGTCCGTGCCGGTGTCGGTGTCGGTGCCCGTGTCAGAGGTCGCGTCGGCGCTGGGGCTGCTCTCGCTCTCGCTCTCACTCTCACTCTCACTCTCACCCTCGCTCTCACCATGGTCACCGTGGGAGTCGCTCGGGGCGTCGTCGGTGGCCGGCGATCCGCAAGCAAGAAGCCAGCACGGAAGCGCCAGAGTGATCGAGATCAGGGCTGGAGTTCGCATGGCCGGCACCTACCATTAATTGAAAATGACTTTCAAATTATAATTTTAGTTGGGCATGAAACCATGATTTCAGTTCATTTTTTTACTTGATCTTGAAAACTGAAATCATGTATGGGTGCCAACCCGATGAAAGACCCGCGCGTCGAGCCCAGCGGTGTACGCCGGGCAGCGAGCGCTCAGCCTGATCAGGAGCCAGCGCTACCGCGTCGCGGCTTCGTGATCTTGTGGGTGAGCGTGTGCCTGAACATGGTCGGCTTCGGCCTGATCCTGCCGGTGTTGCCGTTTCACGCCGAGCGCTTTGGCGCGAGCCCGGCCGTGGTCACGATGCTCGCGGCCAGCTTCTCCGTGGCTCAATTGTTCGCGGCCCCAGTGCTGGGCCGACTCGGTGATCGCATCGGTCGACGCCCGATCCTGTTGATCTCGATCGCGGGCGCGTGCGCATCGATGACGATGCTCGCCCTCGCCGATGGCCTGGGTCTGCTGTTTGCGGCGCGCCTGCTCTCGGGCTCGAGCGCCGCGAACGCTCCGACCGCGCAGGCCTACGTCGCGGCGTGTGTCAGGCCAAGCGAGCGCGCGCGGGCGCTGGGGCGGATCGGCGCGGCGACGGGTGTGGGGTTTGTGCTCGGACCTGCGCTCGGCGGGCTGCTCTCGACACCCGCGTGGCCAAGTCTGCCCTTCGTCGTGGCCGCGATCTTGGCCGGGATCAACTTCATCGTCGCGTTCGTGTGGCTGCCCGAGGCTCCGCGAACCGCCGCGCCCGCGCGCCCGAGCCCCGCTGGCCCGCGCTCGGCCTCGTTGACCGGCTGGGTGCTCATGGTGTTTGGCATCGTCGCTGCGTTCGCGGCCATGGAGTCGACCTTCGCGCTGCTCGTCGAGCAGCGCCACGGCTGGGGTCCTGGCGAGACCGGCATGGTGTTTGCGCTGGTCGGGGTGGTGATCGTGCTGAGCCAAGCCGTGATCGTGGGTCGGGTCGCGGCCTGGCTGGGCGACCTCGCCGCGATGCGGCTTGTCCTCGGGCTGCTCGCGGCTGGGCTGGCGTGCATCGGCTTGGCGCCGGGCTGGTTGGGGGCCACGGTCGGCGCGTGCTTGGTCGCCCTCGGCAACGGCCTGAGCTCGCCCACGCTGCACGCGATGATCAGCCGCCGCTCGACACCCTCGCGTCGGGGCGCGGACTTTGGCCTGGTCAGCTCCGCGGGCAGCCTGGGCCGGATCTTGGGCCCGCTCGCGGCTGGGCTCGTGTTCGAGTCACTGGGCCCGGGGGCGCCGAGCCTGCTCGGCGCCGGGGTCGTGCTGGCGCTGGCGTCGGTGACCTTCGCGATGCGTGACAGCTGAAGCTACAGCTGCAGTTACAGGGGCACAGCTTCGAGCACCCGCGCGAGCAGCTCGTCGGGCCCGACGCCGCGGCTGTGGGCCGCGAAGCTGGGGACCAGTCGGTGGCGCAGCACCGCGGGCGTCAGCGCCCGGACATCCGCGATCGTCACGGCCTCGCGCCCTTGCAGCGCGGCGCGAGCCTTGGCGGCGAGCACCAGCTGTTGCCCCGCCCGCGGACCCGCGCCCCACCGCAGCAGCTCGCGCAGCGCAGGCGGACAGCGAGCTTCTCCCGGACGCGTGGTTCGCAGCAGCGCGACCACATGCTCGATCACCGAAGCCGGGACCGGCACCCGCCGGACCAAGGCCTGCAGCTCCAGCAGCTGCGCAGGGGTCAGCACCGGGTCGAGCTTGGGCCGCTCGTCCAGGCTCATCGCGACGATCTGTCGCTCGGCCTCTTCACCCGGATAGTCGACCAGGATCTCGACCATGAAGCGATCGAGCTGGGCCTCTGGGAGCGGGTAGGTGCCCTCTTGCTCGATCGGGTTTTGGGTCGCGAACACGTGAAAGGGCGGCGGCAGCGGGTGGGTCTTGCCGCCCGCGCTGACCTTGGCTTCTTGCATTGCTTGCAGCAGCGCGGCCTGGGTCTTGGGCGGCGTCCGGTTGATCTCGTCGGCCAGCAACAAGTTGCAGAACACCGGCCCCGGCACGAACCGGAAGCTGCGGCGGCCGCTTGGATCCTGCTCGAGCACCTCGGATCCGGTGATGTCGCTCGGCATCAGATCCGGCGTGAATTGGATGCGCGAGAACTCGAGGTCCATGGCCTCGGCCAGGCTCGACACCAGCAGGGTCTTGGCCAGACCGGGCACCCCCACGAACAGCGCGTGGCCACCCGCGAACAGCGAGACCAACAGCAGCTCGACGACCTCTCGCTGGCCGATGACCCGGCGCTCGATCTGCTCGAGCAGACGGTTGTGGGTGCGCGCGAGCGCTTCGAGGGCTTCGGTGTCCGAGCGGCCCGGCGATCCAGCCTCGGGTTTGGTGGTCGGTACGTCGGGCATGATGGACGCGCTGGCACCCACGGGCGCGCACGGGGCGGGCAGGATATACCCGCCGCGCTTTGTCGTTGCCAGCTTGGACATCGCGACCGCGGGGGTCCGTCGTTCAGCCCAAGTCGCGCGCGCCCTCGATCCAAGCAAACCCACGCGCTGGGACGTCAGCGCCCCATGGAGGGGCACCCACGCGCGGGGGATGGGGTGCGCGAACGATGGGGGACGACGCCCCCGTGAGCTGTCCTACATGGACGAGGATGGTTGGCGGCGAGAGGCGCACGAACACCCAAATTGTTCGCCGGACGCATCGCTGGCCGCCCTGAGCGCCATTTCCACGGGTGCATGACCTAGCAAGCGCGCGGTTGCCAACTCACCGCATGAAGCGCAATTACCGGCCATGCCAGTGAAGCACTGTTCCGCGTCCATAGTGGCGGCGGCCCTGGGGCTCGGCTTGTTGGCGACCGGTTGTGGACCCATCGCGTTCAATGACACGGTCAACTACAAGCTCGCCGCGCCCGAGCCCGAGCCCGAACCCGAGCCGCCGGCTGCGCGCGCGCAGCTCTCGGGCGATCACATCGTGATCGACGGCATGATTCAGTTCGAGTACGACTCGGCCGAGATCAAGTCGGTCTCCAACGAGCTGCTAGACGCCGTCGTGAAGGTGATGCAGGACAACCCTGGCATCGAGCAACTCGACGTCATCGGTCACACCAGCTCCGAAGGCTCGAAGAAGCACAACGACAAGCTGTCGACCGATCGCGCCGCCTCGGTGATGGCCTACTTGAAGTCGCACGGCATCGACGGCAAGCGCTTGGTGTCGCACGGCAAGGGTCCGTCCGAGCCGGTCGCCGACAACGACACCGAAGAGGGCAGGATCGCCAACCGGCGCGTCGAGTTCAAGGTCACCAAGATGGCCGCGGGTGCGCCCGAGGCCGGCGCCGCCGACAGCAAGGGTGGCGCGCGAGGCAAGCCCGGCGCGGGTCACTGAGGAGCATGATGATGAACATCCAACGTGTGATCCAAACTCGTAGCTGGACCCGCCACGCCGCGCGCGCGACGTGCATCGCCCTCGCGCTCGCTTCGGTCGCCTGCATCGCCCGCGGCCCCGACGACTACCGCACCGTCACCCGCAGCCTCGTCGACACCAAGACCGGTGACATCGAGAGCTGTTTCGACGGTCAGAAGGGCAAGGTCGTCGTCAACTTCACCGTCGAGAAGAAGTCCGGACAGATCACCAACGCCGTGGTCGACGAGAAGAGCACCACCGCTCCCGGCGAGATCGGTACCTGCGTCGCGTCGAAGATCGAGGGCCTGACCCTGTCCGAGCCCGACATGCGCGACGGGGCCGCCAGCTTCACCTGGCAAGTCACGCAGTAGCGCGCGCTTGCGCGAAACCGTGGGGGACGACGCCAACCGGCGCTCGTCCTCCAGTTTTTGGTTGACGTCGGCCAAGCTTCAGCGTCGCGTTCGATGGCGTCCCACACTGCAGGCCGCGAGCGGCAAGAAGCCGTGTCGACTGGGCTGAAACGCCGTTGGCTGCCGCCGAGTCCTCTCGTCCGTCGAGCTGTTCGCCAGCGTGCGAGCGGCCGCGCCCGCGCTGACGGCAGTCAGGGATGGACAGTCTGGATATGTCGCGACACCATTGAACCGTGTCAGGTCCCAAGCAACGGGTGCTGGTCGTCGATGACGAGCCTGCAGTCCGCAAGATCGCCGAGCGCGTGCTGCAGCGCATCAGCATCGAGGTCGTCACCGCCAACGACGGCGAGCAAGCGTTGGCGCAGCTGGCCGAGCACCCGGACATTGGGCTGATCTTGCTCGACGCGACCTTGCCCGACATGCACGCCGACCGCCTGCTCGACCTGATGCGGGCCCGGGGCTTCACCACACCCGTGCTGCTCAGCAGCGGGTTTGGCGAGGACTGCCTGCCGGGCTCGGAGGAGTTCCCCAACGTGCGGGGGTTCCTGCCCAAGCCGTACTCGGTGGCCACGCTGAGCGAGCGTGTCCAGAAACTGCTCGAGCCAACGTGAACGCGGACCCGGCCGACCACACCCACCACACCTTCTGCCGGATCTGCGAGGCGCTGTGCGGCCTCGAGGTCACCACCGAAGGGCAGGGCGCGGCGCGGCGGATCACCAAGATCCGGCCCGCCGCGGACGGGGCCGCGCAGCTCGAGCAGGTCTCGGGCATGGCTCACCTGACCGGGTTTGTGGTTGACGTGACGCCGGCGGCGGGGACGTTCGATCCCTCGAGCTGACCCCGCGCGAGCGCCGGCAGCGATGGTCATCGCCCGGTTGGCGTCGCCAGCTTCGTCCGCTGGCAGAGCGCGCACTTGCGGTGTTACTCATGCCCGGCGATGCCGCTGCTGGCCCTGCTCACCTTCACCTTTGCTGCGCTGCTGGCTGGTCTCACCGTTGGCGTGCTGCTCAACCGCACGGCGCTCGAGCGCCGCGTCGACGCCCAGGTCATCGACCTGTTCTCGGAGATCGAGACCCTTCCGACCTACTACAAAGAGGCGGACGTGGCCGCGCTTCCCGAGCCCGCGCGGCGCTTCTTCCAGCGCAACTTGCACGAGGGCATGCCGCACCAGTCGTGCGTGCGCGTGCGCGAGGCCGGCACGACGCGGCAAAAACCCGGGCAGCCGTGGACGGAGTTCGTGGCCGAGGAGTACATGGTCGCGAACCCGCCGGGGATGCTGTGGTACGCGCGCCTGCGGCCGTTTCCGCTGGTGTGGATTGACGTGCTCAGCACCTACCTGCGCGGTCGTGCGCGGGTCCAGACCAAGCTCATGAGCTCAATCAGCTCGATCGACCAGAGCGACGAGTCGACCCGCCGCGCCAGCCTGCTGCGGCACGTGGCCGGGCTCGCGTTGTTTCCCGGGGCGCTGCTGCCTGCGGATGATCGGGAGTGGGGGGAGCACGGGGAGGACTCCGCGAGCTTCACCCTACGCGACGGGGTGATGGAAGTCACGGGTGTGTTCTTCTTCGACGAGCTTGGGAACGTGGTTCGGTTTGAGACGGACGAGCGGCCGTATGACGGCTTGGTCGATCACGCCCCTGGTTCGGCGCGCTGGGTGGTTCGGTATGCCGAGCACCGCGCGTTTGGGTCGAGCGGGGACCTGCAGTTGCCCACGAAGATCGACATCGAGTGGCACGTCGACGGGCAGGTGTTTCACTACGTGGAGAAGACCGTGCAGTCGTTCGAGCTGGACATCCCGCGGCGGTGGGACGGGGCCCCCGAGCGCTCCGGACGGCAATGAGCAAGCTCTTGCGTCGGCTAGTCCAAAGAACGTATGCTCGCTCTGAGCACATTTGTTCTGACATGGGAGACAGTCAAATCGCATGCTGGGAAGTCAGCATCACCGCACACGTGCTCAGCCCAGGACCCCGACGCCCGCCTGCTCTAGGTGAGCGAGTTTTGCGCATCGAGTCCGGGCTCGACCCCACACTTCTGGAATCGGTCGACGATGAGTGACACCGAAGACATCAAAATCTACCGTGACACGGGAGCCGCGCTGGTCGCGGACCTTCGTTACTTCCCCCTCATGATCGTTGCTTGGCACGGTGTCGCCACCATGAAGTTGGTGGACGAGTACTACAAGGTCCGTTGGGCGATGGACGCCCAGGCAAAACAGAAGAACACCAAGGTCATCATCGTGACCGACCTGTCGGAGTTTAAGCCTCCACCCGCCACCATCCGCAAAGAACTCGCGGAGCGAGCGATCGCAACGGATGCATCCGACGCCTTCTATCGATATGTGACCGTCGTGCCGAGTGCGTTGTTGCGAGGAGTGCTCACCGCAATCCAATGGATCGGTGGCGAGCAGCTGCGCGAGAACACCAATGTTCCGACCATTGATCGCGCGATTGCTCTGTCTCTTGCCGAGTATGAAAAGCTTGGGATCCCCCCTCTCAGGATTCAGGCCGATAGCTACAAGGTGCCGCTCCCCGAGTGAGCTTCGCGCCACAGGCGCAGCACAGCGTCCGCGCCAGTGACGGCCGACGAGCAGGCGCGTCGCCGCCGACGACATCCGCGAACGACTGCTCGGCATGAACGCAGCGACGCTCGACCGCGCCTCAGACGGGCGCGGTCTGAGCGAAAACTTGGCCAGACCAAGCGCGGGTCCTCGGCGGCGTCGATCGAGGCGAGCGTGCCCGTGCGGACCTTGGCGACTGTTCGACGCGCTCGCCTTGGCTCGCGCTGACGGGAGCTCCCCTCGTCCACTTGCGCAGTTCGCCAATACCGACGTGCTGATCCTCGACGACTGGGGTCTCCCCCCCGTCGGCGCCGGCGTACGTGGTGTGGGAGGGGACCGCCGGGGAAACCCGGCGCCCCTATCCCGATGATTGCCAGCTAGCCGCCTCCAAGCACCTCGTCGAGCCAGGTCAGCATGGTGTCTGCGCTCTGGG
This sequence comes from Enhygromyxa salina, assembly GCF_000737335.2. Taxonomy (GTDB): domain Bacteria; phylum Myxococcota_A; class Polyangia; order Nannocystales; family Nannocystaceae; genus Plesiocystis; species Plesiocystis salina_C. The sequence goes on along the minus strand of NZ_JMCC02000055.1, from coordinate 50,876 downwards.
CCGCCTGCTCTGCGATCATCTCGAAGTGATCGTGGGGCACGCTGCGTATAGTCATATCCTTGATGAAGGGGGCCCAATTGAGCTCGGGTTGGGTCCGGGGAATCTCCTCATCCGCTAGCCCATCTTGGAGTGGGATGCCACCTTCGGCGTAAACGTACAGAGTTGGTGTTTCAATTGGTGCTGGCGACCAGACTTTGTATAGCTGAAAGGCACGATTCATCGATGTGATTTGATAGATGAGATCGTCCTCTGAATGCAGCGAGTTGCCACCCAGGAAGTGCTCGATTGTACGAAAGATGAACGGGAGCGGGCTCGGGGCGGTTGCTGGCCCCGGCGAGTCGAGCAAGATCAGCGCGGACGCGGGCCGGCCGAGATCCTCGAGATGACGGGCGAGGTTGGCCGCGACCCAGCCGCCAGCAGAGTAGCCCACGAGCGCGATGGGGAGCTCCCCGTCACAGCGCGCGAGGGTTGCGGTGTGGTGGTCCATGAACACGTCGCGGCTGTCCGCGATCTCTTGGTTGATGTCGTAGCCGGGGTTGCGGACCGACCACACGAGCGCGCGACGGCTCAGCTCGGGGGCGATGCGCATGTACTGAAGCGGCGTGGAGGGGACGGCGATCGACGGGATGCAATAGGTCTGCACAAACGGGGGGGCGCCGCGACCGGAGGTCAAGGAGACGGGACTGGTTGGGGTTGGCGGCGCAAAATCCGACTCGAAGCTTCGCAGCTTGGTGAGCGTCTCTAGCAGCGCGTCCGCCTCGGCGTAGGCCTCTGCCACGACCGCATCCCGGATCAGGCGGAGCAGGCTGTTGCGTGGTCCTCGATCGTGTTGACGGTCCTTCGCCTGCGCAGAGTGAAACGCCTGCAGCATTCGCGTCGCCGAATCTAGGTTCTCGTTGTTCTCGGTGTTCTCGGTGTTCTCGCTGTTCTCTTGCCCGAGCGCGGGGCCAAGCAGCGAGAGCAGGTGCTCCGTCAGAGCGTTTGGAGTCCCGTGCTCGAACAACACCGTCGACGGCAGCTTCAGCTGCGTCGCGTGGGTCAGGCGGTCGCGCAACTCGACGGCCATCAGCGAGTCGAGGCCGAGGCCCTGAAACGCTTGGTCCTCTTGAACAGAGGCGGGATCGTCGAGGCCGAGGATGCTCGCTGCCTCTCGCCGAACGAAGTCGAGCACCGCGCGTTGGCGCCCCGTGTCGTCGAGGCGAGCGAGGGTGTTGAGTAGCGAGCCCGTCGTGACAGCGCGTGTAGGGCGTTCAAACACCCGCACGAGTCCGCGCAAGACGTGGGGGAGCTCGTCAGCGCGCTGGCCGAGCGCACGCAGATCTGTGTCCAGCGCAAGCAACACCGGCTCGGGGCGCGTGAGCGCGAGGTCGAGCAGCTCGAGGGCGTCAACGACCGCGAGCGGTGGGAGCCCGCGACGACGCATTCGCGCGAGATCGGCGTCGGACATCTGCGCGGCCATGCCAACCTCAGCCCACGGGCCCCAAGCCAAGCTCACGCCCGCGAGCCCGAGCGCCCTGCGGTGGATGGCGATGGCGTCGAGGGTGGCGTTGGCTGCGGCGTAGTTGGCTTGGCCCAAGTTGCCAAGTACTCCGCTGACAGACGAGAACAAGACAAACGCGGCGAGCCCGAGGTCGCGCGTGAGTTCGTCGAGATGGATAGCGCCGTCGGCCTTGGGTCCGAACACGCGAGCGAGTCGGTTCGCGTCGAGCGTGGAGACAAGGCCGTCGTCTAGCACGCCCGCGGTGTGGAAGATTGCGGTGAGGGGACGCGTCGCGGGGATGGCCGCAAGCAGCGACACACACGCCTCACGATCAGAGACATCTGCTGCGACGATGTCGACCTCGGCCCCCGCCGCCTCGAGCTCGAGCCGGAGCGCCTTGGCACCCGGGCTGTCCGCACCGCGCCGGGAGCTCAGCAGTAGCCGGCGAACGCCGTGAGCTTGGACGAGGTGCCGAGCCACGCGCGAGCCAAGGCCCCCCGTTCCGCCGGTGATCAGCACCGTGCCTTCGGGGTTCAGTCCGACCGCTGTCGTCGAGGTGGCACGAGCGCGCTGCACACGGGGGACGGAGAGCCTCCCCGCCCGAATAGCGATCTGCGGATGTTCCAGCCCGTCGATGCTCGCCAGGGCGCGTATCGACGCCTCATCGTCGTCGAGATCAACCAGCGTGATGCGGCGATCGGGGTGCTCAGTCTGGACGCTGCGGACGAGGCCCCAGACCGCGGCTCCAGCAACGTCGATATTGCTGGTGTCGCTGGCGTCGACGGCGAACCGGGTGCCGATGACCAGGTGGTCCGCGCGATGCTCAGGCGCCGAGAGCCACGCTTGGACGAACTCGAGCGCCGCGTTGACGAGCGCCCCAGGAGTCTCCGCCATATCCATGAACAGCGCGAAGACCACCCGGGTGTTGTCGCTTGGCCCGATATGGGTGAGCTTGGGGTAGGCCTGCGACGTGGGCGAGAGCACCGCAGCGAGCGTGTTGGCTCCGGTGCCAACGAGGACCCACGGCTTGGGCTCGACAGAGGCTGGTGGGTCGACCGGCGACCATTCGAGCGTGAACAGCTTCAGCTCCACGTTGCTGGGCAGGAAGCGATCGGCCGGGGCCTTTCGGATCTCGAAGCCTTCGATGTGGGCGAGTGGGTCGCCGGCTTCGTCGAAGAAGGTAATGTCCGAGACCAACTCTGACGCGTGAGCCTGCTGGGAGATGAGCCGCGCGTGGCTCGGTGTCTGGTGGTGGCCGTACCAGACTACGCGCGCGCACGCGTAGGGGAGCCGCGGCGTTGTCTCGTCAGTCGAACTCGCGTAGACCGAGGTCCAGGACACGAGCGCGAACGAGTTGTCGATGAGGCCGGCAGCGACTGGGGCGTCGTCGGTAGGAACCTCATCGGGGACGACGAAGCGGCCGTAGATCGTCTTGCCGTCGTCCGTGTGAGTCTCGCGGACCCACCACCAGCGGGGTCCCCAGGCGATCTGGACTTGGGCGAGGCGTTGCTCGAGGGTGGCTTCTGCTTCTGCCCAGGCCACGCGCTCGGTGGGGACGCTGACAAGTTCGGGGAGCGCGGTGGCCGGGGTTGGCCCGACACTTCCGCGCGCATGTACGAGCCAGCCGCCGACGGCGTCGCGGGTCAGGAGTGACGCACACAGCCTCGAGTCGGTGTCCGGGTCCGGGCTCAGATGTATGGTCAGGGTCGTTCGGTCCGTCGGGCTGACAAAGGTCAGCGCGCGGACGAACTCGACATCGCGCAGCTCGATGGCCCCACCCGGCCACAGTGATTCACCCACAGCCAACAGCACCGCGAGGTAGAAGGCGCCAGGGACGACGATGTGGTCGTAGACGATGTGGTCGCCTAGATATCCCTGTAGCGCGGGACCGACCTCGACCTCGTGGATGGCGCTGCCGTCGGGGAGCTCGACGCGGTGGCCGGCGAGTTCGTAGTGGGCGTCACTTTGCAGCCGCCCGGAGCGGCCCTCAGACTTGGCGCTCAACCAGTATCGTTGACGTTGGAACGGGTAGGTCGGCAGCTCGAGGGCGGCCGCTGCGGCCTGGCCAAGAATCGGTTGCCAGTTCATATCGACGCCGCGGCAGTGTAGAGCCGCGAGGGCCGTGTGGAGCGTCTCGAGTTCATCGCGATCGCGGCGCAGCAGCGAACGCAGCAGCACCTGGCCCTGTGCGTCATCGGACAAGCAATCAGCGGCCATCGATGAGAGCACGCCGTGCGGACCTAGCTCGAGCGCGACCTGAACGGCTTGGGTCTCGAGCGTACGCACGCTCTCGACGAAGCGAACGGGCTCGCGCACGTGTTGGACCCAGTACGAAGGTGTCTGCAGTTCGCCGGCACGCGCGAGGCGACCGCTAACGTTCGAGATGATCGGTAGCTCGGGTGCGTGGTAGCGCAGTGTGGCAGCGACCGCGCTGAACTCCGCGAGCATCGGCTCCATGTGGTGCGAGTGAAATGCGTGGCTGACTTGGAGCCTCTGGACCTTGCGTCCGAGCGCTTTGAAGTGCTCTGCGATCTCCATGACGGGTCGCTCGTCGCCTGAGACGACCGTCGACATCGGACCGTTGAGCGCGGCCAGGCTTGCACCGGGGTGTGCGGCGAGCATGGCGGTGACCTCGGCCTCACTCGCCACGACCGAGACCATTGCACCTCCGCCTGGCAGCGCCTGCATGAGGCGTCCGCGTGCGGCGACGAGGGTGATTGCGTCGTCCAGATCGAGGACCCCGGCAACGTGGGCGGCGCTCAGCTCACCGATCGAGTGACCGACGAGGACGTCTGGCTGGATTCCCCAGCTCTCGATGAGCCGATAGAGCGCGACCTCGACGGCGAACAGCGCTGCTTGGGTGAACTCCGTCTGGTCGATGAGCGCTGCGGCGTCCGAGCTTGGCTCGGCGAACACGACCTCGGCGAGCGGGCGGGACAGCTTGGCAGAGAAGCCTGTACAGATCGCGTCAAAGGCAGTCGCGTAGGCGCTGAAACGCCGATATAGCTCACGGCCCATGCCCAACCGCTGGGCGCCCTGACCCGTGAACAAGATGGCCAGCTTGGGCTTGGACTTGGCGTAGCCGAGCGCGACTTTTCGACCTGGCTCCCCGCGCGCGAGCTCATCGAGGGCCGTGATCGCCGCTGTGGCCTGCGCTTCGACGATCGCTGCGCGATGCTCGAAGTGCGAGCACCGCAGCGCGAGCGCGCGGGCCAGGGGCTCGAGCGAAGGTTGCTGACCCATCTCGAGCAGCGACCGAAGCTGAGCCGCGCGAGCCGACAGCGCCGCCTCGCTGCGAGCGGAGAGCAGCAACGGCACGGCCAGCGAATTGGTTGCTGAGGCAGAACCCTGCGGGGCCTCCGAGGGGGAAGGCGGAGGCTCTTCGATGATGACGTGCGCGTTGGTGCCGGATAGGCCAAACGCCGACAGGCCCGCGCGGCGAGGCTCGTGTTCGGATGTCCAAGGCCGTGAGGCCGCGACGACCTCGACCGGGAGCGAGGCCCACTCGATGTGCGGGTTGGGGGGCTGGGTGTGGAGTGACGCTGGGAGCGTGTCGTTGTCGAACGCGACCAGGATCTTGGCGAGGCCGGCGAGGCCGGAGGCAGCTTCGAGGTGACCGATGTTGGTCTTGATCGCCCCGAGTAGTAGCGGCCGGGACGACGCGCGACCTTCGCCGTAGACCGTGGACAGGGCCTGAACTTCGATCGGGTCGCCGAGCGAAGTCCCGGTCCCGTGGCACTCGACATAGTCGATAGCAGCAGGTGCGAGGCGAGCGTCGGCCAAGGCGGCGCGCAAGACCTTCTGTTGGGAGGTGCCGTTCGGAGCTGTGATTCCGCTGCTCGCCCCGTCGTGGTTCACGGCGGTGCCGCGAACCACCGCGAGGATCTGTCGACCCTGGGCCTGAGCGTCGCTGAGGCGCTGCAACGCCAGCACGACCACACCCTCACCGCGGCCGTAGCCGTCGGCGTTGGCCGAGAAGGTCTTCGAGCGGCCATCGGGGGCGAGCGCACGCGTGCGCGACAGCTGGATGAAGGCGTCAGGTGCGGCCATGACCTGGACACCTCCGACGAGCGCGAGACTGCACTCGCGCGAGCGCAAGGACTGAGTAGCGAGGTGCAGCGCGACAAGCGATGACGAGCAGGCGGTATCCATCGAGATCGCGGGCCCCTGGAGGCCGAGGGTGAACGCGACGCGGCCCGCAGCGAACGAGGTATGGGTACCCATGATCGCGTAGGCGTCGGCGTCTCGCGATCGGATGTTGAGGCTGTAGTCGCTTGGGCCAATTCCGACGAACACACCCGTGCGTGAGTTCCGAAGGGTCACCGGTGGGACGCCGGCGCGCTCGAGGGCTTCCCAGGAGGCCTCGAGCAGCAGTCGGTGCTGCGGATCGATGCTCTTGGCTTCGCGCGGTGAGATGTTGAAGAACGCGGGGTCGAATTGATCGACTTGGTCCAGGAACGCCGCCGCGTTCACGTAGGACTTGCCGGCGGCCTCGGGATCGGGGTCATAGTCGCGCGAGGGGTCCCAGCGCTCGCTGGGAAATGGGCGAAGCGTGTCGGTCCCAGCTGCGAGCAAGCGCCATAGATCGGCGAGGTTGGTGATGCCGCCAGGCAGCCGCAGACCGACGCCGATGATGGCCACGGGCTCGTGCTCGCCGAGCTCGAGAGCGCTGATCTTGGCGCGCAGACGCTCGACCTCCTTGAGGGCGCGGATCAAGGTAGGACGAATCGATTCGCTTTGGGACTGCGACATGTTCAAAGGTCTTCGAGCAGGGCGTTGGCGGCGGCGAGGAGGTCATCGTCGCTCAGGTCGTCGAGGGCGTCGTCACCGAGCTCTGGTAGCGCGGCGGACTCTGCTGATCGGGCCTTGTCTGGATCGGTCTGGCGTGCCTCGAGCCCGGGCTCGAGCACCGCTGCGAGCTCTTGCGAGAGCAGCTCGACGACGTGGCGCGGCGTCGGGTAGTCGAAGGCCAAGGTCGCCGGTAGCGACAGCTGGGTCACGCGTTGAAGCCGTTGGCGAAGCTCGACGGCCATGAGCGAATCGAGGCCGAGATCTGCAAAGCCGGTGTCGGGATCGAGACGGCTCGCGTCGGGGAACCCGAGCGCGCCAGCGGTGTGCTCGAGGACCAGGGTCAGCAGTGCTCCAACTCGCGCTCGGGCCGGCAGCGCACGCAAGCTGTCGAGCAACGGCGCCTGTTCAGCTGCAGCGCGTGGGTTCGTGTCGACGCCGAGCGCGGCGCTGGCCTCGGGGATGCGCTGGAGCAGCGGTCGCCGACGTGCGGAGGCGTAGGCAGGCGCGAAACGATCCCAGTGGACGTCAGCGATGACAACGGTGGGCTTGGTGCTGTCGAGCGCCCTGTGCATGGCCTCAACAGCGAGCGTGGGATTGAGCTGTGCGAGCCCGTGGCGCTCGAGCATGGCCCGCGCCTCGCCATCGGCCATCCCCCGGCCGGCCCATGGACCCCAGGCGATCGAGACCGCCGGCTGTAGATGGCGGACACGGTGGGTCGCCAAGCCGTCGAGGTAGGCATTGGCCGCGCTGTAGGCCGCCTGTTGTCCGCTGCCCCACACGCCCGATATCGACGAGAAGCTCACGAAGCCTTGGAGGTTGCCACACAGCTCGTGTAGCAACCTGGCGCCCTCAACCTTCGTAGCGAGGTCGCGCGCGAGCGCGCTCGGTTCGAGGTCGGCGATCGGACTCAGCTGACCCGCGACTCCGGCGGCGTGAACGACCCACTCGACGCGAGCGCCCTTCGCCTCGCGGTCAGTGAGCACAGCGGCGAGCGCGTCGCGATCAGCGACGTCGCAGGCGACGAACTCGACCTCTGCGCCGAGCGCCTCGAGTTCGATCTTCAGCTGGGCGGCGGTCGGCGAGGCGGGTCCCCGACGACCGAGCAAGACCAGCTCGCGAACGCCGGTGCTAGCGAGCCAGCGCGCGGTGTGTGCCCCGAGCGCGCCAGTTCCACCCGTGATCAACACTGGACCGCGCGGTTGAGTCGATGGCTGTTGTGGCGTTCGGGGGACCCGGACGAGGCGGCGGACGTAGCGATGGGGCGCACCCCCACGGAGTCGCAGCGCGACTTGGTCTTCTCCGTCGGCACGCACACCTGCTCGCACGATTGAAGCCAGCAAGTCCGCGAGTCGTGGGTCGAAGCTGGGATCGAGATCAACGAGGCCGCCCCAGCGAGCCGGTGTCTCGAGCGAGATCACCCGTCCGAAGCCCCAGACCATTGACTGGATCGGGTGGTCGAGCGGATCTTGATCAGAGACCGAGACCGCGCCCGAGGTCAGCAGCCACATCGGGATGTCGAGCTCGAGGCGCGCCATGGCCTGAGCCAGCGCGAGGGTCGACGCCAGGCCCGCGCGCAGGCCGGGACCGTGGGCACTCGGGCGCTCGTCAAACCCGAAGCAGGAGATCACGAGCCCGGGCTGGTGGCGTTGCAGCGCCGCGATCAGGTCCACGTCGGCGCGGGCCGGATCGATGACCTCGACGTTTGCGCTGGGGAACGCCGCGGTGATCAGCGCGAGGGCGGGAAGCTCGTCGCTCATCGTCAACACCAGCGCGCTCTTGGCTGGCGGCAGGTCTTCGGCGGTCGATGGGGCGGGCTCCCACAGCTCTTGGTAGAGCCACGACGACATGGACTCGCGCTGGTCGAGGCTGCGCCTGAAGCCCCGCAGCGCCGGGAGCAGCGCCGTCAACGAGCTTCGCTCGGCGGCGCCGAGCGCCAGAGTCTCGCTCAGAGCTTCGAGGTCTCCGCTGTCGATCGCTGACCAGAATGCGGTGCTCGCCTTCGGCTCGTGCGGGCCAGGATCGTCGCGCTTGGGTGGGTCGAGCCACAAACGTTGGCGCTGGAACGGATAGGTGGGTAGCGAGGCCAGCGCGCCCTTCTGGGGGCCGAAGTAGGCTGACCAGTCGACGGCGATGCCGTGACAGTGCAGCCCACCGACGGCGAGCGCGAGCGTCTCTGTCTCGGGCCGATCGCGGCGCAGTGCTGGCAGCAACGTCGTTCGGGTTCGGTGCGCGTCCGACAGGCACGCGGCCGCCATGGCCGTGAGCACGCCGTGCGGGCCCAGCTCGACCAGCGCCGTGGTCTCGAGCGCCTCGAGGGTGCGCACGCCATCGAAAAAGCGGACGGGCTGGCGCACCTGCTCGACCCAGTAGTCAGGCGTCATGAGACGGTCGACATCTGCGAGGGTGCCGGTGATGTTGGAGATCAGCGCTACGGTTGGCGGCGCGTAGCTCAGTGATGCGGCGACCGACCGAAATTCCTCCAGCATCGGGTCCATGCGCTGCGAGTGGAACGCGTGGCTGACCCGCAGGCGCGTGACCTTGTGACCGTGGGCCTCGAGCTGCGCGCCGAGGCGCGTCGTTGGTTCGAGGTCGCCCGACACAACGGTCGCGCGCGGGCCGTTGAGACCGGCGAGCCCGACCCCAGGGTAGTTTGGCAGCAGCTGTAGAATCTCTTGCTCCGAGGCCGAGCTCGCCAGCATCGCGCCCCCGCTGGGCAGCGCCTGCATGAGGCGTCCGCGCGCCGCGACCAATTCACACGCGTCTTCGATCGACCACAAGCCCGCGACATGGGCAGCCGCGAGTTCACCGATCGAGTGACCGAGGACGACCGTGGGCCGTAGACCCCACGTAGCGAGCAGGCGATGGAGCGCGACCTGAACGGTGAACAGCGCGGGCTGAGCGAACTGTGTGTGGTCGAGCAACGCGGCGTCAGGCGAGTCCGGCGACGCGAAGACGACCTCTCGTAGTGGCCGCGGGAGCCAGCGGTCGAAGCACTCGCACAGCTCGTCGAACGCGTCTCGGAAGCCTGGATAGGTCGCATGAAGCTGGCGACCCATGCCGACCCTCTGGGCGCCCTGGCCCGTGAACAGCCAGGCGAGCTTGGGCTCGCGTTCGATGGCGCTGACCGGGATCTCGCCAGTGTTGACGCGCTCGAATTGGGCGGTCGCGCTGCCGGGGTCGGACGCTGTGATGACCGCACGATGCTCGAAGTGCGTGCGCGCGAGCGCGAGCGTTCGGGCCACCTGCTCGAGGTCGGTGTCGAGGTGGGCGAGGCGTCGGGCCTGGGCTCGGACCGCGGCGGCTGTCTTGCCCGACAAGAGCAAGGGCAAGACCGGCGCATGCTCGAGCACGGGGGGCGAGGGCGGGACATCCGCGCTCGTGTCGACGTGCTCCTCGAGGATCACGTGGGCGTTGGTGCCCGAGATCCCAAACGAGGACACGGCCGCGCGACGGGGACGATCGTTGACGCTGGGCCAGTCTCGCGCGTCACCGAGGAGCTGCAACACCTCGTCGGACCAGTCCACGCGCTCGGAGGGGCGGTCAGCGTAGAGCGAGCGGGGCAGGTGCTTGCGCTGCAACGCGAGGACGATCTTCATGACTCCGGCGACGCCGGCGGCCGCCTGGGCGTGACCGATGTTCGACTTGATTGAGCCGAGCCAGAGCGGCCGCTCCGGTTCGCGCTCGAGTCCATAGGTTGCAAGCAGCGCCTGCACTTCGATTGGATCTCCGAGCGGGGTCCCGGTTCCGTGACCCTCGACGGCGTCGATGTCCGCGCCTCCGAGCCCCGCCGCGGCCCAGGCCGCCCGAATGACCCGCTGCTGCGCGGGGCCGTTGGGCGCGGTCAGACCCTGGCTTCGGCCGTCTTGATTGACAGCTGAGCCGCGGACGATCGCCAGCACCGGGTGGTTGTTCGCGCGCGCATCGGACAGCCGCTCGAGCAGCAACATCCCGACGCCCTCGGACCAGCCAGCTCCGTCGGCCGACGCCGAGAACGATTTGCAGCGCCCGTCTGGCGCCATTGCTCGCTGGCGGCTGAAGTCCACGAATAGCGCTGGCGTGGCCATGACAGCGACGCCGCCGGCCAGCGCGAGAGAGCACTCGTGCCGGCGCAGCGACTCGCACGCGAGGTGCAGGGCGACGAGCGAGGAGCTGCAGGCTGTGTCCACGGAGATCGCGGGGCCCTGGAAACCGAAGGTGTACGAGATACGACCGGATGCGACGCTGGCCGAGCTACCGATCCCGATGTGGCCGTCGAGGCTATCGAGATCGGCGAACATCCGGCCGCCGTAATCTCCGTACATGACGCCAACGAATACCCCGGTCGCGCTGTCTCGAAGCGCGTTGGGGATGATGTTGGCGCGCTCGAGCACCTCCCAGGAGACCTCGAGCAGCAGGCGTTGCTGGGGGTCGACAGCGACCGCCTCGCGCGGGCTGATGCCAAACAGCTCAGGGTCGAAGTCCGCGGCGTCGTAGAGGAATCCGCCCTCGCGCGCGACCGAGCGACCGGGCACGTCTGGGTCTGGATCATAGAGATCCTCGGCCCAGCCGCGGTCGACTGGGAATTCACCGATCGCGTCAATTCCGTGTTCGAGCACGCGCCACAGCTGCTCTGGCGTCGTCGCGCCGCCAGGGTACCGGCACGCCATGGACACGATCACGATCGGGTCGTCGTCGAACTTGGCTGGGCTCGGCGTGGTCTGTGAGGGTCCAGGCGCCCGGGCGAGGCCAATCTCGTCGACGAGCATCTCGACGAGAGCCGAGGGGGTCGGGTAGTCGAACAGCAGCGTCGAGGGGAGTCGCAGGCCCGTGAGCGCCTGCAGGTGGTTGCGGAGCTCGACCGCCATGAGCGAGTCGAGCCCAAGTTCGCTCAGCGGTCGATTGGGATCGAGGCTCCGCACGCGGAGGACCGCGCCGACCTCCGTGCTCACGAGCCTCGACAGCTCCGCGCGTTGACCGTCGCGGTCGAGCCCAGCGAGGCGCGCCGCGAGGTCGTCGGACCTGCCTTCGGCCGCGAGGTCCGCCCGTCGAAGCCCGCGAGGTACCAGCGCACGAAGCAGCGGCGCGACGCCGGTGGCGCGACGCAGCACCCCTCGGTCGAGCTTGACTGGGACCAACAGGGGCGACCCTCGCCTGATTGCCACGTCGAGAAGTTGCATGCCCTCGGCGACATCGAGCGGTCGCACGCCAAGCCGTCGGAGCCGGGCGATGTCACCGTCGTCGAGGTGGGCGATCATCGAGCCGCGCGCCCACAGCCCCCAGGCGAGGCTCATGCCCGCCAACCCTTCAGCTCGGCGCGCAGCGGCGAGGGCGTCGAGGTAGGTGCTGGCGGCCGCGTAGTTGGCCTGGCCCGCGCTACCCATGACCCCCGAGGTCGAGGAGAACAACACGAAGGCCCTGAGCGCGAGCGAACGGGTCTGAACGTGGAGGTTCCAGGCGCCATCGATCTTGGGCCGGAGCACACGGTCGAGCTGCGCGGGCTCGAGGTCGTGGATGAGCCCATCATCTAGGACTCCAGCCACGTGAAACACGGCCTCGAGCGGGTGCTCGGCCGGGATCGAAGCGAGCAGATCGGAGAGCGCGTCGGCATCCGCGACGTCGCAAGCGCGGACCTCGACGGTCTCGGCCCCGAGCGCAAGTAGCTCATCACGCAACGCAGCGACGCCGGGTGCTGTGGGTCCGCGACGCGAGGTCGAGACCAGGTGGCGGACATTGTGGACCACGACCAGATGCCGGGCGAGGTCAGCGCCCAGTCCAGCCGTGCCACCGCTGATCAAGACCGTGCCATTTCCGGTCGAGACGCGGGGGTCGGTCGTTGGGGGGCGGTCGTCAGTGTCGACGGCGGCAGCTGTCGCGGGCTCGGGTCGCAGGCGTGGAACCAGCCAGCCCGACGCTCGCAACGCGAACTCGAACTCGTCGACGCTCGCCAAGACCGCGCGAATGTCCCCGAGGGCGACGTGATCGTCGTCAATGTCGATACTCCACAGCGCGCGATCGGGGTGCTCACGACGAAGGGTCCGGGCGAGGCCGATCAGCGGCGCGAGGCCGAGTGAGATGCGGTCGTCGGCAGCGACCGCGTTCGCGTGGCGCGTGACGAGCACCAGTCGCGAGCCGGCCAGTCGTGGATCGACCAGCCACTCGCGTAGCTCACTGACGACCGTGTGGATGAGCCCACGGATAGCGCTGGGGTCCGCGGGGTCCGGTGCGTGCAGGAACCGGATCAGCGTTGCAGGCTGTGGTCCTTGGTCTGTGGAGTCGAGCGCATCGCCAAGCTGTGCCCAAGTCGGACAGATTCGCGGTGCAACGGCTTGATCGGTGAGCTCGGCGGCGAGGCGGTCGCTGAGTGGACCGCCTCCGATCAGCGCCCACGGACTGGGGTCGGTGACGCTGGTGTCGCGCGCGAGCGTGGCGGGCTCCCAGCTCACTCGATACAGATGGCGGACCTGCTGGGACGCGACGAGCTGAGCGGCCGTCGCTGGCCGAGCTTCGAGCGCGGCGAGGCTGGCGACGAGCTGGCCGGTCCGATCCCAAGCGTTGAACTGGACCTCGAAGGATCCGGCGCGTTCGCGGACCTCGACGCACACGCGCAGCGTCGTCGCTGCAGCCACGCGTAGCTGCAGCTCACGAAACTCGAATGGGAGAGCGACGCGCGGCGGCTCGCCGGAGACCGCTACGCTCAGCGCAGCATGCAAGATCGCGTCGAGCAGCGCGGGGTGAATGGCGAAGCGGTCGGCCGCAGTCGCGGCCTCGGGCAGCTCGAGGTCGGCGTAGACAGCCCCGTGATCGCCCCGCCATGCGCGAGACAGGCCGCGGAACGCTGGACCGTAGTCGAGGCCATGGGCCGCGAGTTGTTGGTAGAGCGCGTCGAGATCGATCGCCGTGACTCGACCGGGCGGCCAGCTCGATGGCGCTGGCGCGGCTCGTTGAGGATCTCGAACGACGCCAACTCGGCCATGGGCGTTGTCTGTCCACGGCGCATCGATGGCGCCGGCCGGGCGCGTGCGGATCAGCAGCGACCGGGTGTCGGGGTCGGGATCGGGCGCGAGCACGAGCTGCACGTGGACCGCCTCGTCGAGCAGCAGCGGAAGCTCGATCGTCAGGTCGCGGAGCTCACAGACCGGCGCGTCGGGCCAGACCACGGCCGCGGCCGTGAGTCCGAACTCGACAAAGCCTGCGCCCGGAAACACGGGCCGCGAGAACACCTGGTGATCCCCGAGCCATGCGAGTGACTCGGGGGCGACCGCGCCCATGAGCAGCTCGGTGTCGTCGGGGAGCGAGGTGCGCGAGCACAGGATCGGGTGTTCGAGGGCGATGAGTCCGGCGGCGCCCAGGTCGCTGGACCCCCGCTCGCTCGCTGCGGGCCAGTGCCGCCGGCGGTCGAATGGGTAGGTCGGAAGTGAGAGAGTGTGTGGTCGGCACGCGGCATAGCGCGCGACCCAGTCGAGCGAGAAGCCGCGCGTGTGCAGGTGAGCCAGGCACAGTGACACTCGCCCGAGGTCGCCCTCGTCACGCCGCAGAGTTGGGATCACCGCGGCGTTGATCTTGTTGGCCTCGATCAACGCGCTGATCGCGACGGGCATCACCGGGTGCGGGCTGACTTCGATGAAAAACCGGTGTCCGCTTGCGAACAAGTTCGCCATCGCGTCGGCGAAGCGAACCTCCTGGCGGAGGTTGCGGTACCAGTAGGTGCCCCCGAGGCTGGTGCCATCAACCGGCTCGGCTGTGACGGTTGATATCATTGGCACGCTGGTCTGACGCGGGCGGACGTCAGCTAGCGCAGCGAGCAGGGTCGCCTCGATTGGTTCGACCTCGGCGCAGTGCGACGCATAGTCAACCTGAACTCGGCGTGCAAAGATGCCTTCCGCGCTCAACGCAGCAACGAACTCGTCGACGGCTGCGGGCTGGCCGGACACGACGGTCGATCCTGGGCCGTTGTCGACCGCCAGAGCGAGGTGCTCTCCATAGGGCTCGAGCCGCGTACGCAGCTCGTCGGCCGCGAGTGAGACCGCCGCCATCGCGCCGGTTCCAGACAGGCTTCGGATGACTTGACTGCGCAGCGCGACGATCTTGGCGGCGTCTTCGAGGCTCAGCGCTCCGGCGACGCAGGCCGCTGCGATCTCGCCTTGGGAGTGTCCAACCACCGCGTCTGGTGTGACCCCGAGTGACTGCCACAGCCGCGCGAGCGCGACCATCATCGCCCACAGCACCGGTTGCACGACGTCGACCCGTTCGAGCGAGGGCGCACCGGGCTCGCGGCCGAGGACCGCGAGCAAGGACCAGTCGGTGTAGGGGGCGAGCGCTCGCTCGCAGGCCTGGAGCTCGGCCCGAAACAGCTCCGATTCGGCGAGCAGCATCGTGGCCATGTCCAGCCACTGCGAGCCTTGGCCAGGAAACACGAACACGACCCGGCCTTCAACGTCGGCGAGGCCAGTGACGATGTCGGGGTCGGGGCGATCGCCGGCGAGGTTGTCTAGCGCCTCACATGCGCGCTCGCGCGACCGCGCAAGAACTCCTGCGCGGACCTTGAACTGGGTCCGCGTGGTTGCCAGGCTGTTGGCCACCGCGAGCATCGAGTGTGAGGGGTTGTCTCGGATGTAGTCGCGCAGCCGCGCGGCTTGAGCCCTCAGCGTGGCCTGGCTCTTGCCCGAGACCAGCAACAATGGGGCGTCTGCGTGATCGAGCTCCGTGGGCTCGGGCGCGGGCTGGGGGGGCTCCTCGACGATGACGTGGGCGTTGGTCCCCGATACACCGAACGCCGAGATGCCCGCACGGCGTGGCTGTTGCCCGCGGGGCCATGGTTGGGCGCGATCGAGGGTGCGGACCGTGCCGGCGGACCAATCGATGTGGCTCGATGGGACCTCGGCGTGCAAGGTTCGAGGCAGTCGCTCGTGGTTGAGCGCAAAGATCATCTTGAGGAGCCCTGCGATGCCGGCTCCCGCTTGAGTGTGACCGATGTTGGACTTGATCGTGCCGAGCCACAGGGGGCGCTCGGGGGAGTGTTCGCGGCCGTAGGTTGCCTGCAGCGCCTGAGCCTCGATCGGGTCCCCGAGCGGGGTCCCGGTCCCGTGGGCCTCCACGACGTCGACGTCGGCGGCTGTCAGCCGGGCGGACGCGAGCGCAGCCCGAATCACGCGCTGTTGTGACGGCCCGTTGGGCGCGGTGAGACCCTGCGAACGACCATCTTGGTTGATAGCCGATCCGCGTACGACAGCGAGGATTGTGCGGCCGTTGGACACGGCGTCGCTGAGGCGCTCGAGCAGGACCATGCCGCCGCCCTCCGCCCAACCAGCGCCGTTGGCCTGATCTGAGAACGCGCGGCAGCGGCCGTCGGGGGACACTGCCCGCAGGCGACTAAACACGAGGATCGGCTCGAGCGTTGCGTACAATGTGGCGCCGCCAGCCAGCGCGAGGTCACACTCGCGGTTGCGCAGCGCTTGGCAGGCAAGGTGAACGGCGACGAGCGAGGTGCTGCACGCCGTATCGAGCGTCATCGCGGGCCCTTGCAGGCCGAGGGTGTAGGACAGACGCCCGGAGACGACGCTCTGCGCAGTCCCGAGCGCCGCATAGCCATCCTCGGCGCGGAAGCCATCTGGGACCACCCGATCAAAGTCGTGGTAGCAGGTGCCAACGAACACACCGGTCGCGCTGCCGCGAAGCGAGGCCGGGATGATCCGCCCGCGCTCGAGGGTCTCCCACGCCAACTCGAGCAGCAGACGTTGTTGGGGATCGATAGTGTCAGCCTCGCGCGGGCTGATGCCGAAGAACTCCGCGTCGAAGCCGTCAATCTGGGCGAGGAAGCCACCGCCGCGAGTGTAGGTCGTTCCGGCTTGCTTCGGGTCTGGATCAAAATGTTCGCCGATGTTCCAGCCGCGGTCGCTTGGGAGATCGGAGATTGCGTCGCGTTCGTCCTCGACCAGGCGCCAGAGCGCGGCAGGTTCGTCGACACCGCCAGGATAGCGACACGCCGCGGACACGATGGCGATGGGCTCACTCGCATCGGCTTGCAGCTGGCGATTTTGCTTACGCAAGCGTTCGACCTCTTTTACAGAGGCGCGTAGGGCGTTGAGGAGTTTGTCAGATGCGGTGTCCACGAGGGCGCTTCACGAAGTGGGGTCAGTGAGAGCGAGGCTAATGAGGTCGTCCACCGACAACTGGTCGATGTCGGCCTCGTCGCTCGCGGGGCTTGGCGCCATCGAGTGGGTCTCTCGCTCATCCGCGAGCGCGAGCAGCTGCGAGAGCAGACCTGCGCGGCGGAGCTGCTCGACGGGGATCGATGCAATCCGCCGCTGAAGCTCGGGTTCGTCGGGTTCGGAGCCGGCAGGGACATCGCCGACCTCGTCGAGGTCGAAGGCCTCGATGAGGTAGGCGACCAGGACCCTGGGGGTTGGGCAGTCGAACAGCAAGGTCGCCGGCAAGCGCAGCTGTGTCGCGCTCTGCAGCCGATTGCGTAGCTCAACGGCCATGAGTGAGTCGAGGCCCAAGTCCTGAATGGGCTGCTCGGCGTCAATGCGCTCGGGGTTGCTCAGGCCAAGGACCGTAGCGATCTCCGAGCGGATCAGGGTGAGCAGGGTGAAGTCGCGCTCCGCCGACGCGCGCGGCCGCAGCTGCTCGCGCAGCGAAGTCGCCGACTCCGTCGTCGCAGCGCGCCGCATCGCCGGGCGGATCAGCGGGCGAAGCAGCGGGGAGATGTTGTCACGCTCGGCCAGGGCCTCGATGTCGAAGCGAACCGGGACGACGAGCGGAAGCGGCTGCGCCAGGGCTGCGTCGAACATCTCTAGCGCGTCTTGTGTTTGCAGCATTGGGATCCCGCTGCGTTTCATGCGGGCCTTGTCGGAGGCTGACATCCGCGCGGCCATTCCCCCGTCCGCCCACGGGCCCCAAGCGAGGCTCGTGGCGGGCAGCCCCAGCGCCCGGCGGTGGGCACACAGCGCGTCGAGAAACACGTTCGCGGCTGCGTAATTGGCCTGGCCGGCGTTGCCCAGCACCCCAGCCAAGGAGGAGAACACCACGAAGGCCGCGAGCGGGTGCCCAGCGCTGAGCTCGTGGAGGTTGATCATCGCGTCGACCTTGGGCGCAAACACCGAGGCCAGCTGCGCGCGATCCAAGGAGGTCAAGAGCGCATCCTCGGTGAGCCCCGCTGCGTGGACGATCGCGGTGAGTGGGTGGGCGGCCGGGACCTCGGCGAGGGCGCGAGCAAGCGCATCGCGGTCGGCGACGTCACACGCCAACAGCTGAACCTTGGCGCCGGCACGCTCGAGCCGTGCGACCAGCTCGGCGGCTCCTGGGGTCTCGATGCCGCGACGCGACAGCAACAGCAAGTGGCGGACGTCGTGGGCTTCAACGAGGTGAGTAGCGAGCACACGGCCGAGAGCTCCGGTCGCTCCGGTCAGCAGCACGGTGCCTGCCTCAGCGAGCTGGGGCGGCGCCGTCAACACGACTTTCCCGATGTGCTTGGCCTGACCGACAAAGCGAAACGCGCGAGGCGCCTCGCGGACGTCCCAGCTGGTGATCGGCAGCGGCTCGAGCACGCCTTGCTCGAACAGCGAGACGAGCTCGATGAGCATGGCTTGGATGCGGTCGGGGCCGGCGTCCATCAGATCGAAGTCGCGGTAGACCACACCGGGATGGTTGCTGCGTACGCCCTCGGAGTCGCGGACGTCGGTCTTGCCCATTTCGAGGAAGCGTCCGCCGCGTGGAAGGAGTCGCAGGGACGCGTCGACAAAGTCGTGGGCGAGGGCGTTGAGCACCACGTCGACACCTTCACCTCCGGTCGCCTCGAGGAAGCCTTGCTCGAATTCCAAGGTCCTCGAGTTGGCGATGTGCGCATCGTCGAAGCCGAGCGCGCGCAACGTCGACCACTTGGGAGGCGACGCGGTCCCGAATACATCCGCCCCGAGGTGTCGGGCCAGCTGGGTCGCGGCCATTCCCACGCCTCCGGTCGCCGCGTGGATCAGTACGCGCTCCCCAGCAGCGAGCTCAGATAGATCGACGAAGGCGTAGTAGGCAGTCAGGAACACCAACGGCACCGAGGCCGCTTTGACGAATGACCACCCTTGGGGCACCCGTGCGACGAGGCGATGATCGATCACGACCTCCGTCGAGAATCCCGCTCGCAGCAGGCCAAAGACCGCGTCTCCGACCGCGAGAGACTCGACGGCGTCGCCAACCTCGATCACCACGCCAGCGCCCTCGTATCCGAGCGGGCCCGGATCTCCCGGGTACATCCCCAAGGCGTTGAGTACGTCGCGGAAATTGAGGCCTGTCGCGCGGACCTCGATGCGGACCTGCTCGGGCCCGAGCGCGGACAGGTGGCCCGATGCGTCGCGGAGGGTGAGGTTCTCGAGCGTTCCACGTGGGTGTGTGTCGAGGAACCAGGGGAGCTCACCACGGGGCGGCTCGAGCACGTCTTTCGAGCGCGTCTGAGTCAGGCGGGGGACCTGCATGTTGCCCGCGCGCACCACTAGCTGGGGTTCACCGGACGCCAGCGCTTGCGGCAGCGACTCCAACGACGTCGGCGTGTCATCGATGTCGATCAGTCGCACACTGCGAGCGGGGTGTTCAGTCTGCGCGGTGCGGACGAGGCCCCAAGCCGGAGCATGGGTGAGATCGAAGCGGACGTCTTCGCCACCGTCGACAGCGTGACGAGTCACGACGACCAGGTCCATGCCTGCGAGGCCGGGGTCGTCCAAGCACTGCTTGAGGCGCCCGAGCAGCGAGACGGAGGCGTCGAGCACGAGCCCGGCGTCGAGTCCAGACGTGAGGTCACCGAGCGCGGGCAACACGAGCACCGACGCCGCCCGATCAACCGCGCTGAGCTCGTTGACGACGCTGCAAGAGAGCGCCGCGCCAAGCTCAACGTCGCCGAGCACGACGACTGAGCCTGCGACCTCCTCCGCTGTGCTCGACGTGCGCGGCTGCCAGTCGATCCGGTAGAGCGAGGCGCCACTTTGCCGCGACAGGGCGCCGCGGATATCAGCGGGTGACACGCGCCTCGTCGTGAGTGCGTGGACAGTCGCGATGGGCTGGCCCTTGCCGTCCGCGACATCGAGCCGGTAGGAGCTCGCGCTGGCGTTGGGCCGCAGTCGCACGCGCAACGTCGTCGCGCCGATCGCGTTGACCTCGACGCCCGACCACGAGAACGGCAGCTCAATCACGTCGTTCACCTCGAAGGCGAGCACGTGGAGCGCCGCGTCGAGCAACGCGGGGTGCAGTGTGTGGCCAGATACAATGAGTTGCTCGGGCGCCTCCACTTGCGCGTAGAGATCGTCGCCCTGCCGCCAAGCCCTGCGGAGCCCACGAAAGCTCGGGCCATAGTCGAGTCCGAGCTCGGCGAGCTTGGCGTGCACGCCGCTCGTGTCGAGCTCGTCGACGCCCGGCGGCGGCCACGAGTCGAAGACGGCTGGATCGGACACGGGCACGGTCACGGCTACGGCCCCGGTCGCGTGCAGCGTCCAGCTTTGCTCGTCGAGCGCCTCGCTTGGGCGCGTGTGTATCTCGACGACGCGGCGCCCGTGTTCGTCCCGAGCGCCGAGCTTGATCTGGGCAGTGCAGTCGTGACCAGCATGGAGAACCAGCGGCGCCTCGAGCGTGAGCTCGTCGACTTGGGGCGCGCCTACGGAGGCGCCCGCGCTCATGGCGAGGTCGAGCAGCGCGGTTCCGGGCAGGATCACGTGACCAAAAACGACGTGGTCTGCGATCCACGTGGCCTCACTGGGCCCCAGTCGAGCCGTGAACAGCCACTCGTCGGTACCCGCGAGCTGCACCCGCGCACCAAGCAGCGCGTGGTCGATGAGATTGAGGCCCGCGTCGCGGAGGTCTCCGGCGTTGCGCTTGATGCTATCGAACCAAAACCGCTCGCGTTGAAACCGGTAGGTAGGCGTACGCGAGAAGCGAGGCTGCAGCGGCGCGTAGTAGCGCTCCCAGTCGAGCGCCACGCCGAGGCAATGTAGCTGAGCGAGCGCCCGCATGATCGTGTCGAGCTCCGGCCGATCACGATGGGCGGTAGCGACGATGTTGGTGTCCTCTCGCTGTGTGCAGCCCGCAGCCATGGCCGAGAGCACGGCGTGTGGCCCGATCTCGAGCAGGACCGATGCACCGCGGGTCTCGAGCGCCTGGACCCCGTCCAGAAACCGGACCGCTGAGCGCAGTTGCTCGACCCAATACTGTGGTGTGGTCAGCTCTTCGGCTCGGGCCAGAGCCCCGGTCACATTCGAGATGATTGGGATCGTGGGTGGGCTGAAGCGAACGGACTTGGCGACCTGCTCGAACGCGTCGAGGATCGGCGCCATGAGCTGCGAGTGAAACGCGTGGCTGACCTCCAGCCGGCTGACCTTGCGGCCTTCGGCTTCGAACCGAGTCGCGACCGCGAGGACTGCAGCTTCGTCGCCCGAGATGACCGTCGACATCGGGCCGTTGAGCGCAGCGATGGCCACGGACGGAGAGTCCGTGAGAGCGACCTCGACCTCTGCCTCGCTGGCTTGCAGCGAGACCATCGCCCCGCCCGGTGGCAGCGATTGCATCAAGCGGCCGCGGGCAGCCACGAGACGACAGGCGTCGTCGAGATCGAACACCCCAGCGACGTGCGCCGCGACCAGCTCGCCGATCGAGTGACCAAGCAACACGCTCGGCCGCAAACCCCAGTCCTCGTATTGCCGATAGAGCGCGAGCTCGAACGCAAACAACGCGGGCTGTGTGTACTCGGTGCGAGCCAGGCGAGCGGTGTCGGCGTCTAGCGAGCCCGAGCCGAACACGAGTTCGCGTAGGGGCACTTCGAGGTAGGCGTCGAAGCGCGCGCAGATCGAATCGAACAGCTCTCGAAAGCTTGGGAGCGCAAGCCAAGCCGCGTGACCCATGCCGACGCGCTGGGATCCTTGGCCCGTGAACAGGACCCCGACACGAGGGCGGTTGCTGGCCGTGTGCTCGACGCAGTTCGGTGAGGGACGCCCGTTGACGAAGGCGTCGAGCTCGTCGCACAGCTGGGTGACGCTAGCTGCGACGAAGCTCGCTCGGTGCTCGCTAAATTGTGTGCGGGCGAGCGCCAAGGTGTAGCCGAGGTCGCGCAGCTCGAGCTCTGGGTGGTGCACGAGGTGGGTGGCGAGAGCGCGCACATTGTCGGTCAGCGCCTCGCGTGTACGGGCCGACAACGAGACCACCAGTGGTGCCGAAGCACGAGCCGCGTCACCTGTGTTGTCGGTGGTGGACCGCACGGTCTGCGGGCGCGCGGTTGCCTGCTCGAGGATCACGTGGGCATTGGTGCCCGAGAGCCCAAACGCAGAGACACCAGCCCGCCACGGCCGCTCCCCAAGGCTGGGGAGCTCGAGCGGCGTGTCGACGATCTCGACGTCGAGCTCTGACCACTCGATGTGTGCGTTGCGCGGTGTCGTGTGGATCGACGGCGAGATCACGCCATGACGCATTGCAGCGAGGACCTTGGCGATGCCAGCGATGCCCGCGGCGGACTCGAGGTGCCCGATGTTGGTCTTGACCGCGCCAAGCAGCAACGGGCGATTGGCGGGACGATTCTGCCCGTAGACAGCCGCGAGCGCCTGGATCTCGATGGGGTCTCCGAGCGGTGTTCCCGTGCCATGACACTCGACGAAGTCGATGTCGTTGGGCTCGAGGTCAGCTTCGGCCAACGCGGCGCGCAGGACCTTTTGCTGGGAGATGCCGTTTGGCGCGGTGATTCCGCTGCTGGCCCCGTCGTGGTTCACAGCGGTCCCACGAATGACTCCGTGGATCAGCCGGCCTTTGGCCTCGGCCACCGACAGCGGCTCGAGCACGAGCACGACAACGCCCTCGCCGCGGCCGTAGCCGTCAGCAAGATCCGAGAAGGTCTTTGAACGACCGTCGGCTGCGAGCGCTCGCGTCCGTGAGAGTTGGATGAAGTTGTTGGGCGAAGTCAGGACCTGAACGCCGGCGGCGAGGGCGAGGTCGCAGTCGCCGTGGCGCAGCGACTTGCACGCGAGGTCGAGGGCCACCAGCGAGGACGAGCAGGCGCTGTCGATCGAGATTGCTGGGCCCTGAAGCCCCAGCGTGAACGCGACCCGGCCGGCCGAGAACGAGGTGTGGGTGCCGAGGATCGTGTAGGCGTCCGGCTTCGCGTGGGCCTGGATCTGTTCGTTGTAGTCGCTTGGCCCGATGCCGACGAAGACCCCGGTCTTCGAGTCGACCAGCGACGCGGGCACGATGCCCGCGTCCTCGAGCGCCACCCAAGCACGCTCGACCAGCAGGCGGTGCTGCGGATCGATGCTCTTGGCCTCGCGGGGACTGATCCCAAAGAAGCCGGGATCGAAGAGATCCACCCGATCGAGCAGCGCGGCGTTGCGGACGTAGGTTGTGCCCTCAGTCTGCTGGTCGGGGTCGTAGATGCGCTCGACATCGAAGCGGTCGCGGGAGATCGGACCCACCGCGTCGCGACCTTCGAGCAGGGCCAAGTGCAGGCCATCGAGGTCTTCGATCGTCGTCGGTAGTCGCAGGCCAATACCGACGATCGCAATGGGCTCGTTGGTGTGAGCAGAGCGCTCGACGGCCGGCGCGCGCTCGGGCTGGGTGAATTCGACGGAGGCCAGCAGGTGCAGCGCGAGCCGCTCTGGCGTGGGGTAGTCGAACGCCAGCGTCGCAGGTAGCTTGAGGCCGGTCTCGGCTTGCAGGCGCCGCCGCAGCTCAACCGACATCAGCGAGTCGAGGCCGAGATCTCCAAACCCGGTGGTCGGCTTGATGGCTTCGACGTTGGAGAAGCCAAGGATCGAGGCAGTCTGCTGCATCACGAGCCCGATCAGCTCGCGGGTGCGTTCGTCTTCGCCGAGTCGTTCGAGGCGCTTGGTGAGCGTGAGCGCTTGCTGTGGCTCGGCTTGTTCACCTGTGAGCGCGTCCGCGGCCTCGGGGATCGTCGCCAACAGCGGACGAGGACGCGCAGCCGCGTAGGTCTCTGCGAACACGGACCACTTGATGTCGACGACCACGGTCGCGGTCGTGGAGCCGGAGATGGCCTCGGTCAGGGCCTCGACCGCCAGCTCCGGCTCCATGGCCGCGAGCCCGAACTGGGCGAGGCGGGCTTGGGTGCGTGCGTCGGCCATGCCGCCGCCACCCCACGGGCCCCACGCGATCGAAGTTGCGGGCAAGCCGAGCGCCGCGCGTTCGCAACACAGCGCGTCCAAGAACGCATTGGAGGCCGCATAGGCGGCTTGCAGACCCGCGCCCCAGATTCCAGCGATCGAGGCGTAGCCGACGAACGCGTCGAGCTCGAGGGGGCGGGTGAGTTCATCGAGATGGCGGGCCCCAGCGATCTTGCCGGCCACGACGTCCTCGAACGCGTCGAGCGTGAGCTCGCGCAGCGGCTTCATGTCGCCAAGGATGCCTGCGGCGTGGAACACCGAGCGCAGCTGCGGCCCGTCGCGCGCGATGTCGTTGAACATGGCCGCGACCGCCGCCCGATCGGCGATGTCGCAAGCAACAATCGTGACCCGGGCGCCGAGGGCTTCTAGGTCCTTCGTGAGCTCCGCGGCCCCGGGAGAGTCGGTCCCACGCCGGCTCGTCAGCACGAGGTGTTCGACACCCTGACGCGCCAGCCATCGCGCGGTGTGGGAGCCGAGCGCGCCTAGCCCTCCGGTCACGAGCGCCGTCTGACGCGGCACGAATGGCTCTGGCGCTGGCGCTTCACTGACCACCCTGATCAAGCGGCGTGCGAGCACCCTAGATCCGCGCAGCGCGAGCTGGTCTTCGTCATCGCCGCGGTCGACGGCGTCGAGCAACGCGGACGCAGCGTTTGGCATGGTCGCGCCGACATCGATGAGGCCGCCCCAGCGTTCGGGGTGCTCGAGGGAGGCGACAAATCCCAGCCCCCAGCACAGCGCCTGCGTGGAACTGACTCGATCGTCGGGAGTGGCAGCGACCGCCCCGCGCGTGACGAGCCACAGCGAGCTGGTGAGGCTGAGATCGTCGAGCGCCTGGAGAAGCGTGACGTTGCCAGCCAGGCCGCAGGACATGTGGGGATGCTGCGGGTGCGCGCGCTCGTCGAGCGCGAGCAACGAGATGACGACGTCGACGGTCAGACCTGCGAGCGCGGCTTCTAGTTGCTCGCGCACAGATGTGCGGCCTCCCGCGGGGTCGATCGCTACTGCCGTGAACTTGCTGTTTGCGCGGGCGCCGACCTGCGACTCGAGCTCTGCGAGCAGCGGCTCGCCAGCGTTGCTGTGCACCACCAACCAGCTGTGGTTTGAACCACCTGCGCGCCCACCGACGGGCTGCCAGTCGATCTTGTAGCGCCAGCTCGACAAACGTGAGCGTGACCGCGTGCGCTCGTGCCAGCCACGCAAGGCCGGCGCGACCCGCTCGAGCGCGGCGCGGCCATCTGGGTCGAGCGCAAGGGTCTCGCTGAGGCGCTCGACGTCGGTCTCGATCTGCGACCAAAAAGCATCGTCCGCGGGCAAGCCCTTGGGTGCGGCTTGTGCCGCGGCGGGTGTGGAGATCCAATAGTGGTTGCGCGCGAATGGATAGGTTGGGAGGTCGACGAGTGCTGGGTTCTCGAGGCCATGATCCGCAAACCACTGGGTCCAGTCGACGTCGAGACCGGTGCAGTACAGCGCTGCGGCTGTCGCTGTCAGAGCTTCGACGTCGTCGCGGTCACTGCGGAGGCTTGGGATCAGCGTGATCGACTCGTGCTCCGAGTCGGACAGACACGCTGCCGCCATGGCCACGAGGACTCCCCGTGGCCCGAGTTCCAAGGCGACGTCGATCTTGGCCTCCTCTAGCGCCTTGACGCCATCGAGAAACCGGACGGGGCTCCGAACGTGGCGAACCCAATAGTCAGGTGAGCTCAGTTCGGTCTGGGTGACGAGGCGACCGCTGAGGTTCGATATCAGCGAGATATTGGCGGTGTTGTAGGTCAGCGAGGCAGCGACCGCCGCAAACTCGGCGAGCATGGGCTCCATGCGCGGTGAGTGAAACGCGTGGCTGACGTCGAGCTCGCGGACCTTGCGACCGCGCCGCTCGAATTCGACGGCGACGGCGTGGGCGCGCTCGCGCGTCCCGGAGATGACCGTCGCGGAAGGACCGTTGATACCAGCGATGTCGACTTCGCTGCGGTCACCCGCGAGCACCTCGATGACCTCTTGCTCGCTCGCGGCGATTGAGAACATCGCACCACCATCTGGGAGCGCCTGCATCAGGCGCCCGCGCGCGCACACGATCTTGCAGGCGTCTGCGAGACTCCATAGCCCCGCCGCGCAAGCTGCCGTGAGCTCGCCAATCGAGTGGCCCATCACGATCTCGGGCGTGAGGCCCCAGCGGACGAGGACGCGAAAGAGCGCCAGCTCAATGGCGAACAGGCTTGGCTGAGTATACGCCGTTTGAGCGAGGCGCGCGGCGTCCTCGGAGCCCTCGGCCGCGAACACGACGGCCGCCAGCGGGCGCTCGAGGTGTGTGTCGAGCTGCTCGCATATCTCGTCGAAGGCGGCGCGAAACGCCGGGATCTGCTCGTAGAGTCCGCGCCCCATCCCAAGCCGCTGGCTGCCCTGTCCGGTGAACATGACAGCGACGCGAGGATGCTGGCTGCGCTGCCGGGCTTCGAACCCGGGGGCTGTTCCTCCGGGCGGGGCTGAGTCGGTGAACTGGGCGAGTTGTGCGAGCGCCTGGGCGCGCGAGCAGGCGACGATCGCCTTCCGGCTGGGGAATTGCTCGCGCGTGGTCAGCAGTGACCAGGACACATCGGCGAGCCGAAGATCGGGGTGGCGCTCGAGGTGGGTCCGCAGCAGCTCACCCTGACGCTGGGTCGCGGCGTCGTCCTTGCCACTGAAGATCAGCGGAACCGCAAGCTTGTCTCGCTGTGGCGTCACTGCTGGCGCCGAGTGTTCGGCCGGCGCCTCTTCGACGATCAAGTGGGCGTTGGTGCCCGAGATCCCAAACGACGACACGGCCCCGCGGCGTGGCACATCGCCTTTTGGCCACGCTCGCGCCGACGCCAAGAGCTCGATACCGGGCACGTCCCAGTTGACCTGTGAGCTCGGCGCCTCGGCGTAGAGCGAGCGCGGCATCGTCTCGTGCTCGAGCGCGAGGATCAGCTTGATGATCCCACCGACCCCAGCGGCGGCTTGGGTGTGGCCGATGTTGGACTTGAGTGAGCCTAGCCACGCCGGGCTACCGGGTGGTCGAGACCTGCCGTAGACCGCCTGGAGGGCGTTGGCCTCGATCGGATCCCCGAGCCGCGTGCCAGTACCGTGGGCCTCGAGCAGGTCGACGTCGCTCGCTTCGAGCTTGGCGTTGGCCAGCGCGGCCTTGATTACGCGTTGTTGCGCCGGGCCATTGGGCGCGGTCAGGCCTTGGCTGCGTCCGTCTTGATTGATCGCGCTGCCGCGGATCAACCCCAGGATAGGGTGGCCGTTTTTCTGGGCGTCGGACAGACGCTCGAGCACGACCATGCCAGCTCCCTCTCCCCAGCCAACGCCGTTGGCTTGCTCGGAGAAGGCCTTGCAGCGACCGTCTGGCGCGAGCCCGCGCTGGCGCGAGAACTCGATGAAGATTGTGGGGGTGGCCATGACCGTCGCCCCCCCAGCGAGCGCGAGCTGACACTCGCCGCGGCGTAGCGACTGGCAGGCCAGGTGAACGGCAACGAGCGAAGAGCTGCACGCTGTATCCAAGGTCACGGCCGGACCTTGGAAACCGAAATTATATGAGATCCGGCCGGAGCTGACGCTCCCGGCGCTGCCGATCCAAGTGTAGCCGGCGAGGGCCTGTGCATCGGCCATCAGGCGCGCGCCGTAGTCGTAGTACATGACTCCGACGAACACGCCTGTGTCGCTTCCATGCAGCGAGGTCGGGCGCAGGTGTGCCCGCTCGAGGGCCTCCCAAGAGGTTGTGAGCAGCAGACGCTGCTGCGGGCTCATCGTCTCGGCTTCGCGTGGGCTGATCTCGAACAAGCGTTCGTCGAACAACGCCGCGTCGTGCAAAAACCCGCCTTCGCGAGAAATCGTGGTGCCGGGGTGATCAGGGTCGGGGTGATAGAGGGCGTCGGCGTCCCAGCCACGGTCGCTTGGAAACCCGGAGATGGCATCGGTGGCCTGAGACAGCAGCTCCCACAGCTGCTCCGGGCTCTCGACACCGCCAGGGTAGCGACACGCGGTCGAGACGATGGCGATCGGCTCATGCTGCTCGGACTGCAGGTCTTGCAGCCGCTGCTTCGTGTGCCGAAGCGCTGTGGTCGCCCGTTCGAGATAGGCGCGAAGCTTTTTGTCGTCGGAGTTAGTCACGATCCCATCCCATCAATCTCGGTGTCGATCATGGCAAACAGTGCTTCGTCGCTGAGTTCATCAAAGGTCTCTGGAGCGTCCGCTACCTCTGGGTTCCTGAGGCTGACTTTCCCCACAAACGACTCGAGCAGTCCTTGTAGGCGGTCCGCGATTGCGCCGCGTTGAGTCGACTCCGTCGCCATCGCCCGGAGGATGGTCTCGAGCCGGTCGAGCTCGGTGCTGACCGCCGGGTTGATCGTGGCCCCGACGTCCGCGA
This sequence comes from Enhygromyxa salina, assembly GCF_000737335.2. Classification (GTDB taxonomy): domain Bacteria; phylum Myxococcota_A; class Polyangia; order Nannocystales; family Nannocystaceae; genus Plesiocystis; species Plesiocystis salina_C. The sequence goes on along the minus strand of NZ_JMCC02000055.1, from coordinate 23,110 downwards.
GCGAGAGCTCGCCGCGGATCATCGTTGCGAGCGCCCCGGGGGTTGGATAGTCGAACAGCAGCGTCGACGGCAGCCGCAGGCCAGTGACCGTCTGCAGCCGATTGCGCAGCTCGACCGCGACCAGCGAGTCGAGCCCGAGATCCTTGAGCGGACGATCGGGGCCAAGGCTCTCTGGACGACCGAGATCCAGCACCGAGGCGATCTCCGAGCGGACCAGATCGAGCAGCGCCCGGTCGCGCTCCGGCTCGGTCATGATCGCAAGGCGCTGTTGCAGGCTCGTCGACGACGATGTTGCAGCCACCGACGCGGTCGCGCGTGGACGCGGCGCCGCGCGGACCATCCCGCGCAACATCGTGGGCGGCGCCTCGCCGTGGGTGCTGACCGAGCTGGTGTCGAGGTGAACGGGAACCAGCAAGGCGTCGGGTCGGGCGAGGCCAGTGTCGAGCAGCGCGAGGCCGTCGAGCGGCGCGAGCGGGACCATGCCGCGCCGACGCATGCGAGCCCGGTCGGCGTCCGAGAGCCGCGCGGCCATACCCTCACCACCCCACGGGCCCCAAGCCAGGCTGGTGGCGGGCAGGTCCGCGGCGTGGCGGCGTGCCGAGAGCGCGTCGAGGAACGTGTTGGCGGCCGCGTAGCTGGCTTGCCCTGCGTTGCCCATGATCCCAACGATTGACGAGAACAGCACGAACGCGGCCAGCTCCAGGCCAAGCTCGACCGTCAGCTCGTGCAGCGCGAGCGCGGCCGAGACCTTGGGGTGGAACACGCGATCGATCCGATCGGCGGTCAGCGAGGTGAGCACGCCGTCATCGAGGACGCCTGCGACATGGAACACCGCAGTGAGGGGGTGCTTCGGCGAAATGCCGACCAGCAGCTCGCGCAGCGCGTCGCGGTCGGCGACGTCGCAGGCGGCGAGCGTGACGGTGGCGCCGAGCAGCTCGAGCTCGACGGCGAGGTGCTTGGCGTCGGGTGAGTCGCCGCCGCGCCGCGAGACCAGCAGCAGGTGGCGCGCACCGTGGCGCGCGATCACGTGCCTGGCGACCAGCGAGCCGAGCGCCCCGGTGCCGCCCGTGATCAGCACGGTCCCGTCGGGATCAAACCCACGCGGCATCTCGAGCACGTACTTCCCGACGTGCGCGCCGTTGCTGAGCGAGCGGAACGCCTCGCCCGCGTTGCGCAGGTCCCAGGCCGAGGTCGTGAGCGGGAACAGGGCGCCGACCTCGAACAGCGCGAGGAGCTTCGTCAACATCGCTTGGATCAGCGCTGGATCGAGCCGCGTGATGTCGACCGCGTGGTAGCTGACGCCGCGGTACTCGGAGGCCACGCGCGCGGGATCCCGGGTCTCGCGGACGCCGAGCTCGGCGAACAGACCACCCTCTGGCAGCAGCCGCAGCGAGGCGTCGACGAACTCGGCGTCGAGGTTGTCGAGCACGACGTGGACGCCACGGCCGCCCGTGGCTGACAGGAACTTCTGCTCGAAGCCCAGCGTCTCGGAGCTGGCGATGTGTTCTTCGTTGAGGCCAAGCTGGCGCAGCGCGGCGAGCTTGCGCTCGGGCGCGGTGGCGAACACGTCCGCGCCAAGGTGCTGGGCGAGGGCGACCGCGGCGAGGCCAATGTCACCCGTCGCCGCGTGGATCAGCACCCGCTGCCCCCGCTCGAGCTTGGCGAGCTCGACGAGCGCGTAGTAGGCGGTCAGAAACACCATGGGCACGGCCGCGGCCTGCTCGAAGCTCCACCGCTCGGGCACCTTGACCAGCATCCGGCCATCCGCGATCGCGACCGGCCCAAACGCGGCGGGCATCATGCCCATCACGCGATCGCCAACCGCGAGGTGCTCGACCCGCGAGCCGACCCCCGTGATCACGCCCGCGCCCTCGATCCCCAACTCCGAGCCCAACCCTGACGCCGACCCTGACGCCGACCCTGACGCCGACCCTGACGCCAACCCTGACGCCAGCTCGCCGGCCTCACCGGGGTACATGCCCAGCGCGTTGAGCACGTCGCGGAAGTTCAAGCCGGCAGCGCGCACGGCCACGCGGACCTCGTCCGGGGCGAGCGGCCCGGTCTCGAGCGGACGCTCGGCGAGGATCAAGTTGTCGAGCGCGCCCTTGGTCGAGACCGAGAGGTGCCAGTTCGCCGAGCCCGCTGGCGGCGTGAGCCGGTCCACGGCCGGCGGACGGGCGAGCCGCGGGGCCAACATCATTCCTTCGCGCAGGGCCAGCTGCGGTTCGTCGCAGGCGAGCGCGGCGGGCAGCGCCCACAGCGAGACCTCTTCGGTGTCGAGATCCACGATCGTGATCGCCCGGTCGGCGTTCTCGACCTGGGCGGTCCGCACCAGCCCCCACAGCGGCGCGGCGGCGAGATCCAGCGCGTCCTCGCGGGTCTCTGTCGAGATCGCGCGGCGGGTCAAGAAGATCAACCGGCTGTCTTGAAAGCGAGCGTCGCCAAGCCAGGTCTGCAGGTCCGCGAGCGCGCGGTGGGTGGCTTCGTGGGGGCTGGCGGCCTGGTCGCCGACGGCGTGGATCCAGGGGATCAGCACGACCTCGGGCGCTGGCCGGTCGTCGTCGAGCTCGGCTTGGATCGCGGCGAGGTTCGGGTGCTCGCGCACGCTGACGCTCGCCCGCGCGAGGGTGCTGGCGAGGTCGAGGCCGCCGTCGGAGCCGACGACGCTCCACTCGCCGCTGGAGTCCACGGCGCCGGTGTCCAGGGGGATCGTCCACTCGACCGCGTACAGCCCGTCGAAGCGCTGGGCGACCAACGCCTCGCGGACGTGCTCGGCGGTCGCCGGGCGGGTGACCAGGGTCTCGATGAACGCGACCGGTTCACCGTTGGCGTCGGCGACCGCGACGCTGACCGAACCCTCGCTGAGCTTGGGCGTGAACCGGACCCGCAGCGCGGTGGTGCTGGTCGCGTAGAGCTCGACGCCCTCCCAGGTGACCGGCAGCTGGATCGTCACGCTGTCTTGTCCAAGGAACTGCAAGACCAGCGGATGCAAGGCCGCGTCGAGCAGCGCCGGGTGCAGGCCAAAGCGATCCGCGTTGCGGGCCGGCCCCTCTGGCAGGCTGACCTCGGCCAGCAATTCACTCCCGTGGGTCCACGCGCGCACCAGCCCACGAAACGCCGGCCCATACGCGAGCCCGGCCTCTTCGAGGGCGGCGTAGCCGTCGCGCAGCCCCGGTCCAAAGTTGATCTCTTCGGCCCCAGGCGGCGGCCACGAGTGCAGATCAAAGTCTGCGATCCGCGGACCTTGACCGATGAAGCCGGCGGCGTGGCGACGCCACGGGGTGTCGCCCTCGGCGTCGGGCCGGGCGAAGAACACCAGCGACCGACGCCCGGTCTCATCGGGCACGCCAACCGAGAGCTGCAGCAGCACGCCGCCCTTGCTTGGCAGCGCGAGCGGGCGCTCGATCGTGAGCTCGTCGACCCGATCGAGGCCGACCCGCAGCGCGGCGACCTGGGCCAGCTCCAAGAACGCGGTGGCCGGCAGCAAGGTCGCGTCAAACACGACGTGATCGGCGAGCCAGGCGTGCTCGGACAGCGACAGCCGACTGCTGAACAACATCGCGTCGGAGTCCGCCAGCCGGATCGCCGCGCCCAGCAAGGGGTGCTCGGCGTCGGTCAGACCGACCGAGGTCACGTTGGACGAGCGGCCCTCGCTGCGATCGATCCAGAACCGCTGGCGCTGGAACGCGTAGGTCGGCAGCTCGACGCGCTTGGGCCCGTAGGGGGCATAGAACGCCTGCCAGTCGAAGTTGTAGCCGTGCACGTGAAGCCCAGCGACGACCATGTTGAGGGTCTCGACCTCGGGCTTGCGCTTGTGCAGGGTGGGCAGCACGACCGCGCGGCGCAAGACCTTGTCGGACAGACACGGCGGGGTCATGCCCGAGAGCACGGCGTGCGGGCCAAGCTCGATGAAGGTGGTCACGCCCTCGGCCTCGAGGGTGTGCACGCCGTCGAGGTAACGGACCGCTTGGCGGATGTGACGGACCCAGTAGTCGGGCGAGGTCAGCTCCTCTGCGGTGGCCCGCTCGCCGGTCACGTTGGACACGATCGGGATCTTGGGCGGCTTGAAGTCGAGCCGGCTCGCGATGCGCCGGAACTCGTCCATCATGGGCTCCATGCGCGGCGAGTGAAACGCGTGGCTGACCGCGAGTCGCAGCACGTTGCGGCCCATCGCCTCGAAGTGGGCGGCGATGTCACCGGCGGCCTGCTCGTCACCCGAGATCACGATTGACATCGGACCATTGATGCCGGCGATGCCGATCCGTGCGTCGAGCAGCGGGCGGACCTCGTCCTCGGCGGCCTGCAGCGAGACCATGGCGCCGCCGCGCGGCAGCGCCTGCATCAAGCGACCGCGCGCGGTGACCAAGGTCGCGGCGTCTTCGATCGACAACACCCCAGCGACGTGGGCCGCCGCGAGCTCGCCGATCGAGTGGCCGATCAGAATGTCCGGGGTCACGCCCCAGGCGCTCCACAGCCGATACAGCGCGACCTCGAGCGCGAACAGGGCCGGCTGGGTGTAGCCGGTCTCGTCGAGCAGCGCGGCCTCGGGCGTGTCGGGCTCCGAGAACATCAGCTCGAACAGCGGGCGATCGAGGTGGAAGTCCAGGTGCGCGCACACGGTGTCGAGCGCGTCGCGGAACGTGGGGTAGCGGTTGTACAGGTCGCGGCCCATGCCCGGGCGCTGGGCGCCCTGACCGGTGAACATGAACGCGAGCTTGCCCTTGCGGTGCTCGCGAGGGGTCATCGCGCCGTTGCGCGGCTCGGCGCCGATCTTGGCGAAGCCGTCGAGCATGTCGAGCAACAGATCGGCCGGGGCGTCGCTGTCGATCGTGAGCGCGAGCCGGATCGGGAAGTGCGAGCGCGTGGTCGCCAGCGAGAAGCCAAGGTCGAGCACCGAGATCGCCCAGTCGTTGTCGGGCCCAAGCTCGCGCACGTGGGCCGCGAGGGCCTTGGCCTGGGCGACCAGATCGACGCTGGTCCGACCCGAGAGCACCAGCGGCAGCTCCGGGGGCACGGCCATCTCGGGGGCGACGACGTGGGTGTCTTCGAGCGGGGCCTCTTCGAGGATCGCGTGGGCGTTGGTGCCCGACATTCCGAACGAGGACACGCCCGCGCGGCGCGGCGAGCCACCCTCGCGGCGCGGCCAACTTCGGTAGGTGTCGGTGACCTCGACCGCGAGGCTCTGCCAGTCGATGTGGGTGTTGCGAGGCTTGGTGTGGAGCGACGCGGGGATCGCCTCGCGCTGCAGACACGCGACCAGCTTGGCGACGCCCGCGAGCCCAGCCGCGGCCTCGAGGTGGCCGATGTTGGTCTTGACGGCGCCGAGCTGCAGCGGGTTGTCGGGGGTCCGATCCTCACAGTAGACAGCCGCGATCGCCTGGACCTCGATCGGATCGCCAAGCGAGGTGCCGGTGCCGTGGCACTCGACGAAGTCGATGTCGGTCGGGGACAGCTTGGCGTCTTCGAGCGCCTGGCGGAGCAGCTTTTGCTGCGAGGTCCCGTTGGGCGCCGTGATCCCGCTGCTGGCCCCGTCGTGGTTGACCGCGGTGCCGCGGACCAGCGCGAGTATTTCGTGGCCGTTCTTGCGCGCGTCTGACAGGCGCTCGAGCGTGAACACGATCACCCCCTCGCCGCGGCCGTAGCCGTTGGCGTTGGCCGAGAAGGTCTTGCAGCGGCCGTCGGGGGCGAGCGCGCGGGTCCGTGACAGCTGCACGAACACGTCGGGCGCGGCCATGATCTGGACGCCGCCGGCCAGCGCGAGCTCGCACTCGCGGTTGCGCAGCGCGTTGCAAGCCAGGTGAAACGCGACCAGCGAAGACGAGCACGCCGTGTCGACCGCCAGCGCCGGACCTTGCAAGCCAAGCGTGAACGCCAAGCGCCCGGCGGCGAACGAGGTCTGGGTGCCCGTGAAGGTGTAGGCCTCGCCAAGCCCCTGGCGCAGCTGGTCGTAGTCGCTGGGCCCAAGCCCAACGAACACGCCGGTCTTCGAGTCGCGCAGCGAGCTGGGCACCACGCCCGCGCTCTCGAGCGCCTGCCACGACGCCTCGAGCAAGCTGCGATGCTGAGGATCGATGTTCTTGGCTTCGCGCGGGCTGATGCCGAAGAACGCGGGATCGAACTGGTCGATGTCGGTGAGGAACGAGCCGTCCCGCACGTAGCTGTGGCCCTTGCTCTCGGGATCGGGATCGTAGAACTCGTCGACGTTCCAGCGAGTTGGCGGCAGCGGGCCAACGGCCTCGTGACCGGCGGCCAGAAACTTCCACAGCGAGCGAAGATCCACGATCTGGCCGGGCATCCGCAGGCCGACGCCGATGATCGCAACGGGCTCGTGGGTTGGCGGAGCCTCGGCGCGATCGCGTTGATCCTCGTCGAGCTCGGCGGCCATGCCCAGGGCCGCGGCCAGACCTTCGAGCAGGAAGTTGGCGACGTGCTGCGGCGAAGGGTGATCGAAGGCCAGCGTCGCCGGCAAATTCAGCCCGGTCTCGCGCTGCAGCCGACGGCGGACCTCGACGGCCATCAGCGAGTCGAGGCCGAGATCCACGAAGCCGGTGTTGGGGTCGAGGCGCGAGGCGTCGTGGTAGCCAAGCACGGCCGCGGTCTCGCCAAGCACCAAGTTGACAAGCGCGCGCAGGCGCTCGGTCTCGGACAGGCCACGCAGGCGGGCGAGCAGCCGGGCTTCGTCGGGCTCGGACGACGAGCTCGAGGTGTCGAGGGCGGCCCGGGCCTCGCTGATGTCGTCGAGCAGCGGTCGCGGGCGCGCGGCGGCGAAGCTCGGGGTGAACCGGGCCCAGTCGACGTCGGCGATCGTCAGGTTCACGTCGCCGTGCTCGAGGCCCTGCTGCAGGGCCTGGAACGCCAGCTGCGGATCCAAGGGCTCGAGCCCGCGTCGGCGCAGCTCGTGCTGCGAGGCGTCGTCGGCGTTGCCGGTTGCCCACGCGCTCCAGGCGACGGACATCGCGGGCAGACTCAGGCTCGCGCGCTGCTCGACGAACGCGTCGAGGTAGGCGTTGGCGGCCGCGTAGCCCGACTGCCGGGCGCTGCCCCACACGCCGACGATCGACGAGAAGGTGATGAACGCGTCGAGCTCGTGCTCTTTGAGCAGCTCGTGAAGGTAGCGCGCGCCCGCGACCTTGGCCCCGGCCACGCGCGCGAGCTCGTCAACGGTGGTGTCGTTGATCGAGCTGTTCTGGCTGGCCCCGTCGGCGTGGATGACCGCGCTGAGCTGCTCGCCGTCGGCGTCGAGCTGATCGAGCAAGGTTGCGATCGCGTCGCGGTCGGTGGTGTCGCAGGCGACCAACGAGACCCGCGTGCCAAGCTCCATCAGCTCGGCGTCGGGGCCCTGGCCGCTGGTCAGCACCAAGTGCTCGGCCCCGGCGGCGGCCAGCCAGCGGGTGACCCTTGCACCCAGCGCCCCGGTCCCGCCCGTGACCAGGATCGTCCCGCGTGGTTTCCACGGCTTGCCCTCGGCCAGCTCGGTCAGCGGCGCGCGCTCGAGCCGACGCACGAACACGCCGGTGTTGCGGATCGCCAGCTGATCTTCGCGCTCTTCTTGGCTCAGGATCGCCAGCAGCCTGCGCGTGGCCTTGGGGTCGAGGGTCAGCGGCAGATCGATCAGGCCGCCCCAGCGATCAGGGTGCTCGAGCGCGATCACCCGACCCAGGCCCCAGGCCATGGCTTGCAGCGGGTTGGACAGCGCGTCGGCCCGACCGATCGAGACCGCGCCGCGGGTCAGCAACCACAGCGGCGCCTCGATCGAGGCGTCACCCAACGACTGCGTGAGCACCAGGTTGAGCGGGAGCCCGGCCGGCAAGGTTGGCTGCTCGGGGAGCGGATCCTCGACCAGGCCGAGCAGCGAGATCACCCCGCGCGGCGGCGAGTGCTCGAGGCCGGCGCGCAGCAGCCGGTTGGTCATGTCTTCGCGGTCGGGCTCGTCCTCGTCAACCGGCACGCGAATCACGGTCCCGCCGGCGCCGGTGATCCCCACGCTGACGAGGTTGACGAGCTCGGGGTCCTCGGGCTCGGACGCGGTGACCAGCAGCCACACGCCGGTCAGGCTGCCCAGCGCCGGCGCCGTCTGCATGGGCTTCCAGCCGACGCGGTAGCGCCACGCGTTGAGCGTGGTCCGCTCTTGATGGTTGCGCCGCCACGAGGTCAGGGCCGGCAGCAGCGACGCGAGCGAATTGCGGTGCAGCTCGTCGTCGACGTTCAGGGCGTTCGCGAGCGTGTCGAGGTCACCGGTCTCGACCGCGTTCCAAAACCCAACGTCGGCCGCCGGCAGCTCGACCGTGGTCGCGTCGGCGGTTGGCCGGCGCTGCTGCTTGGCGTCGACCCAAAACCGGTTGCGCTGGAACGCGTAGGTGGGCAGCGTGATCCGGCGCCCGGCCGAGATCTTGGTCCAGTCGATCTCGAGCCCGCGGGTGTGGAGCTCACCGAGCGAGCGCATCAGCCGAGCCGGGCCGCCCTCACCGCGCATCAAAGAGCCAACCGCGACGCCGGTGACCTCGGCCTTGAGGAAGCAGGCGTCGAGCGCCTCGCGCAGCATCGTGTCGGGGCTGACCTCGATGAAGAAGCGGTAGCCGTCGGCCAGCATCTTGGCGATCGTGTCGGCGAACCGGGTCTGCATCCGCACGTTGCGGTACCAGTACTCGGCGTCGAGCTCGCGACCCACGAGCTTCTCGGCGCGAACGGTCGAGTACAGCGGCGTGACCACGGCGCGCGGCTTGATGCCCTCGAGCGCGGTCAGGATCTCGTCGCGCACGCCCTCGATCTGGGTTGTGGCGAGGGCATAGTTGATCGGCAGGCGCGTGGCGGACTCGAGCTCGCCAAGCAGCGACTCGATGACCTCTGTGTCGCCAGCGATCAGCGTGGCGTTGGGCCCGTCGTAGGCCGCGATCGCGACCCGCTCGGCGTGGGGCTTGAGGTGGAGCTCGAGCTCGGCGGCCGACAGCGGGACCGATGCCACGGCGCCGCGGCCGGTCAGCCGCGCCAGCGCGCGGCTGCGCAGCGCGACGATCTTGGCGGCGTCTTCGAGGCTCAGGGCGCCGGCCACGAACGCGGCCGTGACCTCGCCGATGCTGTGGCCAACGATGCCGTCGGGATCGACACCGACCCGAAGCCGCCACAGGGTGGTCAACGCCGCGCTCACGGCGAACAGGACCGGGTGCACGACGTCCGTGCGATCCAGGCTGGGCGCGCCCTCGACCGCGTTGAGCACGTCGAGCACCGACCAGTCGAGGTGCTCGGACAGCGCCCGATCGCAGGCCTCGAGCTGCTCGCGGAACCGATCCGAGATCTGCGCGAGCGCGCGGGTCATGTTGGGCCACTCCGAGCCCTGGCCCGAGTACACGTACGCGACCTTGCCGCTGACGCGGGCCTCACCCTCGACCGTGCGCGCGTCCGAGGCCCCGCGCGCGAGCATGTCGAGGGCGTCGAGCGCGTCGGCGATGTCGGTCACGGTCACCGACGCGCGGCGCTCGAAGTGGGCGCGCGTGGTCGCCAACGAGTGCGAGAGATCCGCGAGCGTGACGTCTGGGTGCGCGAGCAAGAACGCGTGGAGCCGCTCGGCCTGGGCTCGCAGCGCGAGCTCACCCTTGGCCGAGATCAACAGCGGCACGCGGTAGCGGCTCTCGACCTCCCAGATCTCGACCTCGTGATCGCCGACCGCATCGTGCATGCGCTCTTCGATCTCGGGCCGCAGCATCTTGAGCTGCGGCGCGTGGCTCCAGACCGCGGGCCACTCGGGCTCGAACCCGAGCGCGAACAGCTCGGACAGGCTCTTGAGCATGCTCCCGCGCTCGTCTTCGTTGCGCCAGCACGAGGGCAGCGCCCAGTATTGGGTGGGGCTGCCGTCGTAGACCTGCTCGATCGACTTGAGCAGGGTCGGGTGCGAGCTGAGCTCGACGAACACGGTTGGGCCGGCGTCGGCGAGCTGCTCGACGACCTGGCGAAACCGGACCGGGCTGCGCAAATTTCGGCCCCAGTACGAGGGCGTGCACTCGGGCCCGGACAGCGTCTGGGCCAGGACCGTGGACACCATCGGGATCCGGGCTGGGCGCGGGCTGATCCCGTCGAGCGCGGTCTCGAGCGGACCGACGAGCGGCAGCATCTCTGGGCTGTGCGAGGCGAAGTCGATCTCGACCCGGTGGATCCGAACGCCGCGCTGGGCGAGCAGCGACTCTGCGTCTTCGATCGCCTGGCGCGGGCCCGAGAGCACCGTTGACCGCGGGCTGTTGAACGCGCCGATCACCAGATCCTTGGCGGTGTCGCCAAGCCGCTCGAGCAGCATGGACTCTGGCAGCGCGACGGCCAGCATCGCACCGCGTCCGGCGGCGAGGTGCGCGACGACGCGACCGCGCTCGACCACGACCCGCGTGGCGTCCGGCAGCGACAAGATCCCAGCGAGGTGCGCGGCCGCGACCTCGCCCACGCTGTGCCCGACGATCGCGTCGGGCTCGACGCCCCACGACTTCCACAGCGCACCAAGCGAGACCTGCACGGCGAACAGCACGACCTGCACGACCGCGGCCTCGTCGAGACGCGAGCGGATGCTGTCGGCGAGCAGCTCGTCGATCACCGACCACCCGGAGATGGCCTCGACCTCGCGATCGACGGCCTCGAGCGCGCCACGAAAGACGGGCTCGCCAAGCAACAGCGTGCGCGACATCCCCAACCACTGCGAGCCGTGGCCGGAGCACACGAACACCAAGCGGGGCTTGTCCGGGGCGGCCTCGAGGTTGCGCAGGCCGCCGGCCAGCAGCGCCGAGAGCCCGTCGACGAGCTGCTCGGGCGCGTTGAGCATCAAGCTGACGCGATGCTGGCCCGGGCCGGTTCGCTCCGAGAGCGCGCGACACAGCGCCGCCGTCTCGTTCCAGGTCGTGAGCTCGAACGCAAAGTCGAGGGCGGCGAGCACCTGCCGACGCAGACCGGCAGCGGTGACCGAGCCAAGCGGCAGCAGCAGCGCCTCGGACTTGGGCGCCGCCTCGAGCACCGTGTGGCAGTTTGATCCGCCGTAGCCAAACGAGCTGACGCCAGCGCGCGGGACTTCATTGCCCGACGGCCAGCCCTCGAGCTCGGTCTGGACCGCGAGGTGCAATTGCTCGAAGGGGATGTGCGGGTTGGGCTGCTCGAAGTGCAGGTTGGGCACGAGCATCCGATGGAACAGCGAGAGCGCCGTCTTCATCAGGCCCGCGATCCCGGCCGCCGCCTCGAGGTGACCGAGGTTGGTCTTGACCGAGCCCAGCCGCAGCGGGCTCTCGGCCGGGTGGGCCGAGCCGATCACGGCCCCGAGCGCGCTGGCCTCGAGTGGATCGCCGAGGATCGTGCCAGGCCCGTGGGTCTCTACGTAGTGAACGCTGGCCGGGTTGACCCGCGCGTTGGCCAACGCCGCGCGCAGCACCGACTCTTGGGCCTTGGGGTTGGGCGCGGTCAGGCCGTTGGAGAAGCCGTCGTTGTTGGCCGCGCTGCCGCGGATCAAGCAGTAAATTCGGTCACCGTCGGCGATCGCCCGACTCAGGGGCTTGAGGATCACCAGGCCGCCACCCTCGGCGCGGACGTAGCCGTTGGCGGCCGCGTCGAACGCCCGACACTGGCCGGCAGGGTTCTGGGTCCCGAGCTTGGTCATCACCACCGTGCCGTGCGGCGTGAGGATCAAGTTGATGCCGCCCGCGATCGCCATGGTCGTCTCGCCGGCGCGCAGGCTCTGGCACGCGAGGTGGACGGCGACCAGCGAGCTCGAGCTGGCGGTGTTGACCGTGAGGCTGTTGCCCTCGAGGCCAAGCGTGTACGAGATGCGACCGGAGATGATCGAGGTGTCGGCGCCGGTGCCCGTGTGCTGATCGATGTCCGTGATCTCGTCGGCGGTGAGCCGGGCGTAGTCACACCACATCGCCCCCACGAACACGCCGACGTTGCCGCCGCGCAGCGAGAGCGGATCGACGCCAGCGTCCTCGAGCGCCTCCCACGACAGCTCGAGGCCCATGCGCTGCTGCGGGTCCATCAGCTGGGCCTCGCGCGGCGAGATCCCAAAGAAGGTCGCGTCGAATTGATCGACCTGATCCAAGAACCCACCCCAGCGGGTGGTCATCTTGCCGGGCGCCGCTCGATCGACGTCGAGGTACTCCTTGACGTCGAAGCGATCGCTGGGGACTTGCTTGACGCCCGTGCCCTTGGTGCACAGCAGCTCCCACAGCTGCTCGGGGTTGTAGACGCCGCCCGGCAGCCGACAACCAATTCCGACGATCGCGATTGGCTCGGTGCTCATCGACGCGCCGAGGCCACCGGCGAGCGCGCTCGTGCGCCCGCCAACGATTGCGCCGGGCGAGGGCGAGACCGAGGTTTGGATCGCGACGGCGTGCCGAGCCAGCGCGAGCGGGGTTGGGTGCTCCCACGGCGCGACCGGTGACAGCGGGTGGCCGATGTGACTGGCGAGCCGGGCGACGAGCCCGGTGATCTGTTCGGAGTCGAGGCCGAACTCGCGGAATCGTGTGTTGGGATCGACGCGGGAAGGCTCGATCCCAAGGGTTCGACTCATGGCCTCCAAGAGCCAGTTCAACACCGGCTCGTGGTCTTCGTCGGAACCCTTGGATCGGGGATCTCGTGGACCTTGAATCATCGCGGTCTCTCAGGAGCGAATTGTCTGCGTGTGATCCCGTCGTGCCCGACCACTCGGGAGAGCTCGGACAAACCGGAGGTCTCGGAGCACGGAGGCGGAGATCGAAGAATGGGGAGTGTCGTGGAGGCCGGGCATGCCACCTTGGATCGGTGAGAATAGCGAAGGGACCGAGCGACCAGCGGTCGAGCCGCACGAGCGGCTGAGGGGGTACACCATACCGCCGCCAGGCCTGGCGTTGCACCACGATTTGGGCGCTGCCGATCTCATTTACGGGCGCGGGTCGGCATCGAAAAATTCACGCGTTGGCCAACCGCCCCCCACCCGCGCGCCGGGTGACGTGCGCGGTGTCGAGTCGGATGTGCCGGATCGCGCCTGCTTGGAGAACGCGGACAAAAGATCACGATTCATCGCGAACACCCGTGAACACGTTCTTACCGAGTCTTCAATCTCGATCGCGGATCACGCGAATGCACGTCGTCGCCGACCCGGTCGCGCGGAAACAAAACAGATGCGCAGCATCGAGCCTGGCTCGCGCGGGTGACCATCGCGGCCTCTGTTCGACTTGACACCCAGACAAATACCCCGATCGAGTTCCAAGCGCGGCGCTGCAACCGTGCGGTGCAGCGGTCATGAGCGACGCGTCAGTCGCTTGTTGGCTCCGGGCACATACAGGCGCCGAACTCGGTCGTGGTCATGGTCCCGGTCGCGCACCAGTAGGTGCGCCAGTTGTCGGCGTTGATCTGGTTGGCGTCTGGGTTGTCGACCGGGTTGAACGCGATGTACTTGGCTCGGACCGCCGGGTCGGTGGAGATGCGCGCGCGCGTGCGAGCCAGCGCGACGAGGTCGTAGTCGCTGTCCGTGTCCGCTGCAGTCGCGTAGGCGGCGTTGAACGAGTACGCGGCTTGCCAGCTCGGAGCCGCCGCCCCAAGCGGGAGCGCGTAGGTGGTGAAGTCGCGCAGCGCCCCGCTGCTGGGATCGTAGTCGAACACCTGAAAGCCCGGGTTGTTGCCAAACAGCGGGCTGATCGCAGGGGTGACGTGGATGAAGCCGGTGGGCGTGTCTGGCTTGGCGGCCGGGTAGGTCAGGCGAAAGTCGTCGGTGTGGATGTGCCCGGCGAACGAGGCGAGGATGATTGCGTGATACTGATCGACGAGGGCCAGGAACGCCGTCGAGGGCTCGTCGCGCCAAAACAGCTCGGATGTCTGGGGGCAGCCTGGGGTCTTCGCATGCACCGCGGAGTAGACGTTGACGCCCGGCGGGATGTGGTAGATGAGCGAGACTTTGTGGCCGGCCGCCTCGGCCGCCGCGAGGCGCTGGGCGAGCCACTCGAGCTGGACTGTAGTGGGATCGGTCGTGGGATCGGGGGCGTTTGGAGTTGGGCTCGCGGCGCAGGAGTTCGCGTACTTGGTCGAGAAGAACACGGTGTTGAGCACGATCAGGCGGTGATCTTCCAGCTTGGGGTGCGGGACCTCGTACCAGCCACCGGCCGTGAAGGTCTGGCTGAACTCCGGGCCGCCGCGGGCCAGGGGCGCCCACAGCCACGCCAACATTTGCAAGAACGTGCCGCCGGGTTCGAGCAGATAGTCACCACAATACGAGTCATTGTTTCCAAGCGCGGGGATGATCGGAATTCCCGGAAAGCTGGTGTTGATCTCCACAGTCAGAAATTGCAGGGTCTTGTCGACAAACCCACGATACCCCGCGTCGCTGTCGTCGCCGGTCAATTCCTGATAGCGGGACCGAAACGAGTGGGCCAAGAAGTCGCCCGAGATGATGACATAGTCGGGCGGCCACCCGCTCGCGTGCTGGGGCGCGGCGAGGGCGGATCGCAACAAGGGGTAGGGGGTGTCGCCGCCGTAGCTGCCGAGCTGCGTGGCCGGGCCAGCGGTGCCGCTGGCGGCACCGGGTGACGGATATCGCGCCTCGAACAGCGGACCCCACTCGATCGCCTCGGCGGCCGCGAGCTTGGGGACCAGCGCTGGATCGAGGAAGGGATCGAAGTGAAGATCGGACAGGCTCACGAACCGCGCGGTCGCGGGGCCCGTCGCGAGCTCGACCGGCGGGGCAGGCGGCGGAGCAAGGGTTGGCTGGGGCGCGGGCTCGGTCTGTTGGGCCGCCTTGGTTGCAGCCGGCGCTTCGCCCGAGCGGCAACCGAGCGAGAGCGTGAGCAGGCACAGCGAGACGGCGACGCGCGAGGTCATCGGTGGCGATGGTATGTCGGTGCCACAAGCCGCGCAATTCGAGCGCATGCGCGTCCGCTGGTTTTGCGTCATTTGGGGTATTGGCGTAGCGCCGAACAGACTTTGTGTAGACTGCAATTATGCGCTGACGAAGCGCAGGGAGAGACCACATGCCGGTCGTGATCACCTTTCCAAGCGTCCGCCTCGAGATGCCGCCATGCGACGCGCGGGCGATCACTGGCGTGCCCACGTCGATCACCGCGTTCGTCGGCCGCACCGAGCGGGGCGACGTGTTCGCGCCCATTCGCTGCTTTAGCTACGCGGACTTCGAGCACCGCTGCGGCGGCGTCTGGGCGCAGAGCGAGCTTGGCTACGCCGTCTGGCAGTTCTTCCAAAACGGGGGGTCGCACGCGTTGATCTCGCGCGTGACGACGGGCGCGAGCAGCTCGACCGTCGAATTGGCCGCGGAACCGGCTGGGGATTCGGCTGGGGACTCGGCCGGGGATTCTGACACGCAGTCGGCGGTGGCATTGCAGCTCGAGGCCGCCAACCCCGGCGCCTGGGGGGACACCCTGCGCGCGAGCGTGTCCTACGACCCGCCCGGAGCCACGAATGCTGTCACTTCGGGCGGCTTTCACCTGATGATCGAGGCGCTCGATCCAAGCGCGAGCGGCCCGTTGGACCCGGTGATCGCAACAGAGATCTTCGAAGATCTATCGCTTGTCCCCGAGCACCCCCGCTATGTCGAAGAAGTCCTGGCGCGCGGCTCCGAGCTCGTGCGCGTGGCTCAGATCAGCGATCAGAGGCCGGTGTCGGTCACGCGGGCCAGGTTCACGGGGGGCGACGACGGACGCAACGGCGACGTGCGCGACTACGAGGGCGCGATCAGCCGGCTCGAGCAGGTCGACATGATCAACCTGCTGGTGATCCCGCCCAAGAGCCGCACGCTGGACACCGACCCCCGCGTGCTGGCGACCGCCGCTAGCTATTGCAGGAACCATCGCGCGATGTTGCTGGTCGATCCGCCGCTCGCATGGTCGAGAGTTGACGACGCGGTCAACCTGACCGGGCTGACGTTCCTGCGCACGCCCAACACAGCATTCTACTACCCCCGCGTGATCTGTCCTGATCCGATCCACGGCCCGCGCTCGTTTGCACCGAGCGGCACCGTCGCCGGGGTGATCGCGCGGACCGACGCCGAGCGGGGGGTCTGGGCCTCACCTGCGGGGCTCGAGGCCACGATGTTTGGAGTCAGCGGGCTCGACGTGACCCTTGCCCCGGACCAGCTCGATACCCTGGAAGCCGCGGGCGTCAACGCGTTGGTGGTGCGCGCGGCGGCGGGTCCGGTGATCTGGGGCGCGCGGACGGGTCGTGGCGCCGACGTGTTGGTCTCGCAGTGGAAGCTGCTGGGCGTCCGCCGACTGTCGCTGTTCATCCAAGAGAGCCTGTATTGGGGCACACGCTGGGCGGTGTTCGAGCACAACGACGAGGCCCTGTGGGCGCTGCTGCGCGAGCGAATCGAGGCCTTCCTCGGCCGCCTGTTTCGCCAGGGCGCGCTGCAAGGCGCGTCGAACGAAGAGGCGTTCTTCGTCAGGTGTGACGCGCAGACAACCTCGCCAACGGAGATCGAGTATGGTGTGGTCAACGTCGTCGTTGGGTTTGCGCCGATCGAACCCGCGCAGTTCGTGATCCTGCACTTTCAACAATTGGCTGGGCTCTGAGGCTAGGGCGAGGGCTTCTCGCCCGTTTGCGGACACCTTCGTGGACTGGTTCTCCGGGGCCAGCGAACACCTTGTGCTGGCGGGCCGCGCTCGGTTACCGTGGCGCAGCGGCGGATGAGTGACGATCCCTTCACCGACGGCCTCGTTGCGGTCATTGGCCTCGCTTGTCGGTTCCCCGGCGCCCCCAACTCGCGCGCGCTGTGGCAATTGTTGGTCGCGGGGCAGGACGCCATGTCCAAGGTTCCGCGCGAGCGCTGGCGCGCCGCGGATTACGTCGATCCAGATCGGCGCGCGCCGGGCAAGATGGTCACGGCCGTCGGCGGGTTCTTGCCGGCCGTCGACGGCTTCGATCCCGAGTTCTTTGGGATCAGCCCGCGCGAGGCCGTGCAGATCGATCCTCAGCAGCGGCTCGCGCTCGAGCTGTGCTGGGAGGCGCTCGAGCACGCGGGCGTCGCCCCCCATGGCCTGCGCGACTCGGACGCGGGCGTGTTCATGGGCGCGATGTGGAACGACTACGAGAAGCTGCACGGGATCGAGGACATCGAGCAGCACTCGGGCACGGGCTGGCATCTGGGGGTCGTGCCGGGGCGGGTGTCTCACGCGCTGCACCTGCGCGGCCCGAGCATGGCCATCGACACCGCGTGCTCGTCGTCGCTGGTCGCCGTTCACCTCGCGTGCAAGGCCCTGCTCGATCGCGAGACCTCGCTGGCGCTCGCGGGCGGGGTGAGCCTGATGTTGACCCCGCACGTGGGCGTGGCGATGTCGAAATTTGGCGGGACCTCGGTCAGCGGGCGCTGCTTTGCGTACGACGCTCGGGCCAACGGCTACGTGCGCGGTGAAGGGGGCGGCGTGGTCGCGCTGCGGCGCTACCAAGACGCGGTGGCCAACGGGGATCCGATCCTCGCGGTGATCCGCGCGAGCGCCGTCAACAATGACGGATACAGCGAAGGGCTGACGGTGCCAAGCGAGACGGCCCAGCGCAGCTTGCTGCGTGATGTCTACGCCCGCGCTGGGGTCGACCCGCGCACTGTTTCATTTGTCGAGGGCCACGGGACCGGCACGGCTATTGGTGATCCAATCGAGGCGCGGGCGATCGGCCTCGAGCTTGGCCGCGGCCGCCGTGACCCGCTGTGGCTTGGCTCGATCAAGCCAAACATTGGTCACACCGAGGCCGCGTCGGGGGTGGCTTCGCTGATCAAGGTGGTGCTGTCGCTGCAAGCGGGGGTGATCCCGCCGAACTTGAATTTCGAGCAGCCCAACCCCGCGATCGATTTTGACGGGCTGCAGCTGCGGGTGCCGACCCGGCCGCAGCCATGGCCTGGGGTCCCGGTCGCGGGGGTCAACTCGTTTGGGTTTGGCGGCACGAACTGTCACTTGGTGGTCGCTGGGGTCGAGTCTGGCGGCCACCCCCAGCACCCGGCGAGCTCGCTGCCCGGGCTGAACCAGCCTACGAAGGTGTCTGCAAGCGGGCGAGAAGCCCTCGCCCGAGCTGCGAGTCCCGGTCGGCATCACCTGATCGCGGTCTCGGCTCGATCGGCCGCGGCGCTCGACGCCCGGCTCGAGCAGCTGCGTGATTGCGTGCAAGCCGGGGGCGTCGCCCTCGAGGATCTTGCCCACACGCTGTGGCATCGGCGGACCCACCTCGAGCATCGGGCGGTGGTGGTCGCGGGCACGCTCGCCCAGCTCGCCGAGCGGTTGCAAGCGCCGCAGCGCGCCCCGCTCGGCGCCGCGCAGGCGCGACCCCAATTGGCGTTTGTGTTCTCTGGGCAGGGCTCGCAGTGGGTCGGCATGGGGCGCGAGCTGGTCCGCTTGCAGCCGGTGTTTCGCGCGGCGCTGGCCGAGTGCTCGGCGCTCATGCAGCCGCTGCTTGGGTGGTCGCTGATCGACCTCGTCGAGCGCGAGGGCGATCCAGATCCCCTGGAGGTCCACCTGCGTCACGTAGATGGCATCCAGCCGGCGATCTACGCGATGCAGGTCGCGCTCGCGCAGACCTGGCGGGCGCTCGGGGTCATCCCCAACGCGGTCGCGGGTCACAGCATGGGGGAGGTCGCCGCGGCCGTCGCCGCGGGGGCGATCAGCGTCCACGACGGCGCGCGGATCACTTGCTCGCGCGCGGCCTTGCTGCGGCGAATCTCGGGGCAGGGGGGCATGGTCTCGGTTGCCCTCGATGTCGCCGCGACCGAGCGGGCGCTGGCCACCTCGCCAGATCGCTACGCCGGCTTGGGCGTGGCCGTGGATGCTGGCGCCGGGTCAACGGTCGTCTCGGGTGGGCTCGACGCGCTCGCGCGGCTGCAAGCGGACCTCGAGGCGCAGGGGATCGAGTGTCGCTCGGTCGCCGTCGACGTCGCCGCCCACAGCCCGCAGATCGACGCGCTCGCCGACGAGCTGCTCGCCGCGATCCAAGACATTCGCCCGCGGGCAAGCTCGGTGCGAATGATCTCTTCGGTGACCGGCGCCGAGGTGGACTACCGCGAATTGCAGCCGGCCTATTGGGTCCGCAACCTTCGCGACCCCGTGCGCTTCGCCGATGCCGCGCAGCAGCTGTTCGCGACGGGCCACTCGGTGTTTGTCGAGGTCAGCCCGCACCCGCTGCTGACCTGGCCGCTGCGCCAGATCGCCAAGGCGCGGGGTCAGCAAGCGTGCACGGCCGTCGGCAGCATGCGCCGCGCTCGACCGGATCACGAGGTGCTGCTCGAGGCCGTGGGGGTCCTGCACAATCATGGGTTTGCGGTCGCGCTCGAGCAGCCCGGGGTGCTGGCCGAGCTCCCGGCCTACCCGTGGCAGCGGCGGCGGTTTTGGCCGCGGGCGCGACCGCTGCAGCGGCAGCCAAGTCCACGCGACGCCGAGCCGGACCTCGTCGCTAGCTTCGAGCCGGCCCGGGTCGACGTCCTGGGCGCTCACGCCGTGGGTGGCCGGCCGATCGTCGCGGCGGGCGTGGTCCTGGAGTTGGTGCTGCGCGCGTGGGCGATGCTCGAGGCCGGCGCGGGTGCGGCGGTGAAGATCGAGCAGCTCGAGTTCGCCGCCCCGGTGCCCGGCGACCAGCGGGTGCGGCTCGAGCTGCGTGGCCCGGGCTTCTCGCTGGGCCCGAGCGACGCCGCCGCGAGCGTGTTCGGTCGCGTCGCAGGGTGCTCACCGGATCTCAGCCAGGACACGCCACCCGCACCCGCACCGTACACCAAGCACGACGCCGAGCAGCACTACCGCGCGCTGGCCGAGCGTGGGGTCGCGTACCTGCCCAGCTTGCGCGCGGTCGCGTCCGCGCAGGTCGGGCCTTTGTCGGCGCGGGTTCGGGTGGCGCCTGGGCAAGCTCGGGCCGCGCTGCTCGACGCGGCGTTTCAGGCCGTGCTCGCGGCGGTTGGCGAAGACGGAAGCTTCGTGACGGCGGCGCTCGCCGTCGCGCAGCTAGACCCCACAAAGCTGGCCACCACCGCTGAGATCCACGCCGAGGTCAGCCAAGTCGGTCGTGGGGCAGGGGAGCTCGAGGGTCGCGCGTGGCTGCTCGATCCCCACGGTGCCGTCGTGGCGGCGCTCAGCGGGATCCGGCTCGCGCGTGTGCGCCGTGACGAGAGCAGCGTGCTCCGCCGTCGTCGCTGGCGTCCGCTCGGGCCGGTTGCTGTTGCGCCGCGTGGGGTTGCGCCGCGTGAGGGCGCGGGGCCGACCTGGTTGGTGGTTTGTCCTGATCAGCGCCCGCGCGCGGCGGTGCTCGAGGCGCTCGCCACTCACGGTGTCCCGGCTCGCGGCGCTGCAGCGCACACGCTCGACAGCATCGGTCGGGTCGCCCACGGCGCTGAAGCGGAGCCGCCCGAAGATGTACGTGGGATCCTCGTGGTGTTCGGGGCCGACGGCGCCCAGCCTGATGGCCCTCACGCGGCAACGGTCACCGCGTGTGAGAAGGTGATCGCGGCGGCGCGAGCCTGCGTCGAGCTCCAGCGCACGCGCGGCGACGCGGTCCAGCTGGTCATCGTCACCGAGCGCGCGCACGCGACCGCGGACACCGAGGGCGTGACGATCGGTGGATCCGCGCTGTTGGGTCTGGCCCGCGTGGCGGTGACCGAGCACCCCGGCCTTCGCCTGCGGACGATCGACCTCGGGGACCTCGATGACCCGGTCCAGCGTGCCGGGCTCGCCGCCGAGCTTCACAACCAACCCGAGGCGTCGCCGGCCTCGGTGTCGCTGCGCGCGGGCCCGGATGGTCTGGCCCGACTGGTGCCCACGCTCGAGCCAGAGCCGGTGACGCACCTCGACTGGGAGCCGCGCGCGGGCACGGTCATCGTCACGGGGGGGCTCGGCGGCATCGGTCGCGCGGTGGTGGCCTGGCTGGTCGAGCGCGGCGTCGATCGAGTCGTGATCCTGGGTCGGCGATCACTCGACCCCGCGGCCGCGGCGTTCGTGGACGGGCTCGCGGCAAGCGGTCGCTCGCAGCTGCACTACCTGGCCGTCGACATCGCCGATCATGCCGCGCTGCGCGACGCGCTGGCCCCCGAGCTCGTCCACGTGATCGGTGTGATCCACAGCGCCGCCGTGCTCACCGATGCGCCGCTGCTCGAGCACACCGCCGCGCAGCTGCAAGCCGCGCTGCGACCCAAGCTGCTCGGCGCCTGGAACCTGCACGAGCTCACCCGTGGGCGCGAGCTCGAGTTCTTCGTGTTGTTTGGCTCGCTCGGCGGCTGGATCGGGCTACCTGGGCAGGCGAGCTACGCAGCCGCAAACGCGGCGCTCGACGGCCTGGCCGAGCATCGTTGGGCGCGCGGGCTGCCGGCCGTGAGCGTTGGGTGGTGCGGCTGGGAGGGCCTCGGGTTCGCACGCAGCGCTGGCGGGGCGGCTTCACTGGATCGCTTGGCCGCCGATGGCATCGGCTCGCTCGCGCCCGCGCAGGCGCTGGAGTTGTTGGGGCACCTGCTCACGGGTGAGGGCGCGCCGGTGATCGCCGTGATGCCACCAGCGGCGCGGGCCGAGGTCGCGTCAATCGACTCTGCCGCGCAGCTGGCCGAGCTGGCCAAGCTGGTGCCAGCGCGGCGGCGGGTCGTCGTTGGCGAGCGCGTGCTCACCGAGGTCGCCGCCGTGCTGCGCGAGGAGCCCGCTCGCGTCGATCTGGCCCGGCCGCTCAAAGATCTGGGGCTCGACTCGCTGATGTCCGTCGAGCTCGCCGAGCGGCTCGCGCGGGCCCTGGGGATTCAGACCGAGCCCACGCTGATCTGGCGGCACCCCAGCGTCGACGCGTTGGTCGCGTTCTTCATGGGGCAGCTGGTGCCGGATCAGGCGGATGTCGTCGAGGTGAGTGGAACCGACGATGCGCTCGACGCTCTGGTCGCCCAGCTCGACGAGCTCAGCGATGAAGACGCGCAGGCGATGGCGCAGGCGATCGCCCGAACGCCCACGGGGACTGACGCGTGATGTCATGTCGCGGATCGCTGGCCAGGATAACGGGCGGAGAGCCTCCAAAGTGCAGATTCTTGGTCCGGCCAGCGGCCGGCTGAGCTCGCGGTGACCACAGCATGGACGGCGCACTCGAGCTCGAATTCCTCGATCCCGGCAGCGAGGCGTGGGCCGTCCATGCCGATGTGTTGTTGGGCCGCGGCGATCCCCGGGGCGAGCTGATCGCAATCGAACAGCGAATTGAAGCGATAGCGAACGGACCCGAACGGACCGAGCTCGAGGCCGCGCGCGACCGCCTCTACGACCGACATGGCCGAGCATGGGCCGGCGAGCTGGCTTCGGCGGGGGTCCGCAGGGCCGTGACCGTCGAGTGGCGCTACGGCTATTGTCGCTCGGTCGTGCTCGAGATCGCCGAGCAACTTCGGCCCCACGACCTGTTGCGGAAGGTGCTCAATTGCGAGGCGACGAGCTTCCTGCCGACGCTGCACCTGCGTTCCCACGCGTTGCAGGGGGCGTCGATCGCCGAGGTCGTGTCCGAGTCATTGTGGCCCGTTCGCACGCTGACCCTCGAGCTGCAGCCCAGCGCCGTCGACTTCCCCACGATCGTGGAATCAGATGCCTGCCGGGCAATGATGGATGCGCTGCCGTACTTGCGAGAGCTGGACATCCGCGGACGCAGGCTGCTGGCGGACTGCAGCCACGCAGACCTCGAGGTGATTCGCGTCAGCGGCTACGACGCGATCGTCGGCCTTGGTGACTCGAGCGAGCTGCCGAGTCTCCGGTGCTTGGATCTCGCCTTGCTAGCGGGCGCGCGAGATGACCGGCCGCAGGAGGACGCTCCTGCACACGGGTGGTTGGCAGCCCTGGTGAGCGGTGAGGGCATGCCATCGCTGCGGGTGCTCGACCTCTCGCGCAACGGCGTTGGCGACGGGCAACAGCCCCGGCGTCGTGGCGGCCGGGTGCCACATTGGTTGTGGGCGCCGCTCGGCGAGTCACGGGTCCTGCTTCAACTCGATGAACTGCGTCTTCCCCCACTCGATGCAACCGGCATCAACGCCGTGTTAGCGGTGGCCGCCGCGCTGCGTCGCGTCCCCAGGATCGTGATGCCGTATGCGGTCGCGCGAGAGCAAGGGATCGACGGTGAGCGGTTGCAGGCAGCGATCCCCCAGCTAGAGCGACGACCAGTTTGAATTCGGTGAGCTACGCCGCAATTGCGACCTCCG
>NZ_JMCC02000054.1 GCF_000737335.2 Enhygromyxa salina | reverse complement strand
GGGGTCGCGGCGGGGGCGGGCTTGGCGACTGGCGCGGGGGCCGGAGCGGGCGCTGGAACACCGCGCTCGCGTGCTTCGACGACGTCGCGCTTGGTGATGCGACCGCGCTCGTCGAGCGGCAGCCCGGCCAGATCGATGTCGTGCTCCCGCGCGAGGGCCCGCGCCGCCGGGGTCGCGAGGATCGTTGGATCCGTGCGCGCTGGCGAAGCCTGATCCGGACCCGAACCAGAAGCCGGAGCCGCTGGCGCCGTGCTGGTCGTGGCCGAGACAGCCGCCTGGACCTCGCCCTTGCTCAGCATCGCAATCACGGACCCGACCGCGCAGACGTCACCTTCGCCGGCGCGGTGCTCTAGCACGCTGCCGTCGAACGGGGCCGGGACCTCGATCGTGGCTTTGTCGGTCATCACCTCGACGAGGCCGTCGTTGGCCGCGAACGACCGACCCGGGGCGATCAACCACTGGACGATCTCGCCTTCGATGACGCCTTCGCCGATCTCGGGGAGCTTGAATTCGATCGTGCTCATGGGGGGCTCTTTTCAGTAGTGGACGACTTTGGTGATCGCGGCTGCTATCGCGGCGGCGGTCGGGCTGGCGAGGTGCTCTTCGTGACCGGCGAGCAGGTCCGCCTCGCCAGTGACGCGAATGATCGGGGCGTCGAGATGGAGGATCGAGTGATCAGCGAGCAGCGCCGCGAGCTCGGCACCGACCCCGCCGCGCCGCGGTCCGGCGTGGGCGATGACGAGCTTGCCGGTCGCGTTGGCGAGCTTCACGAGCAGCCCCTCATCGAGGGGCGCGAGGCAGCCAAGCTCGACGACATTGACCTGAATCCCGCTTTGTTTGGCGCAGGCGTCGGCAGCCGCGAGCGCGGGCGCGAGCGCCGAACCCCACGCAAACACGGTGGCGCGGTCTCCTTCGCGCAGGACCGCCGTTGGGGCCCGCGACAGGCCGGCGTCGAGATCGACGTTGGTCATGAGATCACGAACGATCACGCTGCGCGGCAGCAACAACACGCGTGGTCCGCTGGGCTGATCCGCGCTTGGAAACTCTGCGGCGCTGCGCAGGTAGCCACATAGGTCCTCGGACCGCCCCGCGCACCACACCTGCACGCCGGGGATCGCCGTGAGGGTTGGTTCAGCGGACTCGGCCGCGTCCCCGCCGATCCCAAAGCCGGGGCCGTCGGGGGCGACAAACAGCGCGGGCACGCCGTGTTGATCCCCGCTGCGCCATCCGAGCCGGCCAAGCTCGCGCAGGGCCGGCAGCCCCTCGAGCAGGGCCGCGGCAGAGGGCAACAGCACGATCGGGCGCAGACCGGCGAGCGCCAGCCCGCCCGTGTGCGCGATCAAGCCGGCACCGGTCAACGGTGAGCCCAGCAGGCGCGCGCGCAGCTGGTCATCCTCGGCGGCCACGCGCGAGAGCCCCAGCATGCCGCCGCTGCGCACGTCTTCACCCAGCAGACAGCGACGGTCGTCCTCGCGCAACAGCGCGGCGACCAGCTTGGCCAACGGTTGTAGCGCGCTCACGCTCGCCCTCCGTCGACTGCCTCATCGAAGGCCCGATCCAGCTGCCCGTTGATCTCGGCCTCGGTCACATCTTGAAAGGTCTGCGTCCACTCCCCGCGGCCATCGAGCAGTCGGCGCATGCGTTCGATTGGATCGCGCTCGGCCGGGGGATCTCGCGTGATCGGGGTGACCACGACCTCGACCAGGCTTGGACCCGCGCCTTCGTGGGCCCGATGTACAGCCGCGGCGATCGATCGACGGACCCCGAGCGGATCGGCGCCGTCGCAGCGACGTGACCACATTCCAGCTGCGCGCGCGCGCTCGGCCACGCTGTCGCCAAGCAGCCCAGCTTCGGGTGGCGCGCCTTCAGGCCAGATCTGCGATTTGCACACGAACACCAGCGGCGTGTCGTGGGCCATCGCCATCGAGATTGACTCGTGAAACATACCCGTTGTCGTCAGGCCCTCTCCGAACACGACCACGGTCGCGCGGCCACGTCCAAATAGTGCGTGGCCGTGAGCGTGCCCAGCGGCGAGCCCAAGGCTCAGTCCCAAGGCTTCGCTGGCGCCCATGATCTTGTGAGCGGCCGAGCTGATCGAGCCCGGCAATGTCCGCCCGCGACTGGGCGCGCTCGGCAGCCTGAGCAGCTCGGCCGCGAGCTCGGACAGCGGCACGCCGCGGACCAGGCCGATCGCCGCGTCGCGGTTGCCAACGAACACCCAATCATCGGCACCCAGCGTATCGCCGATCGCGACACTGACCGCCTCTTCGCCGGCCGCCGAGGCCCACATCGGAAGCTCGAGCCGGCGCAGCTTCACATCGAGCACCCGCGCGGCCACGAGCTTTTTGTAGTAGCCGCGTAGATCGATCCCGCTGATCGCCGAGGGGTCGACGAGCGCCCCGTTCGAGTCGAGCAGGGATTCGACCCCTTCAGGTTCCCAGGGAGTTGCTTGCATGCACGTGCTCGCTGGCGTTCGCGGGCGGCGCGGCGCCGAAGGGCTTGTATCTACGCAGCGGCAACGCCGTCAAGGCAAGTCGTCGACCAGGCCCAAGTCGGGTGTATGCTTGCCGCACCCAACGTGGTGTGCACGAGCCTTCCCACGGTCTGCTCACGTCCACCGCGCGAATACCGACATGTTCGCAGTACCAAGCCTACTTGCCGCCATGACCATCGCGGGCGCCTTCTGGGTTGGCGTGCTCGCGGCTCGCCGGCTGCGAGATTGGGGTGACAACAGCCGCGCACTCGAGCAGGGCGAAGGACCGCTCGCGCTCGCAGCCGCCAGCGGCGCACCATCGGAGAATGTGTCAGTGAAGAAAGTCCGAGCCCGGGTCGCCGAGCGACTGCAGGCCTCCCTCGAGAATGATCGGGGCATGGTCGCGGCCGGGGGCAACGCCCCGCGAGCCGCAGAGGACCTCGACATCGAAGGCCTGCGCGTGGGTGACGTGGTCCTGATCGAGGCCAGCGACGCCAAGGTCGAGGGAGACTTCGTCATCGAAGGAATCCTGCGCTTGCGCGAAGGCGGCACGACCACGGTCGTGGCGATCATGGCCGACGGCGAGCGCAAGCGCTGGTTGATCGGCTCGCGCGAAACCGAAGATTGGTTCGCCGTCGAGCCCGTGCTCGATCATGGCCTCGCTGGCGAGCCCGCCCGCAACGTCCAGCCCCACCCCCATCAACCCCGGGTCTACGCGCTCGCGCGCCGCGGCCAAGCCAGCGTCGCCGCGCTCGGCAACCACGGTCGCCCAGCGGGCTCGCGCGTCGGAACCTATATATACAAGGCCGGCGCCCGCGATGTCGTATGGATCGAGCGCTGGGGCACCCAGATCATCATGGGCGAGGGCCTCGCCCTGGCCCGTCACGCGGTGTCGTTCCTCCCCGGCTCATGATCACGACGGGTCAGATGGGTCAGATGCGGCAGCTGGGTCAGGGCGCCAAGAGCGTCAGGACAGTGCAACCAGCCCCCGGTGTTCCAAGCACACCACCAGCAAACGCCCGCTCACAGCCAACAATCGCTGGCTCACAGCCAACCCGAGCCCCCCTCCAACCAGCCCCCTGTGTTCCAGGCGCGCAACCAGCAAACGCCCGCTCACAGCCAACAATCGCTGGCTCACAGCCAACCCGAGCCCCCCTCCAACCAGCCCCCTGTGTTCCAGGCGCGCAACCAGCAAACGCCCGCTCACAGCCAACAATCGCTGGCTCACAGCCAACCCGAGCCCCCCTCCAACCAGCCCCCTGTGTTCCAGGCGCGCAACCAGCAAACGCCCGCTCACAGCCAACAATCGCTGGCTCACAGCCAACCCGAGCCCCCCTCCGGGGGGCCACTCACACCCCTGCGCACAAATTAACCAGCCCATCGAGCGAGCGCAGCGAGCGACCGACCGCGCCAGCGGTCGTGCATGGCAAAGTGCCAAACCGGCTGCGGGGGGGAAAAGCCGCCGTGCATGGCAAAGTGCCAAACCGGCTGCGGGGGGGAAAAGCCGCCGTGCATGGCAAAGTGCCAAATCGGCCGAGGGAGGGCTGAGGAATCTGGACTCCGCCACAGCGCATTCGTCACGCGATCGCGCCGACGCAATGGCCAACCGCCGAGCAGGCGGCCAAGAGCCCGCTCTTTCAGCCGATCGAGCTGGGCCCCGTCACCCTCGCGACCCGCACCTGGGTCCCGGCGATGGTGCCTTGGCGCGCCACGGAAGACGGCTTTGTCACCCCCGACGTGATTGGTTGGTACCGCCGTTTCGCCGCGGGCAAGCCGGGCGCGCTGGTGGTCGAAGCCACTGGCATTCGCGACGTCCCATCCGGCCCGCTGCTGCGCATCGGTGACGATCGCTTCGTCGAGGGTCTGCGCAAGCTCGTCAGCGCGGTGCGCGAGGCCAGCGAGGGTGAGACCAAGCTATTTATCCAGTGCATCGACTTTCTCACGGTCAAGCGCCGCCCGCCCGCGCAAAAATTCTTCGCCCGGTTCCTGCGAATTGACGCAGGCCACAAAGCTCGGCTCGCGGCGCACCTTGGCGACGCGCGCTGGCACGAAGCGGACGACGCGGCGCTGCGATCGGCCCTCGCCGAGGGCGACGACGCGCTTCACGAGGCGGTGCTCGGTGCCCGCGAGCTCCGGGATCTGCGCTTTGGCTACCGCGAGCAAGTGTCCGACACCCAGCTCGAGCATGTCCGCGAGCTGCCGCAGGTGCTCCCGGGCCTGTTCGCCGCCGCGGCCGGTCGCGCGTGCGAGGCGGGCTTCGACGGGATCGAGCTGCACTACGCTCACGCCTATACAATGGCCAGCTTCTTGTCGCGCACGAACGCGCGCGAGGACGGCTACGGCGGATCGCGCGAGGGCCGGCTGCGCCTACCGCTCGAGGTCTACGCGGCCGTCCGCGCTCATGTTGGCTCAGACTACGCAATCGGCTGTCGGTTCTTGGGCGACGAGGTGATTGAAGGTGGCAGCGACCTGAGCGACGCCGAGCATTACGGCGTCGCGTTCGCGCGCGCGGGCATGGACTTCTTGTCGATCTCCAAGGGCGGCAAATTCGACGACGCCAAGCCGCCCAAGGTCGGCGAGGCCGTGTACCCCTACACCGGGCGCAGCGGGTATGAATGTATGCCTACTGTCTACTCGGACGCGCGAGGTCCGTTCGCGCGAAACGTGCCGCTGTCCGCAGCGATCCGCGCGGCGGTCCACGCGAGCGGACACACGACCCCGATCATCGCCGCGGGGGGCATCAACTCGTTCGAGATCGCCGACCGGATCCTGCGACACAGCGAGGCCGACATCATCGGCGCGGCGCGCCAGAGCCTGGCCGATCCCGACTGGTGGCTGAAGATGCGGACGGGGCTTGGACCCGAGATCCGCCGCTGCAAGTTCACCAATTACTGCGAGGCGCTCGATACCAAGCACAAGCAGGTGACCTGCCAGCTGTGGGACCGCGAAGCACTCGACGCACCCGACGTCACCTTGACCCACGACGGGCGGCGCCGTCTGCTCGCTCCATGAGCCATCGCCCGAGCCGAGAACATTTTTTTCATCGCGGTAACTCGTGCCCGAATGCTGCGTAGTGCTATGTGTTCAGAGAGACCGAATGGGAGTCCGGTCGAGTGAACCGAGTGGGTATCCATCCGCTTCGGGGATAACGGGAGCGCAACGCGAGCCACCTTCGGTCCGAGTTGCGAGCACAACGGGGAACCCGGGTGAGGCGCAAGCCCCACCCGGGGCTTTTTTGTGGTTTCGCGTCCCGATCAAACTCCGGTAGGTTTGCAAGATATGGCTTCGTGGCGCTCGACCCAACTCGCGGCCTTCTGTGCATGCTCGATGCTGCTCGCTTGTGGGGACGGCTCGCCAACCGAGACCAACAGCGGAGCGGGCGAGACCAGCGGCGACGGCGACTCCAGCGACGGTGATCCCGGCGACGGTGACCCTGGCGATGGAGACGGCGACGGCGACGGCGACGGCGACGGCGACGGCGACCATGGCGATGGCGATGGCGATGGCGATGGCGATGGCGACGGCGACGGCGACGCGGGCTTCGGCCCGTGGTGCGAGGCGCCCCCGGCCTGCGACGCGGCACCGCCTGCCCCGGGGCCCGAGCTCAGCTGGGAGCACCTCGACAGCAACTTGATCGTGCTCGCTGGCGATCCCCAGCACCGCATCCGCGACATGTTCTACGTGCCGGGCGAGACCCAGTGGCTGATGGGCAAGTTCACCTACGGCACGATCGACAAAGATCTAAAGGACGAGCGCGTCGACGTGTACGTGATGCGCAATTGTGCCGGCCCGTGGGAGTTCATGGGTGAGGCCTGGACGACCGAAGAGGGCTCCCACGCCACCGTCGAGGGCGTCGAGGACACCGGCGGCTGGGTCTACCTCGAGGTCCCGCTCGACAAGCAGCTCGAGCTTGGCCGGCACCGGGTCCACATGGTCGTGCGCGGGGATCAGAGCAGCACCGACGGCTTCATCGAGGTCGTCGAGCCCGGCACGCCGATCTTCCTCAGCGACATCGACGGCACCCTCACCACCTTCGAGTCCGAAGAATTCCTCGACCTGCTCGTTGGGGTCACGCCAATGGCCAACGAGTTCGCGGCCACGGCCTTGAGCACGCTGCAGGACAAGGGCTATCACGCGATGTACCTGACCGCGCGGCCCGAGTTCTTGGTCGAGCGCTCGCGCGAGTTCGTCGCCGAGCGCGGGTTCCCGCCGGGCATCATTCATACCAGCCTGTTCCTCGAGGGCGCGCTCGGCAGCGCGGCCGTTGACTACAAATCTGGCGAGCTGGCGATGCTCATGAACAAGGGGCTGATCCCCACGTACGTGTTCGGCAACACCGACTCCGACGCCGAGGCCTACGACAACGCCGGGCTCATGCCCCTGGATCACCGGGTGTTCTTTCAATTCACGGATCCGTGGGGAGGCCGGCGGATCGAGAGCTACGGCGAGCTCGTGCCCGAGTTCGAGGGGCTCGCGGACTTGTGTGATTGACTCGTGCGATGGACTCGTGTGATGCACGAACGTGCCTGACTGGCCCCGAGTCTTGCCGATCCTCGCTGCGCTGGCGCTGCCGCCCTCGCTTGGCGGGTGCAAGCCGTCCGACAGCGCCCAGGCGCACGCCGCCCCTGCGCCGATCCGCGCGCCCCTGACGATCGCCCCCGTCGTTGACAGTGACCCGTGGGTGATCGCGTTCCTGACCGAGGTCTCGATCGCCCGCCCGCCTGGCGTCGACGGCCGGCTCGAGGGCCGCACGGGCCACGAGGGCCTGCGTCACCCCGAGCCGATCATCGAAGCCGAGACCCGTGAGGCGCTGGCCAACGCCCTCGCCAACTACGAGCGCGCGCACCCGCGGACACCCGAGCTGCGCCCGGTCTGGCAGCCCGACCCATTCGGCCCCAACGAGCGGGTGAAGTGGCGGCTGTACTTCGTCGACACCGCGCGGGGCATCACGCTCGACGACCAAGCCCGCGCCGTGCTCGAGCCGGGCGACCCAGCCCCAAGCGTCCACCTTCGGCTTGGCGAGTCGCAGCGGCAGCAGCTCGCCGCCCTGACCGCCGCGCAGATCGACCGCCGGGTCGCGATCGTCATCGACGACGAAGTCCTGATGCTCCCGGTCGTGATGGAACCCATCCTCGACGGCACGATCGCCCTGGTCACCAGCCCCCACCTGGACCCCAAGATCAGCGCCCCCGCCCTGCTAGCGCGGCTCACGGGCAATATTTGACCCCACAGAGACTCTAGACTTCGCCGACTGCAGCCGCTGGCGGGTCTGGTCGCTTCGCTCCTCGGGGCTGTTTGTGCGCGGTCGTATGTGTGGCCCCCTTGAAGGGGGCTCTGAACACATTTCCTGTGCCCATGGGACGCGCAGCGCGGCTTCTCGTCGGACCGTGGTGGCTGAAAACAGCGATGACCCCCACAGGTCTCTATGCTACTAACCGCGGCCCATGGCGACCGAAGAACCCGAGCTCATGCAAAAGATCGTCTCCCTGTGCAAGCGCAGGGGCTTCGTGTTTCAGAGCTCCGAGATCTACGGCGGCCTGCGCAGCGCCTACGACTACGGGCCGATGGGCGTCGAGCTCAAGCGCAACCTGATGAACGAGTGGTGGACCGCCATGGTCCACAGCCGCGAAGACATCTACGGGCTCGACGCGTCGATCGTGATGCACCCCGAGGTCTGGCGCAGCAGCGGACACCTCGCCAACTTCACGGATCCGCTGGTCGACTGCCAGGTCTGCCAAGAGCGGTTCCGGGCCGACAAGGCCCCGCGCAAGGCCGCAGGTGAAGACGCACCGATCGAGCTCGCCGACAAGGGACGGGCCAAGGCCGCGCTCGAGAAGCTGAGCGAGCAGCTCGCGGATCAGGGCATCGAGCTCGAGCGCAAGGGCAAGGTCTTGCACGGGGCCAAGGCCGGAGATCGCGGCTACGTGTGCAGCAACTGCGGCTCGCCGTTCTTGTCGGCCGAGCGCGACTTCAACGGCATGTTCCGCAC
This sequence comes from Enhygromyxa salina, assembly GCF_000737335.2. Taxonomy (GTDB): domain Bacteria; phylum Myxococcota_A; class Polyangia; order Nannocystales; family Nannocystaceae; genus Plesiocystis; species Plesiocystis salina_C. The sequence continues at coordinate 51,466 of NZ_JMCC02000054.1, read as the reverse complement.
CAGCCTGGGCGCCGTCGATCCGCTCGCCGGGGTCATCGCCGCGGTTCAAGCCGGGGTCGAGCGTGGCGACGATCCCAAGGCCCTGCGCGCTGCCGTCGACGCCGTGATCTCGGAGTCTGCCGTGTACCTGCGGCCCGAGACCGCGCAGGGCATGTTCGTGCAGTTCTTGAACATCCAGCAGTCGATGGCCGCCAAGGTCCCGTTTGGGATCGCGCAGATGGGCAAGAGCTTCCGCAACGAGGTCACCGTCGAGCACTTCATCTTCCGCTCGTGCGAGTTCGAGCAGATGGAGATGGAGTACTTCGTCGAGCCCGGCAAGGGCCGCGAGGCGCTGGCCTACTGGAAGGACCAGCGCATGAAGTGGTGGCAGAGCATCGGGCTGAGCCCCGAGAAGCTGACCTTCCGCGAGCACGATCCAACCGAGCTGGCCCACTACTCCGACGGCACCTTCGACATCGAGTACCAATTCCCGTGGGGCTGGGACGAGCTCGAGGGCATCGCCTCGCGCACCAACTACGATCTGTCCGCCCACGCCAAGGGCTCGGGCAAGAAGTTGGTCTATCACGACGCCGAGGCCATCGATCCCGAGACCGGCAAGAAGGGCTGGCGCTACGTCCCCCACGTGGTCGAGCCGGCCGCAGGCGCGACCCGAGGCGTGCTCGCCGTGCTGTGCAACGCCTACGCCGAAGAGCCCGGCGACGAGGAAGGCAAGGGCGCCCGCACCGTCTTGCGTCTGCACCCACGCCTGGCCCCGATCAAGTGCGCGATCCTGCCTTTGGTCCGCAAGGACGGCATGGACGACACCGCTCGCAAGGTCGCCGACGAATTCTTCAAGCAGGGCGTCAGCGCCAAGCTCGACATGCAGCACGCGATCGGCCGGCGCTACGCCCGTCACGACGAGATCGGCACGCCCTACTGCCTCACGATCGACGGCCAGACCGCCGAAGACGAGACCGTCACGATCCGCTACCGCGACGATCGCCGCCAAGATCGCATCAAGATCGCCGCCGCCGTCGACGTCGTGCGCGAGGCCCTCCGCGAGGGCCGCGAATAGCCACCGGGGTAGGGCCCAGTATCCCCCTGTGCTAAGGTCCAGCGCTCCAGCACGCTGAGGCGCCCGCGAGCAGCCTCGCCAAAGCTGAGACAGTCTGCGACAGGAACGAGCGATGAGTAATCAGCCCCGCATGGTCCACTGCAAAAAGTTGAACGCCGAACTACCGGGCATCCCGTTTCGCCCGTTCCCCACAGAGTTCGGCAAGCAGGTCTACGACAACGTCTCGATGAAGGCCTGGCAGATGTGGCTCAAAGAGTCCCCCCGCTACATCAACACCTACCGCCTGGATCTACAGACCAAAGAGGGCCGCGACTTCCTCGAGAACCAGATGAAGGTGTTCTTCGGCTTCGAAGAAGGCGACCTAGCCGACACCGCCTGGCGAGCCCCCGAAGAAGGCTGACAGCCGCGCTCAACGAGCGCCCCCAGTCGCCGCCGTCCCCCAACGCGAGGATCTCCGCCCTCCCAAGCGACGATCCCCGCCCGTCCAGCGCGATGATCTCCGCCACCCCCCCCGCGGAGATTTCCGCCCGCCCAAAGCGATGATCCCCGCCCCCCCCGCGATGATCTCCGCCCGTCCCGCGCGATGAGCCCCGCCACCCCGCGATGATCTCCGCCCGGACAAACCGCCCGCCCAAACCGATGATCTTCGCCGCCCCGCGATGATCTCCGCCCGGACAAACCGCCCGCCCAAACCGATGATCCGCGATGATCTCCGCCCGCTCGAGGCGAGGACCCCCGCCTGTCCTCAGCGGAGATCAACTCTGCCAACGTAGAGCGCACAAAGGCCGCAGACGGTCCCAACCCGGCGTATCTACGCACGTGGAGATTAACGAAGAGAAGCGAGGTCGGGCCAGTGAGGCGAGACGAGAGGAAGCGGGGTCACGAGACTGGAGTAGACCTAGCCGGGTTGGGACCGTCTGCAGCCCGTGCGCGCTGCCCCATCGGACACGATCCCCCCGCAAACAACCAACCCATCCCCCGCAAACAACCAGTCTAACCCAACGCAGGAGTCCGCACACTCCGAGCAACCTCCCCCCGCCGCATCCACAAGATCAAAGGCGTCACCCCTCCCCCAAACGCAAACCCAAACAAGTGCGAAAACCAAGCCACCCCAGCGTCACTCGTCGCAAACACCCCCATCACCGCCTGAAACCCAACCCAAACAAACAAGTACACCCAAACCGGCAACTTCAGCTGCACGAACAGCACCACCTGGAACAGCTTGTTCCGCGGAAAGCACCACAAGTACGCCGCCATCACCCCAGCGATCCCCCCAGACGCCCCAATGATCGGCGCGATCGTGTTCTGAGTCAGCAACACCTCCGCGAACCCGCCAACGATCGCCGCGCCCAAGAAGAACAACGCGAAGCGCAGCCGCCCAAACAAGGTCTCGACGTTGTCACCAAAGATATAGAGGAAGTAGCAATTGCCCAGCAGGTGCGCCCACCCGCCGTGCAAGAACCAGTGGGTCGCCAGCGTGTACCAGCTGCCTTCGCTGAGCGCCGCGAACCCAAGCCTGCCCCACTGGTGCTTGAGTGATCCTGCGACCGGCGCGAAGCACAGATCGGCAAAGGTCGCGCCGTCGGCCAGGTCGCCAAACATGGCGCCGCTCGGCAGGCCGGCGAGCCCCGGGGCGCAGTTGCCAAGATCCACGATCCCCATCAGCTGCAGCGCGAAGCTGCCGAACAGCGCGACCAAGATCGTGATCACCACCCAAGGCGTGGTGTTGACCGGATTTTCGACCTCGACGGGGAGCTGGACCAGCAGCTGCGCCGCCCAGATCGCGCCGCGTCGGGCCAAACGTTTCTTGACGTCTTGCTGACCTTCGCGGGTCGTCGACTTGGCGAGCTTGTGCCGCTCGTGACCGTCGAGCCAGATGCCTTTGCACGCTGGACAGTGGTCGACCGGCGTGCGGATCACCCCGGGCAGATCATGCTCGCGCATGATCCCGCAGCCCCGCGGGCAACCGCGCTTGCTCGGGCGCGAGCTTGGGTCGAGCGCGTGCTCGAGATCGGTCGCCTCACCGGCGAGCAGATCGAGCTCACCGACGTCGAACCACGCTCCATTGCAGACCGGGCACGCGTCGATTTGCACCACTTCGTCATTGCCCAGATCCTCGTTGGGCTCAGCCTGTGCCCACCGGTCACGCTCGATCCTGCGCAGCAGCATCGGCACCAGCGCATGCAGGCGGCAAGCTGGACATTGCGCGTCGACCTGATCGCGGGTTGGGACAGGTGCGTTCACAGCGACGTCGAGCGAGTGTACGCGCTACGTCAGAGATTGCCGAGCACGCGTGGGCAACGTTGTTCCCGCGATGATCTTCGCCGGCCCGCGCGGGTCGACTCGGGCGATCGGTCACAGCTTGGGGCCGCGCTGAAGAATCAATTCTGGCGTTGCAGGCCCCAACCAGAAATACTGGGCCCGGCCCGACCTTGGTTCGGTCCCCCACTCGAGATCACATGTCCACCACCGCGCGTCCCCACCTCCTCGTCTGCCTGTCCTGCGTATGCGTGCTCGCGCTCGCGGCCTGTGGGAAGTCCGGCACGACCGGCAAGAGCTCGCAGCGCAAGGTCACCGTGAAGATCGGCGGCGCCACGGCGCCCGGCTCGGTCACTGCCAACGTGGCACAGTTCGATCCCAACGCCGACATCTCGCTCGACATGGACAAGTTTGGATCCGAGCGGCCCGATCAATACGAGATCCAGCAAGCATTCTTCGGCCAGTTTGGCGCCCTCGACGAGTGCGTGTGGGCCGAAAAAGACCGCCGCGGCGACGAGGCGCAGCTGCTTGGCGACGTCTCGATGGCCGTCAAGCTCAACCCCGAGACCTCGCGCCCGTTTGGTGTCAACGCGACCATGCCCGAAGCCCACGCCAAGTCGACGGAGCTGCAAGACTGCCTGCGTGAAGCAGCCGCCAGCGCGCCCTACCCGACCTACGATGGGCCGCCAGTGATCGTCGACTTCGAGTTCGAGCTCGATCCCGGCTTCGTAGAGTCCGATTAGGGCTTCCTTAGACCCCCACATAGACCTTGGCCCTTCGCCGACTGCGGCTGCAGTCGGCGAAGGGCCAAGGTCTATGTGGGGGTCTAAAGAAAGCGCGAAGGCGGCTGTGGGGGTCTAAGGGGTCACTCGTCGATCACGTTGAGGAACATGTCGGCGAGCTCGTGGTGGCCTGTGGGCGTGGGGTGGATGCAGGTCAGGTCAAACCAGGTCTCTTGGTCTGGCCCGCGGTAGCACGCGGAGTTCGGATCATCGGCGTGAAAGCCATGACCGCAGAAGCCTTCGAACATGAACACCATGTCGGTCCCGGTCTCGAGCGCCAGCTTCGCGTACTCGGTGTTGATGTAGGTCATGAACTCGATCAGCTGGTCGGGATCTTCGGGGTTGGCGTCAAACCCAGCGAGCCCGGCCGCGGGGCATGACAATAGATCCGTGGTTGCGTCGGTGAACTCGTAGACGTTGGCGTAGACCACATACACGCCATTGGGGAACTTGTTGGGGTCGTCGACGAGCCAGTGGACCATCTGCCGCTGCCAATCGAGCATCTGCTCGACGTCCTCCCACAGCGCGTCTTCGGTCACACCTTCGATCGAGTCCTTGGCGATCGCGGCGACGTCGTTGCCGCCCATCGTCGTCACGACCAGCGTGGTCTTGTTGAAGTCGTCGCCGCCAAAGCAGTCGTCGAGCTGCATCCCGCCGGCGAGGTAGTCGTCGGTCCGCGCCCCCCACTCGGCGCACGAGGCAAAGTCGCCGTCTTCCTCGACCAGCGAGGTGCCGTTGATTGGATCGGCGGTCATCCACAGCAGGTTGGGCGCGTCGATGCCAAACAAGAACGAGAGCTCCTCGGCGAGCACCGAGCGGTAGAAGTCCTGGGTCGGCGTTGGCGGGCTCCCGACCGTGACCGAGTCACCAATGAACACGACCCGCTCGATGTTTTGGATGTCCTGGTGATTGGTGCCCTGGCAGTGCGAGCCAATGGTCAAGCCAAGGTCGCTGTAGCCCGGGCTGGGCGGCATCCCGCCGACGAACTGCGCGGCGACGCAGTCGACCACCGGGTCGCCATCCCCGTCGCCGTCTCCGTCGCCGTCGCCGTCACCATCCCCATCTCCGTCTCCGGGATCACCGTCGCCGTCGCCGTCACCATCCCCGTCTCCGGGATCACCGTCGCCGTCCCCGCCGTCGCCGTCGCCGTCGCCGTCACCGTCGCCGGTCGTGGAGTCGGTCTCGCCGGTATCGCCTCCGACGGGGGCCATGTCGTCAACACAACCTGCGAGGGCGAGTCCGGCGGTCAAACACACTGCAGCAAGGGAGTTCTGGGTCGGGAAATTCATGGTCTGGGGAAGCCAGTGAGCAACAGCGGCAAATCTACAACACGGCGTCCGGTGCCAACTGGCCTTTGGACAGTCTGCGGCGATCACGATCACGACGGCGGTCTCACGGTGATCCCGCGCCCCGTGAAAATTGCCGTCACGAGCCTCGATAACGGTGTTTGCAAGTGCATTTGGGAATCGCGGTCAACGCCGTCTCGCTGTAGGCTGTGCGTATGAGCACCTCGCCCTTTCGGCGGATCTTGATCCCCATCGACTTCACACAAGACACCCACGCTGCGCTGCACTCGGGGTTCGAAGTCGAGATCGACGGCGGCGTCACCGTTGGCGTCGCGCCAGCGAGCACCAAGGCGCTCGAGCTCGCCGCCGGGATCGTCGACGACGCCGGCGTGCTGTGCCTCGTCCACGCAACGCCAACCTACGAGAGCGCGCGGGTCTACTCGGGCGGCTTGGGGATCGTCGGCGTCGGTGACATCAACGCCGTCCACGAGGCGGCGCGCGTGGCCTCGCTCAAGGTGCTCGAGGCGATGGCCAAGCACTACGCCGCGGGTATCGAGACGAGCTTCGTGGTTCGTCCCGGCGTCGCGCTGCAGGTGATCCTCGACGAGGCCGAGCGCTTCGATGCGCAGCTGCTCGTGATCCCGGCCAGCGGTCGCAGTCGAGTCGCGCGGTTTTTCCTGGGCAGCACGGCCGACCGGGTGATCCGGCAGTCGCCCTGCCCAGTGCTGGTCGTACCTGCGACGCCGCCCGAGTAAGAGCTGTGTTCAGCTTGGGCGTGGGCAGCGAACGTTTCAGCCCGGGATCATGATGAGCAGGCTCCGACAGGGGCGACCGGGCGGGGCGTAGAGCTCACACACGCCGCCAGCGTCGATGTCGAGCAGCACCCCGCGCGGGTCGGACGTGGGCTCGGCGTCCAGCGCCCGGAGCATGCACGGGACCTGCTCGCGCGGGGCCTCGAGCACGGCTGTCTGGATGATCGGGTCGTCGCGCAGGGCTGGGTCGATCGCGGTGATCCGACCCGAGTCGACGCGCAGCAGGCCGACGGCCTCGGCGTGATCGAGGGGCGTGGGCTCGTCGAGCTCGGCGTCCAAGCTGAGCAGCACGAAGCGCGGGGTCTGATCCGCGTCGCGCTCGTGGGCGATCAACACTTGCCAGGTCCCCGGCTGGATCTCGAGCTCGAGATCCAGCGCGATCGGGCCGCGGCGCATGCCAGCGAAGTTGGCTGGGAAGTACTCGACGTCGCAGATCAGCACGGCTTCGCTGCACGCCATGGTGCCGACGTGCTCGAACGCGAGCTCGTCACCCATCGCGAACGCGCCTTCGTCCCCGCTCACAGGCCCGAGACCTCGAGGGGGATCGCCGAGACCATGCGCCCGCCGTCGCCGAGCTGGCCGTGCTCGTTGCTGCCCCAACACGCGACCTCACCGCTGCGCAGCCGCGCGCAGGTGTGATCCCGACCAAGCGCGAAGCTGGCGACATCCAGGCCCTGAACGCCGGGCCGAGGGGTGGTCGCCGCGCCACCCACGTAGCCGCCCTGACCCGAGCCGTTGTCGCCCCAGCACGAGATCCGCCCGCCCGCGACCGCGCACGCGTGACCCGAACCGACCGCGATCGTCGACACAGCAGCGAGCCCCTGAACGGGGACGCGGCTGGTCCAGACCGAGCTCTCGGTTCCGCTGCCGAGCTGCCCCGCGTCGTTGCGACCCCAGCACGCCGCCTTGCCGTCGCGCCTGCGAACGCAGCCATGCTCGGGGCCCATGGCGATCTCGCTGGCGTCGTTGAGGTTGGCGACCGTGACGGGCGCCTGCACGGGGGTCTTGAGCTGCGCAGCCCCGGCCCCGTTTCCGATCTGTCCTTGGTTGTTGGCGCCCCAGCACATGACCTCGCCGGTTCGCCGCAGCGCGCAGGTGTGCGCACGACCGCTGCTCAGCGCGACCGCGTCGGACAGCTGGACCACGGTGCCGCCGCGGGTCCCGGCCCCATCGCCGAGCTGCCCCTCGGCGTCGCTGCCCCAGCAGTAGACGGATCCCGAGCGTCGCAGCGCGCAGCCGTGGCCGTCGCCCAGCGTGACCGCGGCCGCGTCGTCGAGCTTGGGGATCGCGCTTGGTTTGACGATTGGGGCCCCGGGCGAGCGCCCGAGCTGGCCCATGTCGTTGGCTCCCCAACACACCACGCCGCCGGACTTGCGGACGACGCACGCTTGGGCTGGCCCAGCCGTGAGCGCGACGGCGTCGGTGATGTTGGCGACGGGTGCTGGCATCGCGCGCGAGCCGTCACCGCTGCCGTCGCCAAGTTGACCGAGATCGTTGCGGCCCCAGCACAGCACCGCGCCGGTCTTGCGGGTCGCACACGAGAACCCATCGCCGCTGACGAGCGCGGTCGCGTCATCGAGGTTGACGACGCGCTGGACCCCGGTGCGCGCGGCTCCGCCTTCGTTGCCATCGTCGCCTTGGCCAAGCGCACCGCCGGCGTCGTCGCCCCAACACGCGACCTTGTTGTCGGCTCGCAGGGCGCAGCTGAAGCGATCACCAAGGGCGAGATCGCGGACCGGGCCGAGCTTGATCGAGGTCGCGCGACCCTTGGACTCGAAGCTCCCGTCGCCGACGCGGCCGTCGCGGTTTTGCCCCCAACACCGCGCCGTCCCGCTGTCGTGGCGCAGGCAAGCGTGCGCGGGGCCCAGCTCGAGCTCGGCGATCCCATCGTTTTGGCTGCCGTCCGCGACCTTGCGCGGGCGCGGCGAAGGCCTGCCGTCGTCTTCCCCCCAGCAGTACACCGACTGCGCCGTGAACCCGCAGGTCCGCGCCCCCCCGGCCGCGAGCCCGATCAGCCCGGACATGTCCGTGACCGCCGAGGGCCGATCGTGACCGGTGGTCGTGCCGTCGCCAAGCTGGCCCTTGTCGTTGGCGCCCCAGCAGATCGCCCCGCCGGTCTTGCGCAGCACGCAAGTGTGGCGATCCCCAGCGACGAGCCCGATCGCGTCGACGAGCCCGCGGATCTGCGCAGGCTCGGTCCACGTCTTGCGCGTGAGGTTGCCGAGCTGGCCGTCGCTGTTGTTGCCCCAACACACCACGGCACCGTTGAGCCGCAGCGCGCAGGTGTGATCTTCGCCGGCCGCGATCAACTTCGCGTCGCTCAGCCCACGCACTTGGCTTGGCCGGGTCGCCGAGATCTCGTTGCCCGAGCCCAGCTGCCCGCGCTGGTTGTCGCCCCAGCAAGACACCGCGCCCGAGACCCGCAGCGCGCAGCTGTGCGAGCGACCCAGCGCGAGCTGCTTGGCGTCGCCGAGGCCCTGCACGGTCACGGGTTTGCTGCGGTCGACGGTGGTCCCATCGCCGAGCTGCCCGGCTCCGTTGGCCCCCCAGCAGCTCACCCCCCCGGACTCGCGCAGCACGCAAGCGTGTCCGGTTCCAGCCGCGAGCGCGCTGGGGGTGAGGGTCCCGCGCGATCCCTTGTCCCCGCCCTTCGTCCCGCCGTCTGCGTCGGGTTGCTGGCTGTGACGGCCCGACGAAATTTCACAGGCCAACACAGGCGCGAGTGTGAGCGCAGCCATGAGGCCCGCCGCGGCCAGCAAGCGCCTGTTGAATCCACGATGGTCGCCGGGTGTGGTCATTCGCTCGCAGGATAGCTGGTTTGCGAGGGCGACTCTGCACACCGCCGATCCGCGCCGCGACTGGTTTCGGCTCGGGCGAGGCTGTGCAGGTACTTTCACCCGCGCGCCCGCACCGAAAACGGTTCTAGCTGGCAGACGCGGGGCCACAGCTTGCGTATGCTGCCCCCAATGCGACCGGGCGAAGTCTTGTCTGCTGCGCGGCACTATCTTCGGAGCCACCCCGAAGAGCTCAGCCGCGTGCTCCGCAACGCGATCGGCATGCGCTTTGGCGTACCGCTCGCCGCATTTCGTTGGTTGGCCGTTCAGATGGCCGACTCCGACGCGGTCGAGGACGTCGAGATCGGCGCGGTCCCGCCGGGTCTGCGCATGGCGGCGACGATCGATCTCATGCGCACGCGCGTGCGAGCTGGCGCGGTGCTCTACATCGATCGGATCCAGCTCACCGGCGACGAGATGCGCCTCGAGCTGCGCCTCGAAGACGTGTCGATGATCCCCATCGACACCGGCAAGAGCCAGATCTCCGCCCTGCTGGTCACGCGCTCCTTGGATCTATCGCGCCCGGGTGACCTCGTGCAGCACCTGCCCGACATGCCCGACATGATCGTGGACTCGCACGGAAACCGGGTCGTCCTGGATCTGCTGCGCGTGCCCAAGCTCGCCAAGGATCCCCTGGTCCGGCACGCGCTGGGCCTGATGACCTCGCTGATGACCCTCGACGGGATCGAGACCGAGGGCGACCATCTGGATCTCCACTTCAAGCCGCTACCCGAGGGCCTCGTCGCAGCCGCCGACGCGATCGGAGATCACCTGGTCGTCCCGATGCTGCACCAAGCCCGCAAGCGCATGCCCAAAGCGCTCCGCGGCGGCATGCGCCGGATGCTGAGCATGATCGCCGGAGACGAGCGCGCCCGAGCGTGAGGCTGAGTTCTATTTACAATTCGCTTCGACGGCCGCGATCGAGGTCTGGGCCATCACGCACTCGACCTCGGCGACGCTGCCTTCGCTCACGCAGGCCTCGATGACCTTGTCGCGCTGATCGTTGGCGAGCTTCTTGATCCGCGAGTCGGGCTTCTCGCGCGACTCTTCGAGCAGCTTCACGAAGTGATCCGCGAACTCGTCGCACTGGGCTTCGGTCGGCTTCTTGCCGCAGGCGGTGAGGAGCACGCTGGCACCTAGCAGTGCGCAAACGAGGAGGGCTTGGCGAGGACGTGGCATGCGGGCTCGTGCCCACGCTAACCGAAGTCCCGCGCTTGACCAAGCGTCGCCGGGTGCGCTTCGACGCGGTGCTTGGGTACTTGGAGGTCTGTGCACGCTGCCGTACGCTCGCGCTCGAGTATGCATTCTTCGCGTCTGTCCCGGTTCGCCCGCGTTGGCCTCGCCGCGCTGCTCAGCTGCGCTGGCCTGAGCGGCGTGGGCACGGGCTGCGTGCGCGCGGGCATGGGCCAACAGGCCGAGGTCCCGATGGGCAGCTGGCCCGCGTGGCAGGATCTGACGCCGCTGATCGAGGTCGCCAAGGCCCACACCGACGGACCCGCGCTCGAGGCCATGCAGCAAGCGCGCGAGCTGCTGCGCGAGGGCAAGGCGTTCAGCGCCGACAAGCTGCTGGCCGCGGCCGCGAGCAGCTCGGGCCGGCACTGGATCGCCATCGCGCGGGCCGACGTCGCCGCGATGTACTTCACCACCTGCATCCGCGGCGTGGCCTGGCGACTGCCCGACGATCCGGGCCCGCACCAGCGCAGCGTCGACTACGATCCAAGCACCAAGGTCGCGCCCGGCGATCTCTCGGTCGAGGCCCTGCTCACCAACCTCGACGACGCGATCGAAGCTGGCAAGAGCTCGCCCGCGCTGGCCACCCAAGCCCGGATCGCCCGGGTCCGCGTGACCGGATTTGCCGCCTCGTGCCCGCCCAACCCCGAGGTCGGCAAGCGTGCCTCGCTGATCATGAACAGCGACCTCGCAGCGTTGGCGGCCGAGCAGCACCTGCCCCCGGACCTCGCGTACATGTGGGCTGGCGTGCAGATGCAGACCTACTCGGGCGCCGCCGCCAGGCCGTTCTTGCAGCGGGCGCTCGAGGGCGGCTTCGATGACCCCTCGGTGGGCTACATGCTGGCCGCGATCGCCTACGAGCAGGGCGAGCTCGAAGAGGCCGAGCGCCTAGCTTCGGAGGCCGCAACCCGCTACGCCGAGCTCGGGGATCTATCCCAGCGTGCCCAGGTCTCGGCCCTGCGCGGCGAGATCGCGCTGCTGGCCAAGCGCTTTGACGCCGCCGCGAAGCACTTCGAGCTCGCCGTGAAGCTGCTGCCCAACCACACCGGCGCCATGTTGGGCGTCGCCGAGGTCGAGCGCGAGCGCAACGGCGCGATTTCGGCATCCGAGCGGCTGACCCAGCTGATCCGCGGCCTCACCTTGCAGGACCAAGAGCTCGACGAGCTGCTGGCCCTGCAGATCGTCGATGATCTCGAGTCGCTTGTGATCATCGCCAACCAGGACGAGATCCAGATCGCCCAGATCACCCGTGACGCCCTGCTGTTCGAGATCGACCTCGAAGAGGATCCCTTCCGCCGGGGCCTGCGCTACTTCTACGCCGCCGCGCTCGAGGTCCGCTTGGGCGACTACGACTCCGCGCGCGGCCACGCCGCCACGGCCGGCATGGAGTTCGACGAGACCTGGGTGCCGATCCCCGCCAAGGCAGATCCGCGAGCGTTCTTGGATCGGCTCGCAGAAGCATCGGCCGGCTAGCTCAGCCCCGCTCCCCCCCGCGAGCCCCCTCCAGGAGCCCGCACATGCGACCGCGGCCCACGTCCCCGACGAGCGAGCAACCCGACGCGCCAGCGGCCGCAGTCCAAGGCCTACGTGGGGCCCTTAGATGATACAGTCGGCGCCCGAGGAGCCCATGTCCGAGACAGCCGTACGTGTCGATCTACGCCAAGCCAACTTGTCCGAGTCCGCGCAGCTACGTGAGCTCGGCGACCGGACCTTCCTCGCGCTCGAGCAGCCCCCGCCAGTCCGCAGCTTGCTGAAGCTGACGTTCGGCGAAGAGCAAAAAGCGTTCGAGGTCGGCCGCGTGATCGAGGTCATCGGCGAAGGCGAGCCCGCCCGCGGCTGCTACGGCGAGTTCGTCGATCTAGAGCGCCTCAACGAACAGGCAAAGGTCGGCTCCGAGCACCTCCAGCCCGGGATCAGCAGCAGCGGCATACCGGCCCCCGTCGTGATCATGAGCACCGCAGAAATGATGCTAGGCGAAGCCGGCAGCGAAGCAGACGAAGCCGCCGCCGCAAGCCAAGCCGACTCGGCCAGCGAAGCCGACTCGAGTGACGAAGCCGACGCGAGTGACGAAGCCGACGCGAGTGACGAAGCCGACTCGAGTGACGAAGCCGACGCGAGTGACGAAGCCGACTCGAGTGACGAAGCCGACTCGAGTGACGAAGCCGACTCCGACAGCGAAGCCGGCTCCGACAGCGAAGCCGACTCTGAGCCCAACTAGCTCTCCAAAGTGAGGCTGCCCGCCCCTCGAAGGCCTCCGCAAACGCCTCATCCAAAGTGAGGCGACCGCCGCTCCTCGAAGGCCTCCGCAAACGCCTCATCCAAAGTGAGGCTGCCCGCCCCTCGAAGGCCTCCGCAAACGCCTCATCCAAAGTGAGGCTGTCGCCACCCCTCGAAGGCCTCCGCAAACGCGACCTCCAAAGGGGGGCGACCGCCACCCCTCGAAGGCCTCCGCAAAAGCCTCCTCCAAAGTGAGGCTGCCCGTCCCTCGAAGGCCTCCGCAAAAGCCTCCTCCAAAGTGAGGCTGCCCGTCCCTCGAAGGCCTCCGCAAAAGCCTCCTCCAAAGTGAGGCTGCCCGTCCCTCGAAGGCCTCCGCAAAAACCTCCTCCAAAGTGAGGCTGTCGCCACCCCTCGAAGGCCTCCGCAAAAGCCTCCTCCAAAGTGAGGCTGTCGCCACCCCTCGAAGGCCTCCGCAAACGCCTCCTCCAAAGTGAGGCGACCACCGCCCCTCGAAGGCCTCCGCAAACGCCGACTCCAAAGTGAGGCGACCCTCCGTCCCAGAGCGGAGCCAGCCCCCAAAAACGTAGAGCGCACACAAGGCCGCAGACGGCCTCAACCCGGCGTATCTACGCACGTGGAGATTAACGAAGAGAAGCAACGTCGGGCCAATGAGAAGACACGAGAGGAAGCGGGGTCACGAGACTGGAGTAGACCTAGCCGGGTTGAGGCCGTCTGCAGCCCGTGCGCGGTCCCCCATCGGCCAATCACACCCCCGCAAACAACCAACCAATCACCCCAACAAAGCCTCCCTCCAATGCCCCTCCAGAACAGAAAAAGATCGCCCCCAACAAAACCCCATCGCCCGCCCCCGAGCCCCCCGCCCCATCCCCACCCGCCGCCCAGTCTCCCGCAACAACCCACCCACAACCTCGACAGCCCCCCCCACATCCCCAGCCCGAACCAATTCCCCAGTCACCCCCGGCACCACCAGCTCATCACTCCCGATCGCATCCGCACAAACCGTAGCCAACCCAGAAGCCATAGCCTCGAGCGTCACGTTGCCAAAGGTCTCAGTCGTGCTCGGATAAAAGAACAGATCCGCGCTCGCATAAGCCCGCCCCAGCTCGGGCTGACGAAGCTCCCCCAAGAAGTGCGTGTCCACGCAACGCCGCTCCAACGCCGCCCGAGCCGGCCCAGCCCCCGCGATCGCGCTATGGAACGCCACAGGAGTCCGCGCCAGCCCATCCAACACCGCAGCCAAGTTCGCCAGCCCCTTCTCCCAGCGCAGCCGCGCCACGAACAAGATCAGCGGCACGTGATCCGGGATCCCAAGTCCGCGCCGCCAGCTGATGTCGCGCAGCGCCGGATCGAAGGCCTCGGTGTCCACGCCCCGTCCCCACACGCGCAGCTCCGACTCGATCCCGCGCGCACGCAGAGCCGCGCGCATCGACTCGCTCGGGGCGTAGACATGCCGGCAGCGATTGTAGAAGCGCCGGACAAACGCCCACACGCCCCGCTCGAGCAACGGACCGACCGCCGAGATCCCCGGCAGCGGCAAGAAGCGTAGGTAGCGAGCGATCTCGCTGTGATACGAGCCGACCGCCGGGATCCCGTGGGCAGCCGCAAAATCCAGCGCGGCCACGCCCGCCAAGTCCGGGCTGCCAACGTGGATCAGCTCCGGCTCAAAGCGCTCGAGCGCGCGTTGGGTCGCACGCGGGATCCCGAGCGCGAGCCGATACTCCGGCTGCACGGGGACCGGGATCGACGGGACCGGGACAAAGCTCGCGGACGCAGGCGCGGGCAGAGTTCGTCCACCCGGAGCCAACACCATCAGCTGATCCCCGGCCTGAGCGCGGGCTCGGACCAGGCGCTGGTAGGTCAGCGCAACGCCGTCGACCACGTTGACGTAGTTGCCGACGACGATAGCTGCCCGCATCGCGAACCAAAAGCGAAGACGAGCCGGGGCTCGTCTTGGAAGTGCGCACCGAGAAGCCCGTGGTGCGATCGTGATGCGATCTTCGACGCGGACTTCGGGTGTGCGGTGCTAGTCGGCCGCTGCTTCTTTCTCTTGCACGCTCTTGTGCAAGAGCTCGACGAGCTCGTTGATGTTGTTGAGCTGGTTCAGCTCGGAGCGCGGCACCTTCACCTTGAGCTCACGCATGCTGCACGACACGACCTCGACGATGTCGAGGCTGTTGGCCCCGAGATCCTTCATCGACTTCACAGGGTCGATCTCGACTCCCTCGAGCTCTTCGATGGTGTCCACCAAGTGGCGCGTGACGACCTCGAGCACATGTTCGCGGGTCATTGGTTCTCCTCGTTCTCGTTCTCGTTGGACGCCCCAGTCAGGGCGTCGCAGGCTAGCTCATCCAGCGCGGTCAACGCGCCTGGCGATCGGAAATTCGATCCAAGAATTCGTTGATGTCCCCGCTGATATCCCGGCGTCTGACAGCGGTGACCATGGTCGGCACGGTCAGGCATGATCAGGTGGATGGGCATCGCGGCGGGTGGGGTGTCTCAGAGACCGAAGCGCTCGCGCTCGGTGAACAGACGGACCACGTTGTCCGAAAAACCGAAGCCCCTGTCCAGCAACAGCACCTGGCCCCGAACGCCGTCCATCAGGCCACTCGACAGCGCGACAGCGGCATCCGCGACTTCTTCGGGCTGGATGAAGAAGCCGTCCGCGTACCATTTCTTGCAAAATGGGGCGAATTCAGGCCCGAACGTGGACTCTAGCGACTCTGTCTCGACGGGGTTCGCGCGAAGCACGTTGATGCGGATGTCCTCCTCGAGCAGATCACTCGTGAGGTAACGGCAAAAAGTCTCCATGACAGCCTTCGAGGCAGCGACGAAGTCGTAGCCCGGCAAGAAGTACTCGGGGCCGCGCGAAGACATGCCGATCGCGTAGCGTGGCAGCCGGCCCAGGATCGCCTTGGCGTGCTGCATGTAGCCAATGAAGGGCCACGAGCTGTACTCGAGCGAGCGCTTGAGCCCCTTGAAGCTCAGGTCGTCGTGGGTCTGGCTGACGTGGGCAAAGCTGACGTTGGTGATCAGCACCTCGAGCGCGCCGACGTCGTCCTTGATCCGCTGCATCAGCGCTTCGGTGTCTTCGTCCTGGCTGACGTCGGCCTCGAGGATCACGGGCGGCGGCGCGCCGGCCTGCTCGAAGCTGGCCCGGATCGCGCCCTCGTCGGCCGAGCCCCAGCGATGCGTCAGGTAAGTCCGCGCGCCCTGGCGACCGTAGGCAAGGCCGCAGGCCAGACCGATCCCCTTGGTGCCGCCGGTGATCAGGACCGCCTTGCCCTCGAGCGCCCGGCGCAAGGTCGCCGCCACGGAGTGCGGCTGATCCTTGGCCTGGTCCGGCGCCGCGACGAGATCCCCGACCGTCGCGTGGACGGGCTTGGGCGGGGGATCCGACACGGTCAGGGCCTCGCTGGGATCGGCGCCCGCGAGCAAGCGCTGACCCATGGTCATGATGTTGTCGACGAACGCGGCGCCACGATCGAGCTGCAGGACCTGGCCCGAGTAGCTGTCGAACAGTCCGCTGCACATCGCGAGCGCGGTCGCGGCGACCTCTTCGGGCGTCACGGCGAACTCGGCGAAGCGCTCGGCGATCCCGGTGTTCTGCTCGCCAAAGATCTGCGCGTAGCTCTCGGTGGGGACCTGGCGGGTGCGCAGGGCGTTGACCTTGACGTCGTGCTCGCGCAGGTGCGTGGACATGTAGCGCACGAAGGTCTCGAGCACGGCCTTGGCGACCGCGACGTAGTCGTAGTGCGGGTAGTGCTGATCCGGCCCGTCCGAGCTCATCGCCAGCGCGTACGCGGGATAGGACCCAAACGCGGCGTTGATCTTGTTGAGGTAGTCGACGAACGGCCAGGCGCTGTACTCGAGGCTCTTGATCAACGCCCGCTTGCCGTGGGCGTCAAACCCATCGCCGCGCACGACCATCGCCACGTTGTTGATGAACACGTCGACGCGCTCGACCCCGGCCTCGCGCATCTTGCTGATCAGCGCCTTGGTGTCGCCCTTCTTGGAGGCGTCGGCTTCGACGATCTGGGGGGCGTGGCCGCCGACCTCGGTGAACGCGGCGAACAGCTCTTGCTCGTCGGCCGAGCCCCAGCGGTGGGTCAGCCAGCACTTGGCGCCCAGCCGCGCGAACGCGAGGGCGCAGGCGCGGCCGATCCCCTTGGTGCCGCCAGTGATCAGCACGACCTTGTCTTGGAAGTCGTAGAGCATCTTCAAATCTGTTCTCAGCTCGGGCCAGGTTTTTGGCCCGCTCGCGGGCCACTGGAGGATGGGTCGGCAGCGTCCGCCACCTGATGATAATTCTCGCGGATCCGCGCTTGGGTCTCGGGCGCGGCGAAGCACACCTGGTGCATCATCGACTCGGCCGTGCGCGCGCGCTCGAACGCCAGCCGGCGCGGGAGCGCGAGCTGGCGCTTGAGCAGCTCGATCGCAAACCGGGGCTTGTCAGTCAGGCGCAGCGCCAGCTTGCGCGCGTGGCCCAGGACCTTGGCGCGGTCGACCACGGCGTTGATGTTGGCGCGGTGCTCGAAGTGGCTGCCCTTGAAGTACTGGCAGCCAAACATCATCTCGGCCGCGAGGTACTCGCCAACCGCGAACTGCAAGAGCCCGGTCGTGCCCATCCCCGGGGTGAACCCGAGGTCCATGAAGTTGGTGCCGTAGCGGCTCTCGCGGGCCATCACGACCATGTCGCAGGCGAGCCCGAAGATCAGCCCACCACCGACGGCGCTGCCCTCCATCGCGGCGATCGTGGGGATCGGCAGCTCGATCAGGTTGCGGGTCAGCTCGAGGTCGTAGGGCGCGAGCCGGCCCTCGGCGAGATCCAGCAGCACGTTGCGATCGCCGCCAGCCGAGAACAGCTCGGGCAGCCCACGGACCACGCAGACCTTGGCCTGGGTGTCGCGCGAGAGCGTGTCCATGGCCGCGAGCAGCTCGGCCACGAACTCGCGGGAGAACGCGTTGTTGCCCGGCTCATCGCGCAGCCACAGCTCGGCGAGGCCGTCTTCGATGCTCAGGGTGATGCGCTCAGTCATGTCCAGCTCCTCCGCTGCCAGCTGGCCCGCTGCCAGGCCGATAGCGCTCGAACCACCGCGGCGACTCGCCGGCCATGAAGCCCCGGATCGCGGCGATGGTCTCGAGGTCGAGCAGATCCGTGGCGGTCTGTTGGGCGCCGTGGTCGAGCCCGTCGGCGCGGCTGAGCGTGGCGATCTCCGTGGAGTAGCGCTTGAGCCGGGCGACCGCGCGTGGGCTGGCCCGAAGCAGGCGCTTGAGCGTGCGTCGCAGCGCTTGCTCGAGTTGGATCGGGCCCTCGACCAGCTCGTCGACCAAGCCGAGGGTCAGGGCCTCTTCGGCCTTGACGCTGCGGCTCGACAGGGCCATCCACCGGGCCTTTTGAACCGGCATCCGCTCGCACAGCAGCGGCAGCACCATCGCGGGGATCAGGCCGAGCACGCACTCGGGCAGGGCAAAGCTGGCGCGCGCGCTGGCGATCACCAGATCAGAGGCGGCGACCAAGCCAACACCGCCGCCCATCGTCTCGCCGTCGACGATGCAGATCACCGCCTTGGTCGAGCTGCGCAGCCGCTCCATGCAGTGGGCGTAGCCCCGCAGCTTCTCGGACTGATCCTCGCCAGCGTGGGCGACGAGGAATTCCAGATCCATGCCGCGACAGAACACGCCGGGGCTGCTCTCGATCACGATCACGCGGCAGCGCTTGGACGTCTCGGCGGCCTGCAGCACGGCGTCGAGCTGCGTGAGGCCAGCGCCATCGAACACGACCTCGGGTTTGTCGCCCGGCTCGAGATGGACGCGCCACACCGGGCTGTCCTTGGGCTCGCAACGGACCCGCATCAGCTCAGCCTGTAGCGCCGCTCCCACTCGTGAAGGCCGTCGAGCACGCACAGGCCCTTGCCTTCGTAGGCCGCGGACCAGTGCTTGGCCCAGGCGCCATCGGGCCCGTGCTTGTCGGTGTCGTAGGTGGGGGTCTCGACGTAGCTGGCCCGGGTCCGCTCGATCGCCTCGTACTCGGGCACGGTCACCGTCTGGCGCGCGTCGAGGCGGGCGTCGAGGCCCGCGTTGGCGATGATCTCGGTGGCCCGCGGGCCCACGCGGACCGGGTAGAACTCCGAGCACGAGCCGGAGCCGTACGAGAACACGCTGATCCGCTGACCGGCCTGCAGCGGATCACCGCTCTCGGCGGCGGCCGAGATCGTGCCCATCAGCGCCAAGAAGGTCGCCGAGGTGTAGGTGCCGCCGAGCCTGCGGTTGTACTTGAGCCCGCCCTTGCTCTTGCGCTCGAAGTGCCCCTGGATCTGCTTCTTGGCCAAGCCCGGGACAAACCGGCGCACGACCGCGCGGTGAGCCCGGTAGGTCATCGCGCCAAACGGCACGTGATAGACGTGGCGCGCGAAGTTGGCGTCGTAGTCCTGCTCGCCCGAGACCTCCATGAAGTGCTCGCTGGCGCCTTCAACGGCCTCGAGATAGCCGAACAAGCTGGTGTCGGCGTGGCCAACCTCATCGCGCGAGCTTGGCCGATAGGTGTCGCTGATCTCGTTGGTCCAGTAGCCGTTCTTGTCGAGCTCGAACTCGAGCAGGTCGGGCTTGTCGGAGATCAGCATTGCTGTAGCCCCGGCCCCAAGCACGAATTCCCACGGCTTCTCGAGGTGCATGCGGCTCTGATCCGTGCACACCACCAGCGCCTTCTTGCCGCGGTTGAACCCCGACGCGACCCAGTGCGCCGCCGACATCAAGCCACCGGTGCCGCCGTAGCACGCGTGCTTGGTCTCGTAGTTGCGACAGTTGTGGCCGATCCCCGCGAGCCGCTGGACCCAGCTGGAGATCGGCTTGCCAAAGTCCACGCTGGACTCGGTCCCAACCACGACCAGCTCGATCTGCTCGGGGTCCTCGCCCTCGAGCAGCCCGCGCGCCGCGTTGACGGCCATCGTGACCGGATCTTCCCAGACCGGGTTGAGGCTGCGCGCCTCGACCCAGAGGTCCTCGATCGGGTGCGACGCCTCGACGCCCCGCGCCTCCGCCAGCGCGACCATGTCCAAGGTCATGCTGCACGGGTAGGCAAAGATCTTCTCGATACCAACCCTGTTCCCGTTCGTCATAGACACAGCTCCTCCAAGATTGATCCGTTGCTCATGCCGCGCCCCGCAACGGACTCACGAGCCGAGCAGAGCCCCCTCCTAGGGGGCCAATGATGCCCCCGTACACAAACGCCCCCGAGGAGCGAAGCGACCAGACGCGAAGCGGCTGCAGTCGGCGAAGTGCGAAGTCGTCTGTGGGGGTCATAGACATCGGGGTCATAGACATCGGGGTCATAGCTAGACGGTCCAACCGAGGCCGCCGGTTACGTTGATGACCTCGCCGTTGACGAAGGCGCCGGCCTCACTGGCGAGAAAGTCCACGACCCCGGCCAGCTCGTCGACCTTGCCCATCCGGCCCTTCGGCATCGGGCAGTACTGCTTCCAGTAGTCCTTGTTGGCCTGCGGCATCGTCTCGCGGGTCATGTCCGTGTCGAAGAAGCCTGGGACGACGACGTTGGCCGTGATCCCGCGGCGGCCGTACTCCTTGGCCAGGGTCTTGGTCAGGCCGTGCAGGCCAGCCTTGGCGGCCGCGTAGTTGGCTTGGCCGCTGCCGCCCTCGTGCTGGATCGACGAGATGTTGATGATCCGCCCGAACCGGTTGGCCATCAGCGTCTGCAGGAACTGCCGACACACGTAGAACGGCCCGTCGAGGTTGGTTGCGAGGACCTCGCGCCACTCCTCGTTGGACATCGCGACCATCAGGTTGTCGCGGTTGACCCCGGCGCAGTTGACGATGACCTCCATCGTCTCGAAGTCCTCGAGCACTTGATCCGCGACGGCCTCGACCCGCTCGACGTCCTTGACGTCGAGCTGGTAGTGGCGGATCTGGACCCCCTCGTGACCGGCCTGCTTGGCGGCGGCTTCGGCCGCCTGCTTGGAGCGCTCGGCCGCCTCGGCGTTCGAGACGTAAGTGAACGCAACGTGGTGACCCCGACGAGCAGCAAACTCGACGATGCCGGCCCCGATGCCGCGTGAACCCCCGGTGACGAAGTAGTACATGGGCTATCTCAGACGGAGTTGGCGTTGAAGCGGCTGAACAGCGCGCAGCAGTTGAGCCCGCCGAACCCGAACGAGTTCTTGAGCATGATCTCGATCTGGTGGTCAACGGCCTCGTTGGCGCACACGTCGAGGTCGATCTCGGGATCCATCTGCTCGACGTTGATCGAGGGGTGCAGCTTGCCGTGCTTCATCTGAAGCAGCCCAGCGACGGTCTCGACCGCGGGCGCCGACCAGCAGGTGTGGCCGAGCATGGACTTTGGCGCGTTGATCTTGAGCTTGTAGGCGTGGTCCCCAAACACGCTCTTGAGCGCGTTGACCTCTGACAGATCCCCGAGCGGCGTCGAGGTTGCGTGGGCGCACACGAAGTCGACCTGCTCGGGGGTGATCCCACAGCGCCGCAGCAACCGGGTGACCGTGCGGGCTTGGCCCTCGGTCGAGGGCGACGGCAGGTGGCAGCCATCCGAGGTCGCCGTGCAGCCAAGCACCTCGCCGTAGATCCTGGCGCCGCGCTCGAGCGCGTGGCCAAGCTCCTCGAGCACCAAGCACGCGGCCCCGTGCGAGGGGACGAAGCCCTCACGCCGGATGTCGTAGGGCCGGCTCGCCAGCTCGGGCGTGTCGTTGAAGCTCTGGAAGGTGATCGCGCCCATCATCGCCATCGCGTGCGGGCCCATCTGCGAGAAGTCCAGGACCGGACCGACGCACAGCGCGAGGTCGTGGTCGTGGTGGCGGATCTCGTCGATGCAGCTGCGCAGCGCCATGTTGGCGCTCGCGCACGCGCCACCCATCGTGTAGGCCGCGCCCTGGCTGCCAAGCACCTCGCTGACGGTGCCAGCGTGATCCGTGTCCAGCATCAGCAGCGCCGCGAGCGAGTCGATGTAGTCCGGCTCGTCGAGGAAGGTCTCGTAGTTGGTCGTGAAGTAGCGCTCGTTGAGGTTGTGGCCGCCAACGAGCGTGGCCCGACGGGTCGGGTCCAGGGTGTCTTCTTTGCCCGACAAGCCCGCGTCGATCCACGCATCGGCCGAGACCAGCGCCGAGATCCCGGTTGAGAACGGCGCCTTCTTGAGCAGCTGCCGCAGCCGCTTGTAGGTCGAGGGAACCAGCGCCTTCTTGAGCGAGGCGAGCTTGGCCTTGGAATCGTACTCGCTGAGGTCACCCCCAACTTTCGAGTACACGGCGTCATTCTCGAGCCACTTCCAATTGGTGATCGCCGACTTGCCGGCGATCAGGTTGGTGTAGAAGTCGTCGAGGGTGTCGCCGATCGGGGTGTTGATGCCCATTCCGGTGACGACGATGCGCTTTTGTTGGGGACTCAAGGCTCAGCTCCTGCAAGTTCGTGGGGGATGGGTCTAGCTCGCGTCTTCGTCGAGCATGAAGACCTCGTAGATTGCGAGCGCCAGCACCTGCTCACCGAGCAGCGCCTGGCCGACGCAAACAGACACATAGTCGCTGTTCTCGACCGACTTGGCGACCAGGGTGAGCTCGTCACCAGGCCGCACCGCCCCCTGGAACAGCGCGTGCTCGACTTTGAGCAAGCGCAGGGCGCGGGGTTGATCGTCCGCTGCGATGTTGATCGGCGCACCGACCGTGAACCGGTCCAGCAGGTGCTGCAGACAGATGCCCAGCTGCCCGACCATCTCGAGCAAGAGCACGCCGGGGTAGACCGGATCACCGGGGAAGTGGCCGACGAAGACCGGGTCTTCAACGACCACGCGGCGGCGGCCTTCGACCAGCCCCTGCGCGAGATCGACCCGGGTGATCCCGTCGAGCAGCAGCATCGGATCACGGTGGGGCAGCATCCGCTCGAGCTGCACGCGCCCAAGCTCGACCGTCTGGGTGGTCGGCGCCTCGGTGAACAGCGAGCGTCGGCGGCCGGACTTGATCAGCTTGGTGTGCAAGCCCTCGGACCCTTTCGCTCGTCGACACCGAGCTTGGCGACCACGCTCGCGAAGTGATCCGCGAGCTGCTCGCGGCTGTCGGTGCGGAACTTGCGGTTGCGCAGCCACTTGCGGTGCATGAGGTTGTGCAGCACCGACATCGGCCCGACCTCGACGAACACGGCGTCTGGGTGCTGGGCGACGATGTGGTCGAGCGACCGCCGCCACAACACCGGCTCGTGGACGTGGGTCGAGAGCAGGTCGATCAGCTGCGCGCGGCTGGGGTTGTCGAGCAGCTCGCCGAGCCGGTTGGGCAGATACGGCAGGCGCGGGGCCGCGAACTCGAGCTGCTCGAGGTGCTCGCGGAACCGCTCGCCGACGACCCGAAACAGCGACGAGTGCATGGGCACGTTGCGCTCGATGATCTGCGGCTGCGCGTAGAACTCGTCTTCGGCGTGCTCGACCGCGGCCTCGACCGCGGCCCGCTCACCCGCGACCACGTGCTGCTGCGGCGAGTTGAGGTTGACGACCTCGAGCACCCCGAGCTTGGCCGCGCTGCTGACCACCGCCGCGAGGTCCTCGTCGGAGATCGGCTGGATCGCCGCCATCCACCCGCGCGGGCCCTCGTCGTAGCAGCGACCGCGATGGTCGACCGCCCGCAGCCCGTCCGCGAACGAGACCGCCCCGATGTGCACGAGGTGGTTCCACTCGCCCAGGCTCAGGCCAAGCGACAGCTCGGCCTCGATCCCAGCGGCGTCGAGGGTTGCCATGAACATGTGGTTGGCGAGGAACACCCCAACCTGCACGTCGACGTTGCGGGCGAACGCGTTCTCGCCAGCGTCCGCGTGGTACTGGGCGCCAAGGTCACGGCCGAGCAGGTCCGAGGCCCACGCGAGCAGATCCGCGTTGGGCCGATGCAGCTCGACGAGGCGATCCAGCATGCCCGGGTAGCGCGAGCTCTGGCCGGGGAACATGAACACCAGCGGCGGCTCGGCGCGCACGCTGGGGTCGAGCTCGGAAGCAGCACCTGACAGATCGAGGGGCATCATCGGCGATCCTTGCGCAACTTGCTGCGGGCGTTCATCAGCGAGCTGACGCCGTCGCGCAGGTCCAGCTCACCAACCGCCCGCAGCAGCCGGTCGTAGGCTGAGCTTGGGTCGTGCGCGCGCTCGACAAAGTGGTCGTAGGCCATCGAAGATAGCTGCGCGACACGAGCTCGTTTGTTCGACGAGTTCGCGATCGCGCTGGCCTGTCTCAACAAGAACTTCGCCATGGTCTGCCAGTCAGCCATGCTGCTGTCGGCGGCCGCGGCTGCGCGGCCTTCACGGCGGGCCTTGGCGGCCTCGGCGGCGGCCGTGTTGGCGCCGAGCGTGCCGGCTTCGCGCATGGCCTTGACCACCGTGTCCTCGAGGATCTGCAAGGAGCGATCGAGGTCGACGGTCTCGTGGGCCGCGGTCACGGCGACCCGATAGCGCAGCGAGTCTTCCGACACCGAGGGGTAGTCGACCGGCGCGAGGAACAAGCCCGCGTCGTTCATCGCGCGGCACTGCTCGTACAGCATCTGGCGATCGCCCCCGATGATGATCGGGAACACCTGCGAGTCGCTGTCGCCAAGGTTGAGCCCGAGCGACTCCGCGCCGTCGCGGAAGTAGTTGACGTTGGCCCACAGCTTCTCGCGCAGGGCGTTGTCACGGGTCGCGAGCTCGAGCGCCTTGAGCAGCCCGCCAACGACGACCGGCGGCAGCGCGCACGAGAACGCGTAGCCGTTGACGTAGAACCGCAGGTACCGGATCAGGTCACGGTTGCCCGCCACGAAGCTGCCCGCGTGCGCGAACGACTTGGAGAAGGTCGCGTACTGCAGGCCGACCGCGCTGGGCGGCAGACCGTAGTGCTCGACGCAGCCACGCCCGTGCTCGCCGAGCGCGAGGATCGAGTGGGCCTCGTCGATCATGATGCCAACGCCGTGGCGGTTGGCGATCTCGATGATCTGCGGCAGCTTGGCGGTGTCGCCGTCCATCGAGTAGATGCCCTCGATCACGATCAACCGGCGGCGGGTGCTGCTGGTCTTGGTGAGCAGGTCGTCGAGCGACTGCGGATCGTTGTGCGAGAAGAACTGCAGCTTCGCCTTGGCGAGCTTGACCCCGTCGATCAGGCACAGGTGACACTTGTCATCGAGCAGCGCGAGGTCGCCCTTGCGCAGCACCCCGGTCAGGGTGCCAAGCCCGCCACCGAAGCCGCTGTTGAACAGCATCACGTCTTCGTGGCCTGTGAATTTGATCAGCTCGGCCTCGAGCTCGCGGTGCAGATCTGTCATGCCCGAGAGCATCGGGGACCCGCACGCGCCGGTGCCGTACTTGGACAGCGCCCGCTTGCCGGCCTCGATCACCTCGGGGTGCGCGGCCAGGCCCAAGTAGTTATAGGAAGAGAGGTTGACGACGGTGCGTGACTTGCCGCCCCGGTTGATTTTCATCACCGGCTCGACGGCACCTTGCATCTCGGGCTCAAACAGCGCGAACGCCCAGGATCCAGCCTTGTGCCAGTCGCCGAATTCCGGCGGCGGCACCAAGGGATCCTCGGTGTCGGTGAAGTAGAAGTCCGCGAGGCTGTACTGGGCTTCGCTGCTCATGCTTGGAACGGGGGAGTGAAGGGGGGGCTCAGTACCGTCAAAGGCGTGGGCCTGTCACGGAAAAACCCGAGCGCGCCGTTTGGCGGGGTCTGGCGGGCGTTGGCGGTGTCAGCCGTGAACGTTGCAGCCTGCAACGCTGCCCGAGTGGTGGCGGCATCTTGCAGACTGAGCCCACGCAGGTACAGCCCGCCCCGACATGCCTCGCGTGAGTGTTGCGACGTGAACATGGATCATCTTTCGCGACCGCTGCGTCCGCCCGTTCGCGCCAACCTTCATGCGCCGCTTCCAGATCGATGTCGAGCGACCCGCGCCACGCACGTCGATAAATATCTGATTCAACTAGCCTTTTTGGTCATCCCGCGCGCACCCAGGGACACGCGAAGCCCATTCACGTCGCCCCCATCTACCTCGGCAGCCCCAACGAGGTCCCTCATGGTATTTGCCCGCTGCCGATGTCCACGCTCGAGATCGTCGAAGTCCCGCTGACCGATCGCAAGTTGGTCGAGCGCTTCATTCGCGTGCCCTGGCACATCCACCGCGAGCTCTATCCAAACGATCACTGGGTACCGCCGCTGTTGATGGACCGCCGGGACTACCTCAACCCGCGCAAGAACCCGTTCCTCGACCACGCCGACGTGTCACTGTGGATCGCGCGCAAGCACGGACGTGACGTGGGGCGGATCGCGGCGATCGAAGATCGGGACTGGCGCTCGTTCCACGGCGACAAGACCGGCTACTTCGGGATGTTCGAGTCGCCCGACGATCCCGAGGTTGCGTCGGCGTTGCTGAGCCGCGCGCGCGCGTGGCTCGAGCGGCGTGGGCTCGACCGCATGATCGGGCCGATGGACTTCTCGACCAACTACGTGTGCGGCGTCCTGCTCGACTCGTTTGATCGGGATCCCGGCATCAACATGCCCTACAACCCGCCCTGGTACGACTCGCTGCTGACCGGTCGAGGCCTGCGCCGGGCCAAGGATCTGATCCAGTGGGCCATCTCGCTGAGCACGCCGATCCCCCCTCGGGTGGTCCGCATCGCCAAGAAGATGCGGCAGCGCGAGAACGTGCAGGTCCGGGCGATGAGCTTCGACGACTGGGACACAGAGGTCAGCCGCGCGCTCGAGATCTACAACGGCGCGTGGGAGAAGAACTGGGGGTTCGTGCCGGTCGGCGAGAAGGAGTTCCGCCACATCGCCAAGGATCTCAAGCTGGTCTTGCACCCCTCGCTGCCGCTGATCGCCGAGGTTGACGGCGAGCCGGTCGCGTTCGCGTTGACCATCATGAACGTCAACCCGGTGCTCAAGAAGCTCGACGGCAAGCTGTTTCCGTTTGGGGTGCTGCGGCTGGCCTGGGATCTCGAGATCGCCAACACCGTCGACTCGGGGCGGCTGATCTTGCTTGGCATTCGCGAGGGTTACCGCCGCCGCGGGCTCGACTCGATCTTGTTCCTCGAGATGGCCGAGCGCTGCCGCGCGCTCGGGTGGTGGGGCGGCGAGATCGGCTGGACCCTCGAAGACAACGAGCTGGTCAACCGCGCGATCAGCAACTTTGGCTGCGAGCCCGTCGCTCACTACCGGATCTACGAAGACGTGTTTGGGGGGGAGCCAACATGAGCGCGCCGCGACACACCGCGCTGGTCACTGGCGCCAGCGGGTTCATCGGCAGCCACCTGTGCGAAGTCCTGCGCGAGCGCGGCCATGACGTGCGCGCGATGGTTCGTCGCAGCTCGCGGCTCGACAAGCTCGAGCTCGGGGCCGGTGGCGCGCCCTTCGAGCTGGCCTACGCCAGCCTCGACGACGTCGACTCGATGGCCCAGGCGGTCGCCAACGTCGATCTCGTCTACCACCTCGCGGGCGCGACCGCGGCGTTCGACCGCGTTGGCTTCGATCGGGCCAACGTCGAAGGCGTGGGCAATTTGTTCGCCGCGATCGCGCAGGCCAGGGCCCACGGTCAAGGTCCGCGCCGGGTCGTGCATGTCTCCTCGTTGATGGCCGCCGGCCCCTCGCACCCAAGCAGCCCCCGTCGCGAACATCACCGGCACGAGCGCGACGTCACGGACTACGGCGACTCGAAGCTCGCCGGCGAGCAGCTCGCGGTCGCCTCGGCCCGACGCGGCGACGTGGAGCTGGTGATCGTGCGGCCGCCCCTGGTCTACGGCCCGCGCGACGAAGACGTGCTGCACATGATCAAGTCCGCGGCGATGCGGGTCGTCGCCCAGCCTGGCCTGCGTCCAACCTGGATGTCAGCGATCCACGGGCGAGATCTCGCTACCGGTATCGCGCTGGTGGGAGAGCGCGGCACGCCGATCCCGCGCGAAGGCACCGCTGGCCACGTCCACGCAGGGGGGGGTGGCGACCCCGAAGTGCTCGGTGACACCCATGACCCACGCGGCGCCGGCCTGTATTACTTGACCGATGGACAGCGCTCGAGCGTCGCGGAGTTCGGGCAGATCGCAGCCGCGGCGCTCGGGCGTCGCGCGGTGACCATCCCGCTTCCCGGGTTCGCGGTCCGCTCGGTCGGCCTGCTCAATCAGGGGCTTGGACGACTGCGGGGGCAGGTGCCCGCGCTGACCCGCGACAAGGCCCGCGCGAGCCTGTCGAGCGGTTGGTGGTGCGACGATGCCCGAGCCCGGGCTGACCTCGACTGGTCGCCTGAGTTTGGGCTCGAAGCAGGGCTCGAGGACACGGTCCGGTGGCTGCGCGACAACCAACTGTTGTGACCGATCCCCAACCTCGGTGTCAGCGCAGTGGTTGATCCAACAGTGTGAGATCTGTCGTGACGATGGCTTGGTGGCGCTCGGCTCTCGTTCTTTTGTACAGTGCACTGGTCGTCTGGGCCTGGTCGGCTGACCAACTGCTGGACTAAAGTACCAACGCAAACGGATCTGGTCCCGCACTGGATGACGATCCAGCCCACACACAGGGCGGCATGAACCTCACCACCGAACTCGAACGACTCTATGAAGAGTCCGGTGATCCGGACGAGTTTGGTCGTTCTCTGTTGGGCTTCCTCGATTCGCTTGGGCGACAGATCAAGGAGGAAGAGAAGGAGTCGACCACGTTCGTGGAGCTGTTGGCGGAGCAGCTCGATCGTGCCTCAACGGCCACGCTCGCGGCCGGGGCCATGCACGATCTTCGCTCGCTCCTGCAGGTCCTCATCGCGCACATCGATCACTCGCGTCACGGGTTGCTGGGCATGGCCGCGACCGCGTCCGACCCCGAGAAGGTGAGCGGGGTCCTGCGAAGCATCGACGAGCTGCGCCTGGTCGCGGTCACGATGGCCAACATCACACGTGATGGCGTCGCCGTTCAACGCGGCGGGGGAGCCGGCACCGTCGTCGACTTGCCCGACCTACTCAAGACCACGCACCGCATGCACCGGCGCGTCTCCAAGGGCCGCCTGCGGCTAGAGGATCCACCTCGCACCGACGTGCTCGCGCCCCGTGGCGCGTTGCTGCGCGTGCTCGCCAACCTCATCAACAACGCCATCGATGTGATCCCCGACGGCCCCGACGGCCGCATCACGATCTCGGCCTGGGTCGCTACCGACGACGTTTTCGTCCAGGTCGCCGACAACGGACCAGGGATCTCCCCCGAACTTCAGACCAAGATCTTCGACCTGTTTTTCACGACCAAGACCAAGGGTTCGGGCGTCGGACTTCCGACCTGCCGCCGACTGGTCGAGGGCTGGGGCGGAAAGCTCCAGCTCCAGTCGATCATCGGCCAAGGCACCCGCTTCACCTTCGGAGTTCCTCGCGCCTGATCGGCACAGTCCTCGCGGAGCTGGCAAATCATGGCGACCGGACACAGCGCACTCACGGATCTCGGCCGTCTCGCCGAGATCGACGCGAGCAGCTTCCAGCAGGCGGTGATCCTCTGGGATCGCTTCCACGTGATCGGCCAGCGGCGCGAGCTTGGCGACACAGTCGTCGTCGCCGTCAAGGATCTCCACAAGACCCTCGGCGATCCGCTCACGCGCAGGCTGAACCTCCACCTGGTTCCGCTTCCGCTCGGCCCCAATGAAGATGCGCGGCTCATTCGGGCGTGTGGCGTCGAAAGCCAGTTTCAGCCACGGGTCAGCGCGGTCGGTCGGACCAAGGCGTGGTTGGTGTTGGTGTGCGAGCCCGCTGTGGGTGGCGCCGCCACTCTCGCGCCCGCGACCTCGACACTCGAGGGCGGCAAGGCGCTCGTGCTCGCGTCCGAGTGCGCCAGTTTGTTGACGAAGCTACACGCGGTTGACGTCCACGGCGTTCGGTTCCAGCGCGAGATGGTCCGAACCGAGGACGACCGCTTCTTCCTCGACTCGTTCACGCACCTCCTTGGTCACGTCGGCCAGCCTGACCCAAAGCTCGATGTGGACGCGCTCGCCGAGTTTATCCGCGAGCTTGGCGACGCGTCCACGAGCGCCGCGCTCGACCAGGCCCCGAGCACAGCCGTCGAGCTCACCGAACGCCTGCGATCGCTCGCCTCGGCGAGCGGTCTGCTGCAGCCTGACCCAACGACGGATCTGCCCGCGGATCCGCCTTTCATCGGCCGCTCGCTCGCCTTCACGGAGCTCCGGCGCGGGTTCGACCAGGCTCAGATCGCCCAGCCCACCGCGCTGATCATCAAGGGCCCTCGCGGCATCGGCAAGTCGCGCTTGATGGGCGAATTCGTCAGCGCTCGGGCCCGGGCCGACGACGCGATCGTGCTCACCGGCGCGTGGCAACAGCAGAGCGCCGACAGCCGCGGCGGCCTGCTCAACGCCCTCGAGCAGCTCCCCCAGGCGCTCGCGCGGCTCAACGCCGACGAGCGCGATGACATCCGGCGCCGGATCAACCGCGCGACCCGGCACCTCGGCGCAATCGTGACCCGCAGCGCCCCCTCGCTCGGCGAGGTGCTGCGCAACGTCGAAGAACTCCCGCGCCTCGAGCTCGGCGAGGACTTCAGCCGGCATACCGCCGTCATCGCGGATCTGCTCCGGTCAATTGGCACCTCCAAGCGGCCGCTGGTGCTGGTGCTCGACAACCTCGAGACCACCGACGGCAGCTCCGCGATCGTGCTCAAGATCCTCGCACAGCGGCGCCCCGCCCATCACACCCTCTTGGTCATGGGCCTGCGCACCAAGAGCGGCGGCTTCGTGCCCGACTTCGAATTCGAGTCGGTCGAGCTCAAGCCGCTCACGGAGCCGGAGATCTCTGATCTCCTCACCCAAACCTTGCCCGGATCAGTCGTCGAGGCCGAGAGCCTTGGCCAGACGCTGTGGTCGATGAGCGCCGGGCTCCCGCTCGTCGCGTGGACCAACCTCCGCGCATGGATCGATCGCGGACAGCTCGTACGAAGCCCCGAAGACGGTAGCTGGCGCGCACGCAAGTCTCTGCGTGACGAGCTCGATGGTGGGTTCGAGGTCGAGGACGTCTTTGGTGTTGTCCTCGCCGCCGCCGAGTCGGGGGTCCGCGAGCTCGCGCTGCGCGTCGCCGTGATGGGCACCGAGGTCGACATCGAGAGCATCCATGAGCTCGACATCGCCAACGCCGACGCCGGGCTGGCGGACCTCGTCAAGCGCGGGATCTTGGCCAACACGACGCAGGGTATCCAAGACGCCGTCCGCTTCCCGCACGACACGATCCGCGAGCTGGTCCTCGCGTCGTCCACCGAAGCCGAGCTCCGGGCCGCCCACGCTGCCGTCGCAAACCTCGTCGCCGCACGAAACGCTCCCGTCGCACAGATCGCCTACCACCGCGATCTCGCCCTCGATCCCAGCGGCAACACCAGCCCCGAAGCCTTCGACCGACTCTCGCGTCTCCACGTCGACGCCGGCCGCGAGCGGCTCGCCGTCTACGACCTCGAGCGCGCCCGCTGGCACCTCGAGCGCGCGCTCGAGCACAGCCGTGACACCGAGCAGCGCAGCCAGGCCGCCGAAGGGCTCGCCGATATTTGCCTGCTGAGCGACGACCTCGACACGGCGGTCTCGCTGTATACCGCGATCATCGCGACCAGCGACGGGCCACGAGCCGTGCAGATGGGCGCCAAGGCGGTGGCGTTTCTGTTCTCGAAGGCCGCAACCATCGAGGCCCGGCAGCTTGGCAACATGGCCCTCGAGGTCGTTTCCGAACCAACGCCAACAAGTTCATTTGGCAAGATCGCGGCGCTGTTTGGCGCCATGTTGCGGTCCTGGTTTGGCCCACCAAAGAACATGAACATCGAGGTCCGCGAGGGGCTGTGCCGCCTCTACCCGTGGATGGCGATCATGAGCCTCGTCGACGACGCAGCCGGGGTGCCCATGTACCTCGCACGTGGGCACTGGATTGCGAAGGGCCTCGACATCGGCCCAGCGTCAATGGTGCACAGCAGCGAAGCTGCGATGTGGGCCGCGGTCGGTCGGTTCAAGCATGCCAACGAACTGTTTGCGCTCGCGTTCGAGATCTCCGTCAAGGCAAACGATCCGTGGGCCCAAGGCTGGGTCAAGCACATGTGGGCTCACGTCAGCCTGCTCCCAGCGGATCGCTACGAGGAGGGTCAGGACATGCTCGACGACGCGATCGCGGCGTTCCGCGAGACCGGAGATGTGTCCATTTCGATCCTGTCGATCACGTTCAAGGGGCTGTTCGGACGGGATCGAGAACCTGCCGAGATGGTCCTTGGCTGGTTTGACGAAGCTGTGGCCACCGCGCGACGCAACGGAAAATTCGTTGGCACCGCGACGCTCGAGGCGCTGAGGCTTCACGTGCTCGCGCGCCAAGGGCGGACAGATCTCGAGGCCCGACTCGCATCCCTCGCCGATCAACTCGATGAGGCCGACATGGCCGGAGTCGAGCGGCTGATGGCGCGCGTCCACTTGGCTTACGCCGCCCTCGAGTCCAAATCTCGAAAAATCGCCATGGCTCAGGTCGTCGCTGCAAAAGCGATCCTCGGCGAGTTGCCAGGCGTCCCGGAGTATTGCGCCGAGATCCACATCGTGACGGTGTTGATCTATCTCGAATGGCCTCCCGCGACCAACGAGGATGAGAAGGTCTTCCGTCTAGCCATTCGAAAGTCTCGAGCCGCTGCCAAGCAATCACTGCGACTGCGAGCGCACGGAGCAATGGTCGAATTCAAGTTGGCGCTGCTCGCCGGGAACAACGAGACCGCACGAGCTCTCGCCGCCAAGATCGTCGCGGACTTCGACGTTCACGAGAACCTCTACATCGCGCGGCAGGCCCACCTCGGGCTCTCACGCTTGCTCAAGGGCGAGAACGTCCTCGCCGCCGCGGAGCACGACCGCGTCGCCCGCAACCTCGGTCGTCGGCTGGGCTTGCAGGACCAGGTTCTATTGAGCGACTTCACGGAGATCGAGGAAGAGACCCACGCGCTTGGTCTCGAAGCCGACTCCCGCCTCAACCTCGACGACTCTCAGTACGACATTCCCGCAGCTGGCATGCTCACGTCGGCGGTTCAAAAGCAGCCGCGACGCCGTCGGGCCGCCGCGCCAACCCTCGAGGCACAGACTGATGTCCTCGAAGCATGGGACCTCGGCTCGAGTTCGTCACCACACACGGTCTTGGGGCAGCTGCTGACACCAGTGCGCGACGCTGTGAGCGGATCGCTCGGCGGCGATACCCTAGAGCTTCGCTGCGTTGAACCAACGCTCTCCGTTCCAATCGCGTCCGCAGACCTTCAGGTTGTGTTGATCAACCTCCTGCTCGCATGTCACGACGCGGTCGGGTCCGACAGCACGATCACTGCCACGCTTGGAGTCGACGAAACCGAGTCCCATGAACTCGTGGCGAGCAAGCCATTTGCTGGGCCAGGCGAGTCGCCCAGCCCCCCGCCAGGGCGATATCTGACAATTCGAGTCTCGGCGCCAAGCCCAGCCTCTCGCGTACCTGTTCTAAATTCGTTCCCGACCTGCGAGCGGTTGGTCCAGACCGTCAAGGGTTTCCTCAACGCAAACGTAGACCGAAAGCAGGTCGTGCTGCAGGCTCGCATCCCCCTCGAGCAGCAGCCCGCGCCCACGGCGTCACCTCCCCTGCGCGCGGTGATCGTCCATCCTGACGCTGATGTCCGGGATGCGCTCGCATCGGCGCTCATGGAAGTCGGCGCGAGCTGCAGCGTGTTTGAGCCCGAACAGTTCAACTCGACAAAGCTCGAAGACTCTGTGCTGCTGCTTGCGGACGGCATGTCGATCGAGCCGGTTGCGGTGCTCGAGCCATTGCTGAACCTCCGGATCGTGGAGCTCGTCAAACATGGCGCCGAACCGATGAGCTACGAGCATCAAACCCTACGGGTGCCCTTCTCCGAGACGGAGCTCGAGGACATCCTTCGCTGAGCACCCTCAACCGCCATCCGCTTCTTGACTGAGGCGACGTATCAGCATACGGGCCAACTCTGGCACCATTCGGTGAATCCCGCGCAAGACTGTCGCGTGCATGGGTGTCGGGACCATGAAGCGCGGGCGATGGAGTGCCTTCACAATGTCGCGGGCGACCAATTCCGGTGGCGCCCCGTAGGCGGCAAGCAGCTTCTGCAGAGATGGCCCACTTGCGCTGTTTGCCCGATTCGCAACGATCGATGCAGTAGCGATCTCGGTATCGATGACGCCGGGACAGACGACCACGACCTTCAACCCCTTGCTCCCATACTCTAGCAATAGCGATTCCGACATCCCTACCACAGCAAACTTGGACGCCGAGTAGGCTGCCAGGGTGTTCGCCATCACACCCGCGAGGGACGCGACGTTCACAATCGTTCCGTCGCCCTGCGAAATCATGGTGGGAAGGAACATGCGAATCCCGTGGACGACAGCATGCAGGTTTGTATCAAAGATCCACTCCCAATCGTCGGCGCTCGTCTCCATGAACGACTTGGTCACGCCGACCCCCGCGTTGTTGATCAAGACGTCAACTCGACCATGTTCGGCGTGAACTTGGTCAGCCATCAGGCTATAGGCGTCAGTGTCGCGGACATCAAGTGCATGCGGCGTCGCTGAGCAACCCAGCGCTCGCGCTTCGACGCAGACGCTCTCCAACAGCCGCTGCCGTCGCGCCACCAAGTGTAGTTTGGCCCCCTTGGCTGCGAGCGCGAGCGCGGTCGCCCGACCAATCCCCGAGCTCGCACCCGTGAGAACGACGACCTTGTGTTTCAGACTTCGCATACCAGTACCCACAGTCAAACTCGACAACCGGAGCAGGGCAGGTATCCAATCGCAGACACGCTGAAAGACTAACCCGAACTCTCAATTGTGAAAACTAATTTCGCGGTGCCACATACGGCCAGTTGACACACGTGGGCTTCACGCGCTCGAAACCACTGCGCTACCTGCAAGCGGGCCAAAAGCCCTTGCCCGAGCTGAAGACACATCACACACGCAGCGCAGCAGCTCGCAGGCTACGTCGCCTCGGTGCACCCTGATACTCGAGTTCGTCGACCGGCACGTCCTGCAAGATCTCTGGCTGTTGCTCGGCGCCCTCCACCGCGTTGGAGATGAAGCATGGCAACAACGCCATTGCGAGCAGCGGCGCGACACGCCCTGGGGGAAAGCCTAGATCGAGCGTGGCCGCTGCGAACGCGCTCGCCAAATTCGGCTGAATCCCACGCTTGCTCGTGCGATTGGCGATCTGCGTCATCATCGCCCAGTGCGGGAGTTCATCGCGCCCGCGAGCGACGAGGCAGCGGCCGATCGCCTCGGCTCGTTCGTCGACCTTTCGCGCCACCACTCCGAATCCGGGCAGTCGCTGACGCGAGTCAACGGCTTGATCAATCTCGCGGAGCGCCGCGCGGGGCTCTAGCTGCACGAGGTGGTGAAGCCACGTCACCATCGAATCCGCCGGCCCAATTCCGGTCAGTTTACCCTCCAGAGCAAGGAGACCCGCGGTGAGGCCCGTCATCGTCGAGCCCCCGTGAGCCCCCGCGACTCGGGTCAGCTTCAACGGCCAAATGTGAGGGTCAGCCAACAAGCAGCTGACAAAAATTTCATCGAGGACCTCGCGCTGCTCGGCGTCCAATGTGACCCCCATGCACAGCGCGAGCACTTGGCTCAGGGTCACACGACCCAGGAGCTCCCCGTATACGGCGTAGCCCTGAAAGCGATGGTCACCCCACCCGGCCTTTGCCACACGCGTCGTGAGTCGCTTCATGGCTCGGGCCTCCCCGCCGGAGCTGTGTCATCGTCGAGACCACCCTCGACATAGTCATAGTGCGGCAGGCGCAGTGGGTAGGTTCGCATGTCCAACCCCTGCACGGCGAGCGACTCGGCGAGCGAGCCGATCATGCGCGCCCACGTCCACGCGCCGGTCAACTGGGCCTCCGATCGCAAGCCCAGCGCGTGAAACACGACGAGCGCCGCCGACACTTCATCGCGCGCAACATCGAGAGCAGGAAGATCCAGCCCGCTCGCGTCGACCAGCCGCTGCCGCCAACACGGGCCTCGCTGCTCCCACGCCGCGAACCGCGAAGTGGGCGCGTCAAGCCAGTCGAGCAGCGACTGATGTTTCGTCAAGACGTGTTCCGCTTCCCGGGCGGCGACCAGCGCCGCAGTCCCAACGATGCCTGAGGTCGGCGCCCCGGAGACACGGGCAAGCACGGCCGCGTGCGTGGGAGCAGCACCAACGTGACACGCCGAGATCCAGGTGAGCGCGACGCCAAACGCAGATCCATCGGTGGCTGACGGCTCGACGCCGAGCAGTCCCAGCAACAGGACTTCATGTGGAGCGTAGTGCAGCGCGAGATCGTCGAGTACGCCGATGCCGTGGATCGCACCACCGTCGTTCCAATCAACGACATGTCCAGTGAGCCTGTCCGGGGCCGGCAGAAGCTGGGTCGGACCATCCTCGTACTGTTTGGGAGCGGTCTGCTTCGAGCTCGGAGCAGCTTGTTTCGGAGCAGCTTGTTTCGGAGCAGCTTGTTTCGGAGCAGCTTTTTTCGGAGCAGCTTTTTTCAGAGCAGCTTTTTTCGGAGCAGCCTTGTTCGGAGCAGGCTTGTTCGGCACAGGCCGCTTCTTGGACGCCTTCTTCGCAGTGGGCTTCTTCGTTTGAGCCGGCTTCGGACCGGCCTGCTGCTTGGCTGCCTGCTTCGGCACAGCCCGCTTCTTGGCCGCCCGCTGTGGAGCCGCCTGCTGCTTCGGCGCCGCCTTCTGCTTGGCGCCGTCCCTTTTCTTGGCAATGGCCATTGTCATGCCGAAGCGCGACCGAGTTCCAGCCTGAACACGACCGAGCCCCGGCTTAGTCGTGCTGGCTGCTGAGGATGTCGACCCGAGGGTTGGAGGTGCTGATGTTCGGGTCGATCGGCACGTCGATGAGCAGCGGCTTGCCCTGGTACTGCTCGATGATCCCGCGCAGATCCGCGAGGTCATGCAGGCGCTCGGCGTTGAGACCGAGCGAGCGACCGTAGGACGAGAAGTCGATGTCGGGGTTCTGGAAGTTGGGCGACCGACCGTAGAGGCTACGGAAGCCCTGGTCGACCATGCCGAGGTGACGGTCATTGAACACGATGACGATCAGCGGGATCCCGTAGCGCGCACAGGTGGCCAGCTCGTTGCCGCACATCATCATGCTGCCGTCGCCACACACACACACGACCTGGCTGAGGTGGCCATAGGCCAGCTGCATGCCGATCGCGGTGCCAATGCCCGAGCCCATGCCGCCGAGCCCCAGCGAGACCCAGAACGCGTCGGGCCGCTCGACCGCGAGGTTCTGCGCGGTGAACAGCATGTGGTTGCCGATGTCGCAGCAATAGGCCGCGTCGGGACCAATGACCTCTTTGAGCGCGGGCGCGATGATGCGGGGATCGTGGGGGGCCTTGCTGTCGAAGGTTGCCGGCGCTTCCGGGCGCGGCCGGAACATTCGCGCCCCGCGGTCGCGCTGCAGGATCAACTGCGGCGCCGGAGTGGGCAGCAATTCTTGAATCAGCTGCAGGGTGCGACCGAGGTCGGCACACATTGCGAGGTCCGGCGCGTAGGACCGACCCATGCGGTGCGGGTCGTGATCCAATTGGATCATCTGGCCGTACTCGGGGCGCAGCACCTCGGCGTAGCCGGCGGTGGTCGTGTCATCGAAGCGGCAGCCAATCGTGAGCAACAGGTCGACAGGCTCGGACATGTACGCATGCGCGTTGCCACGATTGCCAACACCAAACACACCGAGCGACAGCGGGTGGCTCTCCGGGAACACGCCCTTGCCCTCGATATCGGTGAACACCGGAATCCGCAGAGTCTCGGCGATCTCGAGCACGAGCTGGCCGACCCCGGCCCGCTTGGCGCCAATGCCCAGCATGATCGCCGGACGGGTCGCGCTGTCGGCCGTACCGCCGAGCATGTTTGCGATCTGTCGGCAGGTTGCGAGATCTGGCTCGAGCCCGCGGCTGATCAGCGCGGGCATGCGCGAGGGCAGCACCGACGAGTGCGTGAGGTTGACAGGCAGGCTGACGAACGCGGCGCCGTGCGGTTGTTGACTGATGACCGACAGACCCTGATCGACGATCGTCGGGGCCCGCTCGGGTCGCAACGCCAACTCCGCGAATTTCGTCAGCGGCCGGACCATCGTCATCAAGTCGAGGCCCGATGCGCTGCCATCTTGCAGCGGTGAGCGCCCGAAATTTCCCATGTCCGACTCACCAGAGAGCACCATCACCGGGAGCTCGTCGCGACCTGCGGATGCGAGGCCAGTGAGCGCATTGAGAGCGCCCGGCCCCGATGTCACTGCAACCACTC
Organism: Enhygromyxa salina; assembly: GCF_000737335.2. Taxonomy (GTDB): domain Bacteria; phylum Myxococcota_A; class Polyangia; order Nannocystales; family Nannocystaceae; genus Plesiocystis; species Plesiocystis salina_C. The sequence continues at coordinate 13,718 of NZ_JMCC02000054.1, read as the reverse complement.
CAGGACTGCCCGTCGCCCTTGCGTATCCGGCCGCCGCGTACACGGCCATGGTCTCGTGTTGGCAGGTCACCATTTCGATGCCAGCGCCATACAGGGCGTCGAATACGGGGGAAATGGTGCCTCCGGGAATTCCGAACACGCGGTCAATCCGGTGGCGAAGCAGCACTTCGGCGATCTGGTCGGCGACACGGGTCTCCCGTTGGGCGGGTACCGCTCGCGGCACGAATTTGTGGGAGGAATTGATACTCATCGGATCTCTCCGTCCTTACGCGACCAAGCGACTGTACGGCCACAGTTGCCGCTCAGCACCGGATAACGGGATGCTATCGCTTTCTGTTGGGAATGACCAGCAACTGTTCGCGTGGGGCAAATCGCCACAGCTGTATTGAACACATATTGGTATGTAGGCCCTGGGCGTAGGTGTGTGTTCATCGGAGCCTTCGCGAGGGCGCGCAGATCGAATTCGAGCGCTCACAGCGAGCGGATCGCCGGCAGCAACCACGCCCCGGCCGCAATCAGCACGAGCAGTCCCACGAGGTTGAGCCGCGCGCCGAAGCTGACCATCGTTGGCAGTCGCACCAAACCCGTGCCATACGCGATCGCATTGGGCGGCGTCGACACTGGGAGCATGAACGCGAAGCTTGCAGCGAAGGTCGCGGTCAGCACCAAAGCAACAGGATCACCGCCAGCTTGCACACCAAGCGGGATGATGATCGGCAACAGCATGCTGACAGTCGCGGTGTTGCTGACCAACTCGGTCATGTAGATGACGAGTGCTGTCACCACGAGCAACACCAAGAGCGGGGGTGCGCTCTCGCCGAGCCACGCGTCGACCGCAGTTCCGATCGCGCGGGCGAGCCCAGTGTCTGTCGCCAATCCACCCAGCGCCAGCCCACCACCGAGCAGGAACACAGTTCCCCAGTCGATCGTCGCTGCGCGCGTCCAGGTCATCAGGGCGGGCCTGTCACCATCTCGCGTGCGTGGCTCCGCCGGGATCACAAACAGCAAAGTGGCGGCAATCATGGCGACGACACCTTCGGGCAAAGCCCGCTGGGCCCACGCCGTCGCCAGCGCATCTTCACCAAGTGAGAGCCTGAGCAACGACGGCGCCAACCACCCGATCAGGGCCACGCCAAACACGCAGACTGCCCGGCGCTCGGCGCAGCTCATCGGGCCCAACGCGTCGAGCTCGCGCTGGACCGAGTCGGTCAAGCCTTCGACGTAGTCGAGCGCTGGCGGCCACCGCCGTCGGGCCAGAACCAGCATCGCGAGCAGCGACACGACGCTGACTGGCACGGCGTAGGTCATCCATTGCAGAAAATCGATACGGATCCCCACAAAATGATCGAGCTCGGCGACCGCGATCATGTTGGCGGCCGTGCCGATCGGGGTGCACAGGCCCCCAATCGAGGCCGCGCAGGCCAGCGTAATCAGCATCCCTTCTTCGAAGCGACGCTGCTTGGCGAGGGTCTCGGGATCGGGCGGGCACAGCTTGCGAATGCTCGTACACAGGCCAACGGCGATCGGGATCATCATCGCCGTCGTCGCCGTGTTGTTGATCCACATCGAGAACCCGAACGCCGTCAGCGCAACGACGATCATCGAGCGCGCGGGGGAGCCCCGCACGAATTTCCGCGTCATCAACCACAACGCCGCGCGCCGATCGAAGCCGTGCACGGACAGCGCCTGCGCCAACATGAAGCCGCCAATAAATAGAAAAATGAGGGGGTGCGCGAACGGTGCGAACACCTGTTGAGCCGGGGCCACGTCCAACACCACCGCGAGCGTGGGCGCGAGCAGAGCAGAGATCGCAAGCGGGATCGCTTCGGAGATCCACAGCACCACGGTCATCCCGGCGATCGCGGTGACTCGATGTGCGGCCGGGCTCAGGCCGGGCATCGGCAGTAGCAGCAGACCGATCAGCGCCAGCGGCGCGAGCACCAACCCCACCTTCGCGCGGGTTCGATCGAAGCAAGCCTCGGCTTCGCTGCTCGCAGTCGCGACGGCGCGCGCGTCAGCTCCCTCGATCACGCCCGAACGATATCGGTTTTTTTCCAACCCCCACAGGCGACTTCGCGCTTTGTTGGCCAGCGGGCTGCGCCGCGCCCGAACAGTGACTGTGGAGGTTTGCGACGGGCCCGCCTGGGTCGATCCGCGACGGTCGGTCACGCCTCCGCGCTCGTTTTTCCGAAAAAAAATCTGCGCGTGGCGGTCGAATTTCGAGCCGCGCGAGGGTCCGCAGGTCACGCCAGTCCGCTAGGATGAAGACGCTCGATTGTTTTCAGCTCGGGCGAGGGCTTCTCGCCCGCTCGCGGACGCTCTCTCGCAGGCATACTGGGGCGAGTTCGCCGTCGATCGTGGACCCGTCCACTCGCCCGAGCTGAACCCCCAGCTCTGATGCACCCGGAACGACGAGATCTCGACAGCGACTGGCGCGACCTGCTGCGGCGGTCGTCCCTGCCAGCCTTGCTCGCGCTGGTGGTGTTCGTGTGGCTGGCCAACAGCTCGGGCTTGCTCAGCAGCAACGATGGATCCCACCTGGCCTTGGCGCGGGCGCTGGTCCTGCGCGGGCACACGCAGATCGATCCTGATCGCGGCCTGACCCTCGAGGTCGACCTCGCACAACGAGGTGGTCACGCCTACTCCGACCGCCCCCCCGGCACCGCGTTCGCGGCCCTGCCTGGGGTGTGGATCGGCGACCGCCTCGACCCGCCGATGTTCGAGCGGGCCATGCGACAGGTGCAGGCCAAACGTGACGTCGACCCCCTGCCCGCCGCCGGGCCCTACATCGCAACCTACGCGAAGCGAACGGCCGGAGGTGCCGTCGCCGGGCCTCGCCTCGCGCAGCTGATCGGCACCTCGCTGGCGATCTCGATCCACGCGGCGCTCGTTGGGGTGGTGGGGCTGTTGCTGCTCGCGGCCTCGCTGCGCCGCTTCGGCGCGCCAGCGGCTGGGCTTGGCCCGCGACTGTTCGCGCTGGCGTGCCTGGGTCTGGCCTCGGCGTGGGGTCCGTACTCGAGCGCGCTGTTCTCCCACGTGAGCGCCGCGACGGCGGTCGCTGGCTTCTTGCTCGGGGTCGTCGTGCTCGCCACGGCGCGCGACCAGGCCCGCTCGCGTCGAACCCTCGCAGCCGTCGCGGCGTTGACCGGGCTCGCCGGCGCGTGGGCGATCTCGTGTGACTACTTGCTGCTGCTCGCGATTGTCCCGGCGAGCTTGCTGGCGATTCAGGTCCGCGCGTGGCCGGCCGTGCTGGTTGGCACGATCCCGATCGTGGTCGCGACCCTCGCCTACCACCACGCGGCGTTCGGGGGCGTGTTCGAGGTTGGCTACGATCACCAGCAGAACTTCGAGTTCGCCCGCGAGCGCGGCACGACCTTCTCGGGCAATTTTTTCGACGGCGTGTGGACGCTGTGGGGCCTTGGCCGCGGCGCGGGCCTGCTCGCTCAGTCACCGATCACCTTGGTCGGGCTGCTCGCGCTGCCGGTCATCGCCTGGCGCGAGCGCGACTCGAACGACGCGTCGTCACGAACGCAGATCACGGCCGCGCGCGCGCTGCTGGGCTTCGTGCCGTGGGTCGTCGTGCTGGCCCTGCACCGCACCCCGTGGGGCGGCAACACCGAGGACCACCGCTACTTGATCCCCCTGCTCCCGTTCGCGGCCCTTGGCCTGGGTCTGGCGTGGGCCCGCGCGAGCCCGCTGGTCCACGGGGCCCTGGTCGCGCTGGCCCTGGCCTCGGCATTCTTGGTCTGGCGTCCGTTCCTCGCGTGGCACGAGACGCCGGCCTTTGATCGGCCGGCGCTGGGAGCCGCCGCCGCCGCGCTGGTGCTGGGTGTCGCCGCTGTCGTCGCGGGGATCCGGGCGGGGATCGGGGCCGGACCCGCCGCGCTGCGTCGGAAACTACGAGCTGGTCCGGCTTCGTGGTAGCCCCTGCGAGGGCGTGACCGACGAGCGCACAGGTTCAGCACCAGCACAAACGCCCACGCCCGCGCCAACCGGCCTGCGGCGGGCGCACGCGTGGGTGTCGACGACCTACTTCGCCGAGGGCTACCCCTACTCGATCGTCAACAACCTGGCCGACATCCTGTTCAAGGAGCTCGGCGCGTCGCTGCAAGTCGTCGGCCTGACCTCGCTGTTTCACCTGCCGTGGAACCTCAAATTTTTGTGGGGGCCCTTCGTTGACGACTACGAGACCAAGCGCCGCTGGCTGCTTGCCAGTGAAGTTGCGATCACGATCGTGATCGTGCTGCTCGGGCTGCTCGCGGCGGCCGGCTCGGCTTCGTTGGTTGCGCTCGCCGCCGGGTTCGTGTTGCTGGCCATGCTGTCGGCGACGCACGACATCGCGATCGACGGCTTCTACCTCGAGATCTTGTCCGAGCGGGACCAGTCGACCTTCGTCGGCTATCGAGCGGCCGCCTACAAGGTCGCCGCGCTGCTGGTCAAGGGCCCGCTGATCGCCGTGTGTGCGCTGCTTGGATGGACCACGGGGTTGCTTGGGGCGGCCCTGCTGATGGCGCTGTTGCTGGGGATCCACGCGTGGCTGCTGCCGAAGACCGAGACCCCGCAGCGACCGTGGACGACCCTGGCCAAGCTCGCGAGCTGGCGCACGCTGCCGTTCTTGATCATCGCCGCGCTGCTGTTCGCGGTCGAGCGCTGGTGGGGGACGGGGAGCTCGTTGCTGCGGGCGTGGCGCGAGCTCGACGTCGCGCCCGCGTGGCTGGCCAAGATCAGCGTTGGCAGCTGGATCGGCATCGCGCTGCTGGCGAGCTTGCTGACGCTGCTCGCCGCGCTCCCGCGCCTGCGTCGGCGCATGAACGCGGCGAGCGAGCGCGGGCTGTCGAGCTACGCCAGCACCTTCGTCAGCTTCCTCGACCAGCCGAAGATCGGCGTGATGCTGGCCTTCGTGCTGTTGTTTCGGACCGGCGAGTCGTTCCTGCTCAAGATGAGCTGGCCGTTCTTCGACGACGTCGTTGGGCTCGAGCTCGAGTCCTACGCGGCCATGCAGGGCGGCGTCGGGACCCTGGCGATGTTGGCGGGGACGATCCTCGGTGGTCGCCTGATCGCCCGCGACGGGCTGCGCAAGTGGATCTGGCCGCTGGTGCTCGCGCAGAACCTGCTCAACCTGCTGTACATGGCCCTGGCGATGAGCCCCGATCCCAGCGCGGTGTCGGACACGGTCGTGACCGCGCTGCTCGGCGCCGAGAACTTCGGCTCGGGGCTGGGGACCGCGGCGTTCATGGTCTACTTGATGCGGACCTGCGACCCTCGCCACAAGGCCGGCCACTTTGCGATCGTCAGCGCGCTGATGAGCGTGAGCTTCACGGTCGCCGGGGTGCTCAGCGGGTTCTTGGCCGACGCGCTCGGGTTTGCGACCTACTTCGGGTTCACGTTCCTGGCCACGGTCCCCATGATGGTGCTGATCTTCTTCGTGCCGCACCTCGACACAGGCCGGGCGACCGGCGAGTGAGCTGAGGCGTGGGGCGAGTTCGCGCGGGCTCTGATCCGGGACCAGTTCGCTGCTGTCGGTGAACATTTACTTGCTCGTCTAGGCTACGCTTGGGCGCATGAGCGCAGAGCTGCACAGGCTAATCGACGCGACCGGGGGCGGGTGTTGTGTGGTCCGTGGCGACGGCACGATCGAGGCGGCATCGCCTGGCTTCTTGGCCCTGACTGGCGCGCCGCAGCAGCTCGCCGGGCAGGCTCCGTCCGCAGTGTTCGCAGAGCTCCCCGCGCTCGATCGACTAGGGGCCGCGGTCAACGAGCAGTCGCCCGTGTTTCGTCACGTTGGCGCCGACGGGGTCGGCCGCGAGCTCGCCGCTGCGTATGTCTTGAACACCGGTGGTGTTGCTGGCGGCGTGTTGGTGCTCGTCGATCGCAGCGGCGAGGCTCGGCTGCGCCGCGGGCAAGTCCGCCTCAGCCGCGAGATCGACGACCTCGAAGCCCAGCTCGCGGAGCGCCAACGCCAGCCGCAGCGCTCGCGGATCCGCTCGATGCCCGAGCTCATCGGGCGGCTCGAAGAAGCGGTGATGCGAAGCCGACGCTACAAGCACGACGTGTCGTGCATCTCGCTGCAGATCGAGATGCCGATAGACCTCGAGCACCACGAGGACTTGGCGAAGAGGATCGGCGAGACCCTGGTCGGCTGTGTGCGCGGCGTCGACGAGCTCGGCAGCGCGAGTGTTCGCCGTGAGTCCTCGCCCGAGCTGAGCACGGCCCACCGCTGGGTGTTCGTGCTCCCGCATACGCCGCTCGCCGGCGGGGAGATCGTCGCCACCCGGGTGTTGACCCGGCTCGCGGGCATCGACCTCGCCCGCGTCGGCCTTGGCGTGGCCCAGGTCGGCGCCGAGGAAGCTGGCAGCGCCGCGGTCGAGCGCGCCGACCAAGCCAGCGCGCAGGCGCTGGAGTCCGGGGGCGGCGTGTTGCTCGCCGTCGCGCTGATCTAAATCGGGCCTCGAGGGCCTCCCCAAGCTGCTGGAACCACCATCGCCCCCGCGACCGGGCAAGATCCTGTAACCTGCCCCGACCGCTCGGCCGGAGACTCCGGCCGGATCGAGGGACAACGACCTTGCTCGCGCCACTGCTCAGCCTCTCACTCATGCTCGCGCCGCCGGAGACTCCGGCCGAGTCCGACTCGAGAGTCCAGCCTACTGGCTCCGAGTCTGGCTCCGAGTCCGGCTCCGAGTCCGAGTCCGGCTCCGAGTCCGAGTTCGGCGAGCTCGAGGTCGATCCAAACACAGCGCAAGATCCCAACGACCCGTCGTCGGGTGGGTTCGGAGCGCTCGCGCCACTGCCAACCTACACCGAAGACCCCGTCGACGAGGCCGGTCCGCCGCCCGTCGTCGACGAGCCGGTCAGGCCCAAGCCAAAGCCAGAGCAGGGCTTCATCGTCCCCGAAGACTTCGGCCCGTTCTACGAGGCCGAGCCAGTCAGCGAGGTGCGGTTCCCCGGCGACGCCCACCGGCCCGATCGCGAGCACCCGTTCGCTTCTGTCGCGGGCGGCACGTTTTGCTTCGTCGAAGACAGCGCGTGCGGGGCCTCGCTGATCGCCGACGCCGACGTTGGCGTGGGCCTCAACGTGATCACCAGCTCGCGCGGCTTCGACGTGCCCTACACCCAATTTCGGGTCCGCGGCGGGTTCACGCTCCGCCCGCTCGTGCTGGCCAAGAAGCGCTGGCACAAGTGGGGCGTCGGGGCGGTCGGCAGCTGGTCGCTGGCGTCCGGCTCGATCACCGCGACCAACCGCGACCCCGAAGATCCCAACGTCGGCGTCGCCGAGACCGACGCGATCAAGACCATCCGCGTCGGGCTGATCAACCAGCTGTGGCTCTCGCAAAAGCGCAACGCGCTGCACGTGGACTTCACGCTTGGCGCCGCGAACAGCTCGGTGCTCGACTTCTCCGGCCGCTACTGGGGCACCCAAGCGGAGCTCGGCCTCGGGTTTGGCGGCTGGGGCGGCCTGTACATCGCGGGTGACTTCTTCGACGGTGACACCCGCGTGTTCATGGGCATGCGTGGCCACGCGATCGCGACCGCGCCCATGATCGCGCTGATCGTGCTTGGCCTCGTGGCCGGGGGGGTGGCGCTGTGATCAACTTGCTGCTGCCCCTGTGGATCAGCTTCGCGCCGGGCACACAGCCCACGGATGCGGCCCCGCCCGACCCAACGGACGCGCAGGACGCTGCGCCCGCAGAGCCGGTAGCGACCCCCGAGCCCGTTTCGCAGCCAACCCCCGCGGCCGCTCCAGTCGAGCCCGCGCAAGACCCTCCGGCGCTGACCCCCGTCGAAGGCCCGAGCGGGCCGCCGTACTACACCGAAGCCGACATGGATCGGCTTCGCGAGCGCTACGGCGTCGCCAAGGATCCTCGGATCGAGCCGCGCAAGCCCAAGTGGCGCTGCCTGATCCCGGATCCCACCTGTGGATTCGGCGTCGAGGTCGTCGCGACCACGGCCTACGCCTACCGCGCCCGGCAGGGCAACATCTCGGTCGACGGCGCCTTCTTCGACTGGAACTCGGCCCGGGTCGCCTACGACCTGTGGCTCAACTTCCCGGCCCACGTCCAGACCCTCGGCACCTACAAATTCACGCGCCTGACCCTTGGGCCCAAGGTCGCGATCGTGGCGAGCGACAACCAGGATCTGTGGGGCAACATGGGCCTCGCGCTGCGCTACTGGTTTGGAACCGAAAAGTGGTCGCCCGCGCTCGAGTTCAGCTCGGCGCTGAGCTTCAAGCTCGTCGGCGAGGACAACGGCCTGACCAGCACCCGGCGCTCACCGGTCGGGATCACGGCCGACATCGGGATCAACATTGGCGGCTGGGGTGCGATCATCGTTGGTGGTCAGTACGACTCGCCGCTCGCCCGCGAAGAGATCCCTGAAAAATTTCGGATCTCCGCTGGCGGGCAGATGTTCGTTGGGTTCCGCGGCAACATCTTGTGGGGCGTGCCCGCGGCCGCAGCCGTCGGGACCCACATCGCGCTTCAGCGCGCGGCCCCGGATCAACCCTAGTCGGACTTGGTCCCCGACTTGGGCTCGGACCCGGTCGCTGACTTGACCAGGTAGAACAGCGCGCCAACGACCATCGCGATCAGCAGCCACTTGATCCACGAGGACATCAAGCGCAGCCCCACGATCGCGCCAATGATGACGAGGATCACCAGGCCGGCGCGCTTGCTGAGCCACGCGAGCGGGCCCTCGCTCGATGCCACCTGGTCGTCCTTGTCTGCCACGGCCGGATCGTGCCCGATGCGCCCGCGGGGGTCACCGCGAACGAACTTGCGCAGTTCAACCCAACCCCACCCAGCCCAGCCCGGTCCAGCCCAGCCCACCTCCGCTGCTCGCGCAGTGGGGTGAGAAGCAGGCGCGTTGCGCGATTTCGCTCTCTAACGGTAAGGGGCCCGTAAAACTCGCAAATTCTTGGTGCAGGTTTGCACCAACGAATGAAAACAAACCGGCGGTCCGGGCGTCAAGGGCCCTCGATGAGTCTGCGCAAGCCCTTGGTTTCGGTGTCGCTCCTCTCCCTCACCGCGCTCGCGTTTGGGCTGGGTCTGAGCCACCCCGACGAGGCCGAGGGTCGCCGGATCCCCATGCAGGAGGCCCAGCTCGACGAGATGATGTTCGAGGAGCCCATCATGGACCACGAAGGGTTTGGATTCGCTGCTGCGCAGTTTCGGTTGGATGACATGCCGCTCGGTGGGACCACGGCGCCCACGGTCACGCCCCACGCCGGCAGCCATGGCGGCACCTTGGCTCTCGACGCTCACGGCGTCCTCGTCCTCGACCGCGACTCCGGCAAGCTGGTCCGGACCACTCGTTCGGGTGAGCAGCTCGCCAGCCTGGATTTTGGCGTTGGCGCGGGCGAGCTGGTCTCGGATCCCAAGCACGAGCTGGTCTACGTCGCAGACCGCCAAGCCAACAAAGTGGTCCGGATCCAGGCCGGCGCGCGCAGCTTCACGGTGCTCGACAGCGCTGCGATCCGCGAGCCCCATGGCCTCGCGCTCAGCCCCGACGGCGCGACGATCTACATCACCTCGGTCGCCAACCACGAGCTGGTCGCGCTCGACACCCAAACCATGCACCCACGCTGGCGGCTCGAGCTGGCGGCCGAGCCCCGCGGGGTCGCGGTCTCGGCAGATGGCAAGCACGCGATCGTTGGGTTCCTGACCACGGGCGCGATCGCCAGCGTCGATCTGGGGACCAGCCCAAGCGCCAACTATGTGACCCTGGATCCGGCCCAGCGCGTCGGCACGGATCCATTCTCGGGTGAGTTCATCAACGGTGCGCCGGCCAACTTCGACGCGCCACGCTTCAACGGTGGGGATCCTTCGCTCGCCGACGTCAAGGACGTTGGGCTTCGCTTCGCTCGCAACACCTACGCGGTTGGCTATATCGGCAACGATCTCGCGATCGCGCCCCATCAGCTGAGCACGCCGCACCTGCCCTCCAACGGGTTCGAGGACACCGGCTCGTACGGCGGCGGCGGCGGGTTCACGGCGCCGATCACCCACCGCGTGGCCATGATCGACGCCGAGAACAGCTTCGCCCCCAGCCTCGCGTTCGCCGAGATCGGGGTCCACCAGCCTCGCGCGCTCGCCTACGACGCCGGGTCCGACACGCTGTACTTGGCCGGCTACGGCAACGATCAGATCATGGCCGTCGCCCAGGTCTCGCAAGCGTCGATCCACCTGAGCTGGATCAGCGTCGCCCAGTCCGCCAGCGGGGCGTGCGGGCCCGATGGGCTCGCGGTCGACGGGACCAAGCTGTTCGTTCACTGCGAGCTGGATCGCTCGCTGGTCCATATGGATCTGGCAACGGTCGAGAGCTTGGGCGCGCCCTCGGCCACGCCGCTTGGCGCGTCGCTTGGGCCCAGCTCACGGTCGGCGTCGGCCCAGCGCGGCGCCGAGCTGTTCCGCCGCGGGCAAGATCACCGCATCTCCACGGGCGGGGTCATGGCCTGCGCCAGCTGCCACGCCGAAGGCCGGACCGACGGGCTGTCATGGCGGATCGAAGGTCACAACCTGCAGACCCCGTTGCTCGCCGGTCGCGTCGCCGGCTCGCATCCGTTCAAGTGGGACGGCAAGGACAAGGACCTGCAGACCAGCTTGAGCAACACGGTCGGTCGGCTTGGGGGTTCGGGGCTGTCGCACACCGACGTTCGGGATCTGCAGGCCTTCCTGGAGAGCCTGCCGCAGCCGGTGCCACCTTCAACCGACGACGCCAAGACGATCGCCCGGGGCAAGGCGGTGTTCGAGAGCGCCGAAGCAGCCTGCTCGGCCTGTCACGACGGGCCCACGTTCGCCGACGGGCAGCTGCACGATCTCGCCGCCAACATCGGCAGCGTCGACACGCCGTCGCTGATCGGCCTGGCGCACACCGCCCCCTACTACCATGACGGCAGCGCACGAACGCTGCGGGCGCTGCTGACCGACAAGGGCAGCATCCACGACATGGGCCAGACGGCGCACCTCAACGAGCGGCAGCTCGGTGATCTGATCGCCTACCTCGAGAGCCTCTGAGTAGTGCTCAGCTCGGGCGAGACTTCTGTCCGGTACACTCGGGCGCCTGCTCGCTGCCGTGGGTGAACCAGTCTACGAAAGCGTCCGCTAGTGCCACACACCCTAAGTTCGTTCCGGGTTATGCACGGCACTGAGGCCCAATGGCAGTGTCGCAGCTCCTAGCAGTACGCTAGCGGGCGAGAAGCCCTGGGTGAACCAGTCTACGAAAGCGTCCGCAAGCGGGCGAGAAGCCTTCACCCGTAGAGAACCCCCCATGATCTCGACGAATGTCCGCACACGCGCACGCTTGGCTCGGCTCGCTGGCCCGGCCTGCCTGGCCCTGACCGCCGCGGCGCTGCTCGGTGGCTGCAAGCCCGACCGCGCCAGCCGGCACCCCGGCGATGAGGTCTCCGCTGACACGGATCCCGCCGCGGCCCTGCCCGAGCCAACGGGTGATCCAATCGTGTTCGCCAGCGTCGGCGTCCCGCACGGCGCCGCGATCACGATGATCGCCGTCGACCCGCTCGGCGGCGCCGCGCTGAGCCGAGACGCGAGCGGCGGCGTGCGCCTGTGGCCCGCGCTCGACGGCTCGCGCGAGCCCTTGGTCGTTCCGATTCGGGATCCCCGCTCCATGGCGCTGGCCTCCGATGGCGCAGGCGGATGGACGCTCGCGCTGCTCGACGCGGCCGGCGGCGGGCGGATCGTTGGCGTCGACGAGTCTGGCAAGATGCAGCCGCTCGCAAGCCTGAGCCCCACGGATCCACTCACGGACATCGTGGTGATGCCCGGCGGCAAGCAGCTGGTCGCGGTCGGCGGTGACCATGTGCTGCGGCTGCTCGATCCCCACGGCGCCGAGCTGTCGCGCCTGGATCAGGCCGGACTGCGAGCGGCCTCGCTGCGCGTGGCGCCGCAGGCCGAAGGCGGCCCGCAGGTCGTGGCGCTCACCGCTGGCGAGTTTGATCGGGGCGAGGGCCGATTCGCCGTCGAGCTGCTCCCGCTGTCGATCACCGACGCCAAGCTCGCGCTCGCGGGCCAGCGCCAGACCGTGCACCTGGACTCCCCACCCACGGTCGACAACCCCAGCGTGTCCCCCGATGGCCGGTCGGCCGTGTTCATCCAGCGCCAGCGGCTTGGCGGCGCGACCTGGATGGTCATCGCCATGCAGCTCGAAGACGGCCGGCAAGTCTCGGTCAACAGCCAGATCCCCAACGGTGTCCAGCCGCGCTTCGGGCTGTTGCCTCGCGGTCGGGTGCTAGTCGACGACGGCACCGGGCTCGGCCACGTGGTGGATCTGCAAGACCGCGACGTCGAGCTGACCGGCCTGCGCAGCAGCCCCACGATCAATCACCTGGCCGCGACCTTCGTCGCCGGTCTGCGGGTCGCGCCTGCGAGCAACTGGCTCGCGGTCCACGACCTCGACAGCGACGATCTCACCTACCTTGGCTACGAGCAGATCAGCGTGACCGATGCCGGGCTGTCGCCCTCGGCCCAGACCGTCGCGTGGGCGCTGAGCGATCGCGTCGCCGTTGAGCGGGCCAGCGATGGCGATCGGGTGGTGGTCGAGGTCCCCGGGACCCGCGGCCACGGCCAGCGCTTCGTCGAGTTCCTCGACGAAGAGCGACTCTTGATGCTGGACTGGGCGGGCGGAGCTCAGCTCGTGCGCTGGCGCGATGGCACGGTCACCAGCGCCGCGGATCTCGGCAACAACATCCAGACCGCGGACTTCGGGCGCAACGGCACAGGTGACGGCGTGCTGTTCGTCCGCACCAACCTCTGGCAAAACCCGAGCGTCGTGGAGGTCAGCGACGGCCGGTTTGACGGCCGCTACCTCACCCACGCGAGCGCCAACCTCGCTGGGCTGCTCGCGCCCCGCGACGCCGCGCTCGCCAGCTGGGGCGCGTGGACGATCGACGGCGCCGGCAAGCTCCGCAATTTCACGCTGGCGCAGCTCCGGCCCGGGCTCGACACCGAGGCCGCCCTGGCGACCGGCGAGACCCTGAGCTTTGGCACGCCCGAGCAATTCGCGGTTGGTGCCGACAAGACCATCTACTGGGTGCGTACGACCGGGGCACGCCCCACCCTGCACCTCGAGCGGGGCGACGCCAGCGACGAGCTGCAGCTGCCGGCCGGGTTCGTGAGCATGATCGTCCCCAGCCGCGAGGGTCGGCGGATTGCGATCGTGCAGCAGCGCGACCCCGGTCAGGTGGTCACGGTCTATGACACGCGCAGCCTGCAACCGGCGTGGGCCCAGCCGATCCCCGCGGTCAACGGCATGTCGTGGTCCGACGCCAGCGAGGCCCTGGCGATCCCCGCCATGCTCGGTGGTGGAGTCGTGCTGAACGCCGAAGATGGCACCGCCCAGACCGCCCGCTGCGGACTGGGCTTCGAGGTCCGGCGCACGCCGCCCGTGGTGCAGGGCTTCTCCAACCAGCTCAGCGTCTGCGAGATCCCCTAGTCCGGTCACGGGTGAGCACTAGCGTCCTTTGGGTCTGCGGGGGTCGATGTGCTGATCGGGCAGCGCGCACGACCCGTGAGGGTCCCTCCGGGCACGGAGGGCTCAAGACGCTAATTTGCGTTGTCATGGATCGCTGTCGGCGAGGTTGGGCTGTGGCTTCGGTGGGGCACTCGCAACGCCCTCTTATTGTGCCCGGAGCGACCCTCACGGGTCTTCTGTGCGCTTCTCGTCGTTCGAGACGGCGGCTACACGCTCGGGATCGAGGGGCGTCTTGG
>NZ_JMCC02000053.1 GCF_000737335.2 Enhygromyxa salina | reverse complement strand
GCAGGTCGCCCGCGTCGGCGAGGGCGCGACGCGGCTGCTCGAGGTCCACGTCAGCGGCGCGCCTGATCTGGCGATCGCCAAGGCGATCGCCCGCGGCTGCTGCCGCAGCTCGCTGTTCAAGTGCAGCGTGTTCGCGGGTGAGGCCGGCTGGGGTCGGCTCGGGGCCGCCGCCGGCCAGGCCGCGCTCGAGGCCGGGTTTGTCGACCTCGACGTGGGTCACATCGAGATCGACGCCCAGCGGGTTCCCCTCGTGCGCGAGGGCGCGGCGCTCGAGCAGGTCGAGTTTGGTGAGCTCGCCCGCCGGCTGCGGGAGCCAACCGTGCGCTGGGACATCCGCGTTGGCAACGGGCCCGCGAGCTTCACCGCGCTCGGGTGCGACTTTTCCTACGACTATGTGCGGATCAACGCCGACGAGGCCCTGCAGATCGCAGTGAGCGCGGACGGGCAGATCGGCCGCAACGTCACGCTGGCTTCGTATACGCCGATCCTCAAGCACCAATTGCTGGTCGACGGATTGTCGTATGTGCGCCGGTTTACGGGCCTTCGCGTCATGGTGCACTTGTCCGGCTCGGCGGCCCGCAAGCCAATGTTGCTAGCGAGCGTGGCCCGGGATCTGGAACTGATGTTGAACGCCGAGCTGCGCGTGTTGGTGATCGTCCCGGATATCGAGGTGCTCGCCGGGCTTCGCGGTGACTTTGCCGATGGGGCGTACCGGCTGGCGGAGGTGCCCAATGACCCGGTTCGGATCGCGGCGCGGCTCGACCGTGGGCAGGCGTGTGTGCTGATCCAGGGCAAGCCCGATCCAGGCGAGCTGGTCGCGCTGGGCGTGCGGCTGGGCGTCGCCAAGCTGTTGAGCCTGGCCGACGATCAAGGCCTGCGCGACGCGGGCGGCCTGGTCAGCGAGCTGAGCCCGGATCAGGCGCTAGTTGGACTCGACCGCGGCCGGTTCACCACCGACGCCGACGAGAACCTCGCGTTTGCCCGGCACGCGGCCCGGCAAGGGTTGGGCGCGCTGCACCTGATCGACGGCCGGCTGCCCCACGCGCTGGTCGCCGAGCTGTTCACCGAGCAGGGCGTGGGCACGCTGATCACCCGGCAGGTGAGGTGACCGCATGAGCGAGACCAAGGCACGGCGAAAGATGTTGCGGCAGCTGCTGTTGTCGGGCCGCGGCGGGAGCACGCAGACCCAGCTGGTCGAGGCGCTCGCCGAGCGCGGCGTGGCGACGACGCAGAGCACCATGTCGCGGGATCTCAAGCTGCTTGGGGCCCAGCGGCGGGTCCGGGAGGATGGCAGCTTTGTGTATCGGCTGGAGTCCGCCGGGCGTACCAGCTTTCCGGCCGGCATGGTGTTGAGCGTGGAATGTAATGAAGTGGTGGTTGTGATTCGGACCCGGGTTGGGCGGGCCCAGGCGGTTGGGTTGGAGCTCGATGGATTGCGGCACCCGGATGTGTTGGGGACCCTGGCGGGGGATGACACGGTGGTGGTGATGCCTCGCTCGGTGGGGCGGGTTGGGGAGCTGGCGGTGGCGCTGGCGGAGCTGGCGGAGCTCTGAGCTACAGCCGCGGGTCTGCATTCGGATCAGCCCTGTCCTCGAACGACTGGGGTCGCTCAGCGGCTGCGACCCTCGAGGTAGTCGAGGATGATCTTGCCGTCAGTCGTGCGCCGGATGAATTCGTCGCGTTCGGCGAACGCAGCTAGTCGAGCGGAATCGAGGATGGCGCTGTCGACGATGACAATGTCGCCCTGCCAGCGATCGCCCGCCTGCAGCGCCTCGTCGACCGTCGAGAGTTGGGGGGCCTGAAACTGCTGAGTTGACTCGGATTGATACACGCAGATTGGACTGTCGACGATACCCATGAAGCGTAGGAGCATGGAGACCAAGCGCTCGCGCAACGTCGCGTCTCGTTCGCGCATCTCGAGTAGCGCCTGACACTCGTTGTAGACGACATGTAGGGTGCCTGGTCCAGCAGGCCAGATGCGGAGGTATACCTCACCTAGTTCTGGCGATATCCACTCGAGCGAGCGGCCCCACCACGATCCGGTTGCCGTGGCGACATCTGAAAGCGACGCTATCGTGTGCAGCGTGGGTACGCGGTCGGCGGGCGGGCGGTCTGAAGACTGGAACTGCCAGACCTGTCCGTTGAAGACCAAGCCTTCGTTTAGGAGCAGCTCGGCTGCCCCTTCGATTAGGGGGACGAGGGGAACGCTCGTCGGCGCGAACAGGGCATCGAAACTGTGGGTCATCAGGGGCCTGGCAGACTATAATCGAACGAAACATATGGTCCGAGCCATGAGGCCACGCTCAGGCGCCGAAAGCCAGCTGTAGTAGGCGCACTGCAAGTTTCGGCAAAACCGCGCTGGGCGAAAGACCAAGCGATGCGGTGCCCCCCCGCACTCGAGCTACAGCCGCGGATCCACAGCCTCACTCTCCAGCGCCAGCACCCCAAACACGCACTCGTGCACCCGCCAGAGCGGCTCGCGCTCCGTGAACCGATACAGCCCCTCCAACCCCAGCGCAAACTCCCGCCGCGCCAGGCTGCGCTTGGTCGACAACCCCCGGGCCCGCAGGCGCTCGACGTTCTCCGCCGCCGAGTACTCCGGCCCGTAGATCACCCGCAAGTACTCCGCCCCCCGGCACTTGAGCGCCGGCTGGATCAACCCCCGCTTGCCGCGAACGATCCAGTGCTCCGGCTTGACCACCATGCCCTCGCCCCCGTCCGCGGTCAGCTGCTCCCACCACGCGGTGACCTCGGCGCGCTCACCCGCGCTGCCAAGCTCCACGACCCGATACGCGGTCGCCATCAGGATCGGGTCATGCTCCGCGAGCCGCCCCAAGGTCTGCATGTGCCAAACATGCGATCGATCGAAGTAAGTGGCCCCCTCGCTGGCAAGCAGGTGAAACGGCGCGAGCCGAACATCGCCAATATCTTCAGCGCTCCAGCAGTAGCGACGCCACGCCGCCGAGTACCCAGCCACCATGGCCTGGCGCGCCTCGAAGCGCGCCAGCAGCTCGCCCGTGCCACGCTCGGTCGCGCCCCGCAAGCTGGCCACGACCTCGCGCAGCGCCGCCCCGGCCGAGGTCCCCACCGCGGCGTACTGGGTGCGCAGCAGCTCGACCGCCTTGAGCGACCACGGCATCAGCTCCGCGTCCAGGCACACCCAGTCTGTGTTCAATTCATCCCACAGCCCGGCCCGCTCAAACGCCGCCGCGACCCGAGCGATCAGCTCACGCTCGCGCGCGTCATCGGCAAAGAACGCCCGCCCGGTCCGGGTGTACACGACCCCCTGCTTGCCGTCCCCCACCCCAAACCGAGCCTGCGCGGCCTCGCTGGTGCGCGCGACCACGACGACGGCCCGCGAGCCCATGTGCTTGGTCTGGCAGACCACTCGCTCGACGCCGTTGCGCGCAAAGTAGTCCAGCGCCTCGAACGGTCGCTCGAGCAGCGGATCATCCGAGGGGGCGGTCTGGGCGGGCGACATGGTCGGCGGCAGATAGATCAGCCAGCGCGGATCGATCGTAAACCGACTCATGACCTCGAGCGCCGCGATCGCGTTGCCTTCGCGGATCGTGACCGTATGCCGCACCCGGGTGTCGATGATCCGCTTACCCGTCACATCGTCAATGTCCAGCACATACGCCGGCCGCTCCTCGGGCGCCGATCCCTGCAAGGGCTTGGTTGGCTCGTAGTGGGTCTTTACAGCGTCGACCGCGACCAAGTCCCGCTCGGGGTAGCGCAGCGCGGTGAGCTTGCCGCCAAACACACAGCCGGTATCAATGCAGATCGTCCGATTCACCCAATTGGCCTCGGGCACCGGCGTGTGCCCATAGACCACCATGGCGCGGCCCCGGTACTCCGCGGCCCAGTCGTAGCGCACGGGCAGGCCAAAGTCGTCGGTCTCGCCCGTGGTCTCGCCATACAGCGCAAACGAGCGCACGCGACTCGAGGCCCGGCCCTGGTACTCCTCGCGCAGGCCGGCGTGGGCAACGACGAGCTTGCCGCCGTCGAACACATAGTGACTGACCAAGCTGCTGATGAAGTCGGCGACCTGCTCGCCAAAGCCCGCGGGCTCGGCTTCCATTTGCTGCATGGTCTCGGCGAGCCCGTGTGACAAGCGTACGTTCTTTCCACGCAGCTTCTTGAGCAGCTTGACCTCGTGGTTGCCGGGAATGCAGATCGCGGCCCCAGACGCGACCATCGCCATCACCAGCCGCAACACCCCCGGCGAGTCCGGGCCGCGATCGACCAAGTCACCCAAGAAGATCGCCCGGCGGCCTTGTGGCGGCACCACCACCGGCGCCTCGCGGGTCCCCGACAGCTCATAGCCAAGCGCGGACAGCAGCGAGCGCAGCTCGTCGCAGCAGCCGTGCACGTCGCCGATCAGGTCGAACGGCCCCGCGTCATCGCGCTTGTCGTTCCACAGCTTGTTGCGCGTGATCGTGACCTCGTCGACACGATCGAGATCGACAAAGTGGACCCGCGAGAATCCCTCGCGCTTGATCCCCCGCAGACCCCGGCGCAGCTGGCTGTGCTGCTGCTTGACGACCCGCAGGCCAAAGTTGCGATCCGGTCGCGCGTCGTTGCGCTCGCCCGCGACCTGCGGCGGCACATTGAGCACGATCGCCACAGCCAGGCAGTCGTGCTCGCGGGCCAGCCGGATCAGGCTGGCCCGGCCCTCGGGCTCCACGTTGGTCGCGTCAATGACGGTCAGCCGGCCCCGCGCGAGCCGCTTGCCCGCGATGTAGTGCAGCACGTCAAACGCGTCGCCGGTCGCCTGCTGATCGTTGGTGTCATCCGCGACCAAGCCCCGACAAAAGTCAGAGGACACGACCTCGCTCGGCAAGAAGTGCTTGCGCGCGAACGTGGACTTGCCCGCCCCCGACACACCCACGAGCACGACCAGGCACAGCTCGGGGACCGACAGTTCACCGGTTTGGCGGTTCATCGGGTAAACACTCCCATCTGGGTTGGCGCACCCACTTCTGGATCAACGGGGCCGATCGGCTCGAACACGACCTCGTAGCCGTGCCGCTGCGCGACGCCGTTGGCCCAGTCCTCGAATTCGGCGCGGGTCCACTCGAAGCGATGGTCGCGGTGGCGGAGCTTGCCGGCCGGCAGGGTCTCGAAGCGGACATTGTACTCGACGTTTGGCGTCGTCACGATCACGCAAGCTGGGCCGGCCGCCTCGAACAGCACGTGCTCGAACGCGGCGAGCCGGGTCGCGTCGATGTGCTCGATCACCTCAACGGCACAGGCGGCGTCAAACCCCGCCAAGCGCTTGTCACGGTAGGTCAGCGAGCCTTGAATCAGCTCGATCCGCGCGCGGCGTCGCTCGCTGAGCTCGTCGATCCGCAGCCTCGCGCTGGCCCGCTCGAGCGAGGTTGGCGAGACATCCATGCCCACGATCCGCTCGAAGGTGCGATCGCGGACCAGCTCGCGCAGCAGCCGGCCTTCACCGCAGCCAACATCCACGACCCGCCGCACGCCGTGCCGACGCAGCGCCGACAACACCGCCTGCAGGCGCTGGTCGTTGAGCGTCAGCTTGCGCTCGAGCGCCTCCTCTTGGCGGTGATGCTCATCCTCCTTGGCGATCGGCTCGGGCTCGTCGTCGTCGGTCAGCCGGGCCAGCGCCTCGCGGGTCAGCGAGCGCTGGTGGCGAAGGTAACGCTGGGCGATCGCCTCACGCTGGGGGTGCGCGGCGAGCCAGCCTTCGCCGCGCGCGAGCAGCTTGTCCACTTCGTCGCTGCCAACCCAGTAGTGCTTGTTGTCGTCGAGCACGGGCACCAACACCGTCAAGTGGCGCAGCAGATCCTGCAGCCGCAGCGTCGCCCGCAGCGTGATCGTGCAATAAGGGCTGTCGCCCCACTGTGGAAAATCTGCGTCGAGCTGGTGGCGCTCGATCTCGAGCTCGTAGCCCAGCGGCTCGAACAGCGCGCGAACGAACGCCTCGCCGCCGCGGATCGGCAGCACCGCCAGCCGGGCCTCGAGCGGGATCGCGGTCTCGCACAGCTCGGCGCGATCGCGGCTGCGCCCGCTCAGCGCCTGCCCAAACACCCGGCCAATCGCCACGCTCAAGAACGACGACGACACATATGGCCGATCGTTCGTATATTGCGAGAGCGCGAAGCCGTCCGCGCCCTGGGCCCGGCGCACCAGCCCGATCGGATCCACGTCCAGCAACAGCGCCGCCGTGCACCGCTCGGTCGTCGCCTCGGGGTAGTACACGTGGCCCTCGCCAAACGGCAGCTCGAAGCTCTGGGTCCGCTCGGGGTTCTTGCCCAGCAGATAGCCGAGGTCGGTCGCCGGTTGATGCGTGGTGGTGATCGTCAACAACACGAGGGCTGCAGGTTGCCAGCGCAGGCATCTGTGTGTCACTGCGTGTCGACTTCTCGCGAAGTGCGCAGCATCACCCGTCAGTCGTGTTCTTCTTGTCGCGCGAGTCGGCGTTGGATCACCCGATCGGCCCACAGCGCGACCGTGAGCACGACCAACGCGGCGCCCGTCAGCAGCCCCGCGACCGCCAGCTCGCCCAGCCCACACGCGATCCCGATCGCCGCCGTCACCCAGATCCCCGCCGCCGTGGTCATCCCGATCACCTCGCCGCGGGCCTGGATGATCGCGCCTGCCCCGAGGAAGCCGACGCCGCCGATGATCCCCTGGATCACCCGCAACATGTCGACGCTCCCGGGCTCGCCGTGCGCCGCCATCGTGTGCACGAACTCGAGCCCGAGCACCGTGAACCCCGCCGCCCCCAACGCGACCAGCATGTGCGTGCGCAGCCCGGCTGGCTTGTTGCGCTTCTCCCGATCCCAGCCAAGCAAGGCGCCACACACGACGGCGAGGCCCAACCGACTCAGGAGCGTCAGCACGCTGGGATCGTCCATCCACCCAGCCTAGCGCTCGACACCCACCAGGATCAGCCGCCAAGAGCCGTCGGATTTGCGCGACGGACCAGCAGCCCGCGCCGCGCCGTGCAGAACATTCGCGGGACGCATATAACGCCCGGCATGAGCTCCATCGCACGAACCGAAGCGACCGGCGGCAGCCTCGACCCCGAGTTTCTGGCCTGGCAGACCTCGCTGCCGATCGACCGCCGCTTGCTCAGCGTCGACGTGGCCGGCAGCGTCGCGCACGTCGAGGGACTGGTCGCGGGCGGCCTGCTGACCCGCGAAGAGGGCGACGAGCTCCAAGCCGCGCTGTCCAGCCTGCCCGGCAAGGTCGCGCGCGGCGAGGTCGAGCTGCCCCTCGAAGAGGACGTGCACATGGCCGTAGAAGTGTGGCTGCGCGCGACCGTGGGCGAGCTCGCGGACAAGCTCCACACCGGACGCAGCCGCAACGACCAGGTCGCTACAGACCTCAAGCTGTGGACCCGCGAGGCGCTGGGTCAGCTGCTCGAGGCGCTCGAGCTGCTCGACGCGCGGATCGACGCCTGGATCGAGCGCCACGGCGAGACCCCCATGCCCGCGTATACCCACCGCCAAGTGGCGATCCCCGTGCTCGCCCGGCTGTGGGTTGGCGCGGCCCTGCGTGCGCCGCTGGCCCGCGACCGCCACCTACTCGGCGTCGTCGAGGCCGAGATCGCCGAGTCGCCGCTTGGCGCGGGCGCGATCGGTGGCAACACCCTGCCGATCGATCCATGGGTAGCCGCCCGCGAGCTCGGGTTTTCCAGCCCGCCCAGCAACCCGATCGACGCCGTTGGCTCGCGCGACCACGCGCTCACCCTCGCGTTCACCTGCGCCCGGATCGGCCAGCACCTCGGTCGGTTCTGCGCCGACGTGGTCGAGCTGAGCTCCGACGGCCTGGTGACCCTCAGCGGCGCCGTCGCGTGTGGTTCGTCCATGATGCCGCACAAGCGCAACCCCGATCTGTTCGAGCTCGTCCGCGCCCAAGCGGCGCTGCGCCAGGGTGAGCTGGTCGCGTTGATGAGCACCTTTCAGGGCTTGGGCACCGGCTATCACCGCGACCTTCAGCAAGACAAACAGGTCTTGTTCGCCAGCGTCGACGGCACGCTGGGCTGCTTGAAGATGGTCACGCTGGGCCTCGAGCACCTGGACTTGCTCGCCGACCGCTGCATCACCGCGCTCGAGCGCGGCGACGCGATCGCCACGGATCTGACCGAGCACCTGGTCAGCCAGGGTGTGCCGTTTCGGGTCGCGTATCGAAAGATCGGCGCGCTCGTGGCCAGCCAGCGCGCCGCCGGCAAGCGGCTGATCGAGCTCACCGCTGCCGATCTCGACGCGGCGAAGCTTCCGCACTCGCTGCTCGAGCAGCTCGACGTTGGCGCCAGCGCCCGGGGCCGCGCGGCTCGCTATCGGTAGTGCGGTCAGGAGTCGCGCCGCGACTGCTACAAGAGCAGCTCGACGATGAAGCTCGGGCGACACCTCAGCCGACGCAAGCTGCTCACTGCCGCAGGCATCGGCGCCGCGCTCGTTGGCGTTGACGCGCTGGGCATCGAGCCACGCTGGTTGCAGGTCACCCGCCACGACGTCCCGATCCCCTCCCTCCCGTCCGCGCTCGAGGGCTTCGTGATCGCCCAGATCACCGACGCCCACCTGACCGCCCTTGGCCAGCTCGAGACCCAGCTCCTCGCCGAGCTGCGCCGCGCGTCGCCACAGCTGGTCGTGCTCACTGGTGATCTGATCGACGACAGCTCGCAGTTCGGTCTGCTCGCCGAGCTGTGCGCCGAGATCGCCAAGCTCGGCACGCGCGTGGTCGCAACGCTTGGCAACTGGGAGCACTGGGGTCACCTCCCCCGCGCAAAGTTGGCCCGAACCTACGCCAAGGCCAGCGCCCAGCTGCTCGTTGACGAGTGGCACCCCTACGACCGCAGCCTGTCGCTCTACGCAACCGACGACTCCACCGGCGGCCACCCGGCCCCGCTCTCGCCCCGCCCCCACGCCGAAGCCATCGCCCTGCTATTGACCCACAGCCCCGCGTTCGTCGACGAGCACCCCCCACCGGGCGAGCGCAGCTTCGACCTGTGCCTCGCCGGCCACACCCACGGCGGCCAGATCAACGCCGGCCCATTCGCGCCCGTCGTCCCCCCCGGCAGCGGCCGCTTCGTCGCCGGCTGGTACGACACCCAACTCGGTCCGCTCTACGTCAGCAAGGGCACAGGCACGAGCTTGGTCCCCGCCCGATTCTGCTGTCGGCCCGAGCTGCCGCTGTTTCGGCTGCGACGCGCTTAGAACCCCGCAAAGCACCCCACTCTCCCCCCAACCACACACCCAACCCCTCCCAGAGATCGGGCCCCCTCACGCCCCAGATCGGAGCCCCCTCCTCGCCAACGAAGAGCGCACCAAGGCCGCGGATGGTCTCAACCCGGCGTATCTACGCACGTGGAGATTAACGAAGAGAAGCGCGGTCGGGCCAGTGAGAAGACCCGAGAGGAAGCGGGGTCACGAAACTGAAGTAGACCGTAGCCGGGTTGAGACCATCCGCAGCCCGTGCGCGCCCCCGTCGGCACACACACCCCCGCAAACAACCAAACCAACCCCTCACCCCCCAAACCGCCGCATAGACCCCCCCCCCACCATGATCTCCACCGCCATCCAGCAGCGCCGCCAAACCGACTCCTGCACATAAGGAACCCCATGCCGCTCACAGATCTCCCGCACCAACGGCTGCGCCCGCCGATACTGCAGCATCGTCATATCCGGCCAAAGATGATGCTCAATCTGATAGTTCAGCCACCCATGCATCAAATCCCGCAAATCCCCCCCGGTCCGAAAGTTCGCGCTCCCCAGCACCTGCCGCAAGTAGAAATCCCCCCGACTCCGCGTCCGCCCCTCGAACCGATACAGGTCCTCCCCCGCATGATTCGGCACAATCGTCACAAACGCATGCGCGTTGGTCACCAGCTCCGCGATCAGTGAATTCACCAGCACGCTAAACACCGCCCAAGCCCCGAGCGGCGTGAACAATGCAGGCACCAAGAAGAAGTAAGTCAACAGATAAGGCCCCCACCCGCGCAGCCACAAGCGCCCGTTCATCCGCGGCGTGAAGCTCATCACCCCGCCGGCCGACCACCGCTCGCGCAGCTCGTCCTCGACCGAGGGCCCGCCCTTGACCCCGGCCCGCCGGGCCTCGGCCCGCGCCAGCGCGTCGAGGGTGCTTGGCGCGTAGTAGACAAACTTCCAGCTGACCGCCATCAGCGGGACCAAGGCCACCCGCAGCCACCGGGGCATGCCCGAGTCACGGACCCAAGCCAGATTGCGCTCGACCAGATCGGGATCGGCCTCTTCGTTGAGCCGATAGTGATGCTGAAGGTTGTGCTCCTCGTGCCACGCGCTTGGATCGATCCAGTCGAGCCAGTCGATCGCGCGCCGCCACCCGCGAGCAAACACCGAGCCACGCCGACTGGGCCGGATGCCCTCCACGCGATCATAGCCACGATGACAGACCGGGTGCGCGACGCCGGTCCAGCGCACGAAGCGACCAAACGAGAGCCCAAAGATCGACACCGGGTTGGGTGCCAGCCACGCCGTCGCGTAGCCGATCAGGCTTGCTAGCCGGCCCCAGATCTCGATCTTGCGCAAGTGCCGACGATCTGCCTCGCCAGCGGTCCCGCGGATCATCTCTTGTAGTTCGTCGAGGTCGCGCGCGAATGCGTCGAGGTCGAAGCCCTTGGCGTCGAGCCCGTGAGCCTCGAAGTCGTGAAAGCCGTCCGCGCCCAGCGCTGCGACGTCGACGTCAGCCATGTCTAGAGAGGATAGTTTTGCACCCATGCTCGGAGTCGCTCCATGCCCTCGGCGTAAGAGACCTTGGGCGCGTAGCCCAGGTCCCGCCGCGCGGCGGAAATGTCGTACCAATGTGCGGTCGAGAGCTGACTGACCACGAACCGGGTCAGCGGCGGCTCGGCCTCGAGCCGAAGCAGCCCCCACACGCCCTCGACGATCGTCGCCACCGCCCGCGCCACGCCAACCGAGACCGTCTTCTCGACAGGCGGCAGCCCGGCCGCGCCCAGTAGATCATTGATGAACGCCGGCCCCTCGAGCGGCTCGTCTTGGGTCACGAAGTACGCCCGCCCCGCGAGCGCCGCATCGGGACCGAGCCGGTCGAGCGCAGCGAGGTGCGCGTCAACGGCGTTGTCGATGTAGACCGTGTCGATCTTCTGGGGCGCGCCGATCATCCGCACCCGCCCGGCCCGGGCCTTGGCGATCACCCGCGGCATCATTGAGGTGTCGCCGGGCCCCCAGACCAGGTGCGGCCGGATCGCCACGGTCGAGAGCGTTGGCGAATTGGCGGCGAGCACGGCCTGCTCCGCCAGGGCCTTGGTCGCGGGATAGTGCGCTTCGAAGTGATCGGGGTACGGCGCCGACTCGTCCACGCCCGAGACCGCGTCGCCGCCGTGCACGACGCTGGGCGTGCTCGTGTAGATCAGCTTGCCAACACCGTGGGCGCGGCAAGCCTCGATCACGTTGAGGGTGCCCTGGGTGTTGGTCGCGTAGAACTGCGCGTAGGGCCCCC
This sequence comes from Enhygromyxa salina, assembly GCF_000737335.2. GTDB lineage: Bacteria > Myxococcota_A > Polyangia > Nannocystales > Nannocystaceae > Plesiocystis > Plesiocystis salina_C. Next base: position 21,364 of record NZ_JMCC02000053.1, on the reverse strand, counting down.
AGATGTCGACGCGCGCGGCGACGTGAAACACGGCCTCGCAGCCCTGCACCGCGTTGGCCACCGCTTGCGGATCCGCGATGTCACCCTGGCGGACGTCGACCCCCCACTCGCGCAGCCACGGATACTCGCCCCGGCACAGGCTCCGCGTCGCAATGTTGCGATCGAGCAGCGCCCGCGCAATCGACTTGCCCAAGAACCCGCCCGCGCCCGTCACGAGCACGGTCATGGCAGCTGCTCCTGGGCCCACGCGCGCAGTCGCTCGCGCCCGATCTTCGCGTTGTGGCGAATGTCGACCGGGAACCCGCCGCGCGCGTCGTAGCGCAGGTAGTGTTGGATCTGGCCAAGGCTCACGCCACCCAGGCCACGCCCTGGTTCACACCCGTTGGCTTGCTCGCGCGCGGCGAGCTCGCGCAGCTCGCCCACGATCGTGTCCCACGCGCGCGCGCAGCCAGGCTCGAGCTCGACGCACAAGGTTGGCCCCTGACGCGGTCCAACCAGCGCGCTGCGATACACGTCTGGGTGCACGTCGAACACCTTCTCGCTCGAGACGGTGAACATGGTCTGGCCGTCGCTGGTGACCACGCGGTGGGTCTTGCGACCGCAAAACCAGATCCGCCCGTGTTCATCGCGCCAGCCCACGTCGCCCATGCGGTGCCAGATCCGCTCGCCCTCGCGGATCTTGGCCTTGTCGGTGTTGGCGGCGTCGTTGAAGTAGGCCTCGGTCACCATCGGACCGCGCACGGCGATCTCGCCAACTTCACCGTCGGGCAGGACCAGCTGCTCGTCCCAGCTTGGGATCGGATCGTCGGTGATCTGGATGATCCTGACCTCGATCGCCGGAACCGGCGCGCCCACGCACACGCCCGCGCCCTGCTCGGTCCAGGCCCAGGTGTTGGAGAGGATCTCGCGACAGGGCATGCACGCGACCGGCAGCGACTCGGTCGCGCCGTAGGGTGGAAACAGATCCGCTGACGGCCCCAACATGGTGTGCCAGCGCGCGATCGTCTGGGCGGGCAGCGGCGCCCCGGCGGCGATCACCCGGCGCAGGCTGGGCAGCTGCACGCCCGCGGCCTCGCCGTGGCGGCCCACGGTGTTGAGCAGCGCGGGCGAGCCAAACATCGTCGTCACGCCAAAGCGCTGAATCGGCTCGATGATCGCCCGCGGATCCACGCGCGCCGGCTTGGACGCGTCCATGTCTGGCAGCACGGTCGTCATGCCCAGCGCGGGATCAAACAACGCAAACAGCGGAAACGTGGGCAGATCAATCTCGCCCGGCTCGATCCCAAACATCGAGCGGATCGACTCGACCTGGGCGCTGAAGGTGCGATGGCGATAGACCACGCCCTTGGCCGGCCCGGTGCTGCCGCTGGTGAACAGCACCGCCGCGATCTCGTCGGGCCCGGTCGAGCCCAGCGGCTGCCCGGCTCGCAGGCGCGCGGCCCCAAGCGCCTCGACCTGCGCGAGCGTGTGCCCACCCGAGCCCACGCCGCTGAACCAACCGCCAACCCAACCACCCACCCAGATCCACCGATTGACGGTCGCGCGGCCCCACCCCAGCGCGATCCGGGCGGCGTGGGCGAGCGGGATCCCAATGAACGCGCTGGGCTTGGCGTTGGCCAGGCAGGTTGCGAGGCCGCGAATGCCCAAGCCCGGATCGATCATCACGGGCACGACGCCGGCCTTGAACATGGCGAAGGTCAGCGCGAACAGCTCGGGGCTGGGCTTGACCATGAGCGCGGCCCGATCACCGCGCGCGATGCCGACCGCGTGCAGACCCGCGGCGATCTGATCGCTGCGCTCGTTGAGCTCGCGGTACGAGACCTGCTGATACTCGAGCAAGCCCTGGGCGTCGCGGCGCTTGGTCGGGAAGTAGATCGCGGTTGCGTCTGGCTGCGACGCGGCCATCCGCGGGAGCATGTCCGCGACGGTCGCGGGCGCGCTGCTGCTCACGTTGGCGCTCCTGCCTGGACACCCAAGAACGCGGTGACCAACCCCTCGATCTCTTCACCGGCGTCCTCGAGCACATAGTGGCCCGAGTCGGCGAAGCGGTGGACCTGCGCGCCCGGCAGCTTGCGCTCCCACTCGCGCAAGAAGTGATCGTCGAACACGAAGTCGCGCTCGCCCCAGCAGATCAAGACCGGCCGATCGTCGAATTGCCCGAGCGCCTCGCCGACCTCCGTGATGATCTCGAAGCCTGGATCACCCGGCTGCAGCGGGATGTCTTGCACGAAGCGAAGCACCGCGCGGCGGTTGTCCCAGCTGTCGTAGGGGGCGCACAGGCCCTCGCTGACCTCGGCTGGGAGCGGCCGCCGGGTCACGCAAAACCGCGTCGCCCCGCGCGAGAACGCGTTGAAGCCCCGAACCAGCACAGTGCCAAGCCCGGTGTTGCGGGCCAGCCACAGCGAGGCCGGCATCCGCTTGGTCGAAGGCAGCCCGAACGCCGCCGTATTGAGCAGGACCAGACGCGAGACCAACGCGGGGTGGCGGTGGGCCCAACCCATGCCGATCATCCCGCCCCAGTCGTGGACCATGAGGGTCAGGTCGCCCGCGCTACCGAGCTCGAGGTGATCGACCAAGCGCTCGATGTCGTCGATCCGCCGGGCGAGCCGGTAGGGGTAGCGCGCGTCGTCGGGCTTGTCCGACTTGCCGCAGCCAATGTGATCCGGCGCGATGACCCGGTGGGTTGGCGACAGCGCCTTGATCAGCCGGCGCCAGTAGAACGACCAGGTCGGGTTGCCGTGCAGCATCAAGACCACGGGGCCCTCGCGTGGACCCTCGTCGACGTAGTGCATGCGCACGCCTGGCTCGAGCTCGAACCAGTGCTCGGCGAAGGGATACAGCCGCGTCGAGACCCGCACGCTCACCACACCACCTCCGCCATCGCGCAGTTGAGCCCCGAGCCGATCCCCATCAGCGCGATCCGATCCCCGGTGTGCAGGCGCCCGAGCTCGGCCGCCTTTGACAGCACCAGCGGGACCCCAGCGGGCCCGACGTTGCCGTACTCGGGGTAGGTTGCGAGCAGCCGCTGCGGCTCGATCTCGAAGGCCGCGCGAAATTTGTCGGTGTGGACCTTGCTGACCTGGTGGATCACGTACTCGTCGAGGGCGCCCGGGTTCCAGCCCAGCTCGCGCTGCGCCGCCGCCCAAGTTTGCTGGGCCAGCTCGAGGCCCGAGTTGAGCAGATCGCCCGAGTGGGTCTCCATCCGATCGATCTGCCCGCGACACAGATCGCTGTGCTGGGTCGCGGCCACGGTCACGCCGCCCAAGAAGCGATGCCCGCTCGGCGCCAGATCAGCGCGGGTCAAGACCATCGCCACGCCAGCCGAGCCGAGCGTGAGCGTGGCGAAGTTGGCCCAAAAGCTGGGCTGATCGGTGGCCTCGCCAGTTAGGCGCGCGATGGTCTGATCCACCACATAGCGGCTGCTCTCGCCGTCGACCACCAGCCCGTAGTCGAGCTGGCCGCGCTCGATCATGTTGCCGACGATCTCCATGCCATTGAGGAACCCCAAGCACGCGTTGCCCACGTCGAAGTTGATGCAGGCGGGCGAAAGCCCGAGCTTGGCGTGGACCAAGCACGCGGTCGAAGGCTCGACGTAGTCACGGCACACCGAGGTGTTGATCAGGATGCCGACCCGCTGCGGATCCACGTGGGCGGCCGCGAGCGCCCGCCTGCCCGCGAGGGTCGCCGCGTCAGAGGGCTGCGTGCCCTCGGGCCACATGCGTCGGGCCGTGATCCCCGTGAGCCCCTCGAGCAACCCGGGGGGTACGTGCAGCCGCTTCATCGTGCCCGCGAGGCGCCGCTCGAGCTCGGCCGAGGTCACCCGGTCCGGCGCGTCAACGTGCGCGACGCTGCAGATCGAGACATTGTCAAAACGCATGGGGAGCTCGTGGCGCGCACCCTACTCTTGGCCGCGGGCCCCGACAACAGCGCGAGATCACGGCTCTCGTTGGCGCTCGATCGGGCTCGACTGGCGATCTACCGCGTTCCCGGATCGCGCTCGCGCCGAGATACGCGATCCCCGTGAACCGTGGCAACGATCGCTCAACCGCAGTGTGCGTTTGATCGTCTGGCCCGCGCGGTCACGCGTGGTCACCGCGATCGGCATCATCGCTTGGTGACGAGGATCATCGACCGCAGGATCGAGGTCGAGATGTCCGCGTTGCGACGAAACCCGGGCTCTCGCATGAGCCGGGCGTGCAGCGCGGGCAGCTTGTAGAACGGCACGCTCGGGTACCAGTGGTGCTCGATGTGGTAGCCGATGTTTCGCGGCAGGATCAGCAGCGCCTCGAGCCGCGTCGGGATCGTCGTGCGCGTGGCTTGGTACGCCGGATCGTCGCTGTGGACCGCGCTGTGCTCGGCGATCAGGCGCATGTACTGAATCGTCACGTGCCAGGTACACATCGGCACCAGCCACAACCCAACGTACTCCAACCACCAGCCGCCCACGCTCAGCACCGCGATCGCAGCGGCGTAGCAGCCAAGCCGCGCGACTCGCCATGGCCCAGGCTCGCGCAACATCAAGCTGCCGATCAACCCGCGCACGATCCAGCGCAGGCCGGTCGCAAACGCGGCGCGGCGCGCCAGCTCCCGGACCAGCTCCCCACGCGTCTTTGGGTAGACCCACTCGGGCCTCAGCTCCCCGCGGCCGGTGTGGGTCCGCCACAGCAGCCGGTTTCCGTCGCGCACGCCCCCCAGGTACTTGTGATGATCCCCGTGAAAGCTGCGAAAGCCCCAGACCGAGACGAACATCGGCCACATCAAGAACACCGAGGCGACCAGATCATTGCCGAGCTTGTGGTTCAAGTAGCGATGGTGGCTGGCGTCGTGACCGAGGACCGTGAGCGCGTGCTGCCGGGCGCCAATGAACACGACCGCGAGCAGGTAGACCACGACCCCGGGTCGCCACGAGACCAAGGCCACCGCCGCCGCGATTCCCAGCCACTCGAGCGCCGTGGCCAGCAGCGCGCGGGCGGGTTGCAGGCGCGAGAGCTCGCGCAGCTCCGCGGCCTCGAGCCGGACTGGCACGCCTGCGATCGCGTCGTGGGGATGACCTTCGTGTTCTTGGTCAGCGGACATCGTGTTGCTCCGGTGACGACATCGTTCGCACACTGCGAGCCTTGCCGCGCCTACCGGCGGGCCGGGTCTGGCCTCGCACCTGGGCTAGCGATCGCTCGCTCGCTCGCTCCCGAGCTCCTCGAGCACGCCGAGCAAATCGGCCAAACCAATGCCTCCAGCCCTACCAAACACAGACTGGGAACAGCAGTAGTTGGGATTCACCACCTGGCCACCAACGACCTCAATTCCCGAAGTCGCGAAGTTTCAGTGGAGGGAGGTATGAAACGACTCTGGCACCCCAGCCAAGATTTGCGCGCCGGTTTGACCATTGGGCGGGACTTCGTCCTCATCGGCGAGCTGGGTTTTTGACTGTCTGCGCGAAGGCATGAAGGACTTCCAGGCGCCGCGCGCCGGGCTGCGGGTGAGCCACTCGACGCTGCCCAACGGGCACGATGAGAGGAGCGAGACCGCACATGGGCCCACGGGGCCGCCAACCTTCGCGGACTGCCCACCGCCCCAGGGACAGCCGCGAGCTACCGCGCCGCATGCTGCGGGACCCACGAGCTCGCCAACGCCTACGAAGGCCCGCGGCCCTCGAGCGCCGCCAACAATGCACCGAGCCCGTCGTGCAGGGCGGCCATCCGCTGCGCCCCGATCTCCTCGCCAAGCTCATCCTCGAACCTGCCGAGGTGCGCCAGACCATCGAGCAGCGACGCACCGGAATGTTTGGCGAAGCGAATCAGCTTGGCCCGCCCATCGCTGGGGTCGGGCACGCGCTCGAGCACCTGCATCTGCTCGAGCTCGTCGACGAGCTGCCCGACCGCCTGCTTGCTGATGCCCAACCGCCGGGCCAGCTCCGTCAAGCGGGTGCCGGCGAGATCCAGGTGGGGAAACACGCTGGTGTGGGCCGGTCGGATCCGCGGCGCGCCCGGGGGCTGATCGAGCCGCGCGAGCGCCTGCTCATTGAGAAGGCGCGCGCACTTGAACAGCAGCTGGGCCACGCTCGCGGCCTTGGCCCGCTCGAGCCGCTCGACGAACGCTGGATCGGGCTCGCTCGGCTTACCGCGTTTTTTGCTGGTCCTGGCCACGCTGTTGCCAGTTTTCGCTGATCCACAATTTTAGTCAAGCATGCTTGACAAACTCGTCAGGTGTACTTGACTATCGCTACCATGCTGAACCAACTCGATGACGAGCTGTGGTGTGTGGACGCGCTCCAGCCTCTCGGGCCCGGGGTGCAGTTTCCCGCGCGCATGACGATCGTGCGGCTCGCCGACGGGCTCTGGGTTCACTCGCCAATCGCAATGGACGACGCGCTCGCAGCCCAGATCAACGAGCTCGGTCCGGTCCGGCACCTCGTCGCGCCCAATTGCTTTCACCACCTCCACATGGGCCCCGCCAGCGCGCGCTGGCCAGACGCCAAGGTCTACGCCCCGGTCGGCCTCCGCGCCAAGCGTTCGGACCTACGCATTGATGTGGACCTCGTGGATGGCCAGGGCCATTGGCCGGATGCGATCGACGTGGTCGAGATCGCGGGCGCCCCCGCGCTGAGCGAGTTCGTGTTCCTGCACCGCCCAAGCGGGACGCTGGTTCTATGTGACCTCGCGTTCAACATGCACGAGGCCACAGGGGCGCTGACCAAGCTGGTGCTGCGCATGGTCGGTGCGTGGCAGCGCACGACCCAGAGCAAGCTGTGGCGGCGCATCACCAAAGATCGCGCCGCCGCGGGCCGTTGCTGCGAGCGCATGCTCGCGCTCGAATTCTCGCGCGTGATCATGTCGCACGGCCAGATCATCGAGGGCGCCGACGCGAACCAACGGCTGCGTGACGCCCTCGAATGGATGCTCGCGGGGAAGTGACCTTGCGACCGGACAGAGCCCTCAGGGTTCGTCCATGCGGCGCGACAACACCGCCAACTAGATGGCCCATTGCGCCCGCCTGGGCCCGTCCAAGGGCGGATGTACTCCGATTGGCCGCCCCTGAACGCGCGCGGATCCGAATTCAGTTGAACGAGTCGATGTTGAGGTCCATCCACAGCAGACGCGCCGTGATCCACTCTTGCACGGTCATGTGCTCCTCGTCCCACGTGCCCACCGGACACTGCTCGCGGAACGTCAGGACCCAATCGTCGCCGCCAATGATCTGGTCCATCGGCCAGCGCACGAAGTTCTCGGCGATCTTCTCGGCCGTCATCGTCTCGCTGTAGCCAGCGAGCTGCTCATTGATCGCCTCTTGTGACAGCACTGTCTCACGCAGCTCAAACCAGCGGGCGCTGAGCGCCTGCTGAAAGACCGGATCGCTAGCGATGATGTTGAGCCAGTGGCCGTTGCCCCGTTGGATCCACGAGTCGGTCCCACTGCAAGAGCCGCCAAGGCCGATGTCGAAGTCCCAAGGCACGAAATTGATCTTGCCACCCGGCCCCTTGTAGATGTGGATGCTCGACGAGTAGGCGTCGCCGTTGCGCGTGAACTCCTGAACGAGGACGAAGTCGACGAGCGTCGACATCTCGACGTAGTCCCACACGCTGCCGTTCCCGTAGGTCGCGTCGGAGAAGCCGCCCATGTAGTTCATGATCGCCGACTCGCTGGACGGAGAGATATTGTCGAGCTGTGGGTACAGCAGCTGCCAGCCAACGCCGTGCGTCGTCACCCAGGCCTGGGTGACGTCGCTCTTGAAGATGAACGAACCGCCGAGCCCGTCGTCGGCGGGGATGTCAATGCGATCATCGTCACGCTTGACCTTCTCGCCAAGGGTATAGATCCCGACCCAGTCGTCGTTGAGCGTGACCTCGCAGTAGTGGGTTTGCGCGGCGTAGTTGAGCACCGGGTCAAACGCCGCGAACATGTCGTACATCAACTTGTTGCGATACAAGGAGAGGTCGAAGTACATGCCATTGAGCACCCAGTCCTCCTCCGCGCCAAACTCGTAGAAATTGACCGGGTTGGCCGGCGGCTTGGTCGAGAGCGCCAAGTCCATGACGAGATCCGAGGACCCGGAGCTGCCCTGGTGCACCTCGACCGCGATGACGTTCGTGCCGTCGACCAACAGCTCGCTGTCGACTGGAAATTTACGGAATTCGACCTCATCGAGGCCGCTGAGGGCATCTAGGGCGAGTGTGTCATTGCCGATCGCGCCGGTCGGAAGGTTGATCCGCGCGATCTCGGTGCCGTTGAGATAGACGACGGCCCCGTCGTCGACGCGAAGCTGCAGATAGGTTGGGTCCAATGCCGCGACGCTAGCAACCTCGAAGCTATGCCGGAACCACGAGGTCCTGTACTTGTTGCCCGCGTTGGGCCCGTAGCCAATGATCGTCTCATTCGCGACCTGACCCGACGCCGCCCAACCGTTTTGCCACTCCGGCCCAAGGATGCCGTATCCAAGCGGGGCCGGACCTTCGCTCCACTCAGCGTCGTTGAACTGGGGCTGATTCCAGCTGTTGCCGCCCGAGCTGCCCGAGTCGTTGTATTTCCAAGACGCCCCAGGTGCGACGAGCTCGACGTTGGGGGCGGACCACAGCTCCACGTCATACTGGTGCTTTGGCCACCCCTGCGACGAGCGCCCGCGCACCTCGATCCCGGCCGCGCCGTCGTAGGCCACGTAGCCGTCGCCCTCCATCACCAACAGGTCGCACGACCGCTTGGGGTCGTCGACCAGCGGCTTGTCGCAGGTGATCTCGACCGTGCACAGGCTCCAGTCGGTCTCGTGGGGCTCGCCGTCTCCGTCGCCGTCGCCGTCTCCGTCTCCATCTCCATCTCCGTCGCCGTCTCCGTCTCCAGGATCGCCGTCGCCGTCGCCGTCTCCGTCTCCGTCGCCAAGATCGCCGTCCCCGTCGCCGGTGCCCTCGCTCGACGTCTCTCCCCCGGTAACGAGCTCCTCACCCCCGCAGGATGCAAGCAACGCTAGCGGGAGCGCCAAGGAGAGCCGCGAGAGAGTCAGTCGCATGTTCACGACCGGATGGTCTCGCAACCCGCGCCACGTCTCAAGCTGCAGCGCGCGAGTATCAACAAACCCCATCAACCCCGCACGAACAGGTATCGACCCCGTGCTGATCATGTGGTTGATCCGCGAGTGTTCTCACGGGTTGCCTTGCGAATGAGGGCTGTTAGATCAGCTCAACTCTTGGTCTTGAACGCCGCCCGCAGCAGCGCTTCTTTGGTAACCACACCCAGCACCCGCCCAGCTTCGACAACGGGCACCAAGGTCAAGTGCTGCTCGACCATCAGCGTGGCGACATCGGACATCGGCACGGTCGGCGCGACGACGATCGGCTCTTCGCTCATGATCTCGTCCACGCAAATGCCCGATATCTTATCGAGCTCCTCGCGGAGCCGGCCCGGGGGCTCGAGCGGGATCGCAAAATCCATGATCGTGAGGATCGAGGGCAAGTGCACGCGCTTCTCTTGAAACACCAGATCCATGGTCGTGACCACGCCGACCAGGCGATCGTCCTGGATCACACACGCGCCGTCGCTGCGCTCTTGCAAGAGCAGGTCGACCAGAGCGCGCACCGAGTGGTTTGGGGTCACGGTCAGCGCTTTGACCATGATGTCGCGGGCCTTCATGCCCGCAGCATGGCGCACGCAGGCGCAGCGACTCAACAGACGCGCTCGTGCGCAGACGCGTAAATCATGCGCGAACGCTTGGATCGGAGCCAGGGGCGGCGTTGGAGTGAGAAGCGGGGTTGACGTGGACGGCGACCTCTTCGACGCGCGCGCAGGTGCGCGTGACCGCCCGCTCGACCGCGTGGGCGATCTCGTGGCCCTGCGCGACCGTGATCGTGCCGTCGATGCCAACTTCGAGGTCCGCGCGCAGATGGGTCCCCAGCGGATGCACGCGCACGTCGTCAACGCTGCACACCCCGGGCACGCCCGCGGCGGTCTCGACGATCTGGGCTGTCAGCGCGTGATCGGGCGCGCGATCCATGAGCACGCCCAGCCCCTCGTAGGCGCTGATCAATCCGTGCCACACGATGACCGCACCGACGACCCCAGCGGCGAGGGGCTCGAGCCAGCGCAGGCCAAAGATCGCGCCGGTGATCGCCAACAACACGAGCCCGCTGGTCAGCACGTCCGCCAGGTTGTCGCGTGACAGCGCGACCAGGATCGGGCTGTCGAGCTCGCGCCCGCGCGAGGCGGTCACCCGCGCGAGACCAAACTTGAGCACCATGCTCAGCAGCTCGACGCTCACCGCCGCGACGCCGAGTGCATCTGGACCGACGCTGCTGCGCCCGCGCAGGGCCATCCACCCAAGCCCCACCCCGGCCGCGACGACGATCAGCCCGATCCCGACGGCGGTCAGCGCCTCGCCGTTGCCGTGGCCGTAGTGGTGATCGCGGTCGCGCGGCTTCGCAGACCAGCGCCAGCCGAGCCACGCGCCGAGGTTCATGGCCACGTCGCTGCTCGAGTGCACGCCATCGGCGATCAGCGCCCGTGAGCCTGCGAGCCCGCCAACGCCCAGCTTGAGCACGGCCAGCAGCGCGTTGCCGCCGACGCCCAGCCAGTGGGTGCGCGTGATCTGGCGCTGGCGATCGCCTTGCATGCGCCGGCAGTCTACTCAGTTTTGCGCGGACCGGCATGCTGCGAGCGGCCCAGATCGGCCTGAGGTCGTGACTTCAAACGGATTGGCGCTCTGGCGCTTCGGCAAGCGTTGCGTCTTGTTGGACGAGGCCAAGCTCGTCCACACACAGCGCTCCGTCTTCGAGGCGGTAGGCCCACGCGGAGCTTGGGTCCGCGCCCGCCATCGTGAATTGCGTGATCGGCCCGAACACCTGCGCGAGCTCGGCGGCGAAGCAGGTTGGTAGATACGCACGAAGCACGCGCGGATCATAGAATCGAAACTGTGCGATGCGACCGCTGGGTAGCTTCGCGTGCGACAGCGTGCGCAGGTGTCGGCGCAGCTGGCCAAAGTCGACCGTGGCGTGGACGAAGATGCCCCAGTCCCGCCCCCAGCCCGCTTGCAACAAGCGCTCGAGCGCGGCCGAGGGCTTGCGGCCCAGCCCGATCACGCGCGGGGCACAGATCTGATAGCTGGCCTCGACGATTCCATCTTCGAAGTACATCCACGGCAACCCCACGTCCTTGGTCAACGCGTGAATGGCTTCGTCACGGGCCCCATCGAGGACCGCGTAGAGATCGATGCCGTTGGCGGTCAGGTGCGCGGACAGGCGGGACAAGTCTGGAGGCGAGGACATGAGGTGTTGGCCTGGGGTTCTCAGCAGGTGCAGTGTTCACAAAAGGGCGTGCCCTTGCTGGACGCGGCCGCCAGAGTCTTGGCCTGACTCGCCTGCCGCCCGAGCCCGGTCGCGAGCGGCTCGGTCTTGCTGGCCACGGGCGCGCCCGGGTTTGGTGGGCCCTCGCAGTTCGCACAGGCCTCGCAAAACGGCACGCCCGAGTCCGCAGCCTGCTCGAGGGTCTTCGCCTGTTTGGCCTGGGTCGCTAGATCCGGCCCGGTCGACTCGCCCGCGAGCTTGGGCGCGTGGGCCCCGGCACAGACCTCGCAAAACGGCACGCCCGCTTCCGCGGCGACCTTTAGAGTCTGCGCCTGCATGGCCTGACACTCGAGCGTGGAGCGCTGCGCGGCCAGCTCGCTCTCGGCCAGGGCCCTGGCGTGCAAGCCGGGGACCTCGACGATCTCGTTGGCGAGCGGCTCGAAGGGAGGGGGCGCGGCGAGCTCGATCGGCTCGCTGCTCATGAGCACGACCGGCTCGCGCTCGAGCACCAGCGCTCCGCTGACGATCCGACGCGCGACCACGCCCAGCAGGTTGAGCGGATCGCCAGCCAGCGAGCCTGGGTCCGCGCCTTGCTCGACCAAGAATGCACGTAGTCGCCGCAGCATGTCGGGCTCGGTCGCCCCGCGCAGCAGCGCCAGCGCGTCGTGCTCGTCGTCACATCGAACGCGCTGCGGGCCGGGCCGGTGGCCGGGCTCGTACCCCTGCTGCTGCTCGCGTGCTTCGGTCCCCCACGCGCGGAGGGTAAAGCGGGCGAACGGGCCCTCGAACTGCAGGGTATCGAGCATGTTGAGGGCGGCCTCGCGCGCTCGACCATAGCATGCGAGAGGCCTCGAGCGGCCCCAATATTGGGCGTCCCCGTGATAGTCTGCCCGCCACCACGATGATCGCCAAGCCTCGCAGATGCGTTTCACGACGATCGCCGCCAGTGATGCCGACATTCGAGGTACCGATCTCGCGCCCGGCAAGAGTCAGGTACTCAGCCGCGCCGACCTCGATGTCTTGTGCACCGACCACAGCTGGTTAACGGACGCGCTCATCAACTACGGCGTCGAAGAGTGCACCGCCTCCGGCCCGGCGCTGACTGATCTGCACCACAATGTGCTGTGGATTCGCCCGGCGCTGGTCAAGGCCGGGATGGAAGGGGGCGACGACGCCTTCGACGCGGGCCTGGGCGCGGCGATCGGCTGGGCCGGGGGCGACAACCCCAAGCCAGTGTTGGACACCGCGCCCGCGCTCACCCGCGGCGCGACAGTGATCCTGTTTCCCGTCAACACGGGCGACACCCACTGGAGCTTGCTCGCTTTCTACAAGGGCGCCGACTCGGCCCACTGCGAGTTCGTCCACTACGACTCGCTGCAGCCGGCCAACACGGGCGCGGCCGCGATGATGGTCACCAAGCTGCAGGCGCGCGGGTTCTTGTCGCGCGGCTTCGTCATCGCCAACGAGGCCGCCGTCGTCCGCCAAGATGACGGCTACAACTGTGGCGCCTTCGTGATCCAATTTGCCCGGCTGATCATGAGCCTGGGCGCCAAGCCAGGCGCGGACCAGCTCGGCGGCGTGACGAGCCACAGCTCGGAGGAGATGCGAATCGCGATGCTGCTGGCGCTGGTGCCCCTGGTCGCGCCCGCGCCCCCGGTCGTCGGCGAGTGGTGGGAGCATCCGCCGGCCAAGCTCGGCAAGGGCGAGTCCAGGCCCGTCGAGCAAGACGCCCAGACCCGCAAAGAAGCGCTGGCGCAGATCCACAAGGCCCTCGAAGAGGACAACGCCGAGCCGATCCAGCTCAGCAGCATCGCGCAGTGCAAGATGGCCAAGCCCGCCAAGCTCACGGTCGTGCTCGCGTCGGACAACGACGAGTGGCACGCGGCCCAGGGCGGCAGCGTGACCTTCAGCCTGGGTGGTGAGCAATTCACCCGCCCGGTCAGCTATGACGGCAAGCGGTGGATGACCAGCCTGACAACCAAATTCGCCGAGCGGATCGTGGTCAAGCTCGACGCCAAGGTCCGCCCCCCCGAGGAGTTCACCGAAGCGAGCGCGTCACAGTCGGGGGTCAACATGGATCCTGGCGTGGATCAAACGGTCACCCTCACGTTTGCGCCCCGCGAGCCGCGGCGTCTCCACCTCGCGCTGCTCGTCGAGGCCGACGGCGCCACCGACGGCTACGAGGATCTCGAGGCCCAGTCGGGTCCGGGCAAGCGCCGGCCGTTTCCAGCCGGCACCAAGATCGAGCTGCTGCTCGACGGCGGGCCGGAGAAGGTCGCAGCCACGATTCAAGCAGACGGCAGCGTGGTCGACGACGGCGACGGCGAGGCCGGCGTGCGGATCCCGTTTCGCTGCAAGGGCGCGACGCCGCAATTCCCCGACGCCAAGGACAAGCGCTACATTGCGTGGGACAAGGACACGGCCGCGGGTTCGCCCACGGTATTCCTTGCCGATCCCGAACAAGCCAAGGACACCCAGCGCGTCGGCTTTTGCCTGCCAACCGGGGTGTGGATCCCCGTGCGCCGACCCGACAATTGGACCTTTCCCGCCGCGCACTACGACAGCGGTAAGAAGCTGCGCAATGATCTGGACCTCGCCAACGCGGCCGTGCCACCGGGCAGCGCGGACGCGCCGATCGAGTATGTGCTGATCTCCGAGCCGCCGCCCTTCTACATGAACGGTCACCTGATCGAGCATGTCGTGTGTCTGATGCTCGAGAACCGCGGCTTCGACCACTTCATGGGCTTCCTCTACGAGGGCGCGACCAAGCCCCAGCACAGCTACCCGCCCCCCTCTGAAGCCAAGGGTCAGCACCAGAGCCTGCGCCTGTTCGAGGGCCTCGAGGGCATGAGCCCGAGCTGCCCCTACGACTACAACTACACGACCAAGGAGACCAAGAAGACCAAGTACGGCTTGACCAAGCTCACCAAGGTCGACGTGCCGCACAACATCAAGGGCGTGGCCAAGATGCGCAAAGGGGCGCGGGCCTCCAACATTCCCACGACCAATCCCCACGAGGACTTCATCCACATCTTCCAGGACATGTACGGCGCGGCGATCACCAACCCGCACGACATGGAGGACAAGGCCAAGCGCGAGGCCGCCGTCAAGAGCGGCGACGCCTATAAAAAGCCACCCATGGACGGCTGGGCCCAGAATTTCTGTGACGGCATTCGTCACCACCGCGGGGAGGCCGACACGATCCTGACCAACGCGATGGTCGACGAGATCATGGAGATGTATACGCCCGAGCAGCTCCCGGTCATGAGCGGGCTGGCGCGCAACTACGCCGTCTCGGATCTATGGTTTTGCTCGGTCCCCAGCCAGACCAACACCAACCGCGCGTTCTGGGCCTGCGGCCACGCGGCGGGCATCTGCAAGAACGACTGGCGCCCGGCGATCAAGTACGGCTACGCCTCCGACAAGATGCCCGACGGCGACGACGCCAACGGCATCCCGTTTCGCCGCTCGCTGTTCGACGTTCTCAACGACAACGGGCACGACTGGAAATACTACTACTCCGTCCCCTACCCGCCCGCGCTTCGCTACCAAGAAACATGGAAAGAGTGGAAAAACCACTACTACTTCATGAACATGTTTCCGCAATTCAAGGACGACCCCAAGGTCACGTCCCTCGATGAGTTCTACGCCGACGCCAAGGGCGGCACCCTGCCCCGCGTCTCCTATATCGAGCCAACCTGGGGCGGCGGCAAGAAGTGGGACGCCGTCTCGCCCCTGGATCGTGCGGTCGGCAACGAGTTTCACCCGGTCCAGGACATGTTCTGCGGCGAGTTCTTCGTCAAGGAGATCTACGACGCCGTGATCAACGGGCCCAAGGCCGACACGACCTTGCTGATCATCACCTTCGACGAAAATGGCGGCACCTACGATCACTTTCCGCCGTGGGCGGCGACCCCACCGGACCGCGCGGGCAACCTGCCCCCGGGCTACAAGAAGCCTAAAGAGAAGAAGCCCCCGTTGAGCGAGGAATTCGGCTACGGATTCGACAACTTCGGGGTCCGGGTCCCGACCCTGCTGATCTCCAAGTACATCAAGCCTCAGACGATCTTTCGCTCGCCAACGGCCGTCCCCTTGGATCACACATCGGTGATCTCGACCGTGCTCAAGTGGCTGGCGATCCCAGAGGACACGTGGAAGCTCGGCGATCGTGTCGCCAACGCGCCAACCTTTGATGGCGCGCTGATGAGCGAGGGCGAGGAAGAGACCGAACGGCGCAAAGTCGCGACCGGGCTCGCTCACTTCGACGAGAACCGCAAGAAGCTGCTCGAGACCGCCAAGCCGTTGCAGTACGGTCAGACCTTTCGGCTCCGCTACGTTGGCAACAAATGGGCGGACCGGCCCCCCACCGAGGTCGCGTATATCGCCGATCCGGTCAGCAGCATGAAGTGGTGGTATCCAACCATCTCCAGCAACCCCGATCACGCGATCAAGTTCAAGCTGACCGGCGGCAAGGGGGCGGTCCACGCCGGCTCCGAGGTCGTGTTCGAGGCCACGGGCAACACCCTGGCTGGCAAGAGCATGGCCGGCTACTCGCTCGCGCTGCCCGAGACCGCGGGCGCCCAGAAGATCTATCTGTACAAGGGTGGCAAGCCCAGCCGCTGGATCCCGTGGATCGTCAACGACCGCAACGTCGGGACCGAGCTGGTCTACGGCGACGAGCTGTTCTTGTTCAGCGAGCGCTACCTGCCCAAGAATTTGGCGCAGCCGTTCTCGGGCGTGACGCTGTGTGATCCCTACAAGCGACTGACGATCGACCCCTTTGACTTTCGTGCACGCAACGCGGTCCGCTACGCGAGCTGGCGCGCCGGCGAGTGGGACATCTGGGTGCTCGAGCCGGTCACCGTGCCCGAAGAGGTTTAGGAGGCCGGTTCGCGGCCGGGCGCAGGCCAAGATCCAGGGCCAGGTGGGCGATCGCGTCCCCGACAGTCTGCGCGCGCCGTGGCGGCCGAAGCTCGGCCAGCGCCCGCTTCAGCGGCGCGGTGATCGGGTGCCTTCGCCACGCCGCGTCGGCCCGCGCGCTGCTGGGGTCACCGTGCTTGGGCAGCTCGTAGTCGACGGCCTCGATCGCGGCGGACATGCTGCTGCAGCGGGTGATCCGTCGATCGTCGCGCCAGATCTCGACGCCGCTGCGGGACGCGGGGCGCAGCTCGAAGTGACACAGCTGCGCGTGATGATCCAAAAAGTGCAGCATCATGCCGCGGGCGCCCAGCGACAGCCACGCGTTGACCGAGATCGCGGCGGCCTCGTCACTCTGGACCATCGTCAGCGGGTCGAATTCACGTAGCCTCTGGGTGATCTCTTCGAGGGTCGCGGGCGCCTCGTCGCGGTCGTCCTCGGGGGCCGGCAGGTAGGCCGGGCGCTCGCCCGCGGCCTCGCGCTCGGGCGGGGTCGGCTGCTTGCCGGCGGCGAGCGTGGCCGTGGTGATGATCTCGAGCGAGGACAGATCGACGAAGTCCAGCACCAGGCAGTCGCGCGCGCTCGGGTCGAGCCGCATGCCGCGACCCACACATTGCAAATACAGCGACTCCGAGCGCAGCGGCCGGACCATGGCGACCGCGCTGACGCCCGGATCATCAAAGCCCTCGGTCAACACACCGACATTTGTGATGACCTGAAATTGTCCGTCTCGAAATCCCGCGAGCGTGCGCTCGCGGGCCGGCTTGGGCATCTCGCCGTGCACGATCGCCGCGCGCACGCCCATGCGATTGAGCGCGCCGCACAGGTGCTCCGCGTGGCGAACGCCTGCACAAAAGGCGATGGTTCGACGATCCCGACACAGCTCGGTGATGCTGCGCGCGACCAGCTGATTGCGGGTCTCGATGTCGACGGCCTGCTCGAGCGCCTGCTCGTCGAAGTCCTCGCCCACGGCCGCGACGCCCTCGAGCGAGACCTTGGTCTCGATCCGCAGCCCCCGCAGCGGTCGCAGGTAGCCGTCGGTGATCATCTGCTCGACGGTGCGCTCGGCGACGATCTCCTCGAACACCTCGCCGAGCGCGCGACCATCGGCGCGGCGGGTGGTCGCCGTGAAGCCGACCAGCGTCCCGCGCCAGTCCGCTTCGAAGGCGCCGATCCGCTCGAGCACCGCCCGGTTGGCGTCGGCGACCGCGTGATGACACTCGTCGTAGATGACCAGCCCAAGCTCGCGGCCGGCCAGCACCCGGCCGATGCGCGCCTCGTGCAGCGAGCGAATCGAGGCCACCAGCACGCGCGCGCTGGCGCTGGCCCGCGACTCGCCACGCTCGATCTGGACCCGACGATCGTCCCCGCCACGCCGCAGCGCCGCCTCGATCTTGTCCCGGGCCTGGGCCAGCAGCTCCTCGCGGTGGGCCAGCACCAGCACGTCACGCTTGGCGCGGCGAATGAGCTCCGAGAAGATCACCGTCTTGCCCGCGCCGGTCGGCAGCGACACCAGCATCCGACGCACGCCACGTCGCCGCGCCGCGATGACGGCCTCGACGGCCTCGACTTGGTACGGACGCAAGCGCACGGGGTATTGGCTAGGTAGCCGCCATGCGCTCGAGGATCATCGTCATCTTGTCCTCGTTGGCGATCGAGGTGCTGCGAAGCGTCTCTCGCATCCAGCCGTTGTCCGGTTGGTCGAGCAGATCGCCGCCAAACACCAGCATGAGCGAAGCGAGCGCGGTCACGTCGCCCTCTCGCTCGAGCCCGTTGTGCTGGGCGATCGACAGGGCATTGTGCACGATCGCGGTCACACCTTCATCGCCGCCCTGGTTCTCGTAGGGATCCGGGAATTTCTCCTCGAGCACCGGCAAGATCTTTTCGAGGTACGCGTCGATGCGCGGCTGCTGAAGCGAGAGCAGTTGTTCCGGCCGGATGCGAAGCATGCACCGATGCTATCAGGCCGCGGAGGCCGGTGCGCTCACCCCTCGTGGGTGAAGTGAAAGTAGACGTTGGCGGGGCTGGGCAGCAGCTGGCCGTTGGCGTGGGGCAGCGAGGCTATCCATGGCCGCAGCGGCGCGACCCCCTGTCCGCGCAGCGCTTCGTTCATCACCTCGACCTGGGCGCAGAAGCGTTGGACCGCGGGGTCGCGCGCCGCCCAGCCACGCAGCCAGGTCTCGAGCACCGCCGAAGACGACCCGTGAAAGTAGACCTGGCGCCCGCCGCTGAGCAGGCAGCGCTGAAACACGAGGTAGCGGCTGCCTCGCCACAGCGCCTCGAAGGCCGCGAGGTTGCGGATCACCGCAGGCACGCGGCGCGGATCCAGGCGCACGTAGATCTTGAAGTCCGTCAGCCGCTCGGGCGTGAAGTCCAAGCCCAAGATGTAGACCGACCCCGGTCGCAGCGCGCTCGGCAACGCTGGCACGTCGAGGGCGGCGCGCAGGCGCTCGACGCAGCTCGCCGAGTCGTCGCGAAAGATCAGGTAGTACTTCAAGCGCGGGCGCTCGCTGCCAGCGTCGATGCCCAGCACGATCTGCAGCACCTCGGGCCCGGCCACGCCGCCGCTGCGCAGCAGCTTCAGCATCGGGCCGGGGATCGGCACACCGAGCGCACCCGCGATCCGCTCGAAGCGATCGTTGGCGACCGGAATCAAGCGGGGGTCACTAGCGACATCGAAGTAGCAGGTTTGCCGCCACACCGAGGCGCCCGCGCCGAGCCGCGCCGAGTACTCCTCGAAGCTCGGCGCGGCCGCGCCCGCACGGACCTGCTCGTCGAAGGCAAGCAGCTGTTCGGGGACATCCGGCTGGGCGGACGACAAGGCTCGAAGCATGGGGCTGCGCGCGGCCACGGTTCGCAAGACTACCCTGGCTGATCGAAGCCGAGCAGTTCGCTGCCCTCGGTGAACCAGTCTACGAAAGCGTCCGCAAGCGGGCGAGAAGCCCTCGCCCGAGCTGAAAACAGCCACGCGCGCGTGTTATCGTGCGCCGCCAGCTCCCGTGCCTACCGCGCAGGCCGCCAGCCATGACCGACGAACGAACGCTGCTGATCCCGAGCACGCCCGGCGATCGCTTCTTCGACTACTGCCTCGAGATCTACGAGCCGCGCTGCGATCCCGCCGACAAGCTGCGCGGTGAGAGCTTGCTGTGGCACAGCCTCGAGGTCGCGGGCCTGCCCCGCCGCGACGACGCGATCTTTCACGCGATCCAGCGGGCCGCCGGGCGCGACATGACCGTGTTTGGCGTCAAGTGGTTTGGCGGCGAGCTCTCGTGGGAGCTGTACTTCTATGACCCCCAGCGCGAGGACACCCAGATCACCGCGGCCGCGCTGCGCGAGGCGCTGGTTGGTTCGCTGGACATCGCGGTGCACGTGCCCGATGCGATCCGCTACTTCATGTACAGCTTTGATCTGAGCGCCGCCTCGCTCGCGCGCGCCCGGGTCGACGAGCTCAACGTCTACCTTCAGTTTCACGAGGGCCAGGGCGGCCACTCCTACGCGGTCCGCGAGGGCGCCTGCGAGCTGCGCAACACCTACCGGTTTCACCGGCCCAAGCTCGAGATCGACGCGATCCTGCATCAAGTGCAGCGCAGCTTGTACGTCGACTTCACGCGGACGCAGCTGGCCGAGATCGTGATCCCCGAGCTGTTCGAGTGCCAGAAGATCTGCGTGGCCAAGAAGCGCTTCGCCGACGCGATCTACTACTCGGGGATCACGGTGGATCAGCTGCTGTGGTTCTTTCGCCGGTTCGCGTACCCAGCAGAGGTGCAGGCGTTCGTCGAGCGCGAGCGGGGGCGCTTCGAGCACCTGCTGTTCGACGTTGGCATCGACTATCACACCGGGCCCGACGGTCGCTTGGTGTATGACAAGACCGGCTACTACTCCACGCTCTGAGTCGCGGCATGTCCAAGGATCTACTCGTCACGATCGACGCCGAGGGCCCCCTGCCCGGCCGGCCGCGCGCCCGCGGGCGGGCGGCCGCCGTCGAGCTGTCGCGGTTTGTCGCGTTCGCGCAGGCCCACGCGCAGGCGCCCACCTATGCGCGGGTGATCTTCGTTGGCGACGGCGCGCAGCTCGAGCAACATGGGTTCGACTTCGTGATGGCTGCCCAGGCTGGTGGCTTCGCGCAGATTCGCCTCGACACCAGCGCCCGCCGCTTGACCGAGGCCGCCCAGGTCCGCGCGGTCGTGATGGCTGGCGTGAACGAATTCAGCGTCGGGCTGCACGGGGACACGCCCGCCCTGCACGACGGGCTGACCGGGCGTGCGGGCGAGTTCGCCGACGTGAAGACCTGCATGAGTCGGCTGGCCAAGCACGATGTGTCGGTGCGGGTCGACGTCGTCGTCACGACCAAAAACCTCGAGGCGCTGCCGCGAGTCATCTCGCTGGCGATCGCCGAGGGGGCCCAGCGGATCGCGCTGTGGAGCTACCTGCCGGACGATGACGGGCCCGAGGCCCGCGGGCTGATCGTGGACGTGGCCCGGCTGATCCCCGCCGTCGCGCGGGCGGTCGCGCAGTGCCGCGAGGCGGGGGTGCACGTCATCGTCAAGCACGTCCCCGCCTGCCTGCTCGGCGAGCTTGGTGACGCGCTCGACAACAGCTCGGCCGACGCGTTCGAGGGCGTCCGACCCGGGCGGCCACTGCCGCAATTCAACTGCTTGCACGAGGCCAAGTGCGAGCTCGCCGAGGCCTGCCTCGGGCTCCACCACGCATACGTGAACACCCACGGCTGGGAGCTCGAGCGGCTGCGTCCCCCGCCGCGGACACGCCCGTGGCGCGAGCGCGACCGCAGCATCGAGCTGGGCGCGGGCGCGGACGCAGCCCCGCGCGGGCACGCGGCGTGGCTCCAGCTGCTCGGTGAGCACGCGGCGCGGGTGCAGGGGGTCGCCCTGACCCGAACCGAGGCGCGCTACCCCATGCAGATGCCCGACGGGACCCGGTTTGTGCTGGTGTTGACCGCCCGCAACGAGCAAGCGCGCACGTTCACGCAGAGTCGCTCGTTCAACCTCGCGTACACCGACGTCGAGGGGTCGGCGGCCGAACTCGAGATCGCCGAGTTCGTCGCCCCGGTGCTCGCAACGATCGCCGCGAACGACGAGGGCACGCTCTCGCTCAACCCAAAGTGACACCTGCTTTCAGCTCGGGCGAGGGCTTCTCGCCCGCTTGCGGACGCTTTCGTAGACTGGTTCA
>NZ_JMCC02000052.1 GCF_000737335.2 Enhygromyxa salina | reverse complement strand
TTTCAGCTCGGGCGAGGGCTTCTCGCCCGCTTGCGGACGCTTTCGTAGACTGGTTCACCCGGGGCAGCGAACTGTTTCAGCTTGGGCGAGGGCTTCTCGCCCGCTTGCGGACGCTCTTGGCCCCTGAGCCGCTCTCTAGTTGTCGTGAAGCCGCGCCGACTCCGCGTGCCGCACCGCTACTCACACCGGACGCGCTGACGTACCCTTGTCTGCGTTGGCGCCCCAAGATCACCCCCCGCTGCCGATCCCCGCCGAGCTGGTCCCGGCCAGCAACCGCGACCGGCACATCAACGTCGGCTTTGAAGCGTACCGCCCGATCCGCCCGCTGACCGACAAGGTCCGCGCCGAGAACCTGCTGTGGCACTCGCTCCTGCACGCCGGGCAGCTCGAGGCGTGGGACGATCCGCTGCACGCGATCCAGCGGCGGTTTGGGGTCGACCGATCGATCTGGGGCGTGTTCGTGGATCTCCAGACCGGCGCGCTCTCGTGGGAGCTGCGGCTGCTCAACGACCAACCTGGCGCCGCGCTGGGCGTGCTCGACAGCCTGCGCGCGGCCCTGCGCCCGTGGATCGAAGTGGCGCCCGGTCTCGACGCGCTCGGCCCCTACGCGGTGTTGGGTCTGCGCTTTGACGCGTCGACCATGGCGAGCGGCCGCATTCCAGCGATCGAGCTGCACGAGCGCGATGCGGACTCGCCCCACACCTTGGTCCACCGGGTCACCGCCACCACCCGCGAGCAGGTCAGCCGCGAGCTCCTGCGCGAGCCCAAGCGCCACATCAACGAGGTCCTGCCCGCGATCAAGTCCAGCGAGTTCGTCGACTTCGCTGCCCGGCCGCGCGTGCTCGGCCGCGTGATGATCCCCGAGCTGTTCGCGTGCCGCAGGCTCCACGTGGCCAAGCGGCCCAGCTGCGACGGCCTGTGCTTCTCGGGCGTCAGCGTCGAGCAGCTCTCGTTCACCTACAAGCGCTTCGAGTACCCCGCGCCCATGCTCGAATTCCTGACCGCGAACCAGGCAGCGCTCGAGCACCTGCTGTTCGATGTAGCGATCGAATACCGCGAAGACGACGGCCGAATCGTGTACCCCAAGACGGGCTACTACGGGAGTTTCTGATGGAGAGCTACAAAGGACGATTCGAGCCGACTCGCTTCGAGGACCTCACGGTCACCGTGGATTTTCACTGCCACAGCGCCTGCCGGTTTTGCATCGTGCAAGAGGGCATGAACTACTTCAAGGGCGTGCCGTGGGATCTGTACACGGCCGCCGTTGACGACAACCGCGAGAGCAAGCGCTACCGCCGGGTCACGTTCACGGGCGGCGAGGTCACGATGGAGCGCAGGCTGTTCGACTATGTCGACTATGCCCGCGAGTCGGGCAGCTTCGAGCACATCCGCCTGCAGACCAACGCGCGGCTGCTGGCCAACAAGGACTTCGCCAAGCGCCTGGTCGACGCCGGGATCGACGAATTCTTCGTCTCGCTGCACGGCCACGACGCCGCGACCCAAGACTACATCTCGCAGCGCGAAGGCAGCTTCGACGAGGCGATCGCGGGCATGCACAACCTGGTCGATCTTGGCGTGTGCCTGATGACCAACACGGTGCTCACGACCCTCAACCAAGCGCACCTCGCCGACATCGTCGAGACCGTGCGGGGGTTCGAGCCCACGCGCATGGAGTGGTGGAACTACCTGCCCATGGAGGACTACTCCGACGAGCGCGAGCTGCTCGCGTGCATGGACGACCTGGCCCCCGCGCTGCGCGAAGCCCTGGCCCGGGCCCGCGGCTATGGCATCGAGACCGCCGTCAAGTACGTGCCCCGCTGCCTGCTTGGCGACGACGCAGCCAGCCAGGACAACACCCAGCCCGACGTGGTGATCGTCGAAGAGTTCTACGAGATCTATCCCAAGTTCGCCTGCGTCCACGAGGCCCAGTGCGAGTACGCAGAGTCGTGCCTGGGCCTGCACCACCCCTACATCACCAAGTATGGCTGGGAGGAGCAGCTGCTGGTCCCCTACCCGCGCACCAGCGAGTGGGACGAGCCCGAGTATGGCCTGTGGGTTGGCTCCGATCGCCCCGGTGAGGGTGACGCGAGCGCGACGGATCAACCGCTGTGGACCGCGCTGATCGACGGCGTCGCCGAGCGCCACGACGCCCGCCTGCGCGAGGTCATCTTGCAGCGCCGCGCCTGCGTGTATCGCTTCGAGCTTGGGCCGGAGACCCGCGTTGACATTCTGCTGAGCGCCCGCTCAAACGAGCACGCGCTGGCCCACAGCGCGTCGTTTGATCTGCACTACCGCAACTTGCAGGGCGACCTTGGCGACGGGCCCACGCGCGAGGCCCTGACGGCGCTGGTCAAGGACGCGGTCAACACCGTGATCGCGCGGGATCCCGGCGGGATGCGGCTCGATCAGCGCAAGGGCCTGGTCGGGCCCGAGGCGTTTCGGCCGCGGCCGAAGAGCAAGGGGCCAAAGGTCGGGGTCAAGAGCTTGCGCGTGCTCAACGGGCCGGCCAAGTAGCCGAGAGCGCCGATCAGTTTGAAGTCGCGTCGTCAGGTGCGTCTGGGGCCGTTCCGGCATACTGCGAGCGCCGACCGACAACGGCAGGAGCGGCCCCAGATGTGCCTGGCGTCGTGAATTCAAACTGATTGGCGCTCTAGATTCAGGCGGCGGCGGCTCACTGCGGATGGGGGTCGCTGCCAGGCGCCGCCGTCCCGGTCGCTGGGCCAGTCACCGCGGTGCCAGTCGCCGTATTCGTTGGACCTCCCGGCCCTGGCACGCGCGACTCCGGCATGATCTGGTACTCGAGCTCGAGCCGCGGCTCGTCTTTGTCGCTGGTCAGCACGATCAGCTTGTGCGCCGCGAGCTTGCCCGCGTCGTCGAGCGCGGCGTACTTGGCCTCATTTACCTCGGTGCGAATGCTGGCCATCGCGCCTTGGGGATCCAGCACCTCGATCTCGAGCAGCCCGTCGGGATCTTGGACTTTCTTGATCTTCGGCGCGTCGCCTTCGCGCGCGGAGATCCGCAGCACCCGGCTCTGCAGCTTGCCCTGGCGCCGGGTGAAGCGAATGTTCTGTTGGTAGCGCAGGTTCAACACCACGTTGACGCTGACGTTGATCGAGAACTCGGGCGTGCTCTCGCCGGTCGTGACCACCTTGATCTTGGTCGAGAGCATGCCGACCTGCTTGGTGCCGCGAAACTCCAGCTCGTAGCTGGAGTTGCCCGCGAGCTCGCCGGCGGTGCGCCGCAGCGCGAAGTTCTTGGTGTCCTCGAGGGTGACCGAGACGATCTTCGCGCTCGTGGTCTCGTTCAGCTTCAGCTCAAACGGCGCCGAGCCGCGGGCGCCAACCCTGACTTCGCGCAGGTTGACGGAAGCCGGCACAGCCTCGACGTCGACGAGCAGCTCGCCCTTCATGGTCAAGGTGAACTGCGGCTGCACGGGGTCGTTTGTGTGGACGACGACCCGCTTGATGATCTTCGCGTGGCTGCCCCTGGGCCGCAACGTGACTTTGATTTCCCCTTCCCCACCCGGGGGAATCGCATCCGCCGACAAGACGGCTGCAGTACAGCCTCACGTCTTTTGGACGCGCTCGATGTGGAGATCGGCGGTGCCCTCGTTCTTGATCTTGAACACGTGATCGATCGCGTTGACTGGCTTGATCGCGCCAAAGTCGAAGATCGCCTCGTCGGAGGCGATCTTGGGGGCGCCCTGCTCGACCGCCGCGCCGGTGTCCGTGCCAGTGCTGGTGTCGGTCTGATCTTCGACCGCGGTGCTGGCAACGGGCGCTGGCGCGGCCGGCTCGGTCCCGCACGCCAGCAGCACGAGTGAAGTGACGAGAGACAGCGCGCAGAGAGGCTTGGCCGACTTGGTCATGATCGGCCGCACTCTACCACCTGGCCAAGCACCCGGAGCTGCGGCCGAGTCACAGCTCGCGCAGCTGGTCGCGCAGCGCCTCGAAGTGCGGCGCAAAGCTGCGCTCGAACTGCTCGGGCTCATCGGCGTCGCGCCACGCCTTCCAGCAGCGCGTGGTCACCGGGCCCTCGAAGAAGCCAGCGAGGCGCGCGAGCACCCCCCACGGGCCAGCGAGCAAGCTCAGCGGGCGCGCGCGCACCTGCTCGAGCGCCAGCCGCACGAGCTCGTCCCACGCGGATGCTGGGACCGCGTGCAGACCCAGCGCGTGCAGGCCCATGTCGTGCACGGTCATGCCCACGTCGCAGGGGATGTTGGCCAGCAGCTGCACGTCACGGGCGCGCCGATGCAGCTCGACCGCCCAGGTTGGCGCGACCGTGACCGGCAGCATCCCGCGGCGCACGAGCACGCCCCAGTGGATCGGCCGCATCGACGCGCCCACGCCCGCGATCATCTGGGGCCGGATCGTCGCCAGACCCGGGCGCCCGCGCAGCGCCTTGGTGTAGGTGCGCGCGGTCGGGACCGTGCGCGGGACCCCCTCGTCGTCGAAGCTGCAGCCGAGCCCGCCGAAGTAGCGACGCATGCGACGACGATGGGAGATCCGCGTTGACGCGACATACACAGCCGCGGAGTTGGGCACCCTGCCGTTGCGCGCGGCCGGGTAGTGCACCGATACACCCACCGCTGGCTCGGCGTTGACGCGGACCTGCAGGACCTGGGGCCGCGTGGCGTAGAGCCGCTCGTAATGGTCGAAGTCACGCAGCAGCAACGCACGATCGGGCTCGCTGTCGAGGGTCGCGGGCTCGCTGCTGACCTCTGCGGTGATCGACTCGGCGAGCTCGCCGATCGAAGGTGCGAGCACCGTCCACCGCCGCGGCTCCTCACCAAGCTTCGAGCGCAGCGCCTGGGCCAGCGCCGCACAGGCCGCGAGCCCGAGCTCGCTCGACGCGGGCCGGCGGTAGCTCAGACCCAGCCCGGCGACGGTCGCCGGGAGCTCGTGGGTGGGCCGATCGGATCCAGCTTCCGGCACCGGCGCGATGTCGATCTCGATCTGCTCACCGCTGCGGCGGCGCAGCTCGACGCAGACCGGCGAGCTCTCATCCAAGCGATAGCAATCGGACAGCAGGTAGTCCGCGAACACCGCGTCGTCGAGCGCCAGCGAGGGGCTCAACAACTCGAACACCCGCCGAGGGCTGAGCGACGCTTCGAGCACGCGTCGGCGACTCTAAACCAACTTCACTGCGAGGGGGCGCGGGCGTCGAGCTTCTCGGCCCGCGCGCGCGCTGCTATCGTCTCTAAGCAGCCGCCGCCAAGCAGCCGCCACATGGACGCCGCCGACCACACCCAGCAGCTGATCGAGCAGGGCTACACCGTGTTCGAGCGCGCGTATGATCTGGACTGGGTCGCGGCGGTTCGTGCCGACATCGACGGCATCCATGCGCAGGTCGGTCGCCCGAGCTGCCACGACCCCAACAACGTGGAGCTGGCCCCCGATGTCCATCTGTGCGCCGCGGGCATGGCCGTGCGCCGGCTCTTGCACCTTCGCCCCCGCTGGGCCAACGACATCGTCAAGCCCAACATCATCGCCGCCCTGCGCGGCGCGCTTGGCCGCGACATGGTGCTAGAGATCGCCGGCTGCGTGGTGTCGGATCGATCGCGGCCGTTCTTTGCCTGGCACACCCACGTCGGCGGGGTCAACGACGGCCAGTACCGGCGCACTGGCGTGTGGCCAGCGGTCGACACCACCCAGCGGGTGATGACGCTGACCTATCTGCAGGACCTGGGCGAACACAACGGACCCATGCGCATCTACCCGCGCAAGGTCGGCGACCCGGTCGCCCCCCCGCATGATCCCAACGCCCCGAGCTGGCCTGGCCAGGTCGAGCTGCGGCTCCCGGCCGGCAGCCTCGTCGCCGTTGACGAGTGCACCTGGCACGCGATCCCGCCCACGAGCGAAGACGCGCTGCGGATGTTCATTGGGCTGACTTACGCGGCCCGCGACGCCCCCGTGGGGGGCTGGGCAGACGACAAGCTGTCCGAGCTCGCGGCCCGCCCCGAGAGCAGCGAGCTGCTGCGATCCGTGCTGCGCTGAGCGGCAAGCAGACCGGCAAGCAGACCGTCGCCCAGCGCGGCGATTTGCTGACGCAGCGCTTCCGGGTGGCGGCGACGGCTGTCATGAGCGAATGGTGGCCATATCTCGAAGAGGAGATTAGTTATGGCCACTAATATAAATAAATGCGGCCATATCTTGACGTGCCGACGAGATATGGCCACCATTCGCTCATGACGCGAGCGCACCAGTCGAGCGTGGGTCGTCGGCGAGAGCGCGAGCTTCTGTCGAGCGCCGCCCGCGTCGATCGGGCCGCGCTGGTCGCAATCTACGGTCGGCGCCGTGTTGGCAAGACCCACCTCGTGCGCGCGCACCTCGAGCCGACGGCGGGCACCTATTTCGAAGCGATCGGCCAGCACGCGGCGCCCAAGGCGGTACAGCTCGACAACTTCAAGCAACAGCTCGAGGCGACCTTTCTGAACCACAGACTCCCACCGCTGAACGACTGGCGCGAGGCGCTCTCGCTGCTCGCAGATGGCGTTGAGGCGGCCGCCATCCGCCATCCGAGCGAGCCCGTCGTCGTGTTCTTCGACGAACTCCCGTGGATGTCCACGCATCGCTCGGGGCTCCTGCCGGCGATCGACCACCTGTGGAACGCGCGCCTCTCGAAGCTCCCCAACCTGGTCTGGGTGCTCTGCGGCAGCGCGGCGTCGTTCATGATCGACCGCCTGATCAACGCCAAGGGGGGGCTCCACAACCGCGTCACCCATCGGATCCGGCTCGAGCCGTTTCGCCTCAGTGAAGTCCGGGAGCTCCTCGCCAGCCGTGGCTTGCGCCGCGGAACCGCGCAGACCCTCGAGCTCTACATGGCGCTCGGCGGGGTCGCCCACTACTTGCTTCAGGTTCCTCGCGGGGTGTCGGCGAGTCAGGCCATAGGACAGCTCTGCTTTGACCGCGCTGGACCGCTGAGCGACGAGTTCGGGCGCTTGTTCGCGTCGCTGTTCGACGACTCGGGCGAGCATGAGCGACTCGTCCGGGCGGTCGCTCGCAAGCGCAGCGGGGTCAGCCGTGACGAGCTCATCTCGAGCGCGGGCATGGCCAGCGGCGGCAGGTTGACGCGTCGCCTCGACGAGCTGGAGGCCGCGGGGTTTCTCGCTCGCTTCGTCCCGTACGGACGAAAGCGGAGGGAGACGAGCTACCGCTTGATCGACGAGTTCTCGCTGTTCTATCTCGATTGGATGGATGGTGCGCCCGCGTCTTCGTTTGGTGCACGCGGGGCCAGGTATTGGATGTCGCGGGCGAACACCCCCGCGTACCGCTCGTGGGCCGGCTACGCCTTCGAGGGCATCTGCCTCAAGCACACGGCGGAGATCGAAGCCGCGCTCGGCATCGACGGCATGGCCAACGAGGTCGGCACCTGGCGCTACGTCACGCGGCCTGGCTCCGACGTGTCTGGCGCCCAGGTCGACCTGCTCTTCGATCGCCCGGACGGGATCATCAACCTTTGCGAGTTGAAGTACTGCAGCGAGGAATTCGTGCTGAGCAAGGCCTATGCAAAAGAGCTCGTGACCAAGGTCGAGATCTTCAAGCAGCGCACGAAGACCAAGAAGGATGTCGTCGTCACGCTGATCACGACGCACGGACTCAAGCCGGGCCTGTGGAACGACGAGGTCATCGACAGCGTCGTCACCGCGGATGCGCTCATGGCAGACTGCTCGCTGCGAGTCCCATAGCCAGGAGCCCAAGGCCCGCGGCCGAGAAAGTGACACTCCATGCTGACCTCACTGGACACCAACCTCTGGGTGGCGGCGCAACCGCTGCGCGGATGACCGTGATCCGGCTCGACGACGGGCGGCTCCTCCTGCACTCGCCGATCCGCTGCACCCCAGAGCTTCGCGAGGAGCTCGACGCGCTCGGGAGCGTCGCGTTCGTGGCCGCGCCGAATCGCTTCCACCACCTGTTCGCACGCGGGGCCCGACGTCGCGCTGTGGATCGCGCCAGGGCTCGATGAGAAACGCAAGGATCTCGACCCCGCCGGCGTCCTCGGCGACGAGCCGCCGCCCGGCTGGGTCGGCCAGATCGACCAGGTCTTCTTTCAGGGCTTCCCGCTCGCAAACGAGGTGGTCTTCCGGCGGCTCGTCACCTTGGCATGCCTCCACGGCGAGACGGCCCCAACCATCATGAAGATGTTCGCGGTGCCGTTGCGCCGGTACTCGTAGTCGACCCGCTCCACCTGGCCCTCCTGCGCCGAGATAGGGACTCGGGCTTCTCCGATGAGCTGGTACGGCTTCTCATCGAAGGTTGACTCGCTCAGTAGGCCGGGCCGGTGTGATCAGCGAACTGGGCAACAACAGCTTCCCAGCTCACACTCTCGAGCTCGCTCGCGCTCCAACTCCCGGTGACCGAGCCACCTCGGCTGATCACGCTGACCTGGCCGATCGCTGCGAGGTGTGCCTCGCCGACCACGAAGTTCATCATCGCCTCCTCGCTCTCCCACGCCGACAGGGTACGCAGGCTACCACAAGCCTCGGAGGCAGAGGTCGAGAGGCCCATCAAGCCGGGCGCCGGGGCCATCAGCTCCGCGATGATCGGGCCAAGCACGCTGTCGAACGACTGCGTGGAGTCGGCGTCGTCGCTGAGGCGCAAGTAGGTACTGGCAATCACCGCGGTCGGTGGCAATGCGGGCCAGTTGTTGGGGTCGCCGGCCTCGCCCGCGCTCAGATCCAGCGTGGCGTCGGCTTCAAACACCTCTGCCACACAATTGGAATCTTCGCCCGATTCATCGTCGGACACGCTGGGGTCAGTGGAATCACAGCCCAGCGCGGGGCCGAGCAACAATACAATGAGGGACAAGCAGAACGAGGGGATGGCGTGGTGTGTGTCAGGCATCATGGTCTCGAGCTTCGGGTTTGACAGAGGTGAACAGGAGCCGCTCGAAGTCACGCTGAAGCGACGACGAGTGGAAATTTTTGGCGACCGCGTAGGCCCGGTAGTGAACGCTGTCACCGACCCGGGGCGCGCGCCCCATCACGACATGCCACTCGCCGGGGGATGACCCGCGCAGCCGCAGGTAGCTGTAGCGCCCGGCCACCAGGACCTCGCTGACTTCGTCCACCCCCTCGAGATCGACGGGGGTTGCCTCGCTCAGTGGGTTGCTTGGAACGGCCTGCGCTTGGGCGACGGGTGCCGGAGAGTCTGAACATCCAGACAGGGCTGCCGCTGCGAACATCATGGCCGGGGCAAACAAAAATGAGAGAGTTGCTGGCTGGAGGCTTCGTTTCATGGCTAGCGGTGACCTGTTGCAGGGGATAGCATCAAAAATGCGTCTCGCTCAGCGAACTTTCCAGAACTCAGCGATTCAAAAATGATCACAATCCCATCGACCCGGGCTCGCGACGCCGCGCATGGATGAGCTCGACTGGCGATGGCTGCGAAGCTTCGTGTTCGTGGCGCAGGCCGACAGCATGCACGCCGCGGCGCAGCGCTCGGGGATCAGCCAGCCAACCTTGTCCCGACACATCAAGCTGCTCGAGGCGAACCTGGGCATCTCGCTGTTCGAGCGACGGGGGCGAGGGCTGACCCTCTCGCCCCAAGGCCAGGGGCTGTTCGAACGAGCGGTGGCCGTGCGCGACTCGGTCAAGACCTTCGAGCGTGAGGCGCTGGGGCTCTCGGAGCAGCAAGAGGGCTCGGTCTCGGTGACGATGAGCGGGGTGTTTGGGATCCACTTCGCGCCCGAATGGTTGAGCCAGCTCCGCATCGACGAGCCCCACATCACGATCGATCTGGTCATCGAGGACAGCGCGGTAAACTTGCTGCTGCGCGAGGCCGAGATCGCGGTCCGTCAATTCCGCCCGCACCAGCTCGAGCTGGTAACTCGATTGTTTGGCACCACCCCGCTGGGTCTGTATGCATCACCACAATATGTCGACCAACACGGCGAGCCGGCCGACATGGCGGAACTCGCGGACTTTGATCTGATCGGATTTGACCGAGAGACCTATTGGATAGAGGCGGCCGCCGCGATGGGGTTCGCGCACACCCGCGATGACTTCGCTATTCGCTGCGACGCGAGCGTCGTCCAGGTCTCGATGGCGCTCGCCGGCTTGGGCATCGCGGCCGTGCCCTCGTGGTGCGCGACGGGGCTGCCACTGCGCCGTGTGCTGCCCGAGATCGTGATTCCTGGGCCGCCGCTATACCTGGTTGCGCACCCGGACCTGCGTCGAAGCCCACGGGTTTCACGGGTCTGGAATCACCTCGCCGCGCGACTCGCTGCGCTGCCATTGGGGTGATGACGCTGACCTATCTGCAGGAGCTGGGCGAACACAACGGACCCATGCGCATCTACCCGCGCAGGGTCGGCGATCCGGTCGCCCCCCCCGCATGATCCCAACGCCCCAAGCTGGCCTTGGGCCCACTGCAAGTGTTGACGACAAAGCCCTCGGCGAAAAGGCCAAGCGAGGCGGCGCGAGGCATTGCAGGTCAAGCTGCGGCGCCCGGCCGGCTGATCTGGGCTCGCGGGGCTCACCCGCACGCGCCAGCGGCGAACAGCGGCGTATAGTGCACGCCAATGTCCACCGGCGAGCTATCGGTGCACTGCGAGGCCATCGTCGTCAGCGCGCTCGTGTCAAACTCTGGGGTCTCACCGCCAAAGTCCGCGCAGGCCGTGCCAGGCCGCAAGTAGTACTCCACGCGGCCATCGTCATCGAGGTCCGCCGGGTCAAATGGCGTCTGATGGGTGATGACGCCGGGCCCGTTGGCCAGCAGCCAGGTCTCGGGCGCGCCGCAGGACCAGCCCATGTAGATGTCCTGGCCCACGATCAGATCCGGCCACGCCGCGCAGTGCCGCATTGTCATGTCGGGCCCCGGAGGCGCGTACAGGCCAGCGCCGCTGGCCGCTGCATTGTTGGCGAAGGTCGAGTGGATGAAGGTCCCGCGTCCATACACGCCGCCGCCGCTGCTCGTCGCGATGTTCGACGCGAATTCCGTGTTGATCACCGTGGTCCCGGCCTCCGTCAGCAGCAAGCCGCCGCCGCGGCTCACCGTCGCCTGGTTGGCGATGAAGCGACAATCGATGATCTCGAACACATCCGGGTTGACGGCCCCGCTGCCGTTCGCAACCTCGACCGCGCCGCCGCGCCCACCTAAGTTGTTGGCGAACACGACCGATTGGATCGTCGTCGTCGACTCCTCCGCGTAGATCGCCCCGCCGCCTTGGACCGCGTCGTTCGCAATGAACTCACCGCCCTCGATCGTGAGCTCCATATAGCCAGGGTCAGCCGGATCATCATCGAGGAAGATCGCGCCCCCCCAGGTCGTGGCCGAGTTGCCGCTAAAGTCGTTCTGCGTGAGGTTGTACGCGCCACCGTTGCCGCCCAGATGCAGCGCGGCCCCCCGGTTGGCGTCGTTGTCGACGAACTCACAGCTGCTCACGTCCAGTGAGGTACCGGTCGCCCGAATCGCGCCACCGAGCGGCGCGGAGTTGGCTTCAAAGTGCGACGTTGCGATCTCGATCCCGCCCGCGCCGCTGGTCAGGATGCCCGCGCCCGCGCTCGCGGCATTGCCGGTGATCGTGAGGTTGTGAAGGAACACGCTGGTCGGCGGCTCAGGAGCGAGCGCGGCGGTGATCTGGATCGCACCCGCGCTGCTGCCCGAGATCGTGAAGCCATCGAGCCACAGCGACTCGAGCTCGCTCACCGCGCTGGACTCGATGACCACGACCCGCGAGGTCCAGCCGTCGGCCCCGAGCCGGACCGGGTGAAGCCCGACGTCGCGTTGTTCGAGCGCGTCTTCGGTTCCGTCAAACCCGCCATAGATCGCCATTGGCGCGGTGATCGTTGCAACCGGGACGCCGGGGGTTGGCGCGTAGGTGCCCTCCGCGACCCAGACCTCGGGGTAGCTGCACTGCGCCGAAGCGTTGATCGCCGCCTGCAGATCGTTGAACGCGGTCGCCCACGACCTCCCGTCGCCGCCTGGGTCGGCGCTGACGTTGACGTGGATCGGCCCATCACAAGGGCTGGGTACGCACAGCAGCGCCAGCTCCTCGGCGGGCAGCGCCCGGCTCCAGATCCGCAGTTGGTCGATCTCGCCGCCGAACCAACTGTTGGGATACCCGCCCTGCCCAACCGCGGAATAGCCGTAGTCCTTCAGTCCAATCGCCGGGTTCTGCAGCTCCGAGCGCATCGCACAGTCCACATAAAGGCGGGTCGCGACCCCACCGTCGACGACCATCGTCACCTCGGTCCATTCGTTGGCGGTGATCTCTTGATAGGGCGTCGCGGCCCACAGCAGGCCCTGCGTACCTTGGTTGTTGAGCGCCGCGGACATCTGCCCGCCTTGGCCGGGGTCGCCAACGTAGAGGCCCTGTGAGGGCCCGCAGCCGTAGCACAGCGCGTTGTACTTGGCGACGTCCGCGACCCGCATCCGCGCGCTGAGGGTAAAGTCGCCGTCAACGCCGCCATACAGCGCGGGCGAGCGCGGCCCCACGAACGAGATCCGATCATCGATGCCATCGAGGCTGACGGCCTGCCCCGCGGGTGAACTGACGAGCGCCGCCCCGCTCTGCAGCGTGCCGTGCCGTCCGTGACCCGACATGTCCGTGATCTGGTCGCCATCATGGTCCTCGAAGGTCCAATTGAGCTCGAGCCCTTGCTCGAGCAGCGGCGGCGTTGGG
This sequence comes from Enhygromyxa salina, assembly GCF_000737335.2. GTDB lineage: Bacteria > Myxococcota_A > Polyangia > Nannocystales > Nannocystaceae > Plesiocystis > Plesiocystis salina_C. Next base: position 70,941 of record NZ_JMCC02000052.1, on the reverse strand, counting down.
CATAGCTCGGTCAGCTCGGCCTCGGAGAGCGCCCGATTCCAGATCCGCAGATCATCGATCTGGCCCTGGAACCACCGATCCGCCACCACGCCCTGACCGATCGTCGAGTAGCCATAATCTTTCAGGCCCACGCCGGCGTTGGCCAGCTGCGAGTCGAACTGGCAATTGAAGTAATAGCGCGCGGCCACGCCAGCCTCGACGATCATTGTCACTTCGGCCCAGGTGTCGGGCAGCAGCGACTCGGACGAGGTCGGCCACAGCATGCCCTGGGTGTTCTGGTTGTAGATCGCCGACATGACCCGCTTGCCGTAGCCGGCGGTGCCGACGTACATGACCGACAGCGGCCCACAGCCCACGCACAGGGTGTTGTACTTGCCGAGGTCCGCGACCTGGACTCGCGCGCTGACCGTGAAATTCCCATTGGTTCCGCCGTAGAGCGAGGGCGCGCGCGGACCCGCGAACGAGATATAGTCGTCGATACCGTCGAGGCTGACGGCCTCGCCGAAGGGCGAGCTCACGAACGAGCCGCCCTGCAGGGTGCCATGGCGGTTGTTGCCCGACACATCGGTGATCTTCGTGCCGACTCGGTCCTCGAAGGTCCAGCGCAACAGCAGGCCGTCTTCGAGGCCGCGAAAGTCGCTCGACCCGTCAACACCCTCGTCAAGCCCCTCGTCGGCACATCCGGCCAGGGCCAGGGTCGTGAGCAGGGCGGGCAACAGACCAAACTTGGAGGGCGGGGGGCTGGTGGTGTGACGCATGGGAGCTCTGGCGGACGGGGCCTCTGGCTGTATGGCAGCATCGAGCTCGACCTTCAATCCATTCACCACCCACTCACCCACCAGCCCGGCTGCGCGATAGTGCGCCGCGTCGAGGCCCACCGGGTCAATCGTCCGAGTCCAGGCCGCACGCGGCGTTGACGATGTCGAGCAGCTGCGCGGCGCTATACGGCTTTTGCAAGAACGTGACCCCGCGCCGCAGCTGCAACTCCACGAGCATCGCGTCCGCGGAGTAGCCGCTGGAGAACACAATTCGCACGTCGGCCGAGCGCGCGCGCAGGCGATCCGCGAGCTCCCGCCCCCCCATCCCGTCGGGGATCGTGAGATCGGCCAGCACGACGTCGATCGCGTCCCCCCGCCGCTCCCACACGCGCAGCGCCTTCTCACCAGAGTCGGCCTCGATGACCGAGAATCCGTTGGCCGCCAAGACCCGGGTCACGGACGCCCGGATCGCGCGCTCGTCGTCGACCACCAGCACGGTCTTGCCTGCGCCTGTCGAGGTGTCGCTCGCCGGGCTCGCCCCCGCGCCGTTGGCCTCAGTCAGCTGCCGCGACGAGACCGGTAGATACACCTCGAAGCTGGTGCCATCGTCAATCTTGCTATGAACGCGAATCCAGCCCCGGTGTTGTTGGACGATTCCATAGACGGTCGTCAACCCAATCCCGGTCCCGACACCGGACGCCTTGGTCGTGAAGAAGGGATCCCAGATCTGGTCCAACACCCCCGGCTCGATACCGTCACCTGTATCTTGCACATCCAGCACCACGAACTCGCCGGCGTAGGCCTGGCCGTCCAAGGTCCTCGCGCTGCTTGGCGTGAGCCGCTCGTAGCGGGTTCCGAGCGTGAGCCTGCCGCCGCCGGGCATCGCGTCGCGGGCGTTGACGGCGAGGTTGATGAGCACCTGCTCGATCATCCCCACGTCGCCAAGGATCGGCGGCAGCTCGCTGCCAAGCCTCAGCTCGACATTCACGTCACCTATGACACGGCGCAGCATTTGGCTGGTCGACGCGACCACATTGTTGAGATCGATCGGGTTGGCCTCGAGCACCTGCGTGCGGCTAAACGCCAACAGCTGCCGGGTCAGCATCGCCCCGCGCTCGGCCGCGGCCGAGATCTCCATGGCGCACTCTGCGATGTCCCGGGGGTCGCTGCTGCTCTCGAGGAACGACGCGTTCGCTTGAATGATCGTGAGTAGATTATTGAAGTCGTGAGCGACGCCGCCAGCGAGCTGTCCGACGGCCTCGAGCCGCTGCGACTGCAACAGCTGGGACTGAATCGCCTTGCGATCGATCGCGTACCGGACCGCACGCTGGAGCGCGCGCCCCGTGAGCTCACCCTTGAGCAGGTAGTCGTGGGCGCCCTCGCGCAGGGCCTCGAGCCCGGTGGCTTCGTCATCGAAGTTCGTCAGCACGATCACGGGGACCCCGCGCGCGGCGGCCTGGATCCGGCGATAGGTCGCCACCCCCCGTGAGTCGGGCAAGCCGAGGTCCGTCAGCACCACGTCGACGGCGACGCCATCCGCAATGATCTGCTCGGCGTCGCTCAGCCGCGTCGTGTGGGAGAGCCGAAATTGCCGGCCCTGTGAGCACTCGAGCGCCGTTCGAACCAGCAGCGCGTCGGTCTCGCTGTCTTCGATCAGCAACACGTGCAGCGGCTCGAGACTGGCGGTCGCGCGGCGCGTCGGCGCGGAAGGGGCGACGATCCCCTCGAACGCAGACGCAGGCGGCAGCGTCACGACCTCGAACCAGTACTTGCCCAACGTCTCGAGCGCCGCGCTGAACCTGGTGAAGTCAACGGGCTTGGTGATGTAGCTGTTCGCGTGCTCGCCGTAGGCCCAGGTGATGTCCTCTTCGGCGCTGGAGGTCGTGAGCACCACGACCGGGATGAAGCGCAGCAGCGGGTCGCGCTTGATCTGCGACAGCACCTCGCGCCCGTCCATCTTTGGCATGTTGAGGTCGAGCAACAGCAGATCCGGCCGTGGGGCGGCCTCAAACCGCCCCTGCCGGCGCAGGAACGCCATCGCGTCGACCCCGTTGTCGACCACGTGCAGCGAGTGGTGGATCCCCGATTGCTCGATCGCCGTCACCGTGACAAGGCGGTCCGTGGGGCTGTCCTCGACCAGCAGGATCTCGATCGCGCGTTGACGTTGCAGTGCTCGTTTCATGGGTGTTCTCCACGCTCTGCGCATGGACTCGCGGGCAACGTGAAGTAGAACGACGTCCCCTGGCCGACCGTCGACTCGACCCAGATGCGGCCGTCATGGCGCTCCACGATCTTCTTGCAGAGCGCGAGGCCGATGCCGGTTCCCGGGTACTCGGCGCGGGTGTGCAGCCGTTGAAACAAGACAAAGACACGATCAAAATAGTCTCGCTCGATGCCAATTCCGTTGTCGCGCACGCAGAACAACCAGTCGTCTTTGTCTTGCTTGGCGCTGATCTCGACGCGCGGCGGCGCGTCACTTCGGTACTTGAGCGCGTTGCCGATGAGGTTCTGAAACAGCTGACTCAGCTGCGTCGCGTCCCCGCTGACCGGCGGGAGCGCCCCGTACTGGACGCGGGCTCCAGTCTCGGCGATGCCAGAATCCAGGTTCGTGAGGGCTTGGCCCAGCGCGGCGTTGGTGTCGACGTACCCAAAATCGGCTCCGTGCGAGGAAACCCTGGAATAGGTGAGTAGATCCGTAATCAGAATGCGCATGCGATCCGCACCATCGACAATGTGACCAATCAGAGAATTGGCAGACTCGTCGAGCGCGTCGTGATACTTGTGCTGAAGGATCTGTGCACACCCCGCCACCGCTCGCAGCGGCTCTTGAAGATCGTGGGAGGCCGCGTAGGCGAAGTGCTCGAGGTCGCGATTGCTGCGCTCGAGGTCGTCGCGTTGGCGCTGAAGCAGCATCTCCATCCGCTTGCGCTGGGTGGTCACCTGGGTAAAGAACAGGAGGCCGCCGATCTCGCCGTCGGGCCGGTGCCACGGCCGGACCTCCCAGTGCAACCAATCCATGCTTCCATCAGCGCGTGGGAACGGGTCGTCGGTGGAGCTCTCGATCGCGCCGCGTAGCGCCCGTTGGTGAACCTGCTTCCAGCGCGCGGGGGTCTCTGGAAAGATCTCGTAGTGAGACCTACCGATGAGGTTGTCCTCGTCGAGCTGATAGTCGCGGATCCATCGAGCGCTGGCCTGAATGTAGCGAAGCTCCGTATCGACCATTGCGATCGCCGCGGGGACGTAGCGAACGAACTGCTCGAGCAAGCGCTTGTTGGCGAGCAGCGCCAGCTCGGCTTCGCGCTTGGCGCTCATGTCGCGATTGACACCGAGCATTCGATATGGCTCGCCGTGTTCGTCGTAGAACACCTTCCCTACCGAGTGGATATGTCGGATCTCGTCACCGGGCCCGACAACCCTAAATCCAGTGTCGAACTCTCCGCTCCCCTCGATCGCGGCCTTTACCGCCGCCTCGCTCGCTGCCCGATCGCTGGGGTGCAAGGCCGCCGCCCAGGTCTCGTAGGATCCGGGGTCACGCCCAGGCAAGCGCCCGTAGAGCGCGTGCATCTGCTCGTCCCACGTCAGCTGGTCGCGGCGGATATCCCAGTCCCACACGCCCATCCGCGCCGCTGACGTGGCCATGCGCAGGCGCTCGGCGGACAAGTCGCGGTCGCGCTGCGCGTAGACCAGATCGGATACGTCTTGGAAGGTGCCGACCAGTATCCTCAGTCCATTCGCGTCCAGGACCCGACGTCCGCGAGAGATCGCAACACGGCGCTCGTCGTCGGGTCGGATGAGCTCGACCTCGAGCTCGTAGTCCTCACCGGTCGCGTGGGTGTGATCCAACGCCTGATCGAGCCGCGCGAGGCTGTCTGGTGGGAACGCCTTGCGCTGCTCGGCAACCGACGGAATCGGCGCCCCTGGTGACCGGCCAAGGATGCGGAACAACTCATCGGACCACTCGACTTCGCCGGTCGCCGGACAGTACGACCAACTTCCGATGTGGGAGATGCGTTGGGCGATCTCGAGCTGTGCGTTGGCCTCTTGCAGCGCGGTGGTGCGCTCGAGGACCCGGGCCTCGAGCTCACCATTTATCTGCGCGAGTCGGTCTTGGGCGTCGCGCAGCTCCTGAATATCGGTGTTGCTTCCAAGCCACTTCACCAGCTGCCCGTGACCGTCGAAGATCGGCACAGCCCGGGTCGAGAACCACCGATACCGGCCGTCACTGGCTCGCAGACGGAACTCTTGCGTATAGGCGCCTTGGCCCTCGACGGCCGCTTGCCAGCTAGCCTGGGTCTGCTCGCGGTCGTCGGGGTGGACCTGTTCGAGCCAATTCCAGCCCAGTTGCAAGTGGGCGGGTGTGCCCGTGTAGCGAACCCACTGCGGACTCAAATAGTCACAGACGCCGTCGGGCCGACACGTCCACACAAACTGAGGTAGCGACTCGAGGATTTGGCTCAGGCTGTCGCTGTCGCCGAACTGTACCGTGCCGGATGCCTGCACTTGGTGGGTGCACAACAGCCCGCTGGGGTTGACGCCGTCGCCGCGAACGATCACACATTGGTCTCGAGTGCGGAGCACCGTGCCGTCGGACCGCTGCCATCGCAGCCCCCCCTCGTAGTGGCTCGCGGTGTCGCGGTCCTGCGCACGATAATGGTCGAGCATGCGCTCGATCGCTCGTCGATCGGGCATTGGTATGTGCTCCGCGTCCGTGTCTCGAGGGGTCTGCAGCGCGGCGCACAGCGAGGGGCTCAACCACACCCTTTCGCGCGCCCAGTCCCAGTACGCGAGTCCATCGCCGCCCGCGTCCAGCACGAAGTCGAGCGCCCGCGCGTCGGCCCGAAGCGCGGCGTGTAGATCGCCACGCGTCGGATCCGGGCCGGCAACCTTCGTCGCCTGCTCGACGGAGTAGTCAACGATCGTCATCGGCAAGACGCAAGCTAGGCGGTGTCCATGCTACCGGCAAAGTGGCGAGCACATTGACACCCGCTGTCATACGCCGCGCGCGAGCTGGGGTTTGGCGGGATGACGCCAGGCGAGTCATTGATCAGACTTGGCCAGCCCCGATCGCAGATCGTGGGTATCCAAACAATGGACAGGCTCCCGCCACCGCGTGGACCGGTCGCACCTGCGAGCGCTTCGCCATGAGTGGCGACTCACGCGAGCCCGACTCGACGCGAGCGCATCCCCGAGTCGCCACGCCGCGCCATGCACGCAACCTCGCTCGCTGCCGCCGCCGACTCGCGCAGGAACCCCCGGCGGGCGAGTTCTGGGATCATGCGTCGCTGGCTTTTCCCGCGACAGCGACCCGTGTCCCGCGACAGCGACCCATGGACGAGCGCGCTGTTCTACCCTCGCGGGCATGCGTACCGAGGTGTTGCTTCGCCAGCTCGCAGGTCTGGATCACCGCGAGCGAATTGCGGCCTTGGTCGCCCACACCCGCGCGCTCCCGGCCGCGCAAGCGCGAGCGTTCGGGCGCGAGCTGTGGTCTGGGGATACCCACCAACGCATGTTGGCGCTGCATGTCGCCGAGCAGTGCGAAGACATGGAGCTGGCTTGGCTCGCGCTCGAGGATTCTTCACGCTCGGTTCGAGCTTGCGCGGCCAAGTTGGTCGGGCGCGGGGCGCCAGCGATCCCCGTGAGCGTGCTCGACACCCTCGACACCCTCACGCTCCGGCGCGTGTACAACGAGGTGGCACGGCGCAGTCGCGCGTCAGTCGCCGAGCTTCTGGTCGATGGCCTGATCGCCCGCGAGCGCTTCGACGAGGCGGCCAGGCTGCTGTCCGTGTGCGCGGAGCCGGCCGTGGCCGCGCGCCTCGACCACCCCTGGCCCGACGTGGTGTGGATCCGGCTCGCTGGCCATCACCCAACGCTGTTGGTCGCTCGGATCGAGCAGCTGTTCGCAGCCGACCCGGCCCGGCCCGATCTGATCTGGCGACGCTTCGACGTGGGCGTGTGGTCCAAGCTCGCGCGCTCGCAGCCACAGGCGCTCGCAGACTGGATCGACCGCTTCGCCGACGCCGACAGCCTGCCTTTTCCCCTGCGCGCTGCGTTGCCGTGGTTGACGTGCTGGTCGCCCGCGCGGGTCGTGGCGTGGTTGAGCACGCGGATCGCCTGGACCTGCGCAAGCGCCCTCCCGCGGGGGCTGGCCAAGCGGGTGCATCAGCTCGACGACGCGAGCCTGGTTCCCCTGTGTCAGGGGCTGGCGCGCGGGGCTCCCGAGCGGCTGGGCCAGCTGCTGTCCTGCATGCCCCACACCCGCCGCGGCCAGTTGTTCGAGCGGGCCGTCGCGCCGCTCGAGCTCGCCCGGATCGAGTGGCCGACGTCGCTGCTCGCCCGGCTGCCGCTGTCGCTGCGCGATCGTGAGGCCGCGCGCATGCTCGAGCTCAGCCGCGCACAGACCGACGGAAGTTGGCGGCGCGAGCTGCTTGGGCTGCGTTGGATCCAGCTCGCCCGCCCCCTGCTCGAGCTCGAGGGTCGCGCCGCACAAGCGACCGAGCGAGCCGAGGCCCACGTCGCGTTAATTCGCAGCAGCGCCGGCTCGCGCGAGGGCATGGCGCAGACGCTCGCGTGGCTGAAGCGGATCAAGAACGAGCAAGACCCGGTTCGCATGGCTGTGCTCGGCGCCCTGGCCGAGATCCCTGCGACTCGCTTTGACGAGCCCGAACCACTCGACGAGGTGCTCGCGCCGATCTTCGAGGCCCGCGACACCTCGTGGGCGACCCGGTCCAAGGCCGCGCGCCTGGCCCAACGATTGCTGTGTGCCCACGCGAGCGCGCCCGACTCGCCGATGTTCTCGCTGGGCGTGAGCATCTTGGAGCGGCTGGCCGGACAGGGCGGCACCCTGGATCTGCCGCGCCTGTATCACAACCTGCCGCGCGGGGCCGAGCGGGCGATCTTCGCGGTGCTGTGGCCGTGGATCGAGGCCGCCAACAAGCGCCAGCAAGAGACCCACGTGGTGCGGCTGTGGATGGCGCTGGGCAAGCGCGCGTGGCGAGTGCCCGAGCTGGGCGCGGTGATGAGCGAGCTGATCTGGCACGGGCACAAGAGCAACGCCGGCAACGCGGCGCAGCGATGGATCGAGGATCCCAAGACCCGCGACGAGCGAGTCCGCGAGCTGGTCAAGCGCGACCGATCGGCGCTGTACCTGCGCGCGGTGTTCGATCACTGCCTGGCCCGCCGTCAGACCTTGCTGGCGGATCGCTTCGCCAGCAAGGCGCCGCGCGGGCGCTTCCACGACGGCAAGGTCGTCACGATCCCGTGGATTCACAACGAGGCTCTGTTCGGTCGGTGGACCACGGAATTGCAGCAGCAGTACCTCGCGCTGATCGACGCGGCCGAGGCTTCGCCCAAGCAGTTCGCGCAGACCCGGGCCGCGCTGGTGAAGCTGCGCGGACACGTGCCGCTGACCCAGATCGCGGATCTACGCGGCGCGCTCGAGTCGACGGACGTCAACGTGCAAGAGGCCGCGCTGGGCGTGTTGGTGTGGCTCGACGACGCCGCGCCGGGGCTGCCGATCCTGCTCGAGCACCTCGATGGAGATCGGGCCCGCGTGGCCATGTACGCGATGCCACGCATGGCCCGGCTGATCCCGCGTGAACGCTTGGTCCACGCGCTCGCGCAGCTGTTGGCGCGGCCGTGGTTGAAGGTCACCGTCCACAAAGAGGCGCTGCGCCTGCTGGGCCAGCTGGCGACCGCGCCCGCGCTGGCGCTGCTGCGTGAGAGCTGGGCCAAGCCGCTGCACCGGGACGTGCGGATCGCGGCTCTGCACGCGGCGCGGTCGGTGCCCGGGCAGGAGGACGCGTGGGAGATATTGACGAGCGCCGCGCGGGATGACGATCAAGACGTCGCCCGCGCGGTGGTCGAGGTCGGGCTGAGCAGCCTCCCGGCGGCGTATCGGCCCCGGTACTTGGAGGTGATGGGGACGGTGGCGGATCATCCCAGCCCGCTCGCTCGCACGGCCTTGTTCACCTCGCTGTCGGGCGGTTGGGCGAGCGTGTCCCCGGTGCGCGCGAGCGAAGTTGCGGCGGCAGTGGTGGGGCGGCTGGATCTTCACGATCCGTGGCGACACGCGGCGGAGGTCCTGGCCCAGGGCGCGCGCTCGCCCAAGACCCACGCGATCTGCGTCGCGCTGGTCGAGCAGCTGATCGCCGCGGCGCAGGTCGACCTCGCGCCCGCCGGGGAGCGCGACCAGCTGGCGCACCAACGCCTGCGGGGGGTGCTGGATGCTCTGAGTGCGGATCGGCATCCGAACAATGCCGTGTTGCTGGAGTTGCTCGCGGCCAAGCTGTGTGCGCAGCCGCGGTGGTGGTTGGCGGGGGCGCGGCTTGGGATCGCGGCGGCGTCCAATGATCGACTTGGCGCGGTGGTGATCGAGCTGGTCGCGGCCGCGCCCACGGCTCGGTGTGCGCTGTTGCTCGAGGCGCCCGTCAGCGCGGCCGCGCGGCTTGGCGCGCGCGCGTGGACGGACGAGCAGGCGGGGCTGGTGATCGATCAGCTGATCGGAAGCGAGGCTGCGGCGCGGATCCTCGCGCTTGGGGTGCTGAGCGAGTTTGGGCCTCGCTCTGGTTGGGCGGCGCCGTTTGTCGCGCGGCTGGAGCGGCTGCGGGAGGACGGTGACCTCGATGTTCAGTCGGCGGCGCTGGAGCTGTGGGTGAGCTGAGCGATGCGGCGTGGGCTTGGGATCATGTTTGTCGGCGGCGGGCTCGGAGCCGGAGCGATGGGCGTGGCCGTTGGCCCTGTTGGCATGGTCGCCCTTGGCTGGCTCGGTCTGAGCTTGATCGCGGTGGGTTGGGCCTACCTGGGTCACGACACCCGAGTGTTTGGCAAGCGGTCCGATGGCACCCGGCATGTCGCGGCGACGCTCGTGTTGCTTCCCTACCTCGGCCTACTCGGAGTGGTCTGGCGGCTCGCTCGCGTCACCAGTCGTGAACCTGCGGTGACGAGGCTCAGCGAAGAGTTGTGGCTCGCGCGGCGGTTGCTGGCGGGGGAGCTGCCCGCGGAGGTCCGGACAATTGTCGATCTCACCTGCGAGCAGGTCGAGCCTACGGTGATCCGCCAACGGCCGGGCTATGTCTGCTTTCCGATCCTCGATGCGGCCGCGCCACGCCTCGCGGATCTCCAGGCCGCCGTCGACCAAGTCGCAACCGCCGAGCGCGTGCTGATCCACTGCGCGCAAGGCCACGGTCGAACAGGCTTGTTCGCCGCCGCGCTGTTGCTCCGCCGCGGCCTCGCCGGGACGCCTCAGCAGGCGCTCGCGCAGATCACCGCCGCCCGCCCTGGGGTGCGCCTGTCGTCAGTACAAATGCGGGTGCTCGACGCGTACGCAGACGCGCTCGTGGTCCGGGAGGCCGCCGCGACCGAGAGCGCGTGCTGACCGGTGCAGCGAAGCCAGGACTGGGTAAACGCTTGGCAAATCTGGTGCTCGTCTGCCCCGGTCACCACCAAGCTCAGCGCCGCGACTTCAACACCTTGCGCAGATCCGCCTCGTCCTCCGCGAACGCCAACACCCGGTCCCCCTCGCCAAGCACGGTTTCCAGCGGCGGGTTCACCCGCAGCCGCCGCGCGATCGCGGCCTGCGGGCTGCTGTCCGCCACGTCCGACGCGTCGTACGCAAGCCGCCCCTGGTGCCCGCGATACAGCCCAATCGGCACGATCCCCGCGCGCGCCTGGGCGGTGAACAACAGCTTGCGAAGCTCTCGCCAGGTCTTTCCGTGAAAGCTCTCTGACAGCTCCACGGTGTAGAGTTCGGAGTTGTCGTCGCGGAAGCTGACGATGTCGTTGAACAGCTCGCCAAAGCTTGGATCCACGCAGGCGTTGGCCAGCCACGCGTCGGCGAGCTGCCGGGCCGGAACCGGCACCAACCAGCGCGAGAAGGGATCGAACAACCCATCGGCCACGTCGCCATCGGTTGCCTCGACCAAGGTCACCGGCACCGTCGCCCGAGCCCCGCGGGCGTCGTCGCCAGCGAGCGCGGGCGAGTGAACCGACGGCGACATGCCCAGCCCGTGCTGCTGTTTGGTCGCCTCGATCCTGGCCGCCGGATCCAAGCGCACGCACGCGTGATGCACCGCCCGCGCGATCCGCAGCGGGTGATAGCCACCTTGCAGCACGATCACGCGCGCAGCCCTGGGCAGGCGCAGATCAACGAGGTCCTCGGGCACCTCCGGGTTTTGCTGGTAGATCGTCAGCCCCCGCACCTTCGTGAGCTGGGCCCGGACCCGCGGCGGCAGGGTGTCCGAGACGACCACGTGGATCGAGCGCTGACGCAGCGGCCCCGGGCTACGCAGCACGCGGACCAGCTGCAGCATCTCTTCGCGGAAGTTCAAGATCACGATGTGGTTTCGCATCCGCCGAAACAGCCGCATCTGATCGCGGGACAAGATGCTCGTCAGCGCCGCCGTAAACCACGCGAGCAGACCCAAACCAGCGATCGTCGCGGCCGCCCCGATCACCCGGGCGGTCGAGGTCTTGAGCGACTCGCTGTCAAAGTTGCCCGTCGCGAACATGTTCATCTCCCAGAACGAGTCGTTGAGGGTGCGAACGCGGGCGTTGCTGTCGTGCTCGAGGTTCCAGACCACGACCGTCGCGGCCACGACGATCAGCAAGAACCCAGCAAAGGGCACAATCGGGTTGGACAGCTGGCCCTCGAGGTTGCCGCTGAGCGGGTTGCCCAGCAGACCCTTGCGACGCAGGAATCGACGCAACAGCACCAGCGCGCCACCCACCAGCGCGAGCGCAGCGATGACCTTGGCCCAGTAGATCGCAAAGTCGCGGCGCTCGGTCAGACCCGCGCCGGGATGCAGCGGGATCGGCTCGCGCTCGGCGAAGTCGCGCCAGCGGACCGACACGGGCGGCTGCCCCTCGACCGGGTTGTGCTCGATCCACCGCAGCCCGTCGATCAGCTCGCCAACCTGCTCGTCGCTCAGCGCGTCAACGCCCGCGCGGCGGGCCGTGAGCACCACCGTGCTCACGCACACGCTGGGCACGCCAAACTCGAGTCCCGGGTAGCTGTGGGCGTCGATCTGGCAGATCCGATAGTACGGAAATCCGTCGATCAAGCGCTCGATCACCGAGTCAGGCAGCGCGTTGAGCCCGGCCATGCCCGAAGCCAGCAAGCCCGAGATCGCGTCGTCACCGATCTCGGTGGTCCGCAGCATCATCAAGAGCTCGCCGTTCTGCATCGCCGTCATCGCGGCTTTGTTCTTGATCGGCAGCGAGTTGACGTCGTCGAGGGTCAGCCCGGCCGCGCCCAGGATCACCTTCGAGGTCTCCATGCTGCCCGAGCCCAGCTGGCCCACGAAGATCGGCCGATCGCCGACCGAGCTGAAGTCGTCGAGGCGCACCGGCCGACGCACGATCACGTGGACCGCCGAGTCGTCGATCGCGGCGACTAACTGAAGCTCGACGCCCGCGAGCTCGGCGGACGAGAGCTCGCACATCCACCCGCTCTGGGCCCCGTCCTCGAGCGCGTGATCACCGACAGCCGAAGCGGCGAAGGCCTCGGCCGCGACGTCGTATTGAACCAGGGCCGCGTCGACCTCTCCGCGCGCGAGCTTGCGGACGTTGTCGCACGAGCCGCCGGTGTTCTCGACGTGGATCCGCGTGCCCGCGTTGATCTGCTCGAGCGCATTCGCGAGCGCGTCACCGGTCTGCGAGAATCCGCCGCCCTTGCTGCCTGCGCCAAACCGGATCGTCCCCGCAGGCAGCGGCGTGGGCTTGGCATCGGGCTGGGCATCGGGCTGGGCCTCGGGCGCGGGCTCCTGCGCACGGGCAACCGGCAGCCAACACGTGATCCACAGCGCGAACAGAGCGAACAGCCCAGCCGCGAGCTTGGCTGGCCGAGTCACGCGCCCACCTGGATCCCGGGCCGCTCACTATTGGATCGCTCGGGGGCTTGCTCGGGGGCTTGCTCGGGGGCTTGCTCGAGGGGATCTTCGCCGGTCACCAACACCATCAAGCACACGCACTCGCTCAGGCGCGTGCGCGGGCCCGGGTTCACGACGACGTTGATCGGCTGCCCTCCCTCGCTGCGACCCTTGGCCACGCCGATCACGGTCATCGGCCGGCCCGCGCTGTCGCACTCGAGGCTGAGCGCTGCGTCGGCGAAGGTCCCGTCGCGCAGGCGCTCGGGGACCGCGATGCTCTGCACGTGGTGGCGACCACGCAGCAGCCCCACGATGAACTGGAACACGCCCAGATCCACGCACGCTTGCCCGAGCAGGGCCGCGCGCAGGTGACCGGGGTAGAACACGTTGGCGACCCCCAGCCCCACGAACTCGAAGGCGGCCTCGGGATCCTCGATCTCGACCAGCACGTTGGGGCCAAGCGCGTCGCCGCAGGCCCGACGGATCGCGGCGCAGGTCAAGCGCGAGGCCGAGTCGGGCTCGTCCATGCCCGCGCGCGGCAGCACGATCACCGAGCGAGCGGCGACAATGTCAACGTCATCGATCAGGCGGATCGGGTACGCGTCGGACCCGGGCTTGACGTCGATCGCCAAGGTCCGCACCTCCACACCCTGGACCTGCCGGACCGCGAGTGGGGCGGTCCCGTCGCGCACGCAAGTGATGCGATTCACGCCAACGCTGGCGATCGTGCGGGCGAGCTCATCGACGAGACCCGCGCTCGCCGGTGACCAGTGCAGCACGACAACGCCGGGGCCTCGCGTTGATCCAGCGTCATTGGTTGGGTCTGGATCGCTCACTGCGGCAGCGACGATGCCGATCGCTGGAGCGAGGTGTCAAGCGCGTGTATGATCGGCGCTACCACGCTCTGGCTCCCTACACTCGCTGCTGAGTTCGGCCCTCGAGTGGCGGCGATCCAACTCGACGCCGCGCTGCTGTGGCTGGTCGCCGCTGCCCTGGTATCGGGCGTCATGGCCTATCTAGGGGCGATGGTCGGGCTCGTGCTCGGTCAGTTTCGGCTGCCCTTGTTGGTGATCGCGCTGAGCTCCGCTCCGGCCGCGGCGGCGTCGAACCTGGCGATCTCGTCGCTGGGCGCGGGCACTGGCGCGTTCGCCCACGCGCGTGAAGGGCGGGTCGAGCTGCGCTTGTTGCTGAGCATTGGCCTGCCCTCGGCGATCGCGGCCTACATTTCGTCGCGCAGCGTCGTCAAGGTCGAGGGCTGGTGGATCGAGGCGGTGATCGGCGCGACCTTGCTGATCTCCGCGGTGCCGCTGGGTCGCAAGGCGATCGCTATCCGCAAGTCGAGCGCCGCGGCCAAGCCGGAGCCGGCCGCCAGCGACTCACCGCCCACCGCAACTGGGCCCGCCACCTCTGGGCCCGCCGCCACCGGGTCAAACAGCGCTGGGCCCGAGAGCTCCGGCAGCCGCCCGCAACTGCGCGGCAAGCTGCTCGCGCTCGAGGTCGTGATCGGGGTCGTCCTCGGTGCCCTCTCGGGCGTGGTCGGCCTGCTGCTCGGGACCTTGCGACTGCCCGCGATGCTGCGCTTGGGCGTGAGCGCCCCCAAGGCCGCTGGCACCAACATGGCGATCGGCTTCTTCACCGGCGTCGCCGGAGCGCTCGGGGCGATCGGCAGCGGCCGCGTGTCACTGCTGGCCTTCGCTACCGTCGGCGGCGCGACATTCTTGGGCGCGTACTTGGGCGCGAAGCAGACCAAGTCGCTGCCAACGGCCCGGCACTTCGCGCTGATCGCCAGCGTGCTGGTGGCGGTTGGGATCTGGCTGATCTCGAAAGCGGTCCTGAACCAGTAGCGCGACTCGAGCTTGGACCCGCCCCCCCCGGGCGAGGTGTTTTCAGCCGCGCAGCAACGACTGCAGCAGCGGCCCACCGCCGCTGAACCCAGACAGCGAGTCGTCGCTTGCCTCGGTCTTGGGCGCCCGCGCGGAGGTCATGTAGACGCCAACGAACATGCGGAGACCTGGCGTGAGTCGGGGCATCGCGGCGTGCCAGGTGCACTGCTCGAGGATGACCGTCGAGCCAGCCGCGAAGTGTAATTTTTCGTGGCCAGGCCAGTCCGGGGACATCTCGTCGTGCGGCGCCTCGGTGGGATCGGTGATCCGTCGCGGGTAGGCCCGCAGCTCGCCACCGCTGGCGTCGATGTCGTCGAGGTAGAGCACGGCGATGACCCGCTCCGACTCCCCAAACCGCGGCCACGTGTCGCGGGCCCGATAGTCTTCCACGTCGATCCCACCAATATGGTTGTGCCACGAAAAGAACGGGCGCGCGGCGTCACACAGGACCGCGCCGGTCAGCTCGAGGTGCATGTCGCGACCGAGCAAGCGGCGAACCACCTCGACGACAACGGGCGACAACAGCTCGCTGGCGAGCTCGGGAAACAGCGCGAGCAGACGCGTGACGACAAAGCCGGTCGGCGCGAGCTGGACGTCGGCGCCCAGCTGCTCGCCCTTGGCAGAGTAAGGGGTGGGCGCGCCGCAGCGCTGGTACAGCCCCGTCAGAGCCGCGCGCAGCGACGCCACCGTGGCCGGGCTGTGGCTGGCGGGGACGATCGTGAACCCGCGCTCGCGCAGCGCGTGCACGTGGGCGTCGAGCTCGGCGACGTGCGTGCTCACTCGCGCAGGTTATCAGACGCTCCGCGGCGTCAGTCCAGCGCGCCGCGCAGCTGCTCGATACCCACGTCCCCAAGCGCCGCCGCCATGCTCCGCAAGGTCTCGAGCAGCTCGGTCGGCGCCTCGCGGCCGCGATACGACAGCCCGACCTTCGCGGCCTCGATGAAGTGCCGCGAGCCATCGAGCGGGGCGATCCGCACTTCCCACGGATCTGCGCCAGCCACCAGCGGGTGATCGATCTCGACCCGCAGCACGCCCTGCTCGAACGACACCAGGCCCGCCCGCGCGCCCGTGAGCTCCGCGTTGGGTGCGGCGAGGCCGAGCAGCGCCGCGAGACCCGCTGGCGCGGGGCGCTTGGGCATGGGGATCTCGACCGGCCGCGCGCGACGGCGTGGTGTCCCCTCGCCGACCAGCTCGGCGTGGGTCGCGTCGACGCGCTTGGCCGCGATCTGAACCAGCTGCGTCTGCAGTTGCCCAAGCTCGAAGAAGGTCTCGGACCGCTCGTTCGCGTCGACCAGCGGCGGCGTCAGGGTCTGGACCTCGTCGTAGTCGTCGAAGGTCTCACGCGCCGGGCTGGGCCAGCGCGCGACCGCGGCGTCACCAAGCACGGTGCCGGGCAAGGGGTGGTAGGTGGACCACATGAACGAGCCGGGGCGCAGGCGATGCAGCAGATCCGTGGTCGAGCGGGTGTGCGTGCGGGTCTCGCCGGGCAGCATGGTCATGAGCGAGGCGCTGGTCTCGAGCCCGAGCTCGCGGCAGTCGTCGAACACCTGCTGCAGCTTGGCGTCGGGCGTGCGCCGGTTGAGCACGTCGCGGCGGAAGCTCTCGTCGCCGGCCTCGATCCCGCAGTGAAACAGCACGCAGCCGGCCTTGGCCAGCAGCGCAAGCCGCTCACGGCTGGCCGCGCTGGGGTGCATCTCTACCTTGAACGGGAGGCCGACGCGGCGCGGGTACTCCTCGGCGAGCTCGCGCAGCCAGGCGAGGTCGAGCGGAAAGTGCTCGTCCCAGAACTCGAAGCCCTCGGGGGCGTAGCGATCTCGCAGGTCCGCGAGCTCCTCGCACAGATGCGCGACCGGCCGGGCGTTGCGCTTGTCCCGACTCGCAAAGTCCTGCAGCTTGCCCCACCGCGGCGCCGAACAGTACGCGCAGGTGAACGGGCAGCCCCGGCCCGCGCGGGTCGGCAAGAAGCCGTCGGCCAGCGGGCCAAAGGTGTTGATGCCGTCATCGATGATCTGGCTGACCTCGCCAAACACGTCGTAGTCCCAGCGCGGCAAGCTGGCGATGTCGGGCACGGGATCGGCGGGCGGCACCGGATCCGTCCAGCCGCCCGGACGCCGCACCCACAGCCCGGGCCCGGTCGGCAGCGCGCGATCACCCGCCGCCAAGCGCCCGAGCAGGGTCCGCAGCGGTCGCTCGCCCTCGCCAATGCACACGGCGTCGACGGCCGCACAGCCAGCGACGTCCTGCGGCGCGAGGCTGGCGTGATAGCCCCCCACGACCACGAATGGACGCGGCGCGGACTCGCCATCGCCATCGCCATCGCCACTGCGATTGCGATCCAGGGCCAACAGCAGCGCGCTCGCGCCGGGCCAGTCGCGGGTCATGCTCGACACCCCGATCACGTCCGGCTTCAGCGCTTCGATGTGGGCAGCGACGTGGTCAATGCGAAACTTGCGATAGATCTCGAGCGCGATGGCTTCGTGCCCGGCTTCGCGCACGACGGCTGCCAGCGCCGCGACCGACGAGCTGAACGCCCGGCGGGGATCGGTGAAGAACAACAAGAGCACCTTCATGGCGCCCCCCCGTGTGCTCGAAGCCCCCCATAGGCGGCCCGGAGCGTGGCGTTGTTGGCGAGCGCGGCCTCGGTCCCGGGGTCGCGGCGCTTGGTCGGTGGCAGACCGGCGCGGCGGACGAAGAAGCCAAAGAAGCAGCGCTGCCCAGCATGGGTCATGGGCGTGACGGCGTGCCAGGTGCCTTGCTCGAACACGACAACCGAGCCGATCGGCGCGCGCACTTGGGCGGCGCCGGGCCACGGCTCGCGCCCGGGCGGGTGCGCGGGCGCGGTGCTGGTCTGGACCCCGCGCGGCCACACCTGCATCACCCCGTGGGCGTCGTCGAGCGGACTGGCGTAGAGCGTGAACCCAAGCCGCTCGATCCGCTCGAAGCTGGGGTAGCCCGCGCCCCGCAGGTCTTCGGCGTCGATGCCCCCGACGTGGTGATGCCAAAAGAAGAACCCGCGGGTCTCGTCGCTGACCACCCCGGCGCCAAACTCCAGCTCGAAGTCCGGCCCAAGCAGCTCGGTGAACAGCGCCAACAACTGCGGCTCGACCAGGACCTGCGCGAGCTCGGGGATTCGCTCGAGGATCCCCGCGCACGTCATGCCAACCGGGCTCACGTGGACGCCAGGCTCGAGCACCACGTCGGCCTGCGAGACCAAGGCCGGCTCGCCCAGCCGCCGCCACTGCGCGCGCAAGGCCGCGGCGTAGCGCTGGGTCGCGTCCGCGGGGATCAGGCTGTCGAGCAGCGTGTACCCGTTGGCCCGCAGCTGCGCCGCGTGGTCCAGCATCAGGCCGGGCCCCCAGGCGACGACGAGGGCGCCAACGAGGGCAACAGCGACCGCAAGAGTGGATCGCGGGTGTCGACGGCCAACAGCGATTCGTCGACCCGCTCGGCCTTGGGCGCGCTCGCGGACGCGAACCACAGCCCAAAGAAGAAGCGCAGCTCGCGATCGATCGTGCGCGGCAGCGCGGCGTGCCAGGTCGTTTGATCCAGCATCACCACGGTTCCCGGCGGCCCCACGACCTGCACGCGGCCATCCCAGTTGGGTTGCTCCACCGGGCCTGGCGGACCCGAGGCGCCGCTGACCCGATGCGGGTGGATCAGCAGCTGCCCAGTGCCGGGGCCCATCTCGTCGAGGTAGACGATCATCGCCACGCGCTCGGGCGCCTCGATCGGCGGGCGCAGACCGAGGCGACGAAATTTTTCGTCCTCGATCCCCCCAACGTGATTGTGCCACTTGAAGAACGGCCGGGTGTGGTTGGTGACCACCGCGCCCGCGAACTCGAGCTGCATGTCGCGGCCAAGCGCGCCGCGCAGGATCTCCACGACATCGTCCTCGAGCATGTCGCGGTGCAGCGCGGGGTACAGCTTGAGCAGCTTGTGGATGACCAAGCCCGTGCCCGAGACCTCGAGGTCGTCGCTGAGCCAGCGCGGCTGGTCCGACCACAGCGGCGGATCGTGGAGCTGGTGGTAGACCTGCGCGAGCGCCCCGCGGATCCGCGCGACCTTGTCCGCGCCGTAGCGACCGGGCAGCACCGCGAACCCGCGCTCGACCAGTTGCCGCGAGCTCGCCGTGACTTGCAGCTGATCCACGGGCTACCTCAGGACGCCGCCACCAGGCTGAGCGCCTCGGCGTGGACCAGATCAATGACCCGCCGCAAGCCCGGCGAGCTGGCCCGATCGACCGGGCCACGGTGCGAGTAGGCCAAGCCGTCGCGCTCGGCGAAGTAGCGGGCGCCCTGCTCGAGGCGCACGACCTCGAGCACGACCGCGCCCTGCGGCCCGTGCAGATCGAAGAACACGCCGCCCCGCTCGCCGCGAACGGCCTCGAGCCCCCAGCCGGCGGCCAGCTGGGCGATCGCGTCGCGCAGCTGGCTCAGCGCAGGATCTGGCAGCTTGGCGCTCGTGAGCTCGATGCTCCGGCCCGCTCCGTCAGCCCGGCGGGCATGATCGCCGCCATGTGCCTGGGCGTCGCCGGTCTGGGTGGTGATCGCGAAGCCCACCCAGTCGTCATTGAGGATCGGGCGATCGGCCTGGGACGCGAGATCGTAGAGCCACTCCCACTCCCGCGCGAGATCGTCGGCGGTCCAGCCCTCGCACGAGAGGATCTGAAAGGTCTCCGGGTCATACTCGATCGACAGATCCGCGGCGCGCTCGAGCAGCGCGTCGGGCAGGACCAGGCACTTGAACGCCTTGACCGTGTCGCCGAGCTCGAGCGAGCGCTCGACCGTGCGACGGAACGAGTCGGGCCGGTCGCCGGGCAGCCCAAAGATCAGCTCGATGTCGAAGTTCAGCCGGCCACGAATGCGCCCGAGCACCTTCTCGAAGCGCGCGACGTCGAACGGCCGACCCAGGCGCTCGAGCACATCTACGTCGAAGCTCTGGATCCCGATGCTGGCTTGGACCTGCTTGATCCGATCGAAGAATTCGAGGTGGTGATCCTCGAGGAAGGTTGGGTACAGGTGACCGTGAACGATCGAGTCCGCGAGGACCCCGACCTCGTCCTCGGCCGCGACCAGGGCCCGAAACGCGCGCGGGCTCAGGTTGAACGCGGCGTCGAGAAAGAACACGTTGGGCACGTTGGCCCGGCGCAGACCCTCGAGGTGAGCCTGCAGGTACTTAGCGTCATGGACCCGATCGGACTTTTGCTCGCCCCATTGGCAAAACGCGCAGTGAATCGGGCAGCCCCGAAAGGTCTCGACGTAGCCGGTCTTGCGCAGCGGCGCCAAGTCCAGCTGATACGGCGAGGGGTACTCGTTGATCGCCGGACGATCGCTGGCTTCGCTGCTGCGCCACAGCCCGCGCGTGGGGAACTGCAGCCCCCCAACCCGCTTGCGCCAGTCGGGCTCCTGGTGGTGACGGACCAGCTGACGAATGACCTCTTCACCCTCGCCGGGGATCACCGCGTCAACGCGATCGCGCAGCGGGTGGTACTGGGGCAGATCCAGCACGGATCGCCGCGCCGAAGGCCCACCCGCGACGATCACCAGATCTGGCTGGTGCTCGCGCAGCCGCCGGGTCAGCTCGGCGAAGATGTTCAGCGACCACACGTAGGTCGAGAGCCCGACCAGCGTGGGCTGGAACGCGCGCACGGCCTCGAAGAAGTGATCCGCGTCGCCGCTCAGCAGATCGAGCAGCAGGATCTCTGTGTCGGCCAGATCCGGGGCGCTGACGATCGCCGCGCGCAGCTTCTCGATGCCGTATGAGAACGAGAAGAAGGTCCCGTTGGGATCGCGCCACTGCGCATCCACCGCAACCAGTACGATTCGCCGCTGCACGCAGGCAAAACTCTAACAAGTTATGGCCCGCGTGTCGTCGGACCCCGCAGCAGGCCGGGCACCCGGTCGATAGACTCTCGCCATGATCGAGGAACGACGTCGGCGCCACGCCGCGCGCATGTGGTCACAGCGCGCCCACGCCGAGCTGGAGGCCGCCGCCCGTTTCGCCCGCTTCGCGCAGCTGCTCGCCGAGTTCGGCGCGCTCGCGCAGGTCATCGAGCTCGCCACCACCGCGGCCGACGACGAGCGCCGCCACCAGGTCCGCTGCGACGAGCTGGTCGCGTACTTCGGCGGTCCCCCCTCGGGCGCCAATGAGCTGCCGGCCAAGCCGCTGCGTACCGACCTGGCCGCGCCGCGCCAGCAGCTGCTCTACGAGATCGTGAGCATGTCGTGTGTGACCGAGTCACTGAGCACCGCCCTGCTCTTGCAGATCCAGGATCGCGCCGAGGATCCGCAGGTCCGCGCCGTCGTCCACGAGATCGTCCGCGACGAGGTCCAGCACGCGCGGCTGGGCTGGATCCACCTGGCGCACGAGGCCAAGCAGAGCAGCGTGGCGTGGCTGGGCCCGCGGCTGCCAGCGATCCTGCGCGGGACCTTGGACACCAACGAGCTGTTCGCGGATGGCCCCGGCGCGGGCGATCAGCTCGACGGGCTCGGCGGCCTCCCCCGCGCGATCCGACGACAGGTGTTCGTGGAGTGCATGACCGAGGTCGTGTTTCCAGGGCTGCGTCACAGCGGCGTCGACACCCGCGCTGCCCAAGCCTGGATGGACCAACCTGCGCCCCAGTAGATCCAGGGTCACGGCGGCAGGTGTTCGTCGAGCCACGAGATCATGCGCGGGTACACATCCAGCGCGGAGGCCCGGCCAATGAAGGTGTCTTGGTGGCCGTAGCCGGGGATCTCGATCAGCGTCGCGTCGATGTGCGGGTGACGATCCGCGAGGTAGCCGTGGCACAGCGCCAGCGAGCCCGTCCACACCCGGTTGAGCACGCCGTCGACCAACAGCAAGGGCGTGTTCCAGTCGTCTAGCGCATCGAGAGCGCTGCGGGGCAGGCGATCGTAGCGGGCGTCGGCGAGGTCGTGGCGGACCACGGCGCGCTCGCTGGCCATCTTGCGCAGGTGCGCATAGAAGCTCAGCGGCGCCGGCCCAAACAGCTCTCGCAGGCGCGCGTGCGTAGCAGGGTGCAGGTTGCGGTGCTCGAACAGCGCCGACTCCCCGGCCCGGCTGCCGGTCCCAAACCCAGGCCCGATCCCCAGGCTGGAGCCCCACGCGAACGAGATCATCTGGCAGGTCGGATCCTTGCAGGTCGAGCCAGCCGCCGCGACCGCAAACAGCGCGGCGCGGCGCGACAACAGCCCGACCTGGGCCAGATCCATGGGGATGTAGCCCTCGGGCAGCATCCGCTCGAGCACGCTTGGGAGCAGCGAGAGCTTGAGCCGCGACGGCTCGGGCAAGTTGGGGGTCAAGAAGGTCGAGTTGGCGACGACGCCCGCGAGCGGCCCGGCGAGCTTGGCCGCGATCGTCATGCTCAGCGCCAGCGCCCCGACGCAGTGCGCGATCACGGCGACCGGGCGACCGCCGTTGTGGCGGCGCACCGCCGCGAGCGCAGCCGGAAGATCGTAGAGCGCGACGTCGTCGACGTTGAACCCGCGCGCGTCGGTGTTGTAGGGCAGGCGAAAGCTGCCGCGCCAGTCGACCGACCACACGTCGCCCCAGCCCGCGTCGAGCAGCGACTCGACCAGGTTGTCGTGCTCGGGCATCACGAACATGTCGGTCGAGGTCGTGAGCCCGTGGATCAGCAGCACGCTGCGATCGCTTGGACCCCGGCGAAACCGGGTCAGGCCCAGCGTGAGCCCGTCGTCGGTCACCAACGGGAGCTCGCGCAGCTCCGCGTCGACGTCGGCGATCAAGGGACGAAGCGCGATCATTTGCCCGACACCACCGAGATCCCGAGCCGCAGCGCGAGATCGTAGAAGGTCCGCCCGATGTTGCCGCCGAGCCACGCGAGGTACAACAAGCGCGCGCGGCGACGCTCGGCCTCGGGCACGTCCGGGTGAAAGTCGACGCTGTAGACTTGGTCCTCGACCCAGGTCTTGCCCTCGACCTCGGCTTGGCCAGAGATCAGGCTGCCGCTCGCGTCGCCCAGCTCGAGCTCGAAGGTCCGGCTCTGCCGCCACAGATCAAACCGGGGCCGCGCGACCTTGTGCCCCTCGAGCCACAGCTCGCGGCCGTCTTCGTCGACCAACTCGACGCGGATCCGCATCAGCGTAGCCTCGCTCGAGCTCGCGCGGCCAAGCCCGGAGTTGGGCCGGACCCACCAGTGCCCCTCGCGGACGTGCAGCGGCGCGGGGTGCAGGGCCGGGCACAGGACCCGTCCCGAGACGTCGATGCGGCGATCATCGAGCAGCTGCCGCAAGCTGGTGACCGACGCGAGGAAGTCGAGCTCGAGGGTTGTGCGGGCGCCGTCGGGGCCGGTGCCGCCGCCGACCAAGTGCTCGCGAAACCACATGTACCTGGCCGGGACGCCGGCCTCGTCGAGCCGATCCTCGAGCAGCCCCGCCGCCCGCAGCTTGCGATCCCAGCGGATCATTTGGGCGGCGTCCAGCGGTGGACACGGCAGCTCGAGCTGCGTCGCTAGCTGCGTCGCGCGACGGGCATCCGTGCGCGGGGCGAGATTCACGAGCCGACAAAATTCTCGCCCGGTCTCGCTGCCAAGGATCGCGCGCAGGGCCGAGAGCGGGTGGTTGGGGTCGTCGCCAAGATCGGCCCGAACGGCGTCGAGCCAGCCCTCGAAGTCACGAATGCGCATGCCGCTGCCGCTGAGCTCGTACCACTCGTGCATCTGCGCGATCGAGACCGGCGCGGGGTTGACCAAGTGCAGGATCCGGCCGCGCGTGTCGCCCAAGCCCGAACCAGGCCCATACCCAGAACCAGAACCAGTTCCAGCAACCGAGACCCCGACGATCATCGAGACGATCCAGTCGACCGGGGCGATGTCGACGTCGCGGATGTCCGGCAGGCAGCGCAGGCGATCCGACGCGCGCAGCAGCAGCATGAACAGATCATCGGGGTTGTGGCAGCCAGTCGTGGAGTGCGGCCCGATCGTTCCCGGCCGATACACGACCACCGGCAGCCCCCGCGCGCCGGCCTCGAGCACCAAGCGCTCGGCCACCCACTTGCTCTGCTGGTAGCCGATCGGCAGCGCCGCCCCCGGGCCCGGCAGCGTGTCTTCGTCCAGCATGTCCCGCGCGAGACAGCCAGCGCCGACCAGCACCCCGATCGTCGAGACATAGTGGAACGCGGTTGGCCGCTGGGCGCAGGCCAGCTCGATCAGCGAGCGCGTGCCTTCGATGTTGGGCCCGCGCTGCAGCTCGTAGGGCTGGGCGAAATTGACGGCCGCTCCGCAGTGGTAGATCGCGTCGAGCTCTTCGGCCTCGCGCCGCCAGCTGTCGCCACCCAGGCCAAGCCGCGCCGCCGTCAGATCGCCCGGTTGAACCTCCACGCGGCGGCGCAGCGCCATGCTCCACGGGAGCTCGACCCGCTCGATCGCGGCGCGCAGGCGCTCCCACGCATGCTCGGCGTCGCGGGCTCGGATCAGACACACGACCGTCGCGTCGGTCTGGCGCAGCAGCTCGAACAACAGGTGCGCGCCGACGAAGCCGGTCACGCCCGTGAGCAACACCCGGCGCAGCGCGGTCGTCGAGCCCGACCTCGCGGCGTACCCGGCTGCAAACCCGGCTCCGATCCCGGCCCGGTCCGCGGTCCCTGTCCAGGTCGCCCCCGCGGTGCCAGCCCCGGCCGGGAAGATCGTGGGATCGAGCTGGGCGTCGGTGGCCATGCGCTCGGGCAGCGGGACCTCGCGGGCTGGCTGCCCGGCGTCGAGGGTGCCCGCGGCGACCGAGGCGAGCGCCCGGGCGCTGGGCGCGATCACCAGGTCATCGAGGGTCAGCCCCAGCCCCAGCTCGCGGCGCAGATCCGCGAGCAGCTCGACCGCGGTCAGCGAGCTCGCCCCCGCGGCCAGAAAGTCAGCGTCGACGTCGAACTGGCCAAGGTGCAGCAGCGCGGCCATGCGCGCCGCGATCTCGCGGGCCAGCGCGCTCCCGGCCTCCGATTGCGACGACGCGCTCCCCACCCCAGGCTGCAGCCAGCGGATCCCGAACGCCCGCAGCACGTCCTCGCCGCTGACCAGCTCGCTGGCGATCCACCCGAGCCGCTTGGCCTCCAACCGACGATCGATGTCGAGTCGACGCGAGGTCGAGTCCCCGGCCGCGTGCTCGACCCGCTCGAGCAGCGCCGACAGGCCGATCGTGCGCAGCCCCGCGGTTGCGATGCGCAGCTCGAGCCCCCCGCCGATGCCCTCGACGAGCTCGCCAGCGCCCGCGTCGCCGACCCGCCGCACGAACCGACGCGCGGGGGTGTTGCGCGGCGAAGGCTCGGCCAGGAACCGCACCGTCGCGGCCCCGAGCTCGTCGGCCTGCTCGGCCAGCCACTTCAGCAGCTCGAGCTCGACCCCGCGCCCGAGCACCCGACAGCTGAGCAGCAAGGTCTCGACGACGAGCTCGACGTGGCGCAGGCGCGCGACCACCAGGCCCACGATGCCGTAGTCACCAAAGCGATCGTGGACCTCGATCACGGTCGCGCGGACGTCCGGCTGCCCGATCTCGCTAGCCAGCTCGTCCGCGGTTCGGGGCCGCTTGCGCAGGTTGAACTGATTCGTGCGCGCGCTCAGCTGGGCGGCGCGCTCGAGGTGACGCTCGACCGGCCGCGCGACCACGGACAGCTCGAGGCTGCGCACGAATTCGAGGTGACCTTGACCCGCCCGCCGCGAGGACCGACGCGCGCGCTCTTCGGCGTAGCGACGGGGTCGCTCGAGATCCGCTTGGGTGCGCGCGTCGACATCGAGCGCCCACAGCCGCTCGACGAAGCCCGCCCCGGACCCAGCTGCGTCTTTACTGGCGACCGCGAGCTGGCGCTTGGGCAGCACGAACGCCAGCGCTTCGGGGCAGGCGTCGCGCATCGCCGCGACCTCGACCTCGTTGTCGTCGAGGAAGCAGAAGCTGTCGACGCCCAGTGACAAGCGCTCGGCCAGGTTGATCAGGCGCGCGGCCTTGCTGTCCCAGCCGCCCTCGATCGCAATGAAGTCTTCGGCGTTGGGCAGCTCCGGCCGCTCGAGCGCGGCGCGGACCAGATCGGGATCGTTGTTGCTGACGATCGCCAACAACACGCCAGCGGCCCGACACTCGCGCAGGCGCTGATGCAGCGACGCGAACGGTGCGGGGTCGAGGCCCGCCGGTCCGTCCTCGCCAACGACCCCAGACCACAAGGTGTTGTCGGCGTCGACCGCCACCAGCTTGAGCAGCTGACGATCGTGGCGCCACAGCTCGCGGACGATGGCGGTTGCGAACGCGGCGTAGGCCGGGCTCGTGAACGGCACATGGGCCAGGGCGTCGGCCTGGGTGTCGAACAGCGCGTCGACCCGCAGCGCCGCGAGCATGGCCTGGGGCCCGAGCACCCGCACGCCCGAGATCGCGGCGAGGCCCTCGCCGAGCTCGCGCTCGAGCTCGAGCAGATCTTCGGACGCGTCGGACGGCGGCAGCCCGATGATCATCAAGCCCGCGCTGGCGGCCTCGCGGACCGCGTCGAGCAGGTCCGCGCACCAGTCGCGATAGTCATCGAGCCCGGGCGGGACGTCGCGGGCTCGGAACACGTCGACGAGCCGGACCAACAGCACCCGCGCGACGACGTCCTCGGACCGCAGCGCGCTGGCCGGATCGAGCAGCGGCTGGATGACCTGGGCGTAGGGCTCGGGCTCGACCTCGAAGGGGATCTCGAACAGCCGGCCCCAGCCCACGATGATCGGGATCATTGGCTCGGCGGTGAAGGTGGCCGCCAGCGCGATCCGACGGCGGGTTGGCGCGGCCGGACAGCAGGTTGGCCACGCGTGGTGCGACAGTGGAGTGTCGACGTCGCGCGCGAGCGTCGAGAGCAGCTCGACGTAGGCTTCTACGAACTGCCGTGACCCCTCGCGATCGAGCACGTCGGCGCGATGGTGCAGCTCGATCGCGCCGCCTTGCGGCCCGCGGACCAGCGACAGCGACAGATCGATGTCCATCGAGACCGGGCCGATCGGCAGCCGCCGCAAGCTGGCCCCGCGCGCGTGCTCGTTGGCTGGCAGCACGTTGAACAGCACCTGCAACAGCGGCACGCCCGGGACACAGCCAAGCGCGCGCTCGAGCGAGGCCGAGAGCGAGACCGGCAAGCCCGGCGAGTCCATCGCGCGACGCAGCTGGCCTTGGGAGCGACGCGCCAACACCCGCGGGGTGTCGCTGGCGTTGACCCGACACGCGATCGGGACCGGGACCCCGAAGTAGCCGACCGCGTCGGGGCTCCCAAGCGCGATGCGTTGGTCGACCGGGACCCCGACCACGAAGCGCTCGACCCCGCAGACCCGATGCAAGAGCAGCTGCAAGACCGCGAACCCCAGCGCGGCGGGCAGCACCCCCAGCGAGCGCGCCAGCGCGTCGACGCCCGCGTGGATCGCCGGGTCGAGCTCGACGAACACCGACTTGGCGGCGTAGCCCGCGTCGGGCGAGCGGCCCGTGAAATTCACGAACGACAGCGGCTCGATGCCCGCGAACGACTCGGCCTCGAGGGCGTCGCCTGGGTCCCCGAGCTCGAGGGTTGCGAGCCGCGTGAGCGCGCCGTCGTCGGGGGGCCCAGGCACGCGCGCGTCACCGTGAAGGTCAGCCTCGAGCTCGTTGACGAGCACGCGAAACGACGCGTGATCCGAGACCAAGTGATGGGCGACCACGCACAGCACCGGCTCGGCGCCAGGGTGCTCGAGCAGCACGAAGCGCCACAGCGGCGCCTGGTCGAGCGGGATCGGCCGACGCACTTGCTCGGCGTAGACGGCCTCGAATTCGTCGAGCCCCGCCAGCGGCTCGCGCTCGAGGGTGATCTCCACGTTGGCCGCGATCCGCTGACACATCACGTTGGGCTGGTCGAGCGAGTCGAGCACGAACGAGGTCCGCAGCGCGGCGTGGCGAGCCGCGAACGCCTGCAGCCCGACCTCGAGCGCCGCGACGACGTCGGCCTCCGACTTCGATCGGCCGGCGCCCCAGGTCTCTGCCCAGCTGTCCATGCCGTCGGTCCCGCCCACCCGCAGCGAGAACGCGGCCGCGAGATACAGCGTGTCGGCTGGGAGCCCGCCAGCTCCGCTTGCGACCCGCAGCAACCGGTGCATGTCCGGCGTCAGCGGCAGCTCGCGCGCGCGCAGCTGCGTGGTGTCGTAGCCCTCTTCGCGCAGCCACACCGCGAGCCCAGCGACCGAGGGTGCGTCGAACACCGCGCCAAGCGTGACCTCGCGACCGAGCATGACCTCGAGCTTCGCGGTCATCGACGCGATCGCTACCGAGTCGGCGCCGAGCTTGAAGAAGTCGTCGGTGCGGGTGAGCCCGGGGTGCCCCAGCACCTCGGCGCAGATGTCGAGCACCCGGGCCTCGACGATGTCGCGCGGCGGATCGCTCTGGTCAGCCTTGCCGGGCCCGCTGGTCTGGGACGCCTGCGCCGCCAGATCCTGGCCATCGCTGTGCGCGAGCGGCTCGAGCCGGCCAGCGAGCCACGCCTCGCGGGCGGCGCTGCGCCGAAGCTTGCCCGAGGAGGTCTTCGGCAGGGTGTGGGGGGTGACCAGCAGGACGTCGAGCGGCCGCACGCCAAACCCATCCGCCAGCACCTCGCGCGCGGTCGAGAGGATCGCTTGGTAGCGATCGCTCGGGGTCCCGTCGCGCACCTCTACGATAATCACGACCTCCTCGAGGCCGTCGTGCTCGGTCGCGAACGCGACCACGCAGCCGGGCCGCACCTGCGCGTGGGCGTCGCCGATCGCCCGCTCGAGGTCGTGGGGATGCAGGTTGCGCCCGCGCACGATCAACAGATCCTTGCGACGCCCACACACGAACAGCTCGCCGTCGCGCATGAAGCCAAGGTCACCCGTCCGCAACCATGGCCCCGATGGATCCCCGACCAGCTCGAGCCCAAAGATCGCGCGCGAGAGCACCGGGCGGCCCCAGTAGCCGCCAGCGACATGCGAGCCACGCACACAGATCTCGCCGACCACGGCGTCGTCGAGCACACACAGCAGCTCGGGGTCGACGATCGCAACCTCGGAACCAGGCAGCGGTCGGCCCGAGCTGACCAGCTCGACCCAGTCCGCCGGGTTTGGGCCCCCAGCTGGGCCTGGGGTTGGGCCTGGGGTTGGACCCGGATCGGCGTTGGAAGTCTCCGCGCGCCCTCGCTCGAGCGCGGCCCGGTTGGCGTGCAAGACGTTGGGCCCGGTGCCCACGCTGACCGCCGTCACCGCGAGCGTCGACTCGGCCAGGCCGTAACAAGGAAACAGCGCCCGCGCGTCGAGGCCCGCTGGCGCGAACGCCTTGGCGAAGCGCCGCATGGTCGCCGCCCGAACCGGCTCGGCGCCGTTGAACGCGACCTCCCAGCACGACAGATCGAGGTTTTCTAGCTCGGCGGTCTCGACCCGATCGACGGCCAGGCGATCCACGCACAGGTCATACGCAAAATTGGGCCCGCCGCTGGTCCGGCCGCGAAAGCTGCTGATCGCCTCGAGCCACAGCATGGGTCGCTTGAGGAACGAGATCGGCGACAACAGCAGCGCGCTGCCGCCGACCCACATCGGGTTGATCACGTTCCCGATCAAGCCCATGTCGTGATACAGCGGCAGCCACCCGACCACCCGCTGCCGCGATCGCTGCGCAAACCCGGCTTGGATCATGGCCTCGTTGTGGAGCAGGTTGGCGTGGCTGAGCATCACGCCCTTGGGCTCGCCGGTGCTGCCCGAGGTGTACTGCAAGAACGCCAGCTGCGAGGGCTCGAGCGTGGACGCGGTCCAGTCCGAGGCACCGCCTGCGTCGGAGGTCGACAGCCACTCGAGCTTGGCGAGCCCCTCCGACAGCTGCGCGACCGCGCGGGTCATCTCCATGAGATCCGCGCTGGTCAGTCCAAACCGGGCCTGCGCGTCGGTCGCGATGGCCTCGAGCAAGGGCAGCGTCTTGTAGAGCCGCGAGGGGTTGGGCGGATACACCGGGACCGCGACCGCGCCGGACAGCAGACACGCGAACAACCCGACGATGAACTCGAGCCCCGGCCCAAACACGAGCATGACTCGCTCACCGCGGGCTCCAGCCGCGTCGAGCATCGCGGCGACCGTCCGCGCCCGCGCGTACAGCTGCGCGTAGCTCAGCTGGGCCCGCGGCCCGTCAGCGTCGGCGCCAAGCAAGAACGAGTAGCCCTCGCTCGGGTGGCTCACGGCTCGCATCTCCAGCAAGTCAGCCAGAGTCTGTGGCGTGCGGCTCACCGCCGACCCTCGCGCGCTAGACCACACGGATACGGGACTCTATCCCAAGACCGGTTCGAACAGGAGCCCATCGCGAGCATTGGTTGGTGCTCGAGCACCACACCGGGGTCGGGTCGTACGGGCGGGTCCACCAGACACGCGAGTGCGCATGATCGCGCATCCGTGGGCAGCGAAATCACTGCGGCACCGCCAGCAACCATTGCGGAGTGTCGAGCTTCGCCACGAACTCGCGCCATTGCGCGCGCCGGCTCCGAGCGTCGAACAGCCGCGACGGGGCCATCGCGCGCGGCAGCAGCTGCGTGCACACCAGCTCGAAGGTCGCGGCGTTGAGGGCATCGAGCACCAGGATCGTCTCGCGCCACAGCTCGAGGGTGCAGCGCGGCGCCCAATGTCCGAAGTAATTACACGCCAATTCGCGCTCGCGGGCCGCGTGACGGCGCAGCTCGGGCAACCGAAATAGCTGCGCCGCAAACTCGGAGTAGCTGCACTGCTGGACTTCGTTGAGGCCAACGGCGAGCTGCCAGCGCGCGCGGCTGTCGTCGAGCGACCCGTGCTCGACATAGCTCGCGAACACCTCCGGGAATTCGAAGGCGCGCGCTTCAGACAGGTCGTGGCCCCGCGGGATGTGTTCGTGGCGACGCTCGAGGTAGGGAAACTCGGATCGCAGCACAGCTTGAACCTCGCCGCGCAGTCGCCCACGAAACCGCTCGCCCGCCTCGAGCACCGCGCGCAGCGAGTCCAGGAACACGGAAGCGTTGAGCAGCCGTGGACCGAGGCCGGCGCGCGCATACGCAAAGCGCATCGCGGGCGGCAGCGCGGCTCGGGTCGGATCTGCGACCTCCGCCCAGACCCGGCACAGCTGCTCGGGGTCGCCTTGCTCATAGGCGGCGAACGAGCGCTCGACCTCCGCGGGGGTCGCCTCGCGAAAGTACGCCATCGCGCGCAGCTGCGGGACCAGGCGCGTGTCGAGATCCGGGATCGCCTCGAACACCCGGTCCGGCCGCGGAGCGCTCAAGCGCTGGGCTCCCCGTCTGCGACGGTGGGATCGGACGCGTCGAGCTGCGGCGCTCGAGCGCGGCGCGGCCCCGCCATCAACCCAAGAAAGTCTGGCCACACGCGCAGGCGCTGGCTCAGGCGCTCCATGTGGCCCCAGGCCCGGGTGATCACGAAAAAGTAGGGTCGCGCCCGCGGCAGGTGCCACAGCGGCCACGTCACCGCATAGACCAAGCGCCCCGGCAGCAGGGCCTTGGCCAGCAGCGGCTGCCCCTCGCGCGCGCCCGCGCGCGCACCGACACGCTGGGCCGCGCTCATGAACCGCACCAACCGGCGGCGCCGGGCTTCGCTGCTCCACTGCAGCCGGTAGTGCCGGGCGAGCAGCCGGGGCGTCCAGTGCTCGATCGCCTTTAGATGATACAGCTCCGCGATCTCGCCGAGCTCGTAGAGCGCCGTCTGCATCAGCACGTGCGGTTGATGCCAAGCCTGCTCGTACTTGAACTTGTTGAGCAGCCGCACCGAGTCCTGCATCAGCTCGTGGTCGCGGTTGAGCCTGGCGATCGTGGCGGCGCAGGGCTGCTCGCCCGCGCACGCGGCCTCGATCAGCGGGGCCACGGCGACCAGCTGCCGGCACGCCATCTCGATGCCGATCG
Organism: Enhygromyxa salina; assembly: GCF_000737335.2. Taxonomy (GTDB): domain Bacteria; phylum Myxococcota_A; class Polyangia; order Nannocystales; family Nannocystaceae; genus Plesiocystis; species Plesiocystis salina_C. Next base: position 39,588 of record NZ_JMCC02000052.1, on the reverse strand, counting down.
AGTACAGCGCGTCGACGAAGCCCGAGGCGTCGCCGATCAGCGCGTAGCCAGCTGGCGAGACCCAGTGCTCGGTGCGGTGGCCCAGCTTCGCGTAGTACGAGAACCGCTCGGTTGGCTCGGCGCCCGCGAGCGCCTCGACCAGCGCCGGGAACTTTCGGGCCATCTCCCAGAACCCGCGATCCTCGGACTTGACGTTGGGCTGGTGCTGCGTCTTGTCGAACGAGACCCCGACCGAGGTCGTGTCGTCATCGATGTGGATCCACCAAAACCAAAACCCTGGCCCGCCAAGGTGGATCGTGTGGCGGCGACGATCGATGCCGCGGAAGGTCTGCCAGAACGCGGCGTCGTGGCGAACCTTGGTGAAGCGGGTCCAGATCGCCGCGGTGTCGAGCCCGTCGAGATCGTGCGAGATGCCCAGCTGCTTGGCGAGCACGCGGCGGCGACCGCTGACGTCGAGCACCCACTTGCAGGTGACGGTCGCGCCCCCCTGCAGCACGACCTCGTGTCGACCCTCGCCCAGCGCCACGCGCTCGACCGAGCTGGCGTACATGTAGACCGCGCCAGCGGCCTCCGCTCGGCGGGCGACCTCGGCATCGAGCGGCGGGCGGTTGACGTGGTAGGTCGGGATCAAGCGCGGGAACGCGGCCTCGATCCGCTCGAGCGGCGTCAGCGAGAGCAGCAGCTCATGGCACTCGTCGAGCACCCGCGGCTTCGGCCGATCGTGGGGCTGGGTGACGAAGTCGAAGCCATACTTGCGAAACGCGTGGTCCCGCAACCACTCGCCCAGCCCGATCTCGTGATGCAAGAACACGCTGGTGCCCTCGGTCAGCGACTCTCCAACGATGGTCTTGAGCGCTTGGCCGCGCGCGCGCGACTCGAGCACGGCGACCCGCAGCCCTCGCTTGCGCAGCATGATCGCGGCCATGCTGCCGACCAATCCCCCCCCGATCACGGCGACGTCGTAGTTGGGCTGCTCCGGCTCGGTCACTGCGGCGTGCATAGTCGACTCTCGCCATGATCAAAAGGGCTCGAGCGGGTTCGAGACAGCTCGAGAGGCATCACGGGGCACCACGAGGGATCACGCGCACCCTGGCTCGCCCGTCGCCTCGTCGCCCGTCGCCTCCTCGATCCCCCCGCTCGGCGAGCGTCCTGCGCGCCAACTTCAGCGGGGTGGCGACGTTGCGTGGCGTCGACGACTTCCACGGCCAACATTTGTAGGTCCGCTTGAAGCGGTAGAGTTCAGCACTGGTGGAGTTGCCATGGTCGACCTACGAGATCGATTCGTGCGCGGTTGTGCACTACGCTCCGGTCATGACCACTTTACCTGCACTTCGAAGCTCGGCCCTACGACGCACCCTACCGATGCTCTTGGCCCTTGGCCTCCTCGCTTGCAAGACTTCTACACCCGCAGACGAGGCCGGCACCGAGACGGACACCGAGACCGGCGACGGTGACGGCGACCCAGCCGGCGATGGCGATGGCGATGGCGATGGCGATGGCGACGGCGACGGTGACGGCGACAGCGATGACGACCCGGGCCCCGTGTGTGGCGACGGGATCATCGACGCGGGCGAAGACTGTGACGGCGCCGACCTGGGCGACCAGACCTGCGAGGGTCTGGGCTGGTTCGGCGGTGACTTGAGCTGCACCGCCGACTGCTCGCTCGACGACTCGGCCTGCCAAATGGTCACGGTCTGCGGCGACGGCGTGGCCCAGGGCGAGGAGCTGTGCGACCTCGATGACTTCGCGGGCGCGACCTGTGCGGACCGCGACGAGTTCGTTGGCGGCAACTTGCTCTGCAGCGAGACCTGCGACGCAGTCAGCACGCTCATGTGCCTGTCACCGGGCGAGGGCACGGACTGCACGCAAGACGACGAGTGCCCGATGGAGGCCCCGATCTGCTTCGCCATGTCCTGCTGGAACGGCAGCGAGACCGATCCCTGCGAGTTCAATTCGGACTGCGGCCCGATGGCGCAGTCGTGCGTGCTCGGGGCCTGCTACGACGGCAGCGAGGACGACCCCTGCGAGTTCAACGCCCAGTGCTCGGAAGCCGCGCCGTTTTGCGCGATGGACACCTGCCACGACGGCAGCGCTGGCGATCCTTGTGACTTCAACGAGGAGTGCGCGGACGCTCCGTTTTGCGTCAACAACAGCTGCGCGGCCGGCGAGGAAGGTGACCCCTGCGTCGACAACGGTGACTGCTCCGTCAACGCCCCGAGCTGCGTGCTCGAGGCCTGCTACGACGGCAGCGTGGACGACCCCTGCGAGTTCAACGGCGACTGCGGCCAGGAGTCACCGTATTGCTCGGACGTCGGCGACACCTGTCAGACCGGCGAGCCCGGCTCGCCGTGCGCCAACAATCAAGATTGCATCGCCAACTGCGACGTGCCCAACGAAGTCTGCCTGTAGCGCGGCGCACGAGTGAGTCGCCGGACCCGCGAGCGCACGCGACCGCGTGCCTCGCGGGTCCGGTTCTAACTTTTACTCGCAGACGTTGTCGCCCCAGCCACCTGTGCAGTTGTCGGTGACGCAGTTGGAGTCACCGAAGCAGGGGTCGCCAACGCTCCCGTCCCAGCACGTGTCCATGAAGCAGTACAGCCCGTCGTCGGGGCACGATCCCCAGTCGCCGCAGGGCTCACCGTCGCCATCGATCCCACAGTCGTCGAGGTTGACCGTGCAGTCCCCGGAGCACGCGATCTGACCGGGGCCCTCGCCGAAGTCGGCGCAGGCCTGCCCGCCAAGATCGCTGCCATCGCAGGCCTCGCCGGCTTCCATGATCCCGTTGCCACAGCTGGGCTCGAGGCAGCCCGAGGTGTCCAGCGTGCAGTCCCCGGCGCAGCTCAGCTCACCACCAGGAAAGCCGACGCTCTCGCAGGTCCTCCCGCCGAGATCCTCGCCGTCGCACTCTTCGGGCGCCTCCGTGACGCCGTTACCACACATGGCCCCGGCGTCGCCGTCTCCCGACTCGCCGTCCCCATCGCCCGTGTCACCGTCTCCGTCGCCCGGATCGCCGTCGCCATCTCCCCCCTCGGCCTCGCTGCCCTGCGCGTCGTCCGATCCGTCTTCGGACTCGGTGTCGTCGGCGGCCGACGCCCCACCGTCGCCGATCCCAAAGGTCGCAGGTGAGCAGCCCAGCGCGAGCGCAGCGAGCACAGTCGAACCAGTCGTCCTCCATAAAGTCATGGGGCTATCGAAGCGCAAGCCGGGCGTCACGTCCATCGCGAGATCAAGCGCAATATGCGCGGCCCAAATTTGCCCTCGAACGGGCGGGGTCGCATGCTTGCCCGCCCAGACCCTCAGCCATGGATCTCGCGTACTTCTTCGAACAAGGCGGCCCGCTCATGTGGGCCATTCTCGCGGGCGCCGTGATCGGTCTGTTCGTGTTCTTCGAGCGGCTGTACTCGCTGCAGCGCGGCCGCGTGGTCCCGCGCGGGTTCGTGGATCGGATCCGGGCGATGGTCGCCAAGGGTCGGACCAGCGAGGCGCAGCTGCTGTGTGAAGAGAACCAGTCCAGCATCGCGCGCATGATGGTCGCGAGCTTGCAGGCGTTCGCCGACGGCAAATCTCGCGCGGAGATCAAAGAGGCCGTCGAAGAGGTCGGCGGTCGCGAAGTCGCGCACCTCGACAAGAACGTCGAGATCATCGGGACCGTGGCCTCGGTCTCCCCGCTGCTTGGTCTGCTCGGCACCGTGGTCGGCATGATCCAGGTGTTCCAGCGCTTCGTCGACGCCTACGCCCAAGGCCAGGCAACCCCCGACGTGTTCGCCGAGGGCATCTGGACCGCGTTGATCACCACCGCGTACGGCCTGATGGTCGCGATCCCGATGCTGATCCTCTACAAGTTCCTGCAGACCCGCAACGATCGCCTGATCGTCGAGATGGAAGAGGACGCGCTGGGCATCGTCGGGCTGCTCGACGAGAGCTTGCTCGAGCAGGCGCGCAAGCGGGCCAGCGAGCGGGCCGGCGATGGGGGCAGCGACGGAGCGCCCAAGTGAGCCTGACCAACCGCGACTCCGGGCACCTCCGCCACCGCCGCCGGCAGCAGGCCACCCTCGTCGATCTCACCCCGTTGATCGACATCGTGTTTCAGCTGCTGATCTTCTTCTTGTTGACCGCGACCTTTCAAGAGAGCTCCTCGCTCGACGTCGATCTCGCCCGCGCCAAGAACCAGCAAAAGACGCAGAAGACGGAGGCCGTGATCGTCTCAATTAGCGCGCTCGGGGCGTTCGAGGTCGATCAGATCCTCGTCGATCCCGGCGCGCTCGAGAGCTATCTGTGCGCGGAGTCGAACACGGGCAAGCGCACGCTCCATATCCGCGCGGACAAGAACAGCAAGCACGAAGATCTAGTGATGGCGATGGATCTGGCCAAGACCTGCGGGTTCGAGAGCCTGGGAATTCTTCACCAAAACTAGACCTGTCCGATCACCCAGCCTTGGGCGGCGGCGCTGATGATCTCGCGTAGGCGGGGATCCAATGGACGGGTCAGCTCTGACGCCTCTAGGTCGTCGGGCTCGACATCGAGCGGGCGGGTGTCCAGCGAGCCCACGTGGGTGTCGAAGAACTCGATCTCGTACAGGTAACGACGGCGATGGGCGCGTCGCCGCGTCCCCGCCACGAGTCGCCGCGCCTCGTCCAACTCGCGCGACATCGCCGCATGATGTGGGTGGTTGACGGTCTTCATGCTCACTCCTCGCCAGCCTCACTGCCCTATCCAATTGTACGCCCCGAGGCCATGGCGTCGATCACCGCGTTGAGCGGGCGCAACTGCAGTGGTTTCGTCATATACGCATCAGCCCCAAGCGCAATCGCTCGGTCGTGGTCGGCGCTGGAGTGCTCCGCACTGAGCATGAGCACAGGCACGCAGGCATGGACCGGGTCGCGGCGCAGCTGGCGAAGTAGACCAAAGCCGTTGATCATCGGCATGTCGACATCGAGCACGAACAGGTCGAAGTCGTGGCGCCGCAGCAGCTCGAGCCCCTGGTAGCCGTCCGCCGCGATCGTGCAGTCAAACCCCTTGGCCTCGAGCGCCCGGGCGACCCGCTCGGCGATGAAGCGGCAGTCGTCCACGACCAGCGCCTTCGGGCGCGGCTCCAAGCAGATGGCCTCACTGCCACCCAACGACCGCGCAACCGGGACACCAGCAGAACGAGGGCGACGCGGGGTGAGAACGGGAATTGAGCCTTGCATGTCCACTGTGAGTCGAGTGTTCGCCCCACTGTCCTTTGGACCAGGTAATTTATGTAAGCTTAGACAAGGCTTTTTTCTGGACTCCAGGGGGGCGTGCTGGACACTCATGGTGGACCTCTGGACCCCCCCACGCGCCAGGCCCTCACCTTCATGCAGTGCCACACCCTCGACGAAGCCCTGACTTCGCAGCCAATCGTCCCGCAAGGGGCAATGCGCTGCGATGATCGGCTGATCGCAGATCGACTCGCAAGCGGGTGGGCGCGGCAGCTTGCGGGCGTACTTGGTCTAAAGGACACTCATGACAGGTCGCGGGCGGTGTGGGACACTAGCCGACCCGGCGTCGACATGAGCTCACGCCCCTTTCCGGTCGAAACTGCAGCGGAGCCGGAAGACCACCCGGCCTCCGTCGACATGGACTCGACACTGAGTGACAGCAAGCTCGCGGAGGCGCTGCGAGCCGGAGACGGATCCGCCGTTGCTCAGTTGTTCGATCTCTACGGTCGCCACGTCGAGCGCGTCCTGATCCGCACGATCGGACGCGACGCCGAGATGGAAGACATGGTCCAGGACGTGTTCCTGGGCGCCTATCGAAGCGGGCCCAATTACCAGGGCGACGACGCGCAGCTCAAGGCTTGGATCAGCCGCATCGCGGTGTTCACCGCTCGCGGGTACTTGCGCAAGCGCAAGCGTCGGTGGTGGCTCCGCTCCGCCGACCCGGCGCAGATGCCCGAGCTGAGCTCCAAAGAGCCAAGCCCACACACGGCAGAAGTCCTGCGGCGCACCCACGCGGCGCTCGACCTCATGGACGCTGACCTGCGCATCCCCTTCGCCCTGCGCGAGCTCGAAGCCATGGAGCTCGCCGAGATCGCGGAGGCTTGCGATTGCTCGGTGTCAACGATCAAGCGCCGGCTGGCCCGGGCACGAAAGACCTTTGATCGGCTCGCCAAAAAAGATCCGATCTTGCGCGACTGGTTGGGAGACGACAGTTAAAATGGGCAACACGAATCAACACTCGACCTCGCGGTTGCTGACCGCTGTTCGTGAAGCTCAGGACCAAGCGCTGCGACTCGACGATCCCAACGAGCACGCCCGCGCCCGCGCCCGCCTGCTGCAGGCCGTCGACGCCAACGGTCGCGTCGAAGTGGCGCCCACAACCGGCTCTCGCGGCCTGGGCTGGCGCTTGGGGGTTGGCACCTTGGCTGCGGCCGCGTGCACGTTCGCGTTGATCGTTGCGTGGCCTGGTGGCTCGTTCAACCACGGTCCCGATCAACTATCGGCGGCCACCCTCGCGTTCGAGCTCGACGGCCACGAGGTCGCCACCGCAGAGCTCGGCGACGAGATCACGGCCGGTCAGACCCGCCGCTTGCTCGCGTTCTCGGACTCCACGGCGGTCGAGCTGGCGCCGGGCGGGCGCATGCACATCGCCGACATCCGCAGCAACGGCGCGAGCGTGGTGCTCGACGCTGGCGAGGTCGCGCTGTCGGTCCACCACGAGCGCGACACCAGCTGGCAGGTCGTCGCCGGTCCATGGCAGGTCCACGTGACCGGCACCCAGTTCAGCGTCGCGTGGGAACCCGCGGTCCAGAGCTTCCGGGTCGCCGTCATCGAGGGCTCGGTTCGCGTCGAGGGTCCCGACGGTGACATCACCAACTTGCGCGGCGGCGACACGCTGATCCGCGAGCGGGGCAAGGCAACCATCGAGCCCGAGACCCAGCTGGCCGGCGTCACGGGTGATCCGAGCGACGACCCCCCTGGCCCGGGCGCAGAGCTCGACGGCGAGCCCGTCGCCAGCCTCGACCCCACGGCGTCCGGCGTGGACCTCGAGCCCAGCAAGCCGAGCGCGCCCAAGCCTGCGCAAACCAAGCAGCTGAGCTGGGACCAGCACTTCGACAACAGCGAGTACGCCGCGGCTTGGCAGGCGCTGGCGCGGCTGCCGGGTGGCATCCACGGCGAGGCCAAGCAGGCCAACGCCAACACCTTGCTCGACCTCGCTGACGTCGCCCAGTACACCAAGCACGGCGACGACGCTCGCAAGCTGCTCGAGCAGCTGCGCCAGCGGTTCCCCGCCAGCGACGAAGCCGGCAAGGCTGCGTTCGCGCTGGGTCGGCTCGCCGCCACCGGCGGCTCGCAAGCCCAAGCAGCGAGCTGGTTCGAGCTGTACCTCGACGAAGCACCCAACGGCTCGCTCGCTGGCGACGCGCTCGCTCGCTTGATCGACAGCTACGACGCGCTTGGGCGCAAAGCTGACGCGAGCGCAGCGGCCAAGCGCTACCTCGCTCGGTTTCCCAAGGGCTCGCACGCCGACAAGGCTGCTAAGATCCTGGCTCGGTAACGAGTCGTGACACCTACAGCACGCCCTCTTCGCGTCCGGTCGCGATGGTATGTGCGGGCGCGGCAGGCCGCGGTCGCGGGGCTGTGCGCGCTGGTCATGCGCGCCAGCTTGGCAGCGGCAGCGCCACCGCCAGCAACGCCGCCAGCAGCTGACGACGCGGCCCCGGCTGCGGCCGAGCTGGTGCTGATCCGCGTGGTGCCCGACGACAAGCACGTCACCGCCCGGCTGCGCGCCGAGCTTGGCGTCATGGCCCTCGACAGCGCGCTCCTCGACGTCCCCGCTGACGCGCCCGCGCTGGAGACCGAGCTGCTCGATCGCCTCGATCAGGCGGGCGCCAGCGCGGCGATCGAAATTACGATCGACGAGCAGCGCATCGAGGTCTGGGTCGCTGACGGAGCCACGGGCAAGACGCTCACGCGCCGCTTCGATCTCGCCCTCGACCCCGAGCAAGCCGAGCCTCGCACCCTGGCGATCGCGGCGGTCGAGCTGCTGCGCGCGTCTCGACTCGAGTTCGCACGCGAAACCGTGCACAGCGGCGAAGCACCTGCCCCCGACTCGAGCGACCCGCAAGCAACCGAGTCCGAGCGCCCGCCAGACGCGGATCGCCCCGAGCAAGCGCCCCCGCTGACCCGCGGCGCCCTCAGCCTCGCGCCCATGATCGGCGGCGGCCCTGGGGGCTTGGGCGTCACGACCCACATCGAGCTCGCCGGCCGCTGGACGCCGGGCGATCGGTTCGCGCTGCGCGTGGCGTTGTGGCTGCCAAGCCTTGGCAACAGCGTGGCCAACGAGCAGGGCCGCGCGCGGGTGTTCGTGGGCATGGCCTTCATCGAGCCGCAGCTGCGGCTGCCCGGGGGCGCCCCGTGGTTTCATCCAGAGCTCGGGCTTGGACTCGGCGCGGCGATCACCGGGATCGATGGCGCCGCCAACCCGCCGTTTCGCAGCAACACCAGCGTGCTCGCAGGCTTCGCCTCGCACGTGCACCTCGGCCTTGGGTTTGCGCTCACGCCACGGCTGTGGGCGCGACTCGACGGCTACGTCGGCGCGGTGTTGCCACAGCCCACCGTGGTGTTCGTCGACGAGGTCGTCGCGGGCTACGGGCTACCGTTTGCGACCGGGTCGTTGGGCTTGGAGATCTGGATCTGAGCATCGTGTCGCGCCGGTAATGGCGAACACATGGTTGGCAGTCCGCTGTCACCCAGGGATCAGTTCGTAGTCTCCAACGCGCTCATGATCCAAGTGGAACACGGTTCCAGACCTGGCACCCAGTGGTGCACCTTGTGAAAAACTGTATATTAGCTTGCATCGGTTGGTCATCTAGAACTCACGGCATGAGCGCCAACTCCACCTTCTGCTCGCTCTTGATCATGCCGCTGCTGGCGGCTGGCGTTGGGTGTAGCGTCCCAGGCCACGCAATTTTGGCGGCCGAGACCGGCACCGGTGAGACCGGCGGGGACACGTCAACCGAGCCTGGGACGCTGACCGACTCCGGCGGCGAAACTAACGGTGACGGCGATGGCGACGACCCGGGTGAAGGCGACACTGCAGACCTCGATCTGCCCGACGACCCCGCGCTCGTCCCCTCCCCCGCCTGCACGATCGACCCCGCGCAGCTCGACGGCGCGCTCCCGTGTGGGCTCGAGCCGCCCAGCGATGTCATCGCGCCAGTGACCGCGTGGACGTGGACCGGCCACGACGGCGAAGACAGCGTGTTGGTGACCCCGCTCGTCGCGAACCTCGACGACGACAACGGTGATGGCTTCGTCGATCTGTGCGACGACCCCGACATCGTCGTCGCCGCCGTGCACCTGCCTCCGGGCAAGACCGACCCCTGGCCGGTCGGACACCTGCACCTGATCAACGGAGCCAGCGGCGCGACCACTCGCGTGATCCCAACGGCGATCGACGCGTCGATCAACCCCGCGCTGGCCGACCTCGACGGAGACGGCATCCCCGAGATCGTCGCGCTGCAGGCCCAAGGACCCAACAGCCCCTACCAGCTGACGCAGCGGCGCCTGATGGGGTTTCGAGCCGACGGCGAGCTCGCGTTTGCCGGCGAACACTGGCAGCTCTCGCGCGGCGGCGGAGCCATCTCGATCGCGGACCTCGACAACGACGGAAGCCCCGAGATCCTCGCCCCCGAGTATGTGACCAACGCAACCGGGCAGCTGCTGTGGGCGCCCAGCAACCCCGCGACAGCGTACTCGATGCCGGTCGCCGTCGATCTCGATCTCGACGGTGATCTCGAGGTGTTGTTTGGCGGCACCGCGTACGACCACGACGGCAGCTGGCGGTTCGACACGCCCACCGTCCCGCAAGATCGCGGCAGCGTGGCCGTCGCCAACTTCGACGACGACGAGTTCCCCGAGCTCTACGTGCAGCACGACGGCGAGCACGCCGTGCTCGAGCACGACGGCACCGTCAAGGCGGTGTGTCCAACCGGCAACGTCGACATCTCTGGCGCGGGCGGCTACCCCGTCGCGATCCGCGACCTCGACGGCGACGGCCGTGCCGAGCTGGTGTTTGGGTTTCAGGACAAATTTTACGTGCTGTCGATCGAAGCCAACGCTTGCGTGCTCGCGTGGTCGAAGAAGACCGACGCACCCGAAGGGCTGTCGAGCGGGACCTTGTTCGACTTCCTCGACGATGGCCACGCCGAGGCCATCTATGCCGACCGCTCGCGCGTCAAGCTGTACTCGTCAACCGGCGAGCTGTTGTTTCAGATCAACCACAGCGCACGCGAGAGCATCGCCAACCCGGTGGTCGCAGACGTCGACGGCGACGGCGCCGCCGAGATCCTGATTGTGTCGAGCGCGCCGCTGGGTGCCGAGTCCATTAGCCCCAGCCTGATCGTGCTCGAAAACGCTGACGATCGATTCGCCGCTACCCGGCGGGTCTGGAATCAACACACCTATCACCACAGCAACATCAACGAAATCGGACAAGTCCCCAGCTTCGAGCCGCCCCATTGGCACGCGGCGAATAGTTTTCGTGCCAATAGCCACGCCTACGAGGGCGATCTTTGCATCCCTCCGGCACTGCCTGCCGAGGGCCCTTGAGCCATGAGCGCGCGTCGTTTGATCCAAAGACGCTCGCAGTGACGCTCGATTTGCGATATCATCCAGTGTCACCAATGGTTGCTCGCTACACCGCCTCGCTGTTGATGGCGCATCTCGCATGCGCAGTCGCTGTCGGCGTCGCGGGCTGCACGGTCGAGGGCATCGCGATCTTGCCCGGCCTCGACGAGGGTGCTGATGGGTTCGGCGATGATCAGGACGAAGGGCTAGGCGAGGGTCAGGGCACTGGCACCGACGGCGCCAACACGGATCACGACGGCGGCAGCAACGAGTCCGACGACGCTGGCTCGGCGATGCTCGACCTGCCTGCCCCTGGCGATCACGAACCGCTCGAGCAAGCGTGCGTGGTCGCTGACAACATCCTCGACGCCCCACTTCCGTGCGACGTGGGCCCAACCAGCGTCACCATCAATCCGGTCGTCGCGTGGACGTGGACCGGGCCGGCGGGTGAAGACAGCGTGATCGTCACCCCGCTCGTCGGCAACCTCGACGACGACAACGAAGACGGCATCGTCGATCTGTGTGATCGGCCCGACCTCGTCGTCCTCGCCGTCGACCTGTCGGCGAACGCGAACAAGAAAGACACCTTCGTTCCCGCTGGCCACATCTACGTGCTCGACACCAAGACCGGTCAGACAAAGTGGACCTTCGCCACCCCTGTCGACGCCACCGCGACCCCAGCCCTCGCCGATCTCGACGGTGACGGCACCGCAGAGATCCTCGCGTTCGAGCGCAGCGAAGAGTCCCTTGGTCAAGTCGGCGAGCGGCGGGTGATCGCGTTCGAGGCCGACGGCAGCGTGCGCTGGATCAGCGACACCTGGGTCTGGTCCGACGGCGGCGGCGGCTTGGCGGTCGCCGATCTCGACGCCGACGGAAGCCCCGAGATCCTCGCCCCCGAGCACGTGCTCTCGGCCGACGGCCAATTGCTGTGGGCACCCGCCAACCCACCGCCAGCAGACTCGGTCCCGATCGCAGCCGACCTCGACCTCGACGGCGAGCTCGAGGTCCTGTTTGGCCGCAGTGTGTTCGCCGCCGACGGCACCGAGCTGTTCGAGCTTCCGCTGCCCGGCAACAAGAACCTGGGCGTCGCCGCGATCGCCAACTTCGACGACGACGCGTTCCCCGAGATCTACATCCAGGCCGCGCAACACCACATCTTCGAGCACGACGGCCAGCCCAAGGCGCACTGCGGCGCGGCCGGGGGCGCGGGCAAGGGCAGGCCCGTCTCGATCCTCGATGTCGACTCGGACGGCCAGGCCGAGCTGCTCGCCCACCACGGCACCTGGTTTCGCGCGACCACGATCGTGAATGGCCAGTGCGCGCCGCTGTGGTCGGTCAAGGTCAACCACGACTCAACCAGCGCCGCGATCGGCTTCGACTTCCTGGCTGACGGCAGCGCCGAGACCGTGTTGGCGGACCTCGACTGGGTCCGTCTGTACGGCGCGCAAGGTGACGCGGTCGCGCAGATTCAGCGCAGGGCTCGGCCCTCGTCGGCCAACCCCGTGATCGCGGACGCCGACAACGACGGCGCCGCCGAGCTGATCATCGTTGGCAGCGAGCCGATCGGCGGGTACGGGGAGCTCGAAGATCGCGCAAGCGTCATCTACGTGCAAAACGCCGACGACCAGTTCGCCCCGACCCGGCGGATCTGGAATCAGCACGCCTACCACGTGACAAACATCCGCGAAGACGCGACGGTCCCGGTCGAGCAGGAGCCCCACTGGCAGACGGCGGGGAGCAACAGCTTCCGCAACAACGTCGCGCCCGGCTACCAGGGTCCGCTGTGCCAGTCGGGCCCTGCTGACTGAGTCAGGGGCTGACCATCTGAATCAGGGCTGACCACGGTTTGGTCAGGGTTTGGCGGCAGGCTTTGAACAGTGGTTCGAAACGCCGTCATGCGAGCAGAGCGTGCGAAGCTCGGTGCGCATCGGCGCGCGCGCGCTTCGGTGTTACATTTCCGCGACCACGGACGCCTCGTGACCAACGCATACATCTCGGGAACTGGGTTCTATGTGCCGCCGCGGGTGGTGACCAACGACGATCTCGTCCGCGAGTACGCGATCGAGACCACCGACGAGTGGATCGAGCAGCGCACCGGCATCCGCGAGCGCCGCTTCGCCGCCGACGGCGTGGGCTCGGCCGACCTCGGACTCGAAGCCAGCAAGATGGCGCTAGAGGCCGCCGGGATCGCGCCGCACGACCTCGACATGATCGTGTTCGCCACGCTCTCGCCAGAGCACTGCTTCCCCGGGTCGGGGGTGTACCTGCAGGACAAGCTGGGGCTGTGCGCGGGCCAGAACATCAAGTACGTCCCCTGCCTCGACATTCGCAACCAGTGCTCGGGCTTCTTGTACGGCACCCAGGTAGCGACCGCGATGGTCGAGTCGGGCCAGTGCAAGCGGGTGCTCGTCGTTGGCGCCGAGACCCACTCGCACGCGCTCGACCTGTCGACCCGGGGTCGCACGGTCGCCTCGCTGTTTGGCGACGGAGCCGGCGCCGCCGTGTTCGAGGGGACCGAAGAAGACAAGGGCATCCGCGGGATCTGGCTGGGCGCCGACGGCTCTTGCGCCGATGTGCTCGCCCAAAAGATCTGGAACATCCGCGACTTCCCCTTCGTCGAGCTCGACGACGAGGGCTTCGGTCGGATCCCACCGCAGACCTTGTTCGCGCAGATGGACGGCAAGACCGTGTTCAAGCACGCCGTCACCAAGCTCGCGGGCGCGTTGATGCAAGCGCTCGGTGAGACCAACACCAAGATCGAAGACGTCGATCTGTTCGTCCTGCATCAGGCCAACAAGCGCATCAACGAGTACGTCGCCAACAAGCTGCTGAAGGTGCCGGAGCACAAGATCGTGCACAACATCGAGCGCTACGGCAACACGACCGCCGCGACGATCCCGATCTTGCTGGCCGAGTCGGTCCGCGATGGAACCTTGAAGCCCGGCATGAAGATCGCGCTCGCGGCGTTCGGCTCTGGGTTCACCTGGGGTTCGGCGATTATTGACTGGTGAGGGACTGGTGAGGGATTGGTGAGGGACTGGTGAGGGATGGGTGAGGGATGGGTAGTCGCTTGATCGGGCCTGCTCACAACCGGGGGTGCGGCTAGTGCCCTCCTCCGCGCTCGAGCAAGCCGAGCTGCAGCTGCTGTGGTCGCTCGACGAGGGCACCGACCATGCGCGCCGCGGTCACGCGTATGTGTTTGCTGAACCACAGCGCGCGCGCTGGGTCAGCCTCGAGCACAGTCCAAGCGCGACGCCACACATGCTCGAGCTCCTGGCTCGCTGGCAGGCGGCTCACCCACCCAGCGAAGATGCCAAGCTGCGACGGATGACACACTGGGCCGACCCGGCGGGGCGCTGGCGGTTCCACGGAGATCTTGGCGGCGTGCGCGAGCTGCTTGGAACCCTCCCGCTGGTTCACGAGCTTGGTGACGCGTCGGCCTCGTCGCTGCCCGAGCTGCCGGAGGCGTTCGTGCGTGAGCCGATCGGGTGCCTGGTCCGCGCGCAGCTCGGGCCGCTGGACTGGCCGGCCGCCCTCGAGGCGCCGCAGGTGTGTGTTGGCCCGCTCGGGCTCGTCAGCGCCCGCGAGCACACACAGGTGGTGGTTTGCGCCGCGCGACCTGGCTCGATCCACGCGGGATCTGGGCAGACGCGGACGGCTGCGGTCTGGCGCTCGGAGGATGAAGGACGCAGCTGGGCGGAGCTTGGCTGGGAGCTCGACCCCGACCACGAGCAACCACGCGCCTGGCCACCGGAGCAGGTCGAAGGTGTTCGGCTCGACGCCGCCGACGTGGTGATCGAGTGGGATGATCCGTGGATCGACTGGGAGTCCGGCGATCAGTGGCGCGGCGTCTTCGTCCACGCTGATCAACGCTGGCGCGTCAGCACCCGCGACTGAACCCAAGGCCCCCGGAGGGCCTGAACAAAAAACATCTCCATCGACATCGTCAGTTCGGACTCGTGTCGCACTCCCTGTTTGGTAGCCGAGCCGCATCGGCGCTCAACCCAAGGAGCTGACACATGTACGACCGCGATTCCCTCGACCAAGACTTCCGCCGCGTCCACGGCGATCCAACCACCACCGACACCGTGCTCGCCGCCAAGCGCGAGCGCGGCCTTCGTTTCATCATCGAGGCCAACCCTGGCCAGAGCCTCGACGAGGTCGAGGCGGTGTTCGCCGCCATCCATCCGCAGTTCGAGGTCGAGCCGCTGTTCCCCGCGACGACCTTCGATCCGGTCGCCGCGGGGGCGCAGCCGCCGTTTAGCCTGTACCTCTCGGGTCACGTCGCGACGCTGCCGGGTCTGGCCATGGAGGACCTCGGCCAGGACATGCTCGACATCGCCGCCGAGGCCCGCACGCAGGGTGACTTCGTGAACGTCGCAGCCGACATCGCGATCGAGAACCTGTGCCCCGACACCGTCGAGGAGATCGATGATGTCGAGGCCAGCGGCATCGGCTCGGCCTGGGCCCTGATGCAGATGAAGGTTCCACAGGCATGGGAGGCTGCCGGCGGCAATCGGGGTCGGGGCGTCTCGATCGGCCACCCGGACACGGGGTGGAGCGACCACGCCGAGTGGGATCACGGCGGCCTCGACATCTCGCGCCAGCGCAACTTCATCCCCAACGAGGAGCCGAACGACGCCCGCGACCGCTTCACGCAAGGCGGCACCCTGCAGCCCGGTCACGGCACGCACACCGCCGGGGTCATGGTCTGCCGCGGTAGCGTCTCCAACGGTCGCACGGCGGCGCCGGGCCTGGTCACGGGCGTGGCGCCCGACGCCGTCAACCTGCCGCTGCGCGCGATCACCTCGGTGATCTTGTTCCCCGGCCAGGTCGAGGTCGCGCGCGCGATCGTCTACGCGGTCCAGCAGCGCTGTCGGGTGATCTCGCTGAGCCTCGGCGGCGTGCTCGGTGGGCACCTCGGCGCGCCTGCTCTGGCCGGCGCGATCGAGTACGCGGTCCGCCAGAACTGCATCGTCGTGGCGGCATCGGGCAACTACCCCGACTTCATCCCGCCCGGCTTGCGCTTCACCGTCGAGCCCGCGTCGTGGGCCAACGTCGTCGGCGTCGCCGGCTCCACGCGCGAAGACAAGCCCTGGGAGTCGTGCGGTCGTGTGCCGTATGGCTCGGTGACGATCGCCGCGCCCAGCCACGAGGTGCCGATGACCATCGCCGTGCCGCCGGGCACCAACCGCCATCGCTACGGGCTCGGCAGCGGGACGTCCTACGCGACCGCGCTGATCGCCGGCGTGGCGGCGCTGTGGCTCTCGCACCACTTCAACGGTGAGTACCGCGGCCCCGGCACGGCCCAGGAGATGTTCATCGCCCACCTGCGTCGGACCGCCCGCAAGCCGGCGGACTGGAACACATGGTTCGGCCCGGGCATCGTCGATGCCCACCGCATGATCGCCGAGCGGCCGCTGCTGCTGGATGTGCCCGTCGAGCCGGCTCGCGCTGTGTCTTGAAGCCCGCTCACCCGAGCTGCGCCCGCACCTGTCTAGCGTGCTGCGGCTCAGCTCGGGTGAGTCCGCCAGCTCGCTGAACGCCCGCTCGAGGCGAAGCGGAGGCGCTGCGCTCCCTCGAGATTGACACGCGAAAATGTTGGTTGGAGATCGGGCTCTGACTCGCATGTGTCATTTGAAAGGAGGCCACAGATGCCATCCCACGAGGAACCGACAGCTGGGACGCGGTCACGGAGCGAGTTCCCAGCTCGCTCGCGACGCGCTCGGAATTCTCTGTGAGGCTCGTGTTCACTCATTGGCACTTGATCTGAATGCCGGACTATGTACAATGTATAAATGTCCGATGTCGCGACATTACATGATCCGTTGAGCCAAGAACAGCTTCGGGCGATAGGCGATGAGATCGCTACATTTGCCGCACGGATCGACGTCGCGGAGCATGCCCTCATCACGCGGCTTCGGGTCTTCGATGCCCACGAAGCCTGGGGCGGCACGGGGTTCCTCTCATGTGCGCACTGGCTCAGTTGGCGGACTAGCATTGGGCTAAAGGCGGCACGCGAAAAGGTCCGGGTTGCGCGTGCGCTCGGCACATTGAAGGCGGTTGATGCGTTGTTTAGCCGGGGTGAGCTCAGCTATTCAAAGGTCCGGGCGATAACCCGCGTCGCCACGCCCGAGAACGAGCAAGAGTTCATTGACGCTGCGGTCCACGCGACCGCGTCGCAGATCGAACTTCTGACGCGGGCCTACAAGCGCTGCCGCGTAGAACCAGAGATCCCTGGCGAGCTGCCGCGAGACCAGCGCCGCTTCGTCCGACGAGCCGAGACCCGTGGGGGCATGGTGCGCATCGAGATGCAGTTGACCCCGGAAGAGGCTGCTGTGGTCTGGGAAGCCATGCAATCCGCCATGTCTACCGGCGAGGAGGAGGCTTCCGCGGAAGCCTGCGTGGCGCCGGCGCCGACCGATCAGGCGCCCCAAGCACAGGCTTCCGCGGAAGCCTCCGCTGATCCGCCGCAAGCAGAGGCTTCCGCGGAAGCCTCTGCGACGGCGAGCATGCCTGCAGATCCTCTGTCCGCCACGTACGGCGAGCAGCTGCAGCAACAGCAGGCCGACGCGATCGTCAACATCACGCGGGCGTATCTACAGCACCGCCCCCGCACGCTCAGTTCCGGCTATGAGCTGGTCGTCATCACCTCAAAGGACCAACTCGAGCACGGCCCCGGTGGGGTCGGTGGGTTCTTGCGTGATGGCACACCAGTCCCGCTGCACGTGGCGCGCATGCTGGCGTGCGACAGCGCCCGGGTCGACGTCGTGACCGGTGCGGACGGGCAGCTACTCGACGTCGGACGCAGCACGCGTTCGATCCCCTCCGCGATCACGCGCGCGCTGTGGCTGCGTGACGGCGGGTGCCGGGTGCCGGGCTGCGGTCGAAAGCGGCACCTTCATGGTCACCACATTCAGGCGTGGGCTGAAGGTGGGCCCACCCGCTTGGCAAATCTAGTGCTCGTCTGCCCCGGCCACCATCGCATGATTCACGAGGGCGGGCTCTTGGTGGACGTTCGAGCTGACAAGATCATGTTCATCGATCAGCGCGGTCACACAATACTGGCCGCGCCGCCGCGCGTCGGGGGGAACCAAGAGTTAGAGGCGCTCGAGCGGTTCTTGCAAGAGGCGGATCTGCACATCGATGCCAGCACGACAACGCCCAAGTGGGATGGTCGGCCGATGAACCTGTCGGACACGTTGGACTGGATGTTCATCGCCGACAAGAGCCGGGCGGTGGGTACGCGCGTGGTGACGACCCATTGAGCGATTATCCTGGCTGCGGGCACTGCGATGGGCTGGCTGCGCTGCGGGGTGCGTTGGGGTCGGCGGCGCTGGCCGTGCGCGGTGGCCTACCACAGAAAAGACGGAGATCACGATCGCCATGAAAGTACCCAGGAATCCTCGCTAGCCGAGAACTCCAAGACAGGCGGACGGACCTCAGGAAACGCCGCAAAGACTGCCATGAACGTTGCCCAACTCGCGTCAGCATGGCTCGTGTCGGTTGGAGTGCCGACGAAGTTGGTGATGTCGACGAACCGCGGGTCTTTGATGTGCCCACGCTCTCGCAACTCATGGATGGCTGCTTTCGCGCCAGCGAGCGCCGAAGCCTCCCAACCCCTAATCGAGTCGGCGGGGGGCGAGGCCGTGAACTTGTCCAGCGTGGATGGTTCAACCCTGACAGTGACCTGTGCAAAATGGGCCGTCGTTCCTGTTTGCTTTGCCAGCTTGTGTTTCCCGTGCCTCGCGTTGGTCATGGTCCTGATCCTACTGGGAGTCCGGCGACCAGCGGCTCGCGTCTTCGTCCACGCCGTTCAACACTGGCGAGTCAGTGCCCGCGACTGAACCCGAGGCCCCCTGGAAGGGGTTCGGCGAACGGAAACCCGCCAATTCACAAACCACGACACGTAAATGGAGAGGTCCCCACTCGCTGCTGGTGCCCAGACGAGAGCCCCTTCGAGCCCTTCGAGGGGGCCACACATACCCCTGCGAACAAACGGCCCCTTGGGAGCGAGCGAAGCGAGTGACCGCGTGGTGCGAAGGCGGCTGTGGGGGTCACAATGGAACACGTAAATGGAGAGGCACCCACCCAACTCCAGGTGCCCAGACGAGAGCCCCCTTCGAGGGGGCCAATCATGCCCCTGCGAACAAACGGCCCGTTGGGAGCGAGCGAAGCGAGTGACCGCGAGGTGCGAAACCGGCTGTGGGGGTCATAGAAGGCCTGCGAGGTGCGAAGGCGGCTGTGGGGGTCATAGAAGGCCTGCGAAGTGCGAAACCGCCTGTGGGGGTCATAGAAGGCCTGTGGGGGTCAAGAGGAGTGACCCCGCCAGTCGTTGGGCAGCGGCAGCCCGGTGCCGGTCGTACGCGTGGGTCGTTCTTCCAGCCGCAGCTCATCGAGCAACGGCCGAACCACCGACGACCAGATGTCCGCGCCCGGATCTCCACCCCGCTGGTTCGAGTGCTGCCGATGCGCCTCGACGTAGCGCAGCTCCACGCCGACCTCTCGCATCGCGGTCACAAAGTGCCGCAGCGCCGAGCGAGCGCCGTGCAGATCCAGCACATCGCCCGGCAGCTTTCCGTCGTACGCCCACCCCACGCTGTAGTCGTTGCCCCCGTTGCCATGAAAGGTATGGACCCACGCGGGCCACTGCACGACGCTCCCGCGATCCATCGGCGAGTACATGCCGTGGTAGGGCGTGTCGCGGTAGCGTTCCTGCCGAGCGGAAAACACCTGACCTGTGTGGCGGCCAAGCAGTCGCTCGCTGAGCCCGAAGCCGCCGGCCACCGCGGTCTGATGAATCAAGACCGTGTTGACGAGCGAGAGCGGGCGCGGTCGCTTGCGACCACGCGTGAACCCACGCGGGACACTGGTCACGTTGCGGAAGCTCTCGACGAACAGCATTCCGTCGTCGTCCTTTTCGATCTCGCCCGCTCCACCAGCGCCCGGGTTGTTGTGGCCCTCGACCTCGTCATCGTCGGTGAGCACGCCCGAACCCAGACCCGACGCGACCCCGCGTTCGTGGGCGTCCACGAGCAATCGCCGAATCCGCTCGAGCTCTTCGTCAACCGTGGGCATGCGCCCAACTTTATCAGAGTGGCACTCAGGGACGAACGCCGCGGATCCTGGGCCCGCGGCGAGGACGGCGAACCCCGGCCGCCCACATCAAGTGGATCGCGCGAAACCGTTGGCCCTCGTAGGGCTCGAGCAGCTCGACCATGCGGGCGTCGTCGGCCTGCCGCTCACTGGCCAGAAACCACGCGACCATGGAAGGCAGGTCGTAGTCGCCAAGCGGGACCGCGTCTTGTTCGCCAAGACCAAGGCCCTGAACCATCGACCGGGTCCACGGGCCAATCCCAGGGAAGGCTTCGATCCGGACGGCGAACTCCGGGTGCGGGAGCCGGCTCCACCCCCGGATCCGCTGGGCCCGGGCCGCCAACCCCAGCGCCGTCTTGGCCCGCTTGCGATCGAGCCCAAACCCCGCCAGATCCGCGGTCGTCAGGCTGCACCACTGCTCGGCCGAGAGCGGCAAGCGCAGCCCCACAGGTCCGGGCGCCGGCTGGGCGTAGGCCCGGAGCATCGCGAGCTGGGTGGAGACCGCGTCGCGCCAGGCCACGCGCTGGCCAATCACCTGGCTGACCAGCAGCTCGAACACATCGAGGGTCCGACCCAGGCGCACGCCCGGCAGCCGCCGCTGCACCCGACCGAGCTTGTCGGCCAACGGCGGCGGGCGATCGTCGAGGCCAAGGTGGCCACCGAGCTCGTCGAGCACCCACGCGTGTCCCGGCCCCCACGCCTGGGCCTCGACCGACCCAGGCAAGACCCGGACGTGAAAGCTAGCAGGACCTTCGGGGGTCCACTGCGCCCGCATCAGCTCGGTCTCGCTTGGCCGCCGCACGGTTGGGTTGGCGCGGCCAAGCTCACCGAGCTGCAGCGTGCGCTCGAGATCGTAGGGACGATCCAGCTCGAACACACGCGCGCTGCTGGGCTCGCCGTCCACGTCAGCGCCGCCGCATCTGCTCGCGTTGGACCAAGCAGTCGCCCAGCACGATCGCGTCGGCACCAAGCCCGACGAAGCTGCGCATGGCCTCGACCGGGTTGCAGGCGATCGCCTCGCCGCCGCGGTTGAAGCTGGTGTTGACGACCATGGGGATGCCGGTGCGCTGCTCGAACGCGGCGATCATCGCGTGGTAGCGCGGGTGCTGCTCGGCGTGGACGACCTGCGGCCGGCTGCTGCCGTCGTGATGGACGACCACGGGGATCTGCTCGCGCTTCTCGGGCCGGACATCGACCGCGAACAGCATGAAGCGGCTGTCCCAGTCCTGGACGAACCAGTCGCCCTGGCGGCCGGCGAGGACCGAGGGTCCAAACGGCCGCCACGGCTCGCGCGACTTCATGAGGTTGAGCCGGGCCTTGAGATCCTCGCGGCGTGGATCCGCGTTGATGCTGCGCCCGCCGAGCGCGCGCGGACCAAACTCCATCGGGCCTTGAAACCAGCAGACGATCTTGCCGGCCGCGATCAGCTCGGCCGCCTGGGCGCCAACGTCTTGCATGCGGGAGAACGGCACACGCATGCGCCCGAGCGCGGCGGCGATCGCCTCGTCGGACCACGAAGGCCCGAGGTGGGTGTGGCCAAGCCCAAGCCGCGGGAGCTCGCCGGTCAGCTCGCGGTGACCAATGATCGCCGCGCCGATCGCCGTGCCCGCGTCGTTGGCCCCGGGCGGCACGTACATGTCTGCAGGCTCAAACCGGTCGCGCAGCACCCCGTTCATCTTGCAGTTCAGCGCGACGCCACCACACAGCGCCAAGTTCTGCTTGGTGCCCGCGAGCGAGGGGCCGATGTGGTGGGCCAAGTAGTCGCCAACCGTGGTCTGGAGCGCCAGCTGGATCGACGCGGCGAGGTCCCGGTGATCATCGGTGATCGGCTCGTCGCGCCCGCGCGCGAACCGGTCGAACAGCTTCTCGGCCGCCCACTCCGAGAGCAGCGGCTTGCCGTTGGCGCCCATGCTCATGCACGCGCTCAGATCGATCCGCGGCTGGCCAAGGGCCGCGAGCGCCATCGTCGAGCCCTGCCCGAGGCTGCCAAACCCAAGCACCCGCGTGACGGTCTCGTAGACGCCGCCAAACGAGCAGTCCGGCTGCCACGGGACCGCGTCGACGACCTGCAGCTCGTGGCCTTGGGCCCGCCAGATCGTCGCGGTCTCGTAGTCGCCGCGGCCGTCGATCGACAGCACCCAGGCGTCGTCGTAGTCCGACAGCCCGTACACGCAGGCGGCGTGCGACATGTGATGCGGCACGAACACCATCGAGTTGGCGCGCAGCACGGGCGGCGGACGCCAGCCGCCACCACCCGCGAAGCTCTGGCGAAACCGCGCTGGGATCCCGTTGATCGCGACCAGATCGACGTCGTCCATGGTCAGCCCGGCCGTGCGCAGGACCGCGTCGATCGCCCGCGGCGGCCAAGCGTCCTCGAGCCGCAGCGCGATGTCGGACGACAGCGAGGTCCCCGGCCGCTCGGGGTGCTGCCAGGTGTAGTGGCGGACCCGCGCCAGCCGCTCTTCTTCGATCGCGCTGACCAGCTCGCCGTCGACCAAGATCGCGGCGGCGTGCTCCATCAAGGTGACCGTTGCGAGCCCGAGCACGACGCTTGGCTTGCGACGGATCTTTGCTGGGGCCTGGGCGGGAGCCTGGCGCCGGTCCAACGCGGGCGGCGGCTCGGTCAGCTTGCCCGTCAACGCCCGCGGCCGCGCCCGGGTTCGGACCCCGCGCAGCAGCTGCGCCTCGCGGACCAGCTCGTGCCCGCGGATCGCGGCGTCGTCGGACACCAGCGGTCGCAGGGCTGACGACTCGCAGCGCTCCGCGCAAAGCTGACAACGGATACACGCGGCCGGATCGATCACAGGTCGCGCCGGCTCACCGGCCAAGCTGATCGCGTTCGTGGGACAGATCCGCACGCAGTCGCCCGCACCCACGCAGCGGGTCTCGTCGACCCACAGCGGCCGGCGGTCGTCCGCGGCCGCGCGCCCACGCCCGAGCATGGGCCGCGAATAGGGCTGGAGATCAATGCCCTCGAGGGTGATCTCGCCCAGCCGATCATCGACCGTGCCGCGCTCGAACAGCTGCTGCAGCGCGCCGACGTAGGCGCGATCGACCCCCGCGATGAGCATCGGCTCGAGGGCGTCATCGCCTTCGAGCAGCGTGATGTAGCCGTGGCCCTTGCGGTCCGACTCGCCGGTCGCGTCGCCAACGTAGACCGACCACTCCGCGTCGCCGGTGCCAAAGATGTCGGGGGTCTGCTCGCGCTCGCGTCGGAGCTGGGCCGCGACCTCGCCAGCGACGCCTTCGTGGGCCTCGCCAGAGTCGGCGTCGAGCAGCTGCACCCGTCGGCCGCCGCCCCCCGCGGCGCTGATCACCTCGCGCCAGGCCGCGCGCCGGGCCTCGCTGCCGGGTGCGCCCGCCCAGACCACGACGGCGCGATCGCGGCCGATCCCGCGGGCGTCGTAGACCCGCATGCCGATGAACTCCGCGC
Source organism: Enhygromyxa salina (assembly GCF_000737335.2). Classification (GTDB taxonomy): domain Bacteria; phylum Myxococcota_A; class Polyangia; order Nannocystales; family Nannocystaceae; genus Plesiocystis; species Plesiocystis salina_C. The sequence continues at coordinate 16,464 of NZ_JMCC02000052.1, read as the reverse complement.
CGGGCTCCACGAACACGACCTCGAGCTGCTCGATCCCGATCGCAATCGAGGCGAGGATCTGCGCCTTGGCCTGATCCAGATCGACGCCAGGCACGATCGAGATGTCGAGGTGGTGCGCGTCGTTGGGCTCGAACCGAACCAGGTACGCGAACACGGGCAGCGTGCCCAGCATGTCGTGGAGGTCCGTGGTGTCGAGCTCGGGTCGCACGCTCGAGCCCAGCGGCGTCGCGGGCACCCCAAGCTCGATCCCCACCGCGCCCTCACGGCTGTCTCGCAGCCGCGCCCAGACCGAGAGCACCAGCTGGGCGCCGTCGCGCATGCTCCCGAGCAGGCCCCACTGCCCCTGCGCGAGCTGATCGCCGCTCTGACCCGTGGCGTAGAGTTGCTCGCGCGGACGAACCGGCTCGAGCAGCTCGCCCTGGGTCCGGGCGATCGCCAGCCAGCCGCCGTCGGGCGCCCGCAGGCCCTCGCCGACCGGCGCCGCGAAGCGCTCGTGGAGCAGCCGCGCCGCGGCCGGCAAGACCGGGGCGTTCTCGACGACCACCGCCCGAGTCCGCAGCGAGATCGCCTGCGCCTCGAGCAGCTGCGCCAACCCCCACAGCCGATCCGCGGGGCCCGCGAGCACCACCGAGCGCTCGGCCAACAGCGCCAACAGCTCGGGATCCGCGAGCGTGGCCACGTCGGTGAACAACGCGAGCGGCAGCCCGGCGGGATCGACCATCACCATGCCCGGCTCGGCCTCGAGGCAGATCACCGTGATCTGAGACGTGCGCGGGCGCAGGCCAAGAAACGCGAGCAGCTCGCCGTGCAGCAGCGCCCCGAGCCAGTGCAGCCGCTCGGTCTCGGTCTGGGCCCCCGGCGCGATCGGTGCAGCTGCGCTGCGATCCGCGACCGCGTCCAGCTGCGCGTCGAGCTGCGCCCGCGCGTCGAGCTTGGCCAGGTCAACAGCCAGCGGGAACCGATCCCGCCAGCTCATGAGCGACGCCCCCGCCTCGAATTCGGTGCCAAGCGCATTGGCCCGCGAACATATCACCAGCGTTTGACCTGCGCGCGGGCGGACTTCAGGATCCGAGCGTGGCTCGCCTGATGTTGCGCTTGACGACCCGCTGCAACAGCGCGTGTGCGCACTGCACGGTCGCCGACGTCCCAGCGGGTGAGGTCCGAACCGCCCAGCAAGCCCTGGCCGAGATCGTCGAGGCGCGGCGGCGCGGCTGCGACGAGCTGGTGATCATGCGCGGTGAGCCAACCTTGCGTCCGGAGCTGGCCAAGCTCGCCAGCGCCGCCCGGCGGATCGGCTACCGGCTCGTCCAGATCCAGACCAACGGCCGGCTGCTGTGCTACCCGGACTACCTCGAGCGCCTCGTTCGCGCGGGCGTCGACTTCTATGAGGTCTCGCTGTTCGGGGCCACGGCGGCGACTCACGACGCGATCTCGGCCGACGAGGGCGCGTTCGAGCAGACCCTCGCGGGCCTGCGCCTGCTCGCCGCGCGACCGCAGCTGGGCCACTTGGTGACCGTCGCCGTGCTCGCGGCCAACCTTCACGAGCTCACGGCGATGGTCGAGCTGGTCGCCGCGCTTGGCCTCGCGCGAGTCCAGCTCAACTTCACGCGGCCCGTCCGCGTCGACGGCGAGTGGCGAACGGACCTGCTCGCCAAGCTCGATGACGCGGGCCCAGCGATCCGCGCCGCGCTGCGCCGGGCCCGGGCGCTGGGCCTGGCCAGCTCGACCGAGGCCGTGCCGCTGTGCCAGCTCGACCCTGAAGATCGCCCAGCCGCCGAGACAGCCCGCGACTTCGTCGACGTGCGGGTGGTCGATCTGCATCGCCGTCACGCCAGCTTCGCCACCCACCACCGGCAGGTCCGGCCGCACGCGCCGCAGTGCGGCGACTGTCGCCTCGCCCAGCTCTGCCCGACCACCTGGGCCGCCTACCAAGAGCTGTTTGGCACCAGCGAGCTCAGGCCGGTTCGATGACCCCCACGCCCGCGTGATAACATCCGCCCTGGGCCCATGGCCCGCCTTGCCATGGAACCCAACGAGCGCTTCGAGATCCAGCTCAGCCACGTCTGCAACAACCGCTGCGTGTTTTGTGTGAGCGGGCAGATGACCGAGCTGCGCATGGCCAAGCCCACGCCGCTCGATGACGTCAAGGCCAAGTTCGACGAGGCGCGCAAGCGCGGGATCACCAAGGCCACGATCATGGGCGGCGAGCCCACGATCCACCCGACCTTCTTCCCGACCGTCGAGTACGCGATCGAGCTTGGGTTCTCGACGATCGTGATCTTCACCAACGGCGTGCGCTTGGACAAGCAGGCCTTCGTCGATCGGATCATGGAGATCGGCAAGGACAAGCTGCAGTGGCGGATCAGCATCCAGGGCTGGGACCGCGAGACCCACGACTTCACGACCAAGAAGCCGGGCGCGTTCGATCGCATCATCGCGGGGCTCGAGACCCTGACCGAGCTCGGTCAGTACATCTCGTGCAACATGTGCGTGGTCGAGCAAAATTACCGCTCGCTGGTCAAGCTGCCCGACATGGTCAGCAAGTACCCAATTCAGCAGGTCCACCTCGACATGGTCCGGCCGCGCGACTCGGGCGTGCGCACAGAGGACTACCTCGACGGGATCATGCCCGACTACGCCGATCTCGGCCGGGTGATGCGGCAGATGTTCGAGGGCCTGGACGCGAAGGCGCCGGGGTTCAACATCAATGTCGGCAACCTGCCGTTTTGCCAGCTGCCCGACTGGGCCCACCGCATTCACCACGGCGGCAACAAGACCTACACGGTCTCGGCCGAGGGTCCGGGCAAGCTCTCGGTCGTCGCGTGGGACAAGTACGAAGACAAGCGCAGCGACAAGCTCAAGCTGGATTCGTGCGGGTCGTGTGTGTTCGAGCGCCGCTGCGACGGTTTCTTTGGGCTCTACGCCAAGCGCCGCGGGACCGAGCAATTCTTGCCCGTCAGCCGCGAGAAGCTGCGCCGCAGCGATCCCGAGCAGCGCACCTTCATCCATCAGATCGACGCGGCGCTGGTCGCCATGGTCCGCGAGCGCTTCGCCGGCTGGCATCTGCACAGCGCCAACGACAGCGAGTTTGATCGGTGGGCGCGACAGACCTGGGCGCATGAAGATGGCGGCCGCGCGCAGCTCACGTTCTTGCCCCGCGATGCGCCCGGGGGCGGCGACGCCGAGCACCGCGACTTCGTGGCCCGCGTCGACACGTGGACCGGCGTCGACGAGTCGCAGGTGATCGAGCTGCTCGGCGGCGTGGTCGAGCGCATGGCCGCCGTGCTCACCACAGGATTGGCCACCGGGTTGGTCACAGGATTGGCCACAGGATTGGACGGCGAGTCGCCCAACCACGGGATCCGCGTCGCTCCCACCACCGCGCGCCTCGCCCAACGCCGCGGGCTGCCCGACCACACCGCCAACATCGCCCCCGCGATCATGGCCGGCCTGCGTCGGATCGCCGGCCACCGCAGCGAGCACGGATCGATCGTTGGCTGGCAGCTTCACAGCAGCGAGCCAAGGGGCCGCGGGGCCGCGGTCCGGTTCACGGGCCCGAACAACGCCAGCTCGACCTTGCAGTTGCTGGTCTCGGACGCCGGCAAGGTCTCGGGCAAGTGGGCGTTTGGACCCGGCGACGAGCAGGCCAAGCGCAAGCTCGCCCTGGCGATCACCCAGCTGCTGCGCCCGCCCACGCGCGCGCCAGGTTCGGCCGTGGGTGCGCGCCGCGGCGCCCTGAGCTGAGCCCGCATGTCCGCGCCGGTCAGCGAGACCAAACATGACGACGGGGCACCGCCACCTGCGCCACGCTGGGGTGATCGGCTCGCGGTCGCGGGCTTCTTGCTGGCGTTCTTGCTGCCGATGCTGCTGCGCTCGACCGTGCATCCGGCCCCGCTGCCCGGATCGCCCGGGCTGCTCAGCCAGCTGCATGGAATCGCGTGTCTGTTCACCCACAAGCCCGACGGCTGGAGCAGCTACTACGTGCAGCTCCGCCGCGCCGACACCCAGCAGTGGGTGACCCTGGATCAGTCCGAGCTGTTCGAGCTGCAGCCCTTTGGTCGACGCACGCGCATGCACCGATTGCTCGGGGCGTGGAAGGCCAAGCCCAGCCGCAAGACCCGGCACATGGCCCGCTGGATCCTCGAGCGGCACGCCAGCTTGCACCCCGAGCACGCGCGACCCGACGCGATCCGCTTCACCCGGGCGTGGATGATCCCCAGCGCCGACGCGCCCCCGCAGCGCGGCTGGGCGCACCCCGATTGGTTCGCCGTCCCGCCCCAGCGCCGTCGCGTGATCGTGACCTATCGGGTCGACGAGCTGCTCGCCGACCTGCCCGCCAAGGGTGACGCGCCATGAAGGCCATGAAGGCCATGAAGGCCATGAAGCGGCTGCTCGACAACGCCCGCGGTCGTTGGCTCGGGTTTTGGTACGCGACGATCGAGGCGTCCCCGCTCGCCGCGTTTCGCCAGGCGTTCGCGTGGACTCTGCTGATCTACTTCGTCGCCTGGTCCCGCAGCGCCGATGAATGGCTGACCGACGCCGGCTACCACCCGCCGGCCTCGCTCGATCCAACCAACGCCCCCCACTTGCCGCTGCTGCCTGCGTCTGCGCTGCCAATCGTCGCCGTGATCGTGTTTGGCTGCCTGCTGGCCTACATCTTTGGCTACGCCCGCCGCGTGGTCGTGTGGGTGTTGCTGGGCGCGGCCATCTATGCGCTGTTGGTCGACCCGATCGCCGCGTTCACGATCAACCGATTGTTCGTGATCGGGCTGTTCGTGCTGGCGATCGCCCCGCAGGCCGACGCCCCCCAAGACGAGCCGCAACGCCAGATCGCCTGGCCGACGCGCATGCTGCAAGTGTTGGTCGTCGCCCAGTACTTCGCGTCGGGCCTGTGCAAGACCCTCAACGGCGACTGGTGGGGCGGCGAGGATGTCCTGTGGATGCAGGTCCAAGGCATCTACATGACGGACGCCGCGGCATGGTTGGTGCGGACCCTGCCGCACTGGGCGTGGACCGTTCAGCAGCAGCTCGCGCTGTGGTTCGAGCTGCTGGCGCCGATCCTGTTCGGCATCAAGCGGCTGCGTCCGATCGCGTTCGTGCTTGGGTTGGGCCTGCACTTCGTGGTCGCGGTGACCATGGACCAGCTGGTGTACTTCAGCCTGCAGATGGCCTGTTTCTATCTATTGTTCATTCCACCGGAGTGGGCGCGGCGGCTGTCGCCGGGCTAGTGCCAGCCAAGCGTCGCGAGCATGACGGCAAAATTGTGCATCGACAGCGCTGCGCATCGATCGTCTCCAGGACCCGCGCTAGAGTTGTGAGGTGGACACACGAGCAAGAGACCCCTTCGTCCTGAGTCGGATGCTGGCGAGGCTGCTCGCGTCCCACTCGCGGCTGCGAGACCTCGAGGCCGCCGACCCACCGCGGATCTTCTTGGCCAACGAGAGAGCCCGACGCGAGCGCGTTCTCGATGAGATCATGGCCCTGATCCCCCGCGAGCGAGTCGACGGCGACGGCGTCCGGATCACGATGGACTGCGTGCTTCGGGCGTTCCGCGACGAGATCCTCATGGACCTGTGCCGCGCGCCAACTGGCAAGGAGCTGATCGGCGGCGCGGTCTCGGTCGCCGTCCGCAGTCGCTGGTCCGAGGCGGGCGCGTACGGGCTCCCGCCCGAGTGTCTGCGCGGGGCCCCGGCTGCCCACGACGACGACTATTAGCGTGACGGCCGGTTGGGGCGGCCGCTCGCGTGTGGCATAGTCGGCCCCGCGAATGTCCCCGCCGCCCGACCACCACGATTACCACGCACAGGTCCACCATGGCCAGCAGGGACACCCAGGTCACGCGCACGGCAACCAGCTCTCGACCGAGCAGCCGATGTTCTGCCCAGAGTGTGGGGCGCCCGTGCAGCTGCGCGGCACCGCGGTCTCGGCCGTGTGCGAGTACTGCGACAGCACGATCGTCCGGGCGGGCATCGATCTTCAGTTGATCGGCAAGGTCAGCGCGCTGATCGACAACGGCAGCCCGATCCTGCTGCACTCGAAGGGCAAGCTCGACAACGTCCCGTTCGTGGTCGATGGGCGGCTGCAAGTCCAGTACGAGCGCGGGACCTGGAACGAGTGGTTCCTCAATTTCGCCGACGGCACCATCGGCTGGCTCGCCGACGCGCAGAATCAATTTTCAATCCTCAAGCCGATCGACCCCAACCAGGTCGCCGGTCGGGTGCCCAGCTTTGACGATCTCGCCCCGGGCCAGCCCATTCGCGTGGCCGGGCGCATGCTCGTCGTCGTGGATCGCCGCGGCGCCGCCTACAAGGGCGCCGAGGGGCTGCTGCCGTTTCGCGCGGAGCCGGGCATGCAGTTTTACGGCGTGGATCTGCGCGGCTACAACGAAGAGTTCGCAACCCTCGACTGGGGCAACGATCCGCACCACGACCAGCCGATCCCCTACTTCGGGCGCGCCGTCACCCTGCAGAGCATTGGCCTGTTCCCGCTGCGCCAGTTTCAGGGTTGGGAGCCCGCCCGGCCGCCGGCTTAGCATGAACCAACCAGCGCCAACCAAGCTGTTCCGCGAGGAAGCCAAGACCGGCGCGATCGAGTGCCCGGCCTGTGGTGCGCCGATCACCCTGCGCGGCTTTGGTGGCGTCGAGCAGGTCGCCTGCGCGTACTGTGGGACGATCTGCAAGCCCGAGGAAGACGGCAACCTAAACATCCTGCAGCAGGCCCAACGCCAGCGGCGCCCTTCCATCCTGCCGCTGCACAAGCGCGGCCAGCTGCCGGACGTGCTGGGCACCGACGCGGTGGTCCACACCTGGGAGATCCTTGGGATCATGTGGCGCGAGGTCGTGTCCGACGGCGTCACCTACCCCTGGCAAGAGTTCCTGCTGTTCAACCCCTACCAGGGCTACCGCTGGCTGATCTACCAGATGAGCGACGGCGTGTGGGGCCTGGGCGGGCCGCTGCTCGGCGCCCCCGAGCTGCAACCGGGCGGCACCCCCACCGCCAGCTGGCGCGGCGAGACCTACAAGCACTTCACCAGCGGCAACGCCCGGGTGACCTACGTCGAGGGCGAGTTTCCGTGGCAGGTGCTGGTCAACGACGTTGCCCAGGCCAACGACTATGTGTGTCCGCCCAACATGCTCTCGATCGAGGTGCAGCACGGCGAGACGGGGGCCGACGTCAACTTCACGATCATGCAGCCGATCGAGCCCGCCCAGGTCTGGGCCGCGTTCGACATGCCCGGCGCCGCGCCAGCCAAGCACGGCGTGCATCCGGCCGAGGTCAACCCGCACAAGACCAAGTTCTACGCGGTCGCCGGGATCCTGTTGTTCGTGGTCTGGATCGTCGCCCTGGTCGCCTACGCGAGCGCGCGCAAGAACGGAGTCGTCTACGCGGGCAGCGTGGTGCCCGGCGAGGTCCTCACCGAAGAGATCGAGATCGGCACCGCCGATCAAACCACCACCCTGGAGTTGGGGCTGCAGGCGCACGGCATGAACAACTCGTGGGCCTACGCAGAAGTCATGCTCGTCGACCTGAGCTCCGAAGAAGCGATCAGCGTTGGCCTCGAGACCGACGCGTGGAGCGGCGTCGAGCAGGGCGAGAGTTGGAGCGAAGGCACCAACCCACGCAGGGTGACCGTTGGCGGGGTCAAGGGCGGCAAGTACCTGATGCAGGTCCAGACCCAGCTCGACAGCTCGGGCGATCCCGCCGACAGCCTCACGATCGAGATCAAGCAAGACGTGCCGCTTGGCCGCTACATGTTCTTGCCCTTTGTCATCATCGCGCTGTTCCCCTTGCTCAACCTCGGACGCAAGCTCGCGTTCGAGACCAAGCGCTGGGCCAACAGCGATCACGCCACGTCCTCGTGGGAGAGTTAGGAGCCCGACCCCCATGCTAATGAAAGCCAGCTACGTCCTGCTGTCGGTTGCGAGCCTTGGCCTGCTGACCTTCGAGGCCCCGCGCGGCGCCCTGCTCACGTCCTCGCCCGCGCGCGGCAAGGTCGAGCGTGACACCAAAGAGACCGGCAGCGGCAACGCCACGATCCGCCGGCCCCACTACATCTTTCTTGGCGGCTACCACGGAGGCAAATGACCATGATGTTCCTACTTGGCAAGCAGATCATCGACGTCTCTGCGATCGCGTCGGCCGCGATCTACTCGGTCCTGGGCCTGCTGATCTTCGGCCTGTTCTGGCTGCTGATCGTGTGGCTCACGCCCTTCTCGATCCGCAAGGAGATCGAGGATGACCAGAACACCTCGCTCGGCATCATCCTGGGCGCGGTGATCATTGGTATCTCGCTGATCATCAGCGCCGCGGTCGCCGGTTGACCCCCGCCACCGAAGCTGCCAACGCGCCCTCGCCGTCCACGCGGCTGCTGCTGTTTTGGGTGCTCGTGGTCGCAACCTGCGGCCTGGTCTACGAGCTGATCACCGCGACCATGGCCAGCTACCTGCTGGGCGACTCGGTCACGCAGTTCTCGCTGGTGATCGGCGTGTACCTCAGCGCGATGGGGCTGGGCTCGTGGCTCAGCCGCTTCGTCGAGCACCGGCTGGCCAATCGCTTCGTCCACGTGCAGCTGATCATCGCGGTCGTGGGCGGGTTCTCGGCCCCCGCGCTGTTCTTGGGCTTCTCGGTGCTCGACGACATTCGGCCGGTGCTGTTTGCGATCTTGATCATCATTGGGACCCTGGTCGGGCTCGAGATCCCGCTGTTGATGCGCTTGATGCCGGGCAAGCAGGAGCTCAAGGATCTGGTCGCGCGGGTGCTGGCGTTCGACTATATCGGCGCGCTGCTGGCCAGCATCGTGTTCCCGCTCGTGCTGCTGCCGTGGCTGGGGCTGGTCCGAACCAGCCTGCTGTTTGGCTGCCTCAACGCTGGGGTCGCGCTGTGGTCGGCGCGGGCGTTCGTGCGTCAGCTGGTCCGGCCGCGCTGGGTCACCCTGCAGGCGCTGATCGTGCTGCTCGCAACCGGCTCCTGCCTGCTGATCGGCGGGCAGATCGAGACCTTTGGCGAGCGGCAGCTCTACGAGTCGCCGGTGATCTTCTCGCAAAAGACCCGCTACCAGCGGCTCACGATCACCCGCTGGAGCGACGACATCCGGCTCTACATCGACGGCAACCTGCAGTTCTCCAGCGCCGACGAGCACCGCTACCACGAGAGCCTGGTCCACCCGGCGTTCGCCGCCCGCGAGCAGCTGGCGAGCTCGCCCGCGCGCAACGTGCTGGTGCTTGGCGGCGGCGATGGTCTGGCCGTGCGCGAGCTGCTGCGCTACCCGGGCGTTCAGCGCATCGACTTGGTCGATCTCGATCCCGAGATGACCCGCCTGTTCAGCGAGACCCCGGCCCTGGCGCAGCTCAACGCCGGCTCGCTCGCGGATCCGCGCGTGGTCGTGCACAACGCCGACGCGATGCGCTGGCTCGAGCAGCAGCGCAGCGGCGGCGGGCCTGCGAGCGAGGCCAAGCTCGCGCCCTGGGACATCATCGTCATCGACCTGCCCGACCCCAACAACCTCTCGCTTGGCAAGCTCTACAGTCGCGCGTTCTACCGGCTGGTCCGCGCGGTCCTGGCCCCCGATGGCGTCGCGGTCGTGCAGTCGACCTCGCCCTATCTGTCGCCTCGCGCGTTTTGGTGCATCGTCGCGACCTTGGACGCCGCCGACATGCACCCGCTGCCCTACCACGCGCACGTGCCCAGCTTTGGGGACTGGGGCTTCGCGCTGGCCGCTCGCAGCCCCTTGCAGCCCCCGGCTAAGCTGGCCTTCGAGCTGCCACAGCCACAGGAGCTGCGGTTCTTGTCGCCCGAGCTGGTGCCCACGCTGTTCGCGTTTCCGGCGGATCAGCAGCCGCACGAGGTCGAGCCCAACCGCCTCGATACCCAGATGCTGGTCCGCTACTACGATCAGGACCTGCACAGCTTTGGACCGCTGACGCGGCGGGCCGGGAGCTGAGCGCGTGAGCCTGAGCCGGCGAAAGCTGCTGGGCGCGAGCGGGCTGAGTGCGCTGGCGCTCGGCTGCAACCGCGACCGCGCAGCGCCAGCCGCCGCGCCCGAGTTCACCGGTCAGAGCCCCGAGCGCGGGCACCTGCTGCGCTCGGCTGCGCTGCTCGACGCCCCGATCGACGCCCGCCTGCGAACCGGCGTCGTGATCGTAGGTGGCGGCGCGGCTGGTTTCTCGGCGGCGTGGCGCCTGCAAAAGCTTGGCTTCAACGACTTCACGATGCTCGAGCTCGAGGCCGAGATCGGCGGCACCGCCCGCAGCGGCGCGCTGCCGCGATCGGCCCACCCGATGGGCGCCCACTACCTGCCAGCGCCGCCGCGCGAGTGCAGCGAGCTGCTCGAGCTGCTCACCGACCTTGGCTTGCTCGTTGGCTACGAGCACGACGGCACCCCCGAATATCGAAGCACGGCGATCTGTGCGGCCCCGGAGGAGCGTCACTTCCACGCCGGCACCTGGCATCCCGGTCTGTATCCCGGCGACGGCGAGACCCCCGAGCAGGCCCAGCAGTGGGAGCGGTTCTGGGAGCGCTTGCGCGAGCTCGACCGGGCCCGCGATGCCAACGGCGAGCTGTTGTTTCGGCTGCCCGTGCGCCGCAGCGCCGCTGGGTTGCGCGGCCTCGATCGGATCTCGATCGCCCAGTGGCTCGACGCGCAGGGCTTCGACAGCTGGCGCCTGCGCTGGTACGTCGACTACGCCTGCCGCGACGACTACGGCTGCACGCTGGACCAGACCTCGGCGTTCGCGGCCCTGCATCACTTCTTGGCCCGCGGACTCGAGGACACCCGTGAAGAGCCGCTGCTGACCTGGCCCGGCGGCAACGGCGAGCTCCTTGCCAGCATGCGGGCCCGGCTCGAGCTTGGTGAGCGCCTGAAGACCGATCACATCGTCTACGCGATCGACCCCGAGCGCGGCCAGCTACGGGTCCGCGATCTCGCGGCCGAGCGCACGATCATGATCGAGGCCCAGGCGATCTTGTGGGCCGCCCCGCGCTTCGTGCTGCGCCACGTGCTGCCGCGCGACCGCGATCCGCTGGCAACGAACGCGATGACCTACGCTCCGTGGCTGGTCGCCAACCTCGAGCTGCGCGAGGCCCCCGGCGGCGTCGGGGCTGAGCTCGCGTGGGACAACGTGCCCGTCATCCAAGATCCCGCCGCCCGCAACCTTGGCTATGTGCTCGCCACCCACCAAGAGGGCCGGGACCGCGCGATCGAAGCTGGCGCCGTGATCACCTACTACCAGCCGCTGGTCGCCCATGATCCGGCCGGGCTCGCCAAGCACCGCGCGCATCTGCTGGCCAGCGACGCTGGGGTTCTGTCCGAGCAGGTGCTTGGCGCCCTCGAGCACATGCACCCGGGGATCCGCCGCCACCTCGGCGCCATCCACATTCATCGGTGGGGCCACGCGATGATCCGCCCAACCCCCGGCCACTTGTTTGGCGGCAGCCTGGATGTTGCCCGGGCCCCGATCGGCTGTGTCCGCGCGTGCGCGTCCGATGTTGGCGGCCTGCCGCTGTTCGAAGAGGCGTTCTATGCCGCGATCGAGGGCGCAGACTGGGCCCTCGATCGGATCGGGCGGGCGTGATCCATGCAGCAGAAGTCCCACCGCTGGCTGGTCTCCCCGCGCTTCGACCTTGGCGCCTTCGTGGTCCCCGGTGCGCTGGCGCTGGTGCTCGCCCTCATGATCGGCCTGCAGCTCGAACCCGCCGAGGATGACAGCCTCGCGCTGTGGATCATTGGCGTGGTCCTGGTCGATGTCGCCCACGTGTGGGCGTCTCTGTACCGAACCTACCTCGACGCGGACGCCCGCGCGCATCACCGCCAGCTCCTGCAATGGACGCCCGTGCTGGTGTTCTTGCTCGCGTTCATGGCCCACGCCGTCTCGCCCAGGCTGTTTTGGGGGGCGCTCGCCTATGTCGCGGTGTTTCACTTCATCAAGCAGCAAGACGGCTTCGTGGCCCTGTACCTGCGCGCGGGCGACGAGACCGGGCCGGCGGCGGCCCGCGATCGCGCGCTCGCCAAGCTGGCGATCTGGGCTGGCACTGCAGGTCCAGTGATCTGGTGGCACACCCAGCTCCCGCGGCGGTTCACATGGTTCATCGCCGACGACTTCATCCCGGGGCTCCCCGCGATCATCGGCACCGTCGCCGTGTGGGCCCAAGCCCCGATCTTGCTGGTGTTCTTGGTTCGCCGCGCGCAGCTGGCCAAGCGCAAGATCGGCCACCCCATGGTCCCGCTGCTGGTCGCGCTCACGGCCGCGAGCTGGAACCTGGGCATCGTGTGGTTCAACGACGGCCGGGTGTTCACGATCACCAACGTGTTCATCCACGGCCTCCCCTATCTGGCCTTGGTGTGGATCGCAGGCGGCCGCGACCTGGTCGCCAAGCGGCTGCCGAGCTCGGCCAAGCTCGGGCTCACGGTCGCCGCGTTCTATGGCTTGCTCGTCGTGCTGGCGCTCGCCGAAGAGGCGCTGTGGGATCGCCTGGTCTGGCACGATCACCCCAGCTTGTTTGGCCACGGAGGGCTCGAGCTTGGGGAATTCGGACTGGCGCTGAGCGTCGCGCTGTTGAGCGTTCCGCAGGCAACCCACTACGTGCTCGATCGCTATATTTGGCGGGTGGGGCCCCACAACCCTCGCCTGGCCGAGCAGCTCGGTCTCACGTGAGGCACTCTGCAACGCGGCCCGTTGCAACGCCCTCGTGGCCACCAGGCCGCTCTCACGCGCGCATCTGTCCTACACATCCAGCCGGTGGTTCAATGGACCCGGAGCCATCGCCGTGACCCAACTATCGAGTCGTCTCACAATCGTCGCGCTTGCCGCTTGTACCTCCCTGTCCGCGCTCGTCAGCGCCTGCGCCATCGATGAACCCGCGACCTTCATCCCGCGCTCGGGCACCTGGACCTACGCCGAGCAGAGCGTCGTCAGCAACACCTGCAACAACGTGAAGATCCCCGACCCGCTGTCGACCTTCGTGCTCGACTACGACGAGGGCGACGAGTTTCAGATCGAGCTGGGGGCCGAAGACGCTCTGTGCGAGATCGACGGCGAAGAGTTCTATTGCGCCGAGTATGAGCTCGGTGAGTCGGGCTTCCCCGGCACCGACGCCGTGTTTCGCATGACCGTCCGCTGGGAGGGCGAGTTCTCGTCCGAGACCGTCGCCACCGGACACGAGATCACGACCGTGACGTGCACTGGCGAAGACTGTGCGATGGTCCAGGGCTTCCCGTGCTCGCAGGACACCACGTTCTCGGCTGAATTCTTCAACTGAGATCCAGTCCCCCCACGTCCCCCGCGGCTGCGCGCCCCCACGCGGAGGCCGCCCATGATAGGAATACGCCCGTGACCGCTCTTCACCGCCTCCGACTGCACATCTTCGCGTTCGTCGTCGCGCTTGCGACGGGCCTCGCCTGCGACGTCAGCTTGCCAACCAGCATCCCGACCTCGATCGACGGCGCGGCCAAGTCCGCGGCGTGCCCGGAGTGGGGCAGCGGCAACGTCATCGGCGCGAGCTTCACGGGTGACGCCGCGCTCAACGCCCAGATCGCCGCGTTCGTCCAGGCCAGCATGGACATCGAGCGGGTCGCCAACCAGGCCTACGCCAACGTCACCGCCGCGTGCGTGAAGATGGGCAAGGACCTCGGCGTCCCCGCGGCTCAACTGCAGGGCACCGCAGCCGACTCGGCCAGCGCGCCGTGCAACGCCGTCGCCGCCAAGATCGACGCGATCATCAAGGCCAACGCCGCGGTCAAGGTCAGCTACCAGCCCCCGCGGTGCCAGATGGACGCCAACTTCAAGGCCAGCTGCGACGCGGAGTGTGGGCTCGAGGTCGACCCCGGCAAGGTCGTCGCCGAGTGCGAGCCCGCCAAGCTCTCTGGTTACTGCCAAGGCAAGTGCGCCGGCCAGTGCGAGGGCACCTGCACGGGCGAGTGCCAGGGTGAGTGCTCGGCCAAGGACGCCCAAGGTCGCTGCGTTGGCGAGTGCAAGGGCACCTGCTCCGGCTCGTGCGACGCCACCTGCCACGCCAAGTGCGAAGGCACCTGGAAGGCCCCCCGCTGCGAGGTCGAGGTCGAGCAGTCCAAGGTCAAGGCCGACTGCGCCGCCAACTGCGAAGCTTCCGCCAAGTTCCGCGCCAGCTGCCAGCCGCCCAAGCTCGACGTCACCACCTCCGCCCAAACCCAGGCCATGACCACGCTCGTGGCCACGCTGAAGGCCAACCTGCCCGCGCTGCTCCAAGCCCAGCTGCGCCTGTCCAAGCAGCTCGCCGGCGACATCAAGGTCGTCGTCGACAGCGGCGCGAAGCTCAAGGGTCAGCTCGGCGCCGCGGGTGGCAAGGCGGTCGCGTGCGTGAGCGCGGCCGTTGCCGCGATGGCCCAGGCCAGCGTCAAGATCAACGTGAGCGTCAAGGCCAGCGCCAGCGTCAGCGGCAAAGCCGGCGCCAGCGCCTCTGGCGGGGCCTGAGTGGCCCCCGACGGCTCTAGTTCCACGAGCGACGGGGCCGGTGGCGCGCGGGCGCCGTGGCGGTGTCCAAGTCGAGCGTGTCCGTTTCGCCTGCGGCATGGGTTTGCCGCCGAGTTTGCCCAGCCAAAGGACAAGTGCCCAAGCTGCGGCGGTCCGGTCGAGCAGGGCCAAGATCACCAGCCGGCCGCGCCCCGACCCAGCGCCTGGCCAACCCTCGCTCGCCTGGGCGTCACCCTGGCGCTCGGTGCTGCGTTCGCCGGCTTCGCTGCGGTCAACGTCAGCATCCCCGGCATCGCGCAGCTCGAGGTCGACTTCGGCGACCTCAGCCTGCAACCCGCGCTCGACCTCCTCCTCGCCGCCGCCGTCTTCGTCGAGCTCGGCGCGCTCGCGCTCCCGGCTGGCCGCACGCTACGCCACACCCCAGATGGCCGACGACGCCTGCGCAGGCTCGCGCTGCTGCTGGCCCTGCTGTTGTTGGCCGTGGGCGCGCTGGTGTCCATGCGCGCCACGCCCGAGCTCGCGCCTGCGTCCCAGTTTGCCGTGATCCTGACCCGCTGCGTCGGGCTCCCGCTGGTGCTGGGGCTGGCCGCCGCCAACCGGCGCTGGGGCCTTGGCCACGGCATCTCGATCGCCTTCGGCGCGCTGCTGATCCAGCCGCTGGCCGAGCATGTGCTGGCCGCCGACGACCCCACGCGGGCGCTCGTCATCCTGCTCGTCCTGCTCGTCGGCGCTGGGGTCTGGCTCGCGCACCCTGCCCGGCCGAGCGCCCTCGGTCGCACCCCGCTGAGCCCGCGGAGCCCGCAGAGCAGTGGCGCCCCCCAACCGCGAGACCTCGGCCTCGGCCTCATGATCCCCAGCGGCGGCGTGATCGCCGTTGGGCTGGTCACCCTCACGCCGCTGCTGATCGGCGTGACTGTTCCAAGCAACTCCACGCTCGAGCTCGCCCTCGTCCTCGCCCTCACCGCCGCGCTCGCGTTCGTCTTCACGCGCCCCAAGCTGCTCGTACAGCGCTGGCGCTCAGCGTTCCCGCTGGCCGACCCCGCCGCGCTCGAGCGCGACGCCCGGGCCCTGTTTCGCCGCGCGCTGCTCCGCACCGAGCTACTCGTGGGCGCGATCGTGCTCCTTGGCCAGGCCCAGCTGCCCATGCTGAGCGTCGTGATCGCCGTGGCGATCGCGCTCGACGTCGGTCACGAGCTGCGCCTGCGCCTGCGCGAGCCCGATCTCGTCGCGATCCAAACCCACCTCGATGTCCCCGGCGCCCAGGCGCTCGCGCTCGCGCTCGAGCTACTAGGTAAGCCAGTGGGACTGCGAGGCCAGCACCATCGCTCGCTCTACCACCTGCTCGGCTGGTGGATCCCCACGCAGATCCTGGTTCGCCCTGCCGACGTCGACTCTGCCAAGCAGCTGCGCGCTCAGCTACTGGAGTCCTCGTCGCGCGCTGACTAGTGGATCGACTTCGGGTTCGTGTGCGGGGGTCGGTGTGCCGGACGGGCACCGCGCACGGGCTGCGGAGGGCCCCAACCCGCCTACGGTCTACTCCAGTCTCGGGACCCCGCTTCCTTTGGTCTCGTCTCCTTGGCCCGACCGCGCTTCTCTTCGCTCATCTCCACGTGCGTAGATACGGCGGGTTGGGGCCCTCTGCGGCCTTGTGTGCGCTCCACGTTGATCGAGCCGCGCTCCCCGATCCGAGCAAGCGGGGGCCTGTTGGCCGTCACACCCAACCTCCGACCCCCCAAGCACGAACCCACCCCCAGCGAGAGCGGTCACCCCCTCGAAGGGAAAGCTCAGCTCGACAGCCAGAGACCGCATCGCCCGATCGCGGCGGAGACAGCGGCTGCAACACGACGGCCCGGCAACCAGGGCTCCGAGGGTCCCTCGGAGCGAAAATTCACGGCGTATTAGCCCCAATCGAAGCGATGCCGGTCACTCGGACTACCCGAAGACCGACACACCACATGCCTGCGGTGAGTGGTTTCGCTCCGAGGGACCCTCGGAGCCCGCCGGGCTGCCCGCCGTCACA
>NZ_JMCC02000051.1 GCF_000737335.2 Enhygromyxa salina | reverse complement strand
CACGAACCCGCAAACAACCCCGCCCCGCCGACGATCCCCAATTCCCAAAGAGAACCAATAAAGAAGCCCCCGAACACTTGCGTGTTCGGGGGCATAGATCTGGCGACGACCTACTCTCCCACAGGGTGACCCCTGCAGTACCATCGGCGCAGGAGGGCTTGACTTCCGAGTTCGGGATGGGATCGGGTATGGCCCCTCCGCCATGACCACCAGAAAACCTAGAAGTGGGCTCGACAAGCCTCCCCAAAGAGAGACCCAGCGCCCACCCGGCGACCGAGATGAAGCAGGCTCCTGAAACCCTGCTTCTCTACGTTGCACATTTTCCACTTACTTACTCAGTAGGGACGTACTGTCGCTCGGAACCTCGTACTCGACCTTTCTAACGATGGTCGAGACGTAGGCCAAGCCAAACGGCTCATTAGTACTGGTTAGCTGCACGCGTTGCCGCGCTTCCACACCCAGCCTATCAACGTTGTAGTCTACAACGAGCCTTCAGGGAGTTTTAATCTCGAGGTTGGCTTCCCGCTTAGATGCTTTCAGCGGTTATCCGTTCCGAACTTGGCTACTCTGCAATGCCGCTGGCGCGACAACAGAAACACCAGGGGTCCGTCCATCCCGGTCCTCTCGTACTAGGGACAGATCCTCTTCAAAACTCCTACGCCCACGGAAGATAGGGACCGAACTGTCTCACGACGTTCTGAACCCAGCTCGCGTACCGCTTTAATTGGCGAACAGCCAAACCCTTGGGACCGACTTCAGCCCCAGGATGCGATGAGCCGACATCGAGGTGCCAAACCTCCCCGTCGATGTGAACTCTTGGGGGAGATCAGCCTGTTATCCCCGGAGTACCTTTTATCCGTTGAGCGACGGCCTTTCCATTCAGGACCGCCGGATCACTAAGGCCGACTTTCGTCTCTGCTCCACGTGTATGTGTCGCAGTCAAGCTCCCTTGTGCCTTTACACTCTACGGCTGGTTTCCAATCAGCCTGAGGGAACCTTTGCGCGCCTCCGTTACTCTTTAGGAGGTGACCGCCCCAGTCAAACTACCCACCAGGCAGTGTCCCGGACCCGGATAACGGGCCACGGTTAGAAGTCCAGACTCATCAGGGTGGTATTTCAAGGTTGACTCCACCAGACCTAGCGGCCCGGCTTCAACGTCTCCCACCTATCCTACACAGACAAGCCCGAACTGCAGTGCCAAGCTGCAGTAAAGGTTCACGGGGTCTTTCCGTCTATCCGCGGGTACGGGGCATCTTCACCCCGATTTCGATTTCGCCGAGTCCCGGGTCGAGACAGTGGGGAAGTCGTTACGCCATTCGTGCAGGACGGAACTTACCCGCCAAGGAATTTCGCTACCTTAGGACCGTTATAGTTACGGCCGCCGTTTACCGGGGCTTCGATTCAATGCTTTGCTTACGCTAACATCTCCTCTTAACCTTCCGGCACCGGGCAGGCGTCAGACCCTATACGTCGTCTTGCGACTTAGCAGAGTCCTGTGTTTTTGGTAAACAGTCGCTACCCCCGATTCACTGCAACCCCCTCCAGCTCCAGGCGCAAGCCTTTCACCAGCTGGGGCACACCTTCTCCCGAAGTTACGGTGTTATTTTGCCGAGTTCCTTAACCCGGGTTCTCTCGAGCACCTTGGGATGTTCTCCCCACCCACCTGTGTCGGTTTAGGGTACGGTCGGCACAGCGGTACACTCATGCGAAGCTTTTCCTGGAAGCGCGGAATTATCGAGTTGAAGGCTCCGGAGAGCCCGCCTCATCACCTCTCGGCCTTAGCAGCGCGTTTGTGGCCATTGCCTCCTACGCTGCCAGCCTACTGGCTTGAACGTTCAATCCTCAAGAACGCTCGACTATCCTCCTCCGTCCCTCCTCATGAAACCATCCGTGCCGGTGCAGGAATATTCGCCTGCTTCCCATCGCCTACGCCTTTCGGCCTCGGCTTAGGGACCGACTAACCCTGAGCAGATTATCTTTACCCAGGAACCCTTGGGTTTACGGTGAGAGGGTTTTTCACCCTCTTTATCGCTACTCACGCCAACATCAGCTCTTGTCTGCGCTCCAACGCTCGTTACCGTACGCCTTCACAGCACAGACAATGCTCGCCTACCGCCTGTCCACCTAAGTGGATCAGACCCGCAGCTTCGGCGCATGACTTGAGCCCCGTTGAATTTTCGGCGCGGGCTCGCTCGACCAGTGAGCTGTTACGCTTTCTTTGAAAGGTGGCTGCTTCTAAGCCAACCTCCTGGCTGTCTAAGCGTTCCCACATCCTTTACCACTTAGTCATGACTTGGGGGCCTTAGCTGGCGGTCTGGGTTCTTTCCCTCTTGGCACGGAAACTTAGCTCCCCGCGCCTGAGTGCCGGCCTGTTCTCACGGGTATTCGGAGTTTGGTTGAGTTCGGTAAGATTGTGGTCCCCCTAGCTCATCCAGTGCTCTACCCCCCGTGGAAATCAGCCGACCCCATACCTCAATATGTTTCGGCGAGAACCAGCTATCTCCCGGCTTGATTAGCCTTTCACTCCTATCCACAGGTCATCACCTCATTTTTCAACATGAGTGTGTTCGGCCCTCCACGCAGTCTTACCCGCGCTTCAGCCTGCCCATGGATAGATCGCCGGGTTTCGGGTCTGCAGCCTGTGACTATGTCGCCCTATTCAGACTCGCTTTCGCTTCGGCTTCTCCTAACGGATTAACCTTGCCACAAACCGCAACTCGTTGGCTCATTATGCAAAAGGTACGCAGTCGCACGTTGCCAAAGGCCATAGTGCTCCTACTGCTTGTAGACACACGGTTTCAGGTTCTTTTCACTCCCCTCACAGGGGTTCTTTTCACCTTTCCCTCACGGTACTAGTACACTATCGGTCACCAGGGAGTACTTAGCCTTGGAAGATGGTCCTCCCAGCTTCAAACGAGATTCCACGTGCCTCGTTCTACTCGGGGTTCTCCTAGGGCCTCTCAGACTTTCACGTACGGGGCTATCACCCTCTTTGGCCGGCCTTCCCAAGCCGTTCTGTTAGTCTTCCTGGTCCCATGTCGGAGCCCCACAACCCCAATCGGTTGCCCGATTGGTTTGGGCTAGTCCGCGTTCGCTCGCCGCTACTTACGGAGTCTCTGTTGATTTCCTTTCCTGCGGGTAATGAGATGTTTCAGTTCCCCGCGTTGACCACGCATGCCTATGTATTCAGCATGCGTTGATGGGCCATGACGCCCACCGGGTTTCCCCATTCGGATATCCACGGATCTGTGCTCGAGTCCAGCTCCCCGTGGCTTTTCGCAGGTATCCGCGTCCTTCATCGTCTCCTGGTGCCTAGGCATCCACCGTGTGCCCTTTGTAGCTTGACCTCAATCGCTTCGATTCCCCGGTTGCCCGGTTCTCGAAGTCGACATTGTCCGTAAACCACCGTCAGTTGGGTCGAGTCCGAGGTTCCTTTCGTCACCACGAACCCTACTTTTCTTGGCTGCGTCTCCGCTTTCGATCGGCCCTCACGGGCTCTTCACGGACCACGAAGATGCAGCTGCTCGAGACTCACCCAGCCGACCCCCCTTGGAAGGAAGCCGGCCAAAATTGAGACTCATTTTGTGAACGTCATCTCGACGCTCACGACGGAAAATGTGCTACTCGGTTCGGTTACTGTCGCACCCACGAGCTCGCGCTCGAGGACGGTTCAGTGACCGTTCCGGTGGTCTTGTTCGTCTATCCAGATGTCAGGGAGCACCCCAAGGGTGATCGCCCCTGAAAACTGGGGAGTAGGAGGACCACGAAACTTATCTCTGCGCCTCATCGCTGAGGACTTTGATGTGCACTAAGTGCCCACGGGTTCGACCTGAAGTGTTCGAGCTCGAGGCTCGAACAAACTCCTAGAAAGGAGGTGATCCATCCCCACCTTCCGGTAGGGATACCTTGTTACGACTTCACCCCAGTCACCGATCACTCCTTGGTAAGCGCCCTCCCGAAGGTTAGGCTACCCACTTCTGGAGCAATCGACTCCCATGGTGTGACGGGCGGTGTGTACAAGGCCCGGGAACGTATTCACCGGAGCGTGCTGATCTCCGATTACTAGCGATTCCAGCTTCATGGAGTCGAGTTGCAGACTCCAATCCGAACTGAGACTGGTTTTATGAGATTAGCGTACTCTCGCGAGTTAGCGGCTCTTTGTACCAGCCATTGTAGCACGTGTGTAGCCCTGGGCATGAGGGCCATGAGGACTTGACGTCATCCCCACCTTCCTCCGGTTTAGGCCGGCAGTACCGTCTGAGTTCCCAACTAAATGATGGCAACAGACGACAGGGGTTGCGCTCGTTGCGGGACTTAACCCAACATCTCACGACACGAGCTGACGACAGCCATGCAGCACCTTCTCACCAATTCCCCGAAGGGCACTCCAGCTTTTGGGCCGGATTCTGGTGGATTTAACCCAGGTAAGGTTCTGCGCGTAGCGTCGAATTAAACCACATGCTCCACCGCTTGTGCGGGCCCCCGTCAATTCCTTTGAGTTTTAGTCTTGCGACCGTACTCCCCAGGCGGAGTGCTTAACGCGTTAGCTTCGGCACCGACGGGGTCAATCCGCCGGCGCCTAGCACTCATCGTTTACGGCGTGGACTACCAGGGTATCTAATCCTGTTTGCTCCCCACGCTTTCGCGCCTCAGCGTCAATCATCGTCCAGGTCAGCGCCTTCGCCACTGGTGTTCCTCCCGATATCTACGAATTTCACCTCTACACCGGGAATTCCCTGACCCCCTCCGAGATTCAAGCCTGGCAGTTTTGTATGCACCTCCTGGGTTGAGCCCAGGGCTTTCACATCCAACTTGCCAAGCCGCCTACGCGCGCTTTACGCCCAATGATTCCGAGCAACGTTTGCACCCTCCGTATTACCGCGGCTGCTGGCACGGAGTTAGCCGGTGCTTGCTAAAGGGATACCGTCAAGGCCGGCTCTTCACCGGCTTTATTCTTCTCCCTCCACAGAGCTTTACGATCCTAGGACCTTCATCGCTCACGCGGCGTGGCTGCGTCAGGCTTTCGCCCATTGCGCAATATTCCCCACTGCTGCCTCCCGTAGGAGTCTGGACCGTGTCTCAGTTCCAGTGTGGCTGATCATCCTCTCAGACCAGCTACCCGTCTTCGCCTTGGTGAGCCATTACCTCACCAACAAGCTGATGGGACGCGGACCCGTCCCCTGGCGACCCTTGCGGGCCTTTCTCGCACAAGCCTTGTGACTCATGCGCCATAGCCGGTATTAGCACCGGTTTCCCAGTGTTGTCCCGAACCAGGGGGTTGGTTATCCACGTGTTACGCACCCGTGCGCCACTGTCCCCTCCGAAGAGGTTCTCGTTCGACTTGCATGTGTTAAGCCCGCCGCAAACGTTCGCTCTGAGCCAGGATCAAACTCTCCAGTTTGATGTTGTAATTCAGCCTCACGGCCGAATCTGAGCCGATCTTGCGACCGGCCTGGCTGCCCCCTGCTCCATCTCTGGTCAGGAGGACTTTGGTTTTTTGTCATTCATGCGGGTTGCCCCACATGTGACGAGGTTGTCGACCATTGCTGATCGACGGCCCCGCGGGCGGTCTCGGTGTGCTGCGCTCGAGCGTGCTCGGGCGCAAAACCGGACCGTGCGGTTTCGTGGTCCGTGTTCCTGCTCTCCAGTTTTCAGGCAGCGTCACCCGACCGTTGAGGAGTTTGGCGTCTCCGCCAGGGGCTCTTCATGGCCAGGGGTTGGGATCTCTAGGCCAGTGGGTCGCGTGGGTCAAGGGCTTTTGGAAAAAAAATGATGCGCGCTGTGGCTGCCCGATTTCGGGGATCTAGAGGGGGTTTGTGCTCGGTCGTTCAAGCCGGTCGCGGGGCGGGGTCCAGGCGCAAAGTGCGGAAATGTAGGTGACGAGGCAAAATTTGGGAAACGAAGTTTGCGCGGACCTGGTCGGTCACCGTCGCTAATTGCGCGATGGTGACGGGCGAGGGGTTCGGAAGTACTCAGCGCTCGTGAGCCAAGTCGTGCAGCCAGGGTCGCGAAGCGAGCAGATGGCGACCGAGCGGACCGCGCGTGGCTCGGAACCGGGCGCCGAACGCTCGAGCCGACTCGGACTCCTGTGGATGCTGCTCGGCACGGGGTGCTTTGTCGGGATGGCCGCGTTCGTGAAAGTTCTGCGCGAAGATGGCCTCACGACGAGCGAAGTCATGTTCTGGCGGACCGCGCCAGGGCTGGTGTGGATCCTCGTCGAGCTGCGCATACGCGGCCAAACCCTGCGCCCCAACGCGCCCGGTCCGGTGGTGCTGCGCTCGCTGGCCGGGCTCGGGGCGATGGCGGGCTACTTCTATGCGCTGCGGGCCCTGACCCTGATCGAGAACACGGTGCTCAGCCTGCTGCAGCCCGTGCTGGTCGCGGTGCTCTCGCCCACCCTGCTCGGTGAACGCCTGCACCCCCGCGCGGTGGTCGCTCTGATGGTTGCGGTGGTGGGCGCGCTGGTGGTCCTGCGGCCGGATCAAGCGTGGCGCGCGAACCTCCCGCTGTTGCCGATCGCGGCCGGCGCGATCTCGGCGTTGTTCTCGGCGCTGGCGCACATCATGGTCCGCAAGGCGACGGCCAAGGACTCGCCCGAGCGGGTCGTGTTTTGGTTCACGCTCACGGTCAGCGCGGGCGCGCTGGCGATCGGGCTGGCCCGCGGTGAGTTCTTGCAGCTCCCGGACGTCGGCTGGCTCAACGTCACCGGGAAGATCGCCGGAATGGCCGGCTTCGGGCTCGCCGGGCAGCTGCTCATGACCCGCGCCTACGGGCGCATGGCCGCGCCGATGGTCGCGGTCGTCGCCTACGCGGCGATCCCGATCTCGATGATGCTGGATCTGGTCTGGGGCGTGCGACCTGGCCTCGATGATGCCGTGGGTTCGCTCTTGATGGTGTTCGCGGGGGTGGTCCTGGTTCGCGGCCGACGCGTGTGAGAGAAGCTCGGAGCGCATGACCACCTCCGGCATCCAAGAGCCCTCGAGTCCCCCACCCGATCTGCGCTGGCCCACGTACCCCGGCCACGGGATCGTGCTCGACGCCGCGGTCTACGACGAGGGGCGGGTCGGCGGGGCGCTGCGGGTGCGAGACACCAACGGCAAGATCTACCTCGACGCGATCGCGGGGATCGGCACCGCCGTGCTCGGCCACGCGCACCCTGCCTGGGTCGCGGCGATCCATCGCCAGCTCGAGAAGCTCGGCGCCGTCGCCAACACCTACGGGCACGTGCCTCAACAACAGCTCGCGGCCCGACTCGGCGAGCTGTTCCCGATCGACGCCGGTCGCAGCTTCTTCACCAACAGCGGGACCGAGGCGACCGAGGCGGCGATCAAGCTGGCCCTGCGCGCCACCAAGCGCGACGTGATCGTGGCGTTCGAGCGGGCGTTCCATGGCCGCACGCTCGGCGCGATCTCGCTGACCGCGAACCCGGCCTACCGCGAGCCCTACGTGAGCTGCCACGGCGAGGACCACGAGGGCCGGTTTGCCTCGGCCAAGGTCGTGCGGGTGCCGTTTGACGATGTCGCCGCGCTCGAGCAGGTGTTCGCCGAGCTCGGGCCGCGGATCGCGGCGGTGTTCATCGAGCCGATCCAGGGCGAGGGCGGGGTCTGGCCAGCCAGCAAGGGGTTCTTGCTGCGCGCGCGGGAGCTGTGCGATCGCCACGGCGCGCTGCTTGGGCTCGACGAGATCCAAAGCGGCTGCGGGCGCACCGGCCGGTGGACGGCGTGGGAGACGATCGTTGGTGACGACGCCAAGCCCGACATCATCTGGCTGGCCAAGGCGCTCGGCGGCAGCTTCCCGATCGGCGCATGCCTGACCACGCCCAAGCTCGCGGAGCACATGGGGCCTGGCACCCACGGGACGACCTTTGGCGGCAACCCAATCGCCTGCGTCGCGGGCTTGGCGACCCTGCGGATCATCGAAGAAGAGGGGCTGCTCGACCACGCCGCGGCCCAGCTGCCTACATTACAGAAGATCGCCGCGAGCGAGCCCAACCCCGAGGTCGTCGAGATCCGCGGCACGGGGGCCATGATCGGCGTGCAATTGGGCAAGCTCGACGAAGGTCGCGCCAAGCAGATCGCGCCCGCGCTGACCGAGGCGGGCGTGCTGGTGACGACCCCGGGTGCCCACACGGTGCGGATGTTGTTGCCCTACCGGGCGGGCGAGCTCGAGCTCGGCGAGATCTGGCGGGGGATTGCCCGAGCCTGCGCGGCCACGCCCAAGTGATTGTTCCCACAGGGCTGTTCACGCAGGACCCCGCGCGCGGTCGGTTCCGGCCCCGGGGGACGCCGAGCGCAAACCGTTCGGATACCATCTGGGTGATGTTCGATCGCTCTTCGATCCTCAGTCGCGTTGGCCTGCTGTTCATGGTTGCGACGCTCGGCTGCAAGCCGGACCCCGTCACGACCACCGATCCCGAGCGAGGTGCGGACCCGGGCGGGCCAACGGCGGCCACGACCCCAGCGAGCGACGCCGAGCCGCCGGGACCTGGCCCAGCCGTGGTCGCTACAAATGTTGGCGCGGGCGACAGCGCGGGGGACGAGGACGCCGTCGCCGCCACGGACGACCAGGACGCGGACCCAGACGCCGACCCAGGCGCGGAGTCAGGCTCGGATTCGGAGTCAGGCTCGGATTCGGGCAAGAGCGCCGACCCGAAGAACCCCCAGCCCGTGGCCGCCAAAGAGCGCGAGCCGCTGCCCAAGCCCGCCCACAAGCTGCTCGGGCCCACGTGTCAGCAGCGCTTCGCGGTCGGTGACAAGGTCAAGGGCTTCCGGCTGCCCAGCGTCGACGGCGAGAAGACGATCTCGCCCAACGGCTATCGCAAGCGCGTTGTGCTCCTCAACTTTTGGGGGACGTGGTGCAAGCCCTGCCTCAAAGAGCTGCCAGAGTTCGATCGTCTGTACCGCAAATACCGCAAGCACGGGCTGACCCTGGTCGCGGTTGCTACCGACGAAGAGCCCGAGGCGGTGCAAGAGTTCATCGACAAGCACAAGCTCCGAGCCAAGGTCGCGCTCGCGGGCGAGGAAGCCGCGGGCGCCTACAACCGGCCCAACTTCCCGTTCTCGTTCGTGGTCGACGGCTCGGGCAAGATCGTCGCGGCCTACGAGTTCATCGACGACAGCTGCATGGGCGACCTCGAGCAGGTGATCCGCGACGAGCTCGAGAAGTTGGACTGATTTCTCCAAACGAGGCAGATGGGCGGCCGCGATCGGCTACAACGCGGGTGCGCACCGCTGAGCCTTCGTTGTGCTGAGCCGGTCTTCGCCTGGGACCCACCTTGGTCAAGCTCACCGACGCGTCCGACGAACCCGACCAGGCCAGCACAGGCCTGCGCCTGCTGCCGAACTGGTCGCTGATCCGCAAGGTGCTCTACCTCGGATCCTTCGTCATGCTCGCGATGTTGACGCAGTACTTCGTCAACGCCGCGGACAACCTCATGGTTGGCCGCCTCGACGACGCCGCCGAGGCCACGGCCTCGCAGGCGGCGCTGGGTCTGGGCATGCCGCTGTACTGGGCGGTCGGTGGGTTCTTCGCGGCGATCTCGTATGGCGCCCAAGCCATGACCGGGCGCCGCTACGCCGAGGGTGACGAAGAGCGGGCTGGCCAGGTCCTGTTCAACGCGGTGCTCGTGTCCGTGGTCGCCGGGGCGGTGGGGATCGCGGTTGGTTGGTTCAGCGGGCCCCATGCCGTCAATTTCCTGGCCGAGGCCAGCGAAGAGCAAAAGCAGCTGGGCACGGTCTACGTGCAGCTGCGCGCCCTGGGGATCGGGGCGATGGTCTCGACCTTCGCGTTCAAGGCCTTCTTCGACGGCATCGGTCGCACCTACGTGCACCTGATCGCCGCGGTGGTCATGAACGTGTTCAACATCGGGCTGAACTACTTGCTGATCTACGGCAACGATCGGCTCGGGATCCCCAGGATGGGTCTCGCGGGCGCGGGCTGGGCCTCGATGATCGCCACCTATCTGGGCTTGGCGATCATGATCGTCGTGAGCCTCGCGCCGCGCTACAGCCGTCGCTTCAAGTTCTATCGGCTACGAAATTTCGACCGCAAGGTGATCACCAACATCATCAGGCTGATGCTGCCGGCCGGGTCGGCCAGCTTGATCCTGATGACGGGCTTCTTGCTGTTCTTCAAGTTCGTCGGGCAGATCGACGCCGACATGGGCACCGGGAACACCTACTCGGCCGCGACCAAGGCGTTGATGGACACGGCCGCCCTGTGCTTCATGCCGCTGCTCGCGTTTGGAACGGCCACGGCCACGGCCGTGACCCAGAGCCTTGGCGCGGGCAAGCCCAACCTGGCCGCGCGCTACGGGTGGGACTCGGTCCGCGTCGGCCTGCTGGCGATGATCCCGATCATCTTGGTGTTTTGGATCTGGCCCGAGCAGATCATCTCGCTGTGGGCACCGAATGACCCCGCCGTCGCCGCAGCTGGCGCCTCCTCGCTGCGCTTGGTCGCAACCGCGCTCCCGATGCTCGTCGTTGCGATCATCTTGTCGCAGTCGCTGTACGGCGCGGGCGCCAACGTGTTCGTGATGATCATCGAAGGCATCCTTCACGTCGGCTGCCTGGTGCCACTGAGCTGGTTCCTGGGTCCGCACCTCGGCTTTGGCATGGAGGGGATCTGGACCGCGGCGGTCATCTATGTGAACGCGCTCGGGCTGGCGATGGGGATCAAGTTCTTGGCCAAGGGTTGGCGCTCGATCAAGCTGTAAGCGCATGTGGGTGGTCGCCGGCCTCCAGGTTTTTGCCGTGCAGGGAACGACGGGCGTATCATCGGGCCATGCGTCTGCTTGTGCCCCCTCTCGCGCTCGCCACGACTTTGATCATTCCGACCGTCGCAGTGGCGAGCCCGTTCGCGGTGCCGCTGACGGCGAACGATCTGAACCTCTTGGTTCACGCGCCACCGGCCGACGACGCAGCCCCGGTCGCCGATGACGCAGCCCCGGCCGACGACGCAGCCCCGGCCGACGACACAGCCCCGGCCGACGACGCAGCCCCGGCCGACGACGCAGCCCCGGCCGACGACGCAGCCCCATCCGAGGACGTCCCCACTGGCGACGACGCGGCGATCGATCCCACGACAGAGGATCCGACCGAGGGCGAGGTGATCGAGGATGAAGACGACGAGTTCGAGGACGAGCTGTCGGGCGGGCCCGCCAAAAGGGGTGACTTCAACGCCAACGCGATCGGCCTGCGCGGCGGCATTCACCTGATCCCTTCGTACTTCCTCAACGCCGCGCTCGCGTCGTACGGCAACTCGCTGTGCCGCGACAAGCCGGGCAACTGGGGCGAGCAAAACGGGCTGGTCAAGGTCGACGGCTGCAACTTCTATGTCGGCGGCGACTACATCCGCCGGGTCACCCGCGCCTTCGACGTCTCGGTTGGGGTGGGCTACCTGCACATCCAGCCGCCGGACTCGCTGTGGCTCGACAATGACGAGTGGGACCGCGACAGCTGCACCGTCGACGAGGGCAGCGGCAGCAGCTGCAACCTCGGCGCCGCTGACTACACCGAGATCGACCTGCGGATGTTCACCGCCGAGGTCAACTTCATCGGCCGCGGCACGCTGTACCGCAACTCCGACGTCGAGGTTCAGCTCGGCGGCGGCGGTGGCGTTGGGATTGGGGTGCTGATCGGCGACGGCGTGCGCCGGACCCCGCTCGGCCCCAACCCGGGCTCGCCTGGGGACGCCGGCTCGTGCCAGACGCTGGCGGACACAGCGGACTTCCGCAAGTGCACGCCTCGCTACTACAACGATGTTGGCATCGACCAGGACGGCGACGGCATGCGCGAACCGAATGACGACCACATCGACCCCTCGACAGCAGAAGTCGACGGCAACGGTGGAAACGCCCCTGGGGGCAGGATCTCGACCGGCAGCAGCTTCGCCCGTTGCTCGCGGGACAAGTGCGACGGCGGCGACCTCGGCGCCTTCAACGCCACCGAGACCAACGGCACCTGGCCGGTCTACCCGGTGATCAACCTCTTTGGCAGCTTCCGCGTGATTATCAAGGACTCGTTCGGGATCAGCATCGAAGGCGGCATCAAGGACGGCTTCTTCTTCGGCGGTGGCATGCAGTACTACTTTGGCGGCGGCGGCAAGGACAAGTAGGCCCGGCCTCGCCTCCGCGCGCCACGGTCAGCGCAGGCGCTCGATCAGGATCGTTGCATGGGCGAGCACGACTTCGCGTAGCTCGTCGGGTGCGATCGACTCGAGCGCGTCGCCAAGCGAGAGCAGCCGCCGCGCCAGTTCGCGACACGAGCGGTAGGCGACGCGGCGCTCGAGCAGCTCGCCCTCCTCGATCCAGGTGTCCTGCTGGCCGGGATCCCACACGTTGTGGTGGACCCAGCGGGCGACGGGGGCCCGGATCCGCAACACGGCGACGCCGGGTCGATCCTCGTCAATCCCGAACGCCGGATCGTGGTCGCCCCAGATCTTGTCGGGGGCGGGTACGGCCTCGCGCGGGGTCAGCCCCTCCACCACCTTGGTGTCGTCGATCTGCGCGACTCGGAAGCTGCGCGGCTCGCTGTGGGTGCGGGAGTAGGCTCGCAGATACATGTTGCCGTCGTGCAGGCGCAGCTGCCAGGGCTCGATGTCGTGGATGCGTGCCGCGCCGGCGCTGCTCCATGGGCTCGCGTAGCGGATCTGGACCACGTGCTTGCCGATCGCCCCGAACAAGGTCGACAGCACCCGGGGATCCGTGCGGCTGCCGGTGGTCAAGGTTGCGACCAAGGTCCCGGGCCGCGTGCCCTCGCTGGGGGTGCGGCCGCGGTCTCGCATCTCGGCGTCCATCTGCTCGGCGAGCCGGCGCAGGCGCGAGGTGATCTCTTCGTCGGCCAAGGGCGCGAGCAGAGCCTCGGCGAACAACACCGCCGACAAGTCCTGAGGGTCGGGGTCGGTCAGGGGTAGCGTGAAGTGAGGGTCCCGCAGGACCCAGCGGCCAGCCCCACGGTCGAACTCCACCGGCGAGTCACAGTGGTCGCGCAGCCACGTCAACGCCCGCTGGATCGAGGGATACGAGACGTCCGCGACCTTCGCCAGCTCCTCTTTGGTCGCCGCACCATGCTCGCGCAGGTGCCGAAGCAACACCCTCGCGGTCTCCTTGACCAACTCCGACGGCCCGTCACTCATGCCCGCACAGGCTATCAGATGCGCGGGCCGACAGTTTTCAGCGCGGGCGACTTTCAGCTCGGGCGAGGGCTTCTCGCCCGCTCGCGGACGCGTTCGTGGACTGGTTCACCGTGGGCAGCCAAGTCCTAGATGTCCCAAGTCCTACATATCCCAAGTCCTACATATCCAGGTTGGGCACGCTGACGAACTCGCCCTCCGGGTAGCGCAGGGCGACCAGCGGACCGCCGCGACCGGCACGAAAGTCCAGGCACGCTGCGTTGGCGCCAGGGCCGGTCCACCCGGGTGAGGTCGGCGTGTGCTCGGGCCAGGGAAACCAATAGTGACCAAACACCAGCTTGGGCGCGTCGGCCGGGTACTCGTTCCACCACGCCACGCGCTGGGTCTCGCGCCAGTGACCGCCGTGGTCGCGGTAGCGTGGAACCGCGCGCTCGGGGCCCTTGATACACAGCTCGAACGCGTGCTCGAGCCGGCCCCCGGGCCCGCTGGCCACGAGCAACTCACGGGTGTCGACGCGGGTCGGCAGCTGCCGGATCGCGTCGGGATCCCAGTACGCATGCACGACTCGCAGGCGACCTTCGTCGAGCAATAAATGGGTTGGCTGCGACTCGATGAACGCCCGGGCCCGGTCCCAGCGCTGCGGCGACGCGTCGATCTGCGTCAGCGTGGTCTGGAACTGCGCGCGGTTCTTGTCGCTGTGCTCGCGCAGGCCCTCGACGTAGTGCAGAGCGTTGAGTTCGTGGTTGCCGAGCACCATGTGTGCGCATCCGCTGTCGACCAGCGCCGCGATCCGCTCGACACACCCGAGCGGATCAGGACCCCGGTCAATCAGATCCCCCACCGATATCAGCACGCGACCCTCGGGGTGATACCAACACCCACCTGCGCACAAATAGCCGAGTCGCTCGAGCATCGCGTCGAGCGTGCAAATTGTGCCGTGAACGTCACCAACCAGGTCGAATCGTCCCAGGCTCACTCTGGCAGTGTAATCGAACTGCACTTTCGACCAAAGCGCGAAGTCACCAGACACAATTTTGCGCGCTCGCGAAGGGGACTATGTTGATTGTGACGGCGGTTCACACGCACACCACACCGCAAACACCTGTCCCAAAGACCACATTTTGGACGTTGGTGCATACCGGCCGGAGGGCCGCTAATGTCGATCTATCCAGGCACCGCTAGCCTCGGCCTCAGAAGGTGGGCTAACCGGAATCACCGCACCCGTGTGTCCAATTGGACAGTGATGATCACGACATGAGAAGCCGCCGGCAAGATGTTCACATTCGAATCAAGTGTGCTATAGTCGCGGCGTGTCTACCTTCGAACGGGAATTCAACTCCGCGGTCGAAGCCGTCGAACGCGACGTCTTCATCAACCTCGTATGCGAGAACCCGCAGCTGACGCTCGCCGAGCTGACCAGGCTTGGGAAGGGGAAGTTTGCCGGGCTGCTCGGCACGGTATGTGTTGGTGACATCATCGAGGCCGGCGGCTCTTCGACCAGTGACATCATCGCCGACGTCAAGGCCAAGCCAAACAACAAGGCCAAGCCGAACGGAAAGACCAAGCAGGCCAAGTCCAAAGCCGTCAACACGCGAACCCCCGAGGGTCGACGGGCCTATGACGCGGCGGTGTTGGCGATCGTCGAAGCGGCGGACCACCCAATCAAGGCGCCAGAGATCACCACCAAGGTCGGCGGAACCGCGCTGCAGGTTCGCAAGGCCCTCGCGCGCCTGATCGAGCTCAACCAGGTCACCTGGGAAGGTAAAGCTCGCGGCATGCGATACAGCGGCGTGTGAACCGCCCCCCGCTAGACGCGTCGCGAAGCGTTCGCTTCCCGCAAATTGAATGCCGTGTGTGAGCGGGCTCCCCGTCAACACACGATGTCCCCAACGAGGTCCCCAAATTTCAGGCTGTGACGGCGCAGGTTGCTTCGGCACCTGCGCTCGGGCTATGCACACCCCATGGCGCGAACGCGAACGCGACAGCCCGCACGCGGGCGGTGCATGCAAGCTCTGCTCGCCCTCGCTTTCACGACACTCGTCGGGTCGGCCTGCGAGTCGGGTGAGCCCGCAAAATTAGCAAGCGAGGATCCGCCAGCGGTGGCGCCAGCCTCGGCCGATCCGCTGGTCGGCTACGATCTTCGGCGCCTGCGCCCGCGCGAGGACGAGCCGCTCGCCAGCATGTTCGAGCGCGTGCGGCTCCAGGCGGTCAGTGAGCAAAGGCGCGTGGCCGTGTTGTTCTCGGCCGACTGGTGTGAGCCCTGCCGGCACCTCGACCTCGAGCTTGGCAACGAGCACCCGGAGTCGATGATCGGCCACGTCCGCATCCTCGAGCTCAAAGAAGACGACTGGAGCGTCGGCGCTCGCATGGATGAGTTCAACGAACTGCGGCGGCGCTGGGAGCCCGTGCTCAACACCTACCCGCTGCTGCTCCTGCTCGACGCCGAGGGCCAGCGCGTCGAAGAGATGAAGGACGCCAAGCAGCGGCTCGAGGCCGACGGGCTCGAGCCAACCCTGCCAATATGGTTCGCCTCAGCCGCGGCCAGCTGAAGCATCCGCGCACGGGCCGAAAACAGTCCCCCACCTGCGAGCTGGGTTTGGTTACTCTGGGCCATGGCTCCGAGTCTGAACGTCGTCGTCAACGGCATCGAATTCGACAACCCCTTCCTGCTCGGCTCAGGACCACCCGGCACCAACGCCCGGGTGATCATGAAGTCGTTCGAGCTCGGCTGGGGGGGCAACGTCTGCAAGACGATCAGCCTCGACCACTCGAAGGTGATCAACACCAACCCGCGCTACGCGAAGCTGCGCGATCCCGACGACGACAAGAAGGTGATTGGGTTCGAGAACATCGAGCTGATCTCCGACCGCCCATTCGACACCTGGCTCGAGGAGTTCCGCGAGATCAAGAAGCGCTGGCCCAACAAGGTGCTGATCGCCTCGATCATGGAGGAGTACCGCAAAGAGGCGTGGGTCGAGATCGTCGAGCGCGTGCAAGAGACCGGCGTCGACGGGTTCGAGATGAACCTCTCGTGCCCGCACGGGCTGCCCGAGCGGCGCATGGGCGCGGCGATGGGCTCGAACCCCGAGATCGTCGGTGAGGTCGTGGGCTGGGTGAAGTCGGTCTCGAAGATCCCGGTGTGGGCCAAGATGACGCCCAACGTCGGGGATCCAACCGCCTCACCCAAGGCTGCGGTCGAAGCTGGGGTCGACGGGCTGGCGGCGATCAACACGATCCTGTCCGTGGTCGGGATCGATCTGGACACGCTGCGGCCCATGCCAACCGTCGAGGGTCACTCCACACCCGGCGGCTACTCGGGCATGGCTGCCCGGCCGATCGCCCTGCGCCACGTCATGGAGATCGCCAAGGCGCTGCCCAACACGCCGATCTCCGGCATGGGTGGGATCTACTCCGGCAGCGACGCCGCCCAGTTCGTCGCGCTGGGCTGCCACACCGTCCAGGTCTGCACCGGCGCGATGTTGCAGGGCTACAAGGTGATCAAAAAGCTGACCGTCGAGCTCCAGGCGGTGCTCGAGAAGCACGGCTACGACAACCTCGAGCAGCTGCGCGGCGCCGCGCTGCCCTACTTCACGACCCACTCGGATCTGGTCGAGCGCCAGCGCGAAGCGAAGAAGGACCTCGCGCTCGAGCGCGACGCCTCGACCTGGCAGGGCGAGATCGACAAAGAGACCGACTCGCTCACCGCCAACTGACTGCTCTCAGCTCGGGCGGCTGTTGTCAGCTCGGGCGAGCTCAGGTCAGGCGCTCGCGCAGGAGCTGAAGGACAGCTGGCTCCTGCGTGGCGTTGAAGTGTCGGCCGCCTTGGACCACGCGCACGTCGGCGTCGAGGCGCTGCTCCCAGGTGGCCTTGTTGGTCCGCCAGTCACGGGTGAAGGGGTCGTCGCTCGAGAGCAGCACCGTCACGCCGCCGGCGGTGTTGGACTGCAACGAGGGCAGCGCAACCGAGGTGTCGATCCACGGGCGGATCGACGGCCAGGGCTCGTCGACGGCCCACCAGCCCGCGATGCACAGCAGGTGC
The DNA here is from genome assembly GCF_000737335.2 of Enhygromyxa salina. Lineage (GTDB taxonomy): Bacteria > Myxococcota_A > Polyangia > Nannocystales > Nannocystaceae > Plesiocystis > Plesiocystis salina_C. The sequence goes on along the minus strand of NZ_JMCC02000051.1, from coordinate 13,474 downwards.
TCGGGTCCAGCGGCGCGCTCGTTGTCGGCGCCCACACCCACGTCCCCCGCGCGGAGCTCCGCGAGGTAGCGCAGCAGCGCCTGGCAGCCAACGCTGTGACCAACCAACAGCGTCGAGCGCAGCGCCTCTGCACGGGTACCCAGCGCAGACTGCAACGCGGCGACGCACTGCTCGATCACCGGCGCGTCGGGGTTGGGCAGCTCCACGACGTCGACCTGCAGGCTCGGGCCGGGGTCTTGGCTCAGCTGCGCGCGAATCCACGGGTACCAATCGTCGCCCGCGTGGCCGCTCCAACGCGGCACGATCACCACGCGCTTCGTCATCGTCGCCGCCTCACCGGCGCCATCATGGCGCGAACCAATCGCCGCAGCCATTATTTGGAGTGTTTGCGAGTGTTTGCAGCTGGGGCGAGGCGGGCGTCAGTCGTGGAGGGCGGCCACGACTCGCTCGAGTCGCATCCCGCGGCTGCCCTTGAACAACACCGCGCCTGCGTCCGCGCCACAGTCTGCCAAGCGCGCGCGCACCCACGCGACCGCCGCTTCGACGCTGCCCGGCTCGCCCGACACGCCCGACACCCCCGACACATGGCCGGCCACGACCCCCGCCGCGTCCGCGGCCGCGGCGATCTCTTTGGCGAGCGGACCAAAACCCAGAACGCCGTCGAGCCCCAGCCGCGCAGCGTGAGCGCCGATCTCCCGGTGCAGCTGCGCCTGCGTGGGTCCGAGCTCGAGCATGTCACCCAGGACCGCGAGCAGGGGTCCGCGGCGGGTCGCGCGGAGCCGCGCGAGGCTGTCGAGCGCGGCGATCATCGAGCCGGGGTTGGCGTTGTAGCAGTCGGCGATCAGCAAGTGCGGACCCAGCTGCTGCAGACGGCCGCGATCACCGACCGGCGCGACGGCCTCGAGCGCGTCCACGAGCGGCGCGAGCGGCAGCCCGAGATGGACCGCGACCGCGACCGCGCTCGCGGCGTTGCGGGCGTTGTGGGCTCCAAAGCTGGCGAGCTGGACCACCAGTCGCTCGCCGCTGCGAAGCCGCAACACCGCCCGCGTGCGCACGCCAACCTCGACCTCGGTGATCGCCACGTCGAGCAGATCATCATCGGCCCCACCGACCGGCCCGACCCGCAGCACGCGAACGCCGGTCTTGGGCCCGGGAAGGTGCGCGCGCAGGCTTGGCTCGTCGGCGGGCACGACCAACGCTGGCGGCCGCCCGTCCGAACCGGGCTGCAGGTGGGCGATCGGCTCCGCTTCGGCGGCGGCGATGTTCGCCAGCGAACCCATGAACTCGAGGTGCTCGAGCGCGATCGAGGTGATCACGTGGACGTTCGGGCGCACGATCCCCGCGAGGTGGTCGTTCTCGCCTGCTGCGCTCATGCCCAGCTCCAGCACCGCCGCCGCTGGCGCGTGAGGCTCGTCGACGAGGGTCAAGGGCACGCCAAGGTGGTTGTTGAGGTTGCCGCGCGTACACGTCACCGGCTCAAACCCGGTTGCCAGCGCGGCCTCGACGAACGCGCGCGTGGTCGTCTTTCCGTTGCTCCCGGTGATCCCCACGACGGGCCCGGTGATCTGCTCGCGAGCGTGGCGCCCCAGCGAGCTCAGCCCGACCAGCGTGTCGTCGACCTCGACCACGGTCAGCTGATCGGCGCCGCTGGGCAGGGTGCGCCCGGCCCCTAGCAAGGTCGCGCTCGCCCCCCCCTGCGCAGCAGCGACGATGAAGTCATGCCCATCTCGCGCCGCCATGATCGGCACAAAGAGCGCGTCGGTCCTGGGACTCCGGCTGTCGATGAAGGCTGTCGCAATCGGCCGATCACCGACGCGGAGCAAGCGGCCTCCAGCCGCGTCGGCGAGAATCTGTGGAGTCCAGCGCACGGCTGCCCTGTACCACAGGACGGCCCGCCAGCTCGCAATCTGGACGCTCGTGGACCTCGAGGCGCGCCCTACGTCTGCCTACATCTTGGTCCGCGACGAAGATCTAGATGCCAGACAATCCCGAAAGGACGGGTGCGAATGCGAGTGCTACAGTCCTTGCGCCGAGCATTGCGCTGACGTCATGCGAACGTTCCCAAATAGGGCGAGGCCTCGACGGCCAAGAAGCCCATCACGGGCTCCTAGCCCCACTTCCGCAGCGTTGGGATCGTGACCGCCAAAGACACCCTGCTGCTCGATCAGGGCTATCAGCCGCTGCGCGTGATCCCGTGGCAGCGAGCGATTTGCATGAACTTCCTGGGCAAGGTGGAGATGGTTGCGGCCCACGAGCGACCGATCCGCACCGTCACCCGCGAGTACGCGGCGCCCGCCGTCGTGCGCCTGCTTGGACCCTACCGGCCGCAGCAATACATCGTTCGGTTCTCGCGCGAGGGCGTGCATGTCCGAGATCGCTACACCTGCCAGTACTGTGGCAACCGCCCCTCGCGGCGCGACCTGACCCTCGACCACGTGCTGCCGCGCCACCGCGGCGGGCCGACCTCGTGGGACAACATCGTCACCGCCTGCTCACCCTGCAACCTGCGCAAAGGCGGCCGGACCCCCGACGAGGCCAACATGCCGCTCCATGTCCGCCCGCTGCGGCCACGCTGGATGCCACCCACCCGGACAGCGCTGGGCCTCGACGAGATCCCACCCCCCTGGCGCGACTGGCTGCTGCTGTAGTTTAGACCCCAGTTTAGACCCCCACACACGCCTTCGCACTACGCAGGTCACTCGCTGCGCTCGCTCCCAACGGGCTGGCTGGTCGCATCCGCATGTGTGGCCCCCTCGAAGGGGGCTTGCTTTTTAGACCCCCACACACGCCTTCGCACTTCGCAGGTTCTTTTTAGACCCCCACACACGCCTTCGCACTACGCAAGGTCACTCGCTCCGCTCGCTCCCAACGGGCTGGCTGGTCGCATCCGCATGTGTGGCCCCCTCGAAGGGGGCTTGCTTTTTAGACCCCCACACACGCCTTCGCACTTCGCAGGTTCTTTTTAGACCCCCACACACGCCTTCGCACTACGCAAGGTCACTCGCTGCGCTCGCTCCCAACGGGCTGTCTGTTCGCATCCGCATGTGTGGCCCCCTCGAAGGGGGCTTGGCAGCGTTGAGCCGTCGGCGTGCTCATGCGGCCGCGTGAGGGCTACCGGGCTGCAATCGGCGACTCCCCGTATGCGTCTGCCGAAGCCACCCGAGCCCCCTGCCAGGGGGCCACACATGCGGATGCGAACAGCCGGCCCCGAGGAGCGAAGCGACCAGACGCGCCAGCGGCTGCAGTCGGCGAAGCACCGGTACACGTCCGCCGAAGCCACACGAGCCCCCTTCCAGGGGGCCACACATACGCCCGCACACAGCCTGCCCGTTGGGAGCGAGCGCAGCGAGTGACCTGCGTAGTGCGAAGGCGTCTGTGGGGGTCTAAAAAGCAAGCCCCCTTCCAGGGGGCCACACATGCGGATGCGAACAGCCGGCCCGTTGGGAGCGAGCGCAGCGAGTGACCTGCGTAGTGCGAAGGCGTCTGTGGGGGTCATAAAAAAACCTTTTCGGGGTTCAGGATGCCGAGGGGGTCGAAGATTCGCTTGATCGCTCGCATCGCGTCGATCTCGGTCGCGCTGCGGGTGTGGCCAAGGTACTCGCGCTTGAGCAGACCGATCCCGTGCTCGGCTGAGACGCTGCCCTGAAACTCGCGCACGAGGGCGTACATGATCGGGTCGAAGGCGTGGCAGTGACCCAGGAATTCGTCGAGGTCCATGTCGTCGGGGCGCAGCAAATTGAGGTGCAGGTTGCCGTCGCCGACGTGGCCAAAGCACAGCGCCTCGAGCTCGGGCAGCGACGCGGCGACGGCCTCGCGCCAGCGCGACATGAAGCGGGTGATCTCGCGGACGGGGACGGCGACGTCGGCCTTGTGCGGGGTGTGGGCGTGGAGCGACTCGGAGATGTCCTCGCGCCAGGCCCACAGCTCCTGGGCCTGGGTCTGAGTCTGGGCGACGACGGCGTCGAGCAGCTCGTCGGCCTCTTGGGCCTCGCCCAGCAGCTCCATCAGCGCGTCCTGGGTCGACTCGTGCCCGTCGGCGCCGTGCTCGACCTCGATCAACACCTGCATGGGGCCAAGTTGCTCGAGCGGGCCGGCCTGATCCACGCCCCGATGCGCGACGACCTGATCCACGCAGCCGCGATCAAAACACTCGAAGGCCGAGAGCACCAACGACGAAGCGCGCAGGCGAGCGAACAGCTGCGAGAGCGCTGCGTCGCTAGCCAGCGAGCAGAGCACCACGACGTAGCCAGCGGGCGGCTGCGTGAGCGTGAGCGTGGCCTCGACGATCAGCCCAAGCGTGCCCTCGGAGCCAATGAACAGCTGGCGCAGATCGTAGCCGGTGTTGTTCTTGACCAGCGCCCCCCCCAGCGAGAGCCGCTCGCCGCTGGCGAGCACGACCTCGAGACCGGCGACACGCTCGCGGGTCAGGCCGTGACGGATGACCTTCACGCCGCCCGCGTTGGTCGCGATCGAGCCGCCGATCTGCGCCGATCCCTTGGCCGCAAAATCGACCGGGTACACGAGGCCCTGGGCCGCCGCCGCGTCTTGCACCGCCTGAACCGTGGCGCCCGCCTGGCAGCGGAGCAGCCGGCTTGGTCCGTCGACCTCGAGGATCTCGCTCAGGCGCTCGAGTGACACGACCAGCTCGCCGTTGATCGCCGTGGCTGCGCCGGTCAGCCCCGTGCGCCCGCCCGAAGGCACGATCGCCACCCGGGCCTCGCTGCACGCTCGCACGATCGCCTGAACCTGCTCGATCGTGCGGGGCAGCGCGATCGCTCCCGGAGCCACGGGCCAACCACCCTTGCAGCGGTCGCTGCCGTAGTAGGCCAGGTCCTCGCCCTCGGTGACGACGTCGGCGCCCAGCAGCGCGCGCAGACGCTGAACGAAGCGCTCGTCATCGGCGCGTTGAAAGGCTTGATCGCGGGACATCCGGGGCGAACCTTAGACCAGGCGGTTTGCGTTGGCTGCCCGCCCGGGGCCCGCAACCTGGTCGCAAAAATCGGATCGAGGCCACCCGCGGGCCAATCGTTTTGTTAGTTTTGCCTCAAAGACGAACCTCGACGTCGCCCGTGGATGCATGGTCACCGGACTGGTCGTTTTGACGGCCAATAGTGATCGTTCTGGTCGTTGCACTCTCGATGAAATTTTGGCGGGCGGGATGCGCATGCGCCACCGAGCTCTTGCGGCGATTTGCCCCAGTCGGTGCAAAAGTGCTCGGCTCCAAAGAAGAACCGCGCGCCCCCAGCTAGTGGGATGGCGCGCGGTCGACTCACGGACCCTTCCTGGCCGTGAGGCTCGGAGTCTCAGACGGATGCGCTAGGTTGGCTCGCGCGCGGGCGCAGCAGCTGCCGCACCATGCGAACCACCGACTTCACCACGGGGTGACCCTTGATGAAGACGACGCCTACGACGTGCTTATCGTCGCCGGACACGAGGACTGCGTGATCACCGACGAGAACACGGACGGAGGGCTCTTGGGCGATCTGCCGGAGCTTTACTGCCTCCATGACAATGGGGTTCCACCGATCATCACCGACCCACTCGGGGTCGCCGCTGTGTGCGGGATCAGTGAACCAATCAAGTACGGCCACGATGCCATCGTGGCGCAGAACACGTTCGATTTTGCTGTTGGCCATGTTGTTTCCTGGGTTGGGGGACATTGGATTTTTACAGCTAGACGCGCACAGCGTCAATCGCGCGAGGTTACAGTGACACTGTACTTTTTTGACACACATGCCCATATACAGCGCTCGCGCAGCGGACGCTGCCCGGATGTTCGCAACTTGTTGCTGAGGGCCCGACAAACCGGTGTACGCGCAGTTTTGGCGCCTGCCGTCGACCACGCGGACTGGGACACACTGGCGAAAATAACCCCCCCGCGCGGGCTCAATCTCTACGTGGCGTGGGGTCTGCACCCCTATTTTGTGTGTGAAGTCACGCCTAGTGAGTCCGCTACCATAGTTGAGGAATTATATGATCGCGTAACTAGCGCAACCTCAGAATTGCGCACCAGGCTTCGGGCGATCGGTGAATGCGGCCTCGATTTCGCCCGCGCGCAGAGCCCCGAGGTCCGCGCCCACCAAGTCCGGGTGTTTCGCGCGCAGATCGACCTTGCCCGCGCCACCGGGCTGCCGATGTCGATCCACTGCGTGCGGGCTTCGGGCCCGTTGCTCGAGCTACTGCGCGAGCGGCCGACCCCGCCGGCGGTCATGCACGCGTTCTCGGGCAGCGCGCAGACAGCCCTCAGCCTGGTCGCGGCGGGCCACTACATCTCGTTCGCCGCCAACGTGTGTGTGCCCGGCGCTCGCAAAGTCATCGAAGCCGCGCGCGCGGTGCCTGACGATCGCTTACTGCTCGAGACCGACTCGCCCGATCAAACACCACCAAGCCGCCGTCCCGCGCCCAACGAACCGGCGTTCATCATTGACGTGGCGCGGCGCCTGGCCGAGCTGCGCGGTGCTGAGCTCGAAGCGATCGCCACGCTGACACGCGACAACGCGCGCCGCGTGTTTGGCGTTGAAGAGCCGCTCGCGCTCCACGAATTCGACGACGATGATCAGCCGTGATCATCGGACGGCGAGCGAGTAGAACCGGGGCCGTGGGTCCATCTCGACCGCGCGCCTGGCTCGCGCTGATCTTCACGCTCGTGGCGCTGGTGTCGATCAGCGGCTGTCGATGCGGAAGCGAGGAGCCAGGCGAAGGCCCGGTCGTCGTGTCCGAGCCCAGCGCGCCGGTCAGGGTGGACACCCACGCGCGGACCCAGACCCTGCGCAGGTTGGTCATCGCCGACGCGTCGCAGCTCGCCGATCTGGATCTCTCGACTGTCGAGTTTCTGGATCTGGCGATGAGCGAGCGCGACTCACAAGAGCGCCCGCTGCAGCTCCCGGAGCTGGCCAGCGAGACCGGCGAGACCGGCGAGACCGGCGACCCCGGCAACCCCGAGCCCCCCGGCCTCCCGGAGCTGTCGAGTCCGCGCTGCGAGGGCTTGGATCTGCACGTGCTCGCCGACCGGGCGCCGCAGCTCGTCGCGCTGCGGATCAGCGGCTGCCAAGCTGCCGTGCACGCTGGCCTGTCAGCGTTCGGAGGGCGTCTGCGCGAGCTCGAGCTCGTCGATCTCGAGCTCGACGCCGTGACCGTCGCCCGCCTCTCGCAGCTGCACGCCCTCGAGGCGCTGACCTTGACCCGCGTCCACGCCGAGCCGGACGCGCTCAAACCACTCGGTCGCAAGATCTCGCCGCGCTCGATCACGCTGCGCGAACTCGCCGACGACAGCCCGGTCTCGGAGCTGTTTCGGATCTTGCCGGACATCCGCGAGATCCGCTTGGTCGGTCCGTGGGTGGCCCACAACACGATGATCCGCGTCGGCAAGGCCAGCAAGCTCGAGCGCTTGGCGGTGATCGACAGCGAGGTTGGCAATTTCTCGCTGCACCAGATCAAGACCCTCGATCACCTGCACCACATCGAGTGGTCGGGCTCGGGGTTCAACAACGGCTCGCCGATCGTCCTGCGCGAGCTGCCGCTCGACGAGCTGATCTGCAACTGCCCGCGGCTCGGCGACAAGGGCCTGCGTCAGCTGCGGTTGTTGTCTGGGCTGCGCGTGTTGGTGCTCGAGCGCTCGGATATCAGCTCGGCCGGGCTCATCGAGCTCGCGGGGCTCAACGCCCTGCAGGATCTCACGATCCGCTACCGCGACATCGATGGCGCCGGGTTCGAGGCCCTCGCAACCCTGCCGCTCGAGCGACTGGTGCTCGGCCCCGGCACGCTCGCGGATCCCGAGGCTCCGGGGCTTGGCGGGCTCACGGGGCTGCGCTCGCTCGACATCGAACTCGAGGGCTTCGGCGACGCGGCGGCCCCGGAGCTGGCCACCTTGGTCGCGCTCGAGCGGCTCGGGCTCGGCGGCTCGGGGATCTCCGACGAGGGCTTGGTTCACTTGGCCCCGCTGACGCAAATGCGCCACCTCGAGCTGCATCACACGCGGGTCACCAAGCACGGCCTCGCCAACCTGCAGGGCATGCAGGCGCTCGAGATCCTCGAGCTCGATCACACCGACGTGGTCGACGAGGGCGTCGCCCACCTCGCCAAGCTTGGCGCGCTGCGAGAGCTCCGCTTGGACCACACCCTAATTACCGACGCCGCGATCCCGTACTTGCTCGAGCTCGAGCAACTGCAGCGCCTGAACCTAGCCGAGACGGTGATCACGGCCGCCGGCGCCGCCAGGCTCGATCAGCTCCCACGCTTGGACGCCGTCAACCTCGCCGGCACCCGGGCGCTGTTTTAGAGCGCCCCCAAGGACCTTGGCTAAGGTTCACCTGGGAGCTGGAGGAACATCCGGGCGCCGTCGAGCCACGCGACCCCGGCGACCACGGCGGTGACCAGCGAGCGACCGCGGGCGAGCTCGCTGGCGATCGCGCTGGCGAGCGCACACCCGGTTCCGCGTGGATCGGGTCCGCTCACGCGCGGACGCTCGAGCACCAGCTCGCCTGCGCTGGCCCGATACAGCCGATCCCGGATCCGGTCCGGCCGATCCTCGACCGCCTCGCCCTTGAACAGCACCGCGGTCGTGCTTGGCAGCGGGCCGTGCTTCATGAGCTCGCGGGCCTCGTCCACGTTTGGGGTCAACAGGTCGACGCGGGCCGCGAGCTCGAGCAAGGCGCGGCCCGACGGACCGAGACGGCCGCCGTCGGTGGCCATGATCACCGGGTCGCACACGACCAGCGGTCGCGGACTCCGGGCCTGCAGGCCAGCAAGGAACTCGGCGATCTGATCCACGCGATCCCCTGGGATCATGCCAAGCTTGACCGCGCGCAGCCGCGGATAGTTGGCCACGCGACCCAGCTCGCGCGCGAGCGTGTCCGGGTTCGCGCTGGCGTAGGTGGCGGGCTGACCGTGACCCTGTCGAGTCACGGCGGTGCACACCGCGAGCAACTCGAGCTCGGGTGCGCGCCGCGAGATCGTCCACGCGTCGCGCAGCAGGCCGGCGCCGCCTGTCGGATCCATGCCGCCGACCGTGGCGATGCCCAGGCGCGCCGTCACTGCGCTCGACTCCCCTCGGCATCTGCGTAGATCACCCGCACGGACTCGATGCGATCCCCAGGCAGCAACAAGTCCACGACCTCGAGGCCTTCGCTGATCTGCCCGACCACGGTGTAGCGGGCGTCCAAGTGGGGCTGCGGGGTCTGGGTCACGAAGAACTGTGAACCACCGGTGTCCTTGCCAGCCAGCGCCATGCCCACGGTCCCCCGCTCGTAGCCGAGGTTCGACCACTCGCAGGGGACCACGTAGCCCGGGCCGCCGTAGCCATCGCCGCGTGGATCACCGCCTTGGATCACGAAGCCGGGCACGACCCGGTGAAAGTCGAGCCCGTCATAGAAGCCCGCGTCCGCCAGCGCGACGAGGCTGGCTTGGTTGATCGGCGCCTCGACGCCCGCGAACGCGATCGTGAAGCTGCCCGCGCTGCTGACCACGCGCAGACCCACGGGCTCGCTCGCCAGATAGCCGACCAGATCGCTGGCCAAGCGCTCGCCAAAGCCCGTCAGCCGCGAGGGCGCCGCGCTGCGCTCGGCCAGATCAAACTCGAGCAGCAGCTGCTCATGACCCAGCAGCGCCTCGCGAGCTTGGCGGCGCACGGCAACGTGGACGTCGGCGGCCAAGGGCAGGATCGTGCGGGCCAACCACGGGCTGGACGCCGCGGGGCTCGGGGCGCTCGCGCTCGGGTTGGGATCGATGCTCGCGACCGCGTTGCGAGCCAGGGCCCCCAACGCCTCGATCGCGGCCAGTCGAGCCTCGAGCTCGCCGGGCTTGGTGCGCTGGGTGACGAGCTCCTCGAGCAGGGTCAGGACCTCGAGATCCCGCTTGCTCGCGTCGACCGAGCGCACCGCGATCGCCGTCGCCGCGGCCGCCAAGATCCCCGGATCGGGGCTGAGCAGGGCCACGCGCAAGACGGGCAGCACGCTTGGATCATCGATCTCGGCCAGCGCGTGCAGGGCTGGGGTCGCGCGCGCGGGGTCGCTTGCGCGGGCCAGCTCGAGCAACCGGGAGATCCTGACTTGGCGGCCGGGGTCGCGCGGCGCCTCGTCGACCTGGTCCGCGATCACGGCCTCGTCGTCGATCTGTGCGGTCCCCAAGTTGTTGTTCGCGGGCGCGTCGGCTCGGGTCGCCCGCAGCAGCGCCTCGACCTCGAGGTTGACGAGCAAGCTGGTGGGTAGCTCCACCGCCGGGGCCCCAACCAGCTCGTGACAGCGGGTCAGCGCCTCGGTCTGGCCGCTGCGGATCGCTTGCAGCAAGCGCAGCTCACACAGGGCCAGCGCCGACGCCTTGCGCAAGCGTGGGTCCTCGCCGCGACGACCCACCAACAGCTGATCCGCGAGCTCGACGAGCGCCGTGTCGAGCTCGGGCGTGGCCGCGGCGGCGCCCGTCCGCATCGCCTGCAGGCCAACGATCAACACGTGCTGGCGCGGACCCGCGAACGACTCGATCGGCAGCGCGGCCATCCGCTGACGAAGCTCGGCGGCGCCGCGTGGATCAGCCCCGAGCGCCCGCGCGGCCTCGACCTCGATCTCCCACGACGGCGGATCTGCGAGCGCGAGGATCCCCGGCGGGATCGCCTTGGGCAGCTCGCCCAGCGCCGCAAACGACCGCCAGGCCAACATCGCGTGGGCCGGGCTCACCGGCCGCTCCACGTGCGGGGTCAGCCGCTCGACCAACAGCTCGCGCGACTCGACGAGCAGCTCGCCAGAGGATCGGGCGCAGCGACTGAGCGCGTACAGAGCCGCCTCCGCGACCGCCGGATCCACCCCGGGCCGCCGCTGCAAGCCCGCGCTCACGGCCTTGCCCGTGACGGGCTCGAGGCTGAGGCCGCGGGCACACATGACCCCAAGCATCTGCATCGCGGCCGACCACCGGGCGACGACCTCGGGTCCGTGATCAGGGCCCGGCACCTCGGTCAGATCGACACCCAGACGCGTGATCGACCGGCTCCCGCCGATCCGCGCGATCGCCAGCAACAGCGCGCGCTGGTGGCTGAGCGCGCCCGGATCCGAGACCGCGTAGCGGGTCCACAGCGCGTCCTCGAGCAGCCCCCACGGACCGCCCGCGAGGGGCTCGGGCGGGCCGCCAGCTTCGTTGCCGGGGACCTCGAGCAGCGCCGCGGCGGCCAGCGCCAGGCTCTCGCCGCGATCGAGCTCGAGGAGCAGACGCTCGCGCGCCTCGGCCCCGCCGATCCTGGCCAGCGACCACAAGCCGCGCTCGCGCAGCAGCTGGGCCCGCGCTTCATCCACGCTGGGATCGCTCGAGTCGATCAACGCGTGCAGCTGCGGCGCCATCGGCTGGCGCGCCAACTCCGGCGCGAGCACCTCGTTGACCGAGAGCAAGGGCACGCGCGAGCCCCAACTTGGGAGCCCCGGACCCTCATCGATCACGGCGGGTGCCTCGCCCGCCGTCTCCTGCCGCTGGCCCGAAGCCCCCCCGGGACTGGTCGACGACCCCCCGCAACCAAGCCCGCAAGCCCAGCCCAAGCCGAGCGCCGCGACCCACACCGAGAATTGAAGCCGACCCCGCAAGGTGCACCGACAGTAGCGCAGGCCCCGACGCCCGGTACACTGCCCCGCATGTCCAACAAGTTCACCGGGACCGTGCGCCACAACGACCTCGAAGGCGGCTTCCTCGAGCTCGTCACCGACAGCGGCGACGTCTACCGCCTCAGCGGGGCCAAGCCAAAGGTCGGCCAGCGCGTCCGGGTCACAGGTCGCGTCGAACGCGGGGGTTTTGGGATCCACATGAGCGGCCCAGCCCTCGAGGTCGAGTCGATCGAGACGCTGTGAGGGTTCGCTGCCCTCGGAGAACCAATCCACGAAGGCGTCCGCAAGCGGGCGAGCAGCCCGCGCCCGAGCCGAGAACAGAAATCGACTCCAGGGGTTGACGCCCGGCGTGGCTCGGATTAGCTTCCACGCCCCTCCCTGAGGGCAGTCCACGCGAGGGTGGCGGAATTGGTAGACGCGCACGGTTCAGGTCCGTGTGGCTTCGGCCGTGGGGGTTCAAGTCCCTTTCCTCGCACAAGAGAAAGAAAGCCCGAGTCTCACGACTCGGGCTTTCGTTTTTCATTACCCCCACAGGCGCTTTCGCACTCTGCGGTCACTCGCTGCGCTCGCTCCCAACGGGCTGGCTGTTCGCATGGGCATCATTGGCCCCCTAGAAGGGGGCTCTCGTCTGGCCACCCACGGCCACCGGCCGGCGCTCCATGGTTCGAGTGCGCGACACGAATTCCCGTAGTGCGAAGACGCTGGTGGGGTTAGGAGAAGACGCTTGTGGGTCAGGACGAGACCCCCACTGCGCGGCGCTCCATCGTTCGAGAACCCCACGGGCGGCTTCATCCTACGGGGGCTTCGCGCACCTTAGCCACGGAGCGCCGGCCGGTGGCCGTGGCTGGCCAGACAAGAGGCTACACATGCCCCTGCGAACTACGGGGCCTTCGCGCACTTTAACCATGGAGCGCCGGCCGGTGGCTGTGGGTGGTCAGACGAGAGCCCCCTTCTAGGGGGCCACACATGCCCATGCGAACAGCCAGCCCGTTGGGAGCGAGCGCAGCGAGTGACCGCAGAGTGCGAAAGCGCCTGTGGGGGTAATAAAATGCCTAGTCCTCCCACTCATCGTCGTCCACGGCTTCGACGGTGAGCCGGGCGCGGTTGGCTGAGCGATCGTGCGGCTTGGGCTCCGAGGCCGCTGCGGCGCGCGCCCGGGATGAGGAGCGCGCCCGGGTTCGGGCGGTGGGGGCGTCGGGCTCGGCGGCGACTCGCGCGGCGGCCTTGTGCCTTCGGTCGCCCTCGTCCTCGTCGTCGTCGGTCAGGCTCGCCAGGGCGTGATCCAGCTCTTGAGCAGTCGGGCGCTGCTGCCCGGCCGTCACGCCCGCGGGTGGTCGACGCGTGGGGGTCTTGCCCGAGAGCACGCTCGCTGGCTTCGCGGACTTGCCTGGCTTCGCAGGGGGATCGTCCCCGACGTCGCCCAGATCGAGCAGATCTTCGCCGTCGAAGTCCGCGAAGGGATCGTCCTCACTGGTGTTGCCGCTGGCCGGAAACCCCTCGGCGCCGATCCCCGCCCGCGCCATCTTGGCTCGCTCGCTGGCCAGCATGCGCTCTTGCTCGAGCGCGCGCGCTTGCTCGGCGGCGAGCAGGTTGCGGGTGACCTCGAGCTCGTCGAGCAGCGAGTCGACGGTCTCCTTGTGCTTCTCGAGCTGCGCGAGGCTGGCCGCGAACCGGGCGGCGTTGCGGTCCGAGGCGTCCGTCATCTCCCAGATCTTTTGCTCGGCCGAGTCCAGCGACGCGAGCATGTACTCCTGCTCTGCCGTCCGGACCTGGATCTCGAGCCGCAGCCGACGCAGGCGATCACCGTCAACCCCCGGCCCCGCGGCCGCAGCCGCACCATCGGCGCGCGCGGCCGTCAGCTCGCGCGCGTGGTCCCGGGTCCAGCACCCGGGTGACGG
>NZ_JMCC02000050.1 GCF_000737335.2 Enhygromyxa salina | reverse complement strand
CACCTTCTCTTGCGGGATTGCGGGATTGCGGGATTGCGGGATTGCGGGATTGCGGATTGCGGCTGACCTCCCGCTGGCCCCTCGGTCGCATGTGCTGCGAGCGTGCTGTGACCCTGCACGCCCGGGCATTGGCAGCGAGCACGCCGTGATAGCCAGCGGCGCAACGACACGATGAACGCGTCGAGCACGTCGGCACACAGCTTGCGGTCGTAGCCCATCGCATAGCCCTGACACAGCGGCCGGTGCAAACTGGGAAGAAAAGAACCGCAACACGCTCGTCTTGGGTGCTGGGGGATTAATGTCGATTCCGACGACAGTCCTACTCATGCGGTCGAAAGACGCGAGTCGTGCACGCCTTGTCGAGCAGCGCGCTTCACGTTATGGCTCCGGGCATGCGCCGAACGACGATTCTGGCCACGACCCTCGCCCTCTTCACTCTCGCGGCCTGTGACCGCAGCGAGCCCGCACCCAGGTCCACCTCCAAGGCCACCCCGGGGCCCCCGCCCGAGCTCCTCGAGCTCGCCGACGGCAGCTGGAACAACCAAACGCTGACCCTCTCCGCGGGCCTCGTTGGGAGCGAGGCTGGACCCGAGTATCCGCCCACACTTCGGGTGTATCCGGAGAACGGCGCGCTGCACATGGTGGGGTCGACCTGGCCCGAAGGCACGACCGTCGAGCTCCTCGGGACCACGCTGACCGCCGAGCGCGACGGTCAGATCGTGGACGAGGTCCCCATGCGCAGCGGGCTCGGCAGCGTGGAGATCGTGCGCTCGCCCTCCCACGAGGACGAGCTCGACGTCGTCAGCCGTGTCGACACCGGCCTCGAGCTCTCGGTCGAAGTGCCGAAGTACAAGCCCAGGACCTACGAGCTCCCGCCGATCAACACCGGCGGCCTCCTTCGCGAGATCCTGCTCGGTGCCCGCTCGGGTCCCGTCGAGCTCGGGGACGAGCCGCCCGGGGCCGACGAGCTCGATCTAGCGATCTTCCCCCGGTCCCTGAGCATGGTCTTGATCGTGTGTCCCTCGTGCGAGCCCGACACGGTCAAGACCTACGCCGACATCGACTGGGTCGTGTTCGCGGACCACGAGCGCAGCGGCAAGACCCGCAAGTGCTCGTACATCGGGGGTCCCGTCGACGTGCCGATCGGTCAGTCGCAGGTGCGCATCTACGACCGGCGCACCGGTGAGCTCGTCGCCGAGAAGACCTTTCGTGCCCGAAGCCACTGCCCGAAGCAGGTCCTCGTCGACAGCTCCCGAACCCTCGGCCTCGACGTCGACATCCCGTCGATGGTCGACTGGGTCGGTAAGGAGCTCACCAAGCAAGCGAAGGCGCGGGCAAAGGCGAAGCCTGCCGAGACGCGCTGACAGCCCGTCGCGTGAGACCGTCGCCCCGCGTGAGACCGTCGCCCAGACGATCGTCGACGATCCGCCCTCCGGCACGAGCAGGCTGACCTGGGCGAGGCCGCTCTCGTCGTGGCCCACGGTGCGCCGGGTCGTCCCGCAGGGGGTCTCGATGGCGATGGTCAGCGGGCTCGCGCGAAATGCCGAGACCAACGTGTCCGAGTGCTCCAGCGCTTCGAAGACCAGGTCCTCGACTTCCTGTTCGAGCGCAACGCCCTGCTCGCCGCCCAAGAGGCCAAAGCCCACGCCCGAGCCAAATCATGACCCTGCAAACTCACTTCTCGGTCAACGGGGTTGGCGACGCCTCGCAGACTTCATCCGTCAGATTCCGCTCGAGTCCGAGCTCTACTGGCTGACCTACAGCTTTAGCCCGCCGACGGAGGTGCTCGACCTATTGCGCAGGCGCTCCGTCGTCGCTCGGTTTTTGTGTTGCCATCCAAGCTGCGGCCCGACGATCACCCCAAAGCACTGGGAGCGGTTCGAGACGGCCAATTGTGCCGAGGTCAAAGCCCTCCGGAGGCTGCCGACCTCGCTCGATGGCGATGAGGAATCGGGGGGGGGTGTTCCACGCCAAGGTCCTGGTCTGGCATCAGACCAGGCGAGACCGCTATGGCCTGGCGACGGGCTCGTTCAACGCGAGTGAGCGGGCCTGGGATCGCAACGCAGAGGTTGTCACGATTCACAGCGCCCGCGAAGATGCCATGGAGGCCTTGAAGTATGCCAAGAGGCTGTGGGCGCAGGGGGTCGAACTGCATGAGCGAGATATCGGCTCTCCGCTTCGACGCTCGACGGGGCCCCGGACGCGTCGTCGGTCCTTCGAAGACCTCGGCGCCATCGAAGGCTCGTCGCACGGAGCGCGACAACAGCGACTCCCACCCGCGAGGCCTCGGCCGCCGATCCGGGATCCCGAGTCGATCGCGGCGTTCGCCGGCGGCGGGTGTGAAGCTCACGGGCGAGCCACTGGATCGCTTGTTGGGGCATGGGCCCCGGGTCTTCGGTCCAGCCGAACCTTCGACGAGGTGCGCCGCGCGGGCTGGCTTCGTTCGGGGGCGACGTCGCGCCGAACGGGTCCTGTCCGGCAAGCGCAGGTAGGAAGGTGTTGCGGAGTGCGCACATGGCGAAATAGTCTGGAAGCATGTTGCCGCGGGCGAGCACCAGGGCTCTTTCGATCGCGCTACTGTTGGTCGCCTGCAACGGGCACTCGGTTGGCGCATCCGACACCAAGGGCGACGTCGGCGATGACGACGGCGAACGGTGCGAGGGTGCAGCCCTCGAGTTCGCGGACGTGTGCTTTTTTCCGCACTCCGTCGAAGCCATGGGCTTCGAACACCCCCTCGAACTCGACGGCGAACCGGGGCATGAACTGGTCGGACTCGAGGACGGCAAGGTCAGCGTCCACAAGTGGAACGGGAGCGGGTTCGACCTCGTGGGGGACGCTGAGACTCCTCCGAAGGTGAGCTCGCCGCTGCGGGTCGTCAGCGGTGAATTCGACGACGAGCCGGGGCTCGACCTCATCGTGTCCGAGACGGGCGAGTGGGCGACGCTGTACCATCTCGACTCGGCCGGTCGACCGACGCTGGTCCATACCACATCGTTCTCCGTTCCAGAGACGACCCATCCTTTCGAGGCGTCGGTGGCCGTGGGTCCCGACGCACAAGGCCGTTGGAGGGTCGTGGCACACTTCAACGACGTCGGAGAATGGGCGGCGCGCGACCGGCTCGCGCTGTGGGAGGTCCAAGGTACGACTCTGGTCGACGAACGCTTGGACCTTCCGACCGACGCTTGTGAACTCGGCGGTTGCATCGCCGGCGACTTCAACGGAGATGGTCGCCAAGACGCGGTGTGCACCATCCTGGACTACTGCAGCGATCCTTCGGCAGAAACGGAGATTATCCATGTCGTCCTGCTCGCGCAGGCTGATGGTTCGGTGACCGTGGACGCCTATCCGACGAGCGTGGGGCCGGGAAGTATGATGGAGGGAGACCTCAACGGGGACGCAATGGCCGACCTCGTCGGGCGGGTCGAGCTCATTTACCGCTTGGCTGACGGAGGGGGCGGGCTCGAACCCGGTGTGGTTGGTGAGCTGCCGCCAGCACCCGACATTCGATGGCGCGCTGTCTCGCTCGGTGACGTTGATGGCGACACGGACGGGGAGCTCGTGCTCGGTGAGCGAAACGATATGCTGGTTGTGCAGGACTATTTGGGAGACGCGACGACGCATGAACGCCGGACGGTGGAACAGTTCGAATTCGGCGCGAGCGTTGGTCGCCCAGTGGATGTCAACGGAGACGGTGTCGTCGAGCTGCCGGTTCTGGGCGATGTCTTGCTGGTTTCGAAGGTGGTCCCATGACCATGGAGCTGCCTCGCGCGTGCACTGTCGTGCCGTGCCTGTGCTTCTGCCTGGCGGGATGTCCAGAGGGGGGCGGGGAGGACAGCCAAACCGGAGAAACGACGGGTACTGGTGATGGCGATGGCGATGGCGATGGCGACGGCGATGGCGAGCCGAGTTGTCCCCCCTCACTGCCGGATGAGTACGTGCCGGGCCAGTTCGACATCGTGGCATTGCCGAGCTTCGCGCCATCCGAGGACAACTTCGACGACCTGCAGGCCCTCTGCGACCCCGCGGAGGTGGGCTTCGGATGGGAGGACCAAGCCATCCAGTGGGAAACGGTCAACGGAAACGGCGTCGATCTCCTCGTCTACCGCCCCGCAGACCCAGGTGGCGAATGGCCAGTCGGACAGTTCCCCGTCGTCTTCCACCACCACGGCAACGGTGGCCAGGACGGCGCGCTCTACGAACACGTTGCGAACGCGGTGGTCGATGACGGTGCGATCTTCGTCAGCGTCGGTGGCGAGCGCGCAGCGAACCCCGACCTGCGAGCGATGATCGACATCTGCATGCTGCGCTGGCTCTTCACCGCCGATGATTGGGATGGTTTCGGGCCGGGTACAGGTGGTGCAGCGAAGCTCGACGGCAACGTCATCGTGATGGGACACAGCAACGGCGGAGAGGGGGCTCATATCGTCAACAACTGGTTCGAGGAGCGGCCGTGGAAGGACGACGTGGAGGCCCCGGAACACCACATGCGGCTTTGCGGGATCGTTGGTCTCGCACCGCGCGGTGTCGAGGCAGGCGAAGCGCCCTTCTCCAGCGGGATCGGGATCGCCGGGCCGGCGACCGTGCCGTACCTGACCATTGAAGGCTCTGTGGACAAGATCGCCAACAGACCCGACGAGATCGCACGGGCGCTCGCCGATCTGGTTCAGCAACATCTACGGCATGGCCGAGACGGTCTTGTTTGTGTGCGGTGGGGGGCGCGACGCGGCGACGGTGCTCGAACTCGACGCTGGAGAGCTCGAGCGCGGGTACGTCCGGCCGCTCGAGGCGGGGGACGTCAGCACGCAGCGGCGGGTGCTCATCGGCTGTGGTCGGCCCGACGCCGCCGCCGGTGTGTCGATCGAGGTCGTCGACCGCCAGACCCGGCGCCGCTGCCCTGCGGGTGTCGTGGGTGAGCTGTGGTTGTCCAGCCCAAGCAACGCCGAAGGCTACTGGAGCGGCACGGAAGCGGACAACGCCGATCGCTTCCGTGCGCAACTCGTCGACGCCCCCGAGCGTGCCTTCCTTCGCACCGGTGACCTCGGCTTCCTCCACGACGGTGACCTGTTCCTCTGCGGTCGCGCCAAGCACGTGTTGATCGTGGGCGGTCGCAACGTCCACGCCCATGATCTCGAGCAGAGCCTCGAGCAAGCGCACCCGAACCGACGCCCCCATTCCCGAGCTTCGCTGAGCGAAAGTGGGCGCGAAGTGGTGACTCGAGCATGGCCGAAGGCCCAACTCGGGGCTTGACGGTACGGGTGATCGACGAGGGTCGAACAGGACTCCCCGCCCGGATCACCCGGATCACCCGGATCACAACCTCGTTTCAGCGAAGTCTCGCCAATATTCCTTGTCGACACCAGAACTCGTACATACAGCAACAAGCTCCGCGCGCAATCGAGGTTCCAGAACGACTCCCAGTTCACCCAGGTTGTCGCACAGAGTTTCTAGCGCCAGCACCGTTTCGCCATGCTCCACGTAACGCTTGACGTTCCCCAGGGGGAAGCTAGGAGCGTTCAACGCAACTGCTTCCAGCAACAACAAAATTTGGTCTTGATTTGTGTGTGAATTACTCATGATTTCGCCTATAGCCTCACGTACCCCGTGGTAATGCCTTCCCCCCCCGGTCCTGGCTCGATGATCACGGTAATATCGAGGCCGTGATCTTGACCTCGAACCTCGAAACGGACTGGGCGTCCCTTGGAGTTCACGGTGAGAGCACGTAGTGACGGTCCACCACGAGTAATTCGTGCTGTGTCGAACCCAGGTCCAGTGGTTTGTTTCCATGTCGACGAACGGGAGTTGGCCACGCGCTCAATCGAAGCGATGGCTTGATCATCGTTCCCAGGTATAAGGAAATGCGCCTTGCGTACTACCCCGGTTGGGGCCATGCCCAGAGCCTGGCTTCCCGGGATCTCCATCAAGAATATGCTTTCGGCGAGATGAAGAGACTCCGTACCCTCCCGCCTTTGCGGCGTCGCTCGCGTGAGCCTGGCTCGCTTGGACTTCAGAGTCCGAGGTACCACAGTTGCCCTTCTTTGGCTTCGAAAAGCGACACCATGAGTTCGTCTTCTTGTCGCGCCGGTACGTGTGCCCGTTCGGGAGCACCACCTCGCGGTCGTAGTGCTTACTCCCGATTTCGAGCGAAATCTCACGGCCGTCGGCATTCGCCACGTACCGCAGCTCGGCGTCAAACACCTCCGGCGCAAGCTCCGAAACGTTCTCGACATCACGTCCCTCCTCGAGGGCCTCGAGCGTCTCCTTGGAGACCTTGGAGGAGGACACGTCGGCATCCGCGTGCTTGGCGGCCTGTTGCCCATTGACCAGGTTCTCTAGTTCGTCCGCGCTGCGCTCGACATCCCCAGCCAGGCGCTCCACCCGGTCGAGGTCCGGATCGTCCTGCTCGAGCGCGAGCTCGAGCTTGGTCTGCTCGAACTCGACCTCGTCGAGCTTCCGCGTGATCGCCTTGTGATCGGCGAGCGCGGCGATCATGTCCGCGTCGAGTTCGTCGAAGTCGTCGAGCCGCCGCCCGATCTTCGCGTCGTTGGTCAGGTCGGGCAGCAGCTTCCGCACCCGGCGAAGCACGTCGTCGACCCGCTCGAGCACGGCGTGGGCCCCCTCGGCGATCTTCGTGCCGATCTTGACGCCGGCACGGACCAGGCTCGCCGCCGCGATCCGCTTGGCCAAGGCCTGCAGTCGAGGAAATTTCGCAAGCAACTCGGCGCCCTCGAGGCCTTTGAGCGCGGCGGAGCCGGCCCTCCGGTCAGGAGCCCGACCGCCACTTCGAAGAGCAGCGTCCCAAACAAGACCCCGAGCTTGTTCCCGTAGTCGTAGGGTTTGGAGGCGTTGAGCGCCGTGAGCTGCTTGTGCAGCATCTCCGCCGAAGCGCGACCGATCTCGAAGCGGAACTTCGGCTCGGAGATGACCTTCGGGATCATCTCTTCCATCGCCGTCCAAAACTCAGGCGTGAACAAGGAGGCGAGGGATACAAATGTATCGACGATGCTTTGCCGATCCCTTTACAAGAGGACCGGACTCGGAGTCGTCGATTTGGTCATTGGATCAGTGATCTGTCCCTGCCAGGCTGCCCCGCGGAGAAATGATCAGAAACTCTGCAACAAGGCCGTTCCCGGGCCGATGACCTCTACGTGGCCACGTCCGCGCAGAAGCAAGCCAGCGCCGCCCGCCGGGAGGCCAACCGGGCCCGGGGGGCGACGCGTGGCTACGATCGCGTCCGAGCTCGGCCGATCTACCCCGGCCGTCGCTACAAGATCAACCGGCGCTGCATCGGCCGAATGATGCTGTTCGCGCCGGGCGCCAATCCCACGGATCTCACCAACTTCATCGGGTATTGCCTCGCTCACAACGCTGAACGCTACGGGATCCAAGTCCACGCTAGCCTGTGGATGTCCGACCATCACCATACGGACGTGACCGATCCCGATGGCCATTTGGTCCCATTCAAGCAGCAATTGCACAGTCTGGTCGCCCGTGGCCGCAACGCTCGTTTGGGCCGATTCGACAGCGTCTGGAGCGGCGATGATCCCTGCGACACTCGTCGACCGACTGACGACGAGTCGCTGATGGATCTGGTCTACAGCCTGACCAATCCCGTGAAGGCGGGGCTCGTCAAGTGGTCGTGGCAATGGCCGGGGTTCAGCACGCTCGGCTGGCGGTTTGGCGAGACGCGGATCTTCGAGCGGCCTGATTGGTTCTTTGACAAGGCCGGCGGCATGCCCGAGAAAGTGTCGCTGACTTTAGTGCGGCCAGCGATCTTTCCCGAGCTCGATGACGACGCGCTGTATGCCAAATTGATGGAAGCGGTCCGCGAGCGCGAGCGCGAGATCCACCGAAGCATGCGCAGGCGAGGGCGAAAGTTCATGGGGGTGCGCAAGCTTGCCCGGCAGCGCTGGAGTGATGTGGCGCAGAGCGTCGAGGAGCGGTTCACGGTCGCGCCCAAGCATGCCGGGTCGAGCAAACGGCGGGTGCTGGTGGAGATCGGGCGGGATCGTGAGTGGGAGCGGCAGTATGCGGCGGCGCGGGCGTTGATGCTTGCCGGGAAACCGGCGGTGTTTCCTGCGGGGACGTACTGGCTGCGGCGGTTCGCGGGTGTTGCAGTGGCGGCGCAGGCTCCGTAGCGGGCGGGCGATACAGTGACGGCGGGGTCGCGCGAGCCATCCCGTCGTCATGTATTGGTTCGGCGGGGTTGAGCTGTGGGTCGAGCGGTGGATCGCCCGGGTTCTTGGGCTTCGGTGGTCGGAATTGGGTGTGAAATTGCGACTCGAACGTGGCCGGAGGGCCACCTCGAGCCTCCGCCCGGTCGGCCGATGAGGAAGACTCCCAGTCCGGCTCTCCCGGATCCCCGTCCGCATCCGGCAGATGAAGCATCGGTCATGACTCCCCGACCGACTCAGACTCATCATCAATGGTCGAAGTTTCCAGCAGGACAATGCCAGAGCACGAGGCCATCAGCCGCTGTTGGATCTCGTCCATATCCTCCAAATCCGACACTTCGAGCAGTACGCTGTAGTCTTTGTGGCGTCCGCGTACCCAATCAGCCCTCGCAGCAATGAAGTTGCTGAATAGAATCGCCTCCCTTCCTGAATCCAGCCGATACTTATAGTAGGCCCCCCCGAAATACTCGCTCCCGCGCTCTGAGAGTTCGAGGCCGAGAGCCTTCTCGATGATCGAGCGGGCATCAGTCAGACTCAACTCCGTCAGCCCATACACGTCGTAGCGATGCTGCACCATTGTCTTTTCTCCTAGAACCTGATCGTGTCCGCAGACCACTGAAGAGCGCGTTCCTGAGACTTGAATATCATGAAATTTACCTCACGCTCGGCGTTCCTCTCGAGCGTCCGATGGACCTTGTCCAAACGCATTTGTTTGATTTGCTTCGGCGTCAATGGGCCGATCCTAGCCGGGTTGGTTCCGATCTCAATGCCGAGCTTCTTTGCGCGAAGGAAGAGAGATTCACTCGCCAACGCAACGTCGAAATCGCTGTGAGGGCCAAATGCCTTTCCGGTGCTGAAGCTCTTGCCGGTCACCGCGCTTCCTTGAAGACTGGCTGTTGCGTCAGTGACGCCGGCCTTGCTCAAGCCCCTGTTGAGCTTTGTACCAAAATCAGCGAAGTCGTCGGCAGATGCGAAGCCGTCCGGCACTCCCCCCCTGCGGCGTCGCTCGCGTGAGCCTGGCTCGCTTGGACTTCAGAGTCCGAGGTGCCACAGTTGCCCTTCTTTGGCTTCGAAAAGCGACACCATGAGTTCGTCTTCTTGTCGCGCCGGTACGTGTGCCCGTTCGGGAGCACCACCTCGCGGTCGTAGTGCTTACTCCCGATTTCGAGCGAAATCTCACGGCCGTCGGCATTCGCCACGTACCGCAGCTCGGCGTCAAACACCTCCGGCGCAAGCTCCGAAACGTTCTCGACATCACGTCCCTCCTCGAGGGCCTCGAGCGTCTCCTTGGAGACCTTGGAGGAGGACACGTCGGCATCCGCGTGCTTGGCGGCCTGTTGCCCATTGACCAGGTTCTCTAGTTCGTCCGCGCTGCGCTCGACATCCCCAGCCAGGCGCTCCACCCGGTCGAGGTCCGGATCGTCCTGCTCGAGCGCGAGCTCGAGCTTGGTCTGCTCGAACTCGACCTCGTCGAGCTTCCGCGTGATCGCCTTGTGATCGGCGAGCGCGGCGATCATGTCCGCGTCGAGTTCGTCGAAGTCGTCGAGCCGCCGCCCGATCTTCGCGTCGTTGGTCAGGTCGGGCAGCAGCTTCCGCACCCGGCGAAGCACGTCGTCGACCCGCTCGAGCACGGCGTGGGCCCCCTTGGCGATCTTACGGTCCCGACTTCAAAGCCGATGTAGATCTCAGGAATGTCCCAGCCTGAGAACTTCGGCGATGTGAACGGAGATTCGTGCTCGAGGCTGTTGGCCTCGATGATGAAACCGTCGAGGAAGTCCGCATCGTTGGGCGCGACGAATTTGACCCCGAAGACCCCATACTCTTGCAGAGCCGAGATCAGTGAGCATTCGACTCGCACACGAGGCTCATACCGAAGCTGGCATCCTGAGAGAGAAAGACACCAAGGGCGAGATCGCCCTCGAGCTTGGTGTTGGCCCCGCTTGCGACGGCAGTCGGCTGGTTTCCGCGTTCGGTCGGGAGTGGCTCTAGCTCCGGTGTGGGCTCGAACGTCCCCGAGGTTTCTGGCCCGGCCTTGGCTTCCACCTCGCCCGGAACCGCCAACTCGGACTTGATGGTCTCCGCCCGCTCCTGCCCACAAGAAGATAGCCAGACGAGCAAAAAGCAGGTGCTCGAACGGGTCTTCGAGAGGAACGCTACGTTGGACATCGCGCTGGTCTAGCACGAAAGCCGACAGTGCAGCTGGATGAGGACGTGGCCTGGCCTACGCATCGGGCTCGTTGGTGTCGACGAGGCGTGTAGCTAGAGCCGCAAGTCGCAAGTCCGTGCCGGGTTATGCACGGCACTGGAACCCAATGGCTTCGTCGCGGCTCCTCGCAGTACGCCCGGTACAGCGTCGTCGCCGCTCCTCGCCCTTGGGCCTCAGCTCCGCACCTAACCCGGAACGAACTTAGGGTGTGCGGCACTAGGCTTCCGCGGGCACAGGCTCGGGCGTGTCGGCCCCGCCGGCGAGCATCGTGGCGAGCAGTGACGCCATGCGCTCGTAGGAGAGCCCCTGGCGGATGTCCTTCTCCGCCAGCGTGCCCGCACAAAAGGCCAGCGCGACGATGACCTTTGCGCGATCGCTGCGCTGCTCGGGGGTCAACACGTCGGCCGCAAATCGCTCGAGCAACTCTTCGTGGAAGCTGGTGCGCAGCGCCTCGTTGCGCACCGCTGCACCGCCGGCCAGCTCGCGGACTTCATCCAGCTCCGCGACAGCCAAGAGGATGTCGTGCTCGCCCCGGATGAGGCGGGCCGTGAGCGGCATCTGGTGGCCGAGCAGCAGCGACTGCTCGATCAGGCAGCGAAGCCGGTCGCGGGCTGGCCACGAGTCGTCGAGCAACTGCGAGATGCGATCGAAGTACTCCCGCTTCTCATTGGTGATCGCGTGCAAGAGCAGGTGGGCCTTGCTCTCGTAGTGCGAGTAGAGCGTGGGCTTGGTGACCCCGGCTCGCCGCGCGATCTCGGCGACCCCCGTCTTCTTGTAGCCATGCTCGACGAACAGCTCGGTCGCGGCGGTCAGGATCAACATCCGGCGAAAGTGCGCGGGGCTGCCGACCACGGCCCCGCCGTTCAGCATCGCGTCGAGCCGGGCCCGCGCTTGTGTTGCGGTCATCATCGGCGCGACGATACCGCAACCTTACTTGTTTGACTAGTTGAGTAAAGGCGGTAACTTGTTCGAAACAGCCACGGGGAGCCAAATGGACACCAAACTGATGATCGAGGTGTACCGAGCCTTCCGAGCGGGCGCCCCAATGGGCGACGTCGCGCTGACGAAGTTCGCGGCGATGAGGGGGTCCAGACAACGCGATCATCGCACGGCTCACTGACGTCGCGGGGTACGCCCACGGGGTCGATGTCGAGACCAGGCTGCTACGTTGTCGAGATGTCCGACTCCTCGGATGCCCTCCTCGATCTACCCGCCAAGCGTGGTCGCCTGCACGCGCTCGCGGCCGCGGGGATCCTCGGCCCAGCCGAGCTCGAGCGGGCCCTGACTGCGACCGGCCACCGCCCCACCGCCAAGAGCTGGTCCGCGTACCTCTACTGGCAGGCGCTGATCATCGGCGTGGTGTTGCTGGTCGCCGGCACGATCTTCTTCGTGGCGGCCAACTGGTCGGCGCTGCCGGGCCACACGCGCATGGCGATCGTCGGCGGCGCGATGCTGCTCGCAACCTTGGGCGGCGGCTACCTCGGCGACACACTGGCCGGACGCGCGGTGACCCTGCTGGGTGGCCTGCTGTTTGGGCCGCTGCTCGCGGTCTATGGCCAGGTCTATCAAACGGGCGCCGACGCGTGGGAGCTGTTCGCCGCGTGGACGGTCATGCTGATTGCCTATGGGGCGCTGTCTCGGTTCGTTG
Organism: Enhygromyxa salina; assembly: GCF_000737335.2. Lineage (GTDB taxonomy): Bacteria > Myxococcota_A > Polyangia > Nannocystales > Nannocystaceae > Plesiocystis > Plesiocystis salina_C. Next base: position 49,499 of record NZ_JMCC02000050.1, on the reverse strand, counting down.
GCACCTGGGTGCTCGCGCTGGTCTGTCTGCACGTCGCCGCGTTCGGGTGGATCCATCAGGAGCTCGGCGCCAACATCTACGAAGGCACCGGCGCCCTGCCAGCCGCCGCGCTCGCGCTGCTCGACGCCGTCATCGTCGCGCTCGCCGAGCGCTTCACCTCTGGGCGCGATCGCGAAGTCATCGCCCGCGCCGCCGCGTTCGCTGGCCTCGCGTTGCTGGTGCCGTTTGGCGTGGTCACGATCTTCGAGCGGCTCCCCGAAGGTGGCGCGCCCGGGCTGGTCTTGCTGCTCGCCGGCCTCGCGGCGATCTGGGCGATCTATCGGGCCCGGATCCCCGACATCGGCATGCTCGCCGCGTTCGCCAGCGTCGTCACCCTGCTGGTCTCCACCGGGTTCGCGCGGGTCCTGTTCAAAGACGTCGGCGCCGAGCTGTTCGGTGTGACCACCCTGGGCGTGATCATCTGCGCGCAAGTGTGGGGCTTCACGCGCTGGCTGCTGAATTGGCGACGCGAGCATGGCCCGACCCACCACCCCGCCAGCCCAGCGCCCGCCGAGACGGGAGATGCGTCCGCAAGCGAGCGAGAAGCCCTCGCCCGAGCTGAGACCACCCTGCGCGAGCTGCTTGGGCTCATCGCCCCCACCCAGCTCGAGCGCGCGAGCACGCTGCCGCTGGCCGACGCGCTCCACGACAGCGAAGCCAGCGACGCCCCGGTGTTGGTCCGGCTGTTCACGGCGATCGGCACCTGGATCGGCGCCGCGATGATCGCCACCTTGTTCGCCGCGATGGAGCTGTACCGGGTCGTCCCGCTGGCGCTGGTCCTGGGCGCGGGCTTGTTCGCTGGCGCGATCAAGTGGTCGCAGCGGCCCCGGCGATCGCTGGTTGTCTCGCAGGTGATCTGGGCGATGGCCCTTGGCGCGCACGGGCTGATCGCAGGGGCCCTCGCCAAGGCCGACCTGCTCAGCGACAGCATGATCGCGTTCACGTGGATGGGGCTCAACATCGCCACGATGTTCCTGGTCCGCGTACCTAGCTTCCAGCTGGCCTCGGCCGTGTGCGCGGTTGGGTTTGCGACCTGGTGGGCGCTCTCGCTCGAGCTGCCCATGTTCGCCCTGTGGGTTGGCGTGCCAGTGGCCGCGCTGGCGACCGCGGCGTGGATCCGCGAGGTCCCGTGGGCGGCCCGGCTTGGGCGAACTTGGACCGCGCTGGCCTACGGCCTGCCGATCGGCGCGCTGATCCCCCTGTCGGTGATCTCGGTCGGCCACACCTGGGTGGATCCGACCCTGCGCCTGGGCCTCGTCGGCCCCCTCGCCAGCCTCACGATGCTCGCGCTGATCGGCGCGGTGGTGTGGCAGGCCAAGCGCGAGCAAGCCAGCGCGCTCGCGGGCCGGGCCTACGCGCTGGGTGCGATCGCGCTGCTGCTCGGGCTCGCCACCCGCCACGTCCCTGGCCTGAGCCTGGCGCTCGTGTGGCTGTTGCTCGCGCACCTGCGCAAGAGCAGGGGCTTGCAGACGCTGGCCTCGATCCAGCTCGGCTGCTTCTTGTTCCTGTTCTACTACCAGCTCGAGACCACGCTGCTGCTCAAGTCCCTGTGGGTGATGAGTACGGGCGCGCTGTTGTTGCTCGGGGCGTGGCTGGCACGCCCGCGCAGCGACGAGACCCGCGCCGACTCGGGCCCCGAGCGAAGCTCGCGTTGGCTCCCCGCGATCGTGCTGTGTGTCGTGAGCGCAGGCCTGGTGATCGGCGCGAGCCTGCAAAAGGAGCGCGTGCTCAGCACCGGGCAGACCGTGCTGCTGCCGCTGGCCCCCGTGGATCCGCGCTCGCTGATGCAGGGCGACTACATGATCCTGCGCTACGAGCTCGAAGACGAGCTCGACACCGGGCGCGCCGGACAGCGCGAGCTCATTCGACCGATGCCTGGCCAGTTCGAGCCCGACCACGAGGCACTCGAGCCCGAGCCGCCAGCCGTGCCCGCGCTACCGTCCACGCTCGTCGGCCAGCCCCGCCGCGGTCGCCTGGTGCTCACCGTTGACGGCGATCGGGTCGGCCACTTCGCGCGCTTCGACGACGGCAGCCCGCTCGCCGCGGACGAGCTGTTGCTCGAGTATCGCCAACGCAACAACCAGGGCAGCCGCCTGCGCGTTGGCGCCGAGTCGTTCCTGTTTGAAGAGGGCAGCGACGATCTCTACGCTAACGCCCGCTACGGCGAGCTGGTCGTCGCCAGCGACGGCGAGTCAGTGCTCGTGGGCCTGCGCGACGAGGCCCGGCGACCGCTCGGCGTCCCCCGCCACTACCAGGGCAGGCGCTCGCCGTTTTGATGCCAGAACCCGCCGCTGGTCTCGAGCGAGAGCTCGTCGATCCGCGCCAGCAACCCGCGCGCCGCGTCCTTGGCCTGGGTGTCCCCACGCCCGCCGGTCATCTCGGTCTGCACCCAACCCGGATGCAGCAGCGCGACGGCGATACCAGCTGGACGAAGGTCATGCGCCAGCGACACCCCGGCCATGTTCGCCGCGGCCTTCGACATGCGGTAGCCGTAGCTGCCGCCCGAGCTGTTGTCGGCCAGCGAGCCCATCCGACTGCTGACAATCGCGATCTTCGCGCCCGCACCCAGCCGATGTTTGAGGGCGGTCACCACCCGCAGCGGACCGATCGCGTTGACCTGGAACTGCCGCTCGATCGACTGAAAATCGAGGGCATCGAGGCTCGTCCGGGCAAGGATGCCCGCGTTGTTGATCAGCAGGTCGAGCGCCAGATCCCCCAGCCGCTCGTTCAGGCGCTCGAGGCTGGCGCTGTCGCTGACCTCGACGCCGGTCTCGACCTGGACACCAAGGGCGTCGAGCTCGGGCGATGAGCTTCGGCAGGCGGCGACGACATGGTCGTCACGCTCGTTCAGCAGTCGCGCGAGCTCGAGACCGATCCCGCGGTTGGCTCCGGTGATGAGGATGTTGGCCATGGGGGGGAGCCTACAGCTTCTTTCACGCGCGTGAAGCCCGGCGCGCGGGCGACGACACCCAGCGGCGTGCGGTACTAGTCGTGGCTCGCGATGCCGGACTCCTACGACAGCGTCCCGTACACCAGCTACGCCTACCCCTACACCCACCCGGATCTTCTGTGCGTGCTGGGGCGGCTGTTTGGGCTGACGCCAGCGGCGCCAACGCGGTGTCGGGTGCTCGAGCTCGGGTGTGCCAGCGGCGGCAACCTGATCCCAATGGCGGAGCAGCTGCCCGAGAGCACCTTCGTTGGGATCGACCGCTCGCGCGTGCAGATCGATCGCGGGCGCGCGTTGGTTGGCGAGCTTGGCCTGACCAACATCGAGCTGCAGCAGGGCGACATCATGGCCCTCGACGCCCAGACGCTCGGCAGCTTCGACTATGTGATCTGTCATGGCGTGTTCGCCTGGGTCGCGCGCCCGGTCCAAGATCGGATCCTCGCGCTGACGGCCGCGCTGCTGCGCCCGCGTGGGCTCGCGTTCATCAGCTACAACGTGTACCCGGGCTGGCACATGCGCGAGATGGTCCGGCGCATGATGCTGTTTCACCTGCGCCGGTTTCAGGGCCCGCAAAAGCAGGTCGAGCAGGCCCGGGCGCTCGTCGACTTCGTGGCCAGCTCGGCCAAGCACGCCGCGGCGCCCGATGATCCCTACATGCTGCTGCTCGAGCGCGAGCTCGCAACCATCGAGGCCATGCCCGACGCGTACCTGTTTCACGAGCACCTCGAGCGCGACAACTCGCCGCTGTACTTTCACGAGTTCATTGATCGCCTGGGCCAGCTGCCGCTGCGCTACCTGTGCGACAGCGATCTGCACCTGATGGTCGATCGGGACATGCCCGAGGAGGTCCGCGAGACCCTGGCCCGGATCGCCACCGATCAAGTCAGCATGGAGCAGTACCTGGACTTCGTGCGCAACCGGCAGTTTCGGACCAGCGTGGTGTGCCGCAGCGAGTCGGCCCCGCAGCGGCGCCTGCAGCCCGCGCGGGCCCAGTCGCTGCGCTTTTGTATGGACGGCGGGACCAGCGAAGCCGCGCCCTCGCTGGCCCCAGATGTCAGCGTGGGGTTCGCCAGCTCGACCGGCGCGCGGCTCAGCTCGCCCGCGTCGCTGACCAAGGCGGCGTTGATCGAGCTGGGCGAACGCTGGCCGGCGAGCCTCGCGTTCGACGAGCTGCTCGCGGCCGCCAGCGCACGCGTGCAGGCGGCCGGGTTCACGGTCGAGCCGGACCGCGAGCGGCTCGCCGCCGATCTGATCGAGTGTCTGCTGCGCAAGGCCGTGACCGCCCGCATCGACGAGCCACCGCTGACCACGAAGATCCCCGACAAGCCGCGCGTGAGCGCCTTCAACCGGATCATGGCCGCGCGCGAAGGCTGGCTGGCGACCCACCATCACAGCCGCTTCGAGCTCCCGGCACCGCTCGCCGAGTTGGTACCGCTGCTCGATGGGACCCGCGATCGCGGCCAGCTCATCGCCGAGATCGCCGGGCTCGTCCGCACCGAACAGCTGAGCATTCGGACCAAGGCCGGCGCGACGCTCGAGCCGGGTCCACAGCTAGACGGCGCCTGCGCGAGCTTTCTCGACGAACAGCTCGCCAAGCTGGTGAAGCTTCCGGCCTTGATGTAGCGCCAACGAGTACAATCCGCCGCGATGCGCCTGTCATGGCCCCACGCTTGTCTACTGCTGTCCACCCAAGCGCTCGCGTGCGGCATCGGCCGCGAAGCCGACTCGGGACCCGCCGCGACCTTCACCCTTGGCCAACAAGACACGACCGAGCCAAGCGACGAGCTCGGCACCGAAGACACCGAAGACCCTCCGACCACGGGCGACGGCGACGGCGACGATCAAGGCAACGATCAAGGCGACGGCGACCCCAAGTTCGATCTCACAGCCACCCCCGACGCCGAGCTGCCGCCGACCGGCCCGATCCCGACAAACTGCGCCCAAGCGCTGCACGGCACCAGCACGGTTGGCTGCCGCTTCTACGCCGTCGATCTCGACACCCACGACGCCGCCGAGTCCGTGCAGTTCGCGGTCGTGGTCTCCAACGTGCAGACCCACACGCCCGCCACGGTCACCGTCGAGCGCAAGAACATGGCTGGCGTGTGGTCGAGCGTCGCCGGCCCCACCGTCGTGAACGCGCTGGACCTGCACAGCTTCGAGCTCCCGGATCTGCACCAAGACAAGAGCGGCAAGCGGGTCGGCGGCGCCTATCGGATCAGCGCGGACGTGCCGATCGTCGCGTACCAGTTCAACCCCGTCGACGGCGCGACCTCGTACCTCTCCGACGCCTCGATGCTGTACCCGGCCGCGGCCTGGGATCACATCAACCACGTGGTTGGCTGGCAGCCCAACGAAGACGGCTTCGGGCTGCAAGGCGCCTACGCCACGATCGTCGCCGCCCACGACGGCACCCAGGTCCAGGTCACCCCCAGCGTCGTCACCCTAGGCGCCGGGGGGGTCCCTGCCGGCCAGGCCGGCGTGCCGTTCATGATTAGTCTCGACGAGGGCGACATCGCCGAGGTCATGACGCAATTGATGGGTTCGACCCTGAGCGGGACCAAGATCATCAGCGACGAAGACCACCCGGTCGCGGTGTTCTCGGGGCACGAGTGCGCGTTCGTGCCAGCCAACCTCGAGGCCTGCGATCACCTCGAGTCGCAGCTCGCGGGCGTGCGCAGCTGGGGGACCCACTTCATCGCCTCGCGCATGCCCGTGCGGGTCCCAAACTTGCCCGAGGCCGCAGCCTGGCAGGTCTACGCGTCCGAGGGGCCCACGACCATCACCTTCACTGCCAGCCCCGGGGTCGTCGGGCTGCCAGCGCCGCAGATCGTGCTGCAGGCCGGCCAGATGCAGCCCTTCTACGTGCGGGGTCCAAGCGGCACCCCGGGCGACTTCGAGGTCCAATCCGACAAGCCGATCGCCCTCGTTCAATACATGATCGGCGGCGACGGGTTCGGCGGGATCGGTGATCCAGCAATGGTCCAGCTCGCCCCGATCGAGCAGCAGCTGCAGCGCTACGTGGTCTTGGTCCCGGACACCTGGATCAACGACGTCGCCGTGCTGACCCGCAGCGCGGGCGCCCCGATCACGATCGACGGGGTCCCGGTCGCCAACAACCTGTTCGTGTCCGTGGCCAACAGCGGCTACGAGGTCGCCCGCGTGCCCGTGAGCGACGGCGTCCACGTGCTCGATGGCGGCGACGCGCCGTTCTCGGTCCTGATCGTGGGCTACGACGAGTACGACAGCTACGCGTACTTGGGCGGCACCGGGACCGAGCTCATCAACCCTCGAGCACCTGCTTGAGCCGCGCGAGGTCCTTCATGTTCGCCCGGCGCCGCGAACTCCGAAGGCGTGCCCGCGCTGCGCAGCGTCATCTGCGTGGATGCCCCGCCCTCGGCCGGCGCCCAGGTGTGGGTTGTCGTGATCGGGAACGGGGTCGGGGGTCGGGGACAAGCTGACTGACCGCCGTCCCACACCGGATCGCGCGGCCCAGCCGTTGTGGTCATCGCCCAACACCCGCGACGCGATCCCTGCTATACGATGCGACGAGCCAGTGAGGTGCGGCCAGGGTGGCCCCGCTCGCTGGCGCAGATCGGTGCTGAGGATGTCCGACGACCCCCGCCTCGAAGTCTCCGCTTCGCGCATTCAACAGCTGGTTGATGTCCTCTCGCTGTTGTCGTTGGGTCAGTACGATCCCGCGCTGACGCAGATCCAGGTCGGGGCAGAGGAAGACCAGATGGCGCTCCTCGAGCAGAGCCTGAGCATCTTCGTGCGTGAGCTGTCCGAGGCGCACGCAGAGAACGACGCGCACATCTCCCAGCTCGAGCATCAAAGGCTCGAGCTCGAGCGAAAGCTCGAGCTGATCAACCGGCAGCGCGCGGCGATCAGCGAGCTCTCCACGCCGATCCTCGAGCTCTGGGACGAGGTCGTCACGCTGCCGATCATCGGCCTGGTCGACACCGGGCGATCGCTAGAGATCACCGAGCGGCTGCTGCAGCGCATCTCGGACACCGGCTGTCGATACGTGATCATTGACGTGACGGGGCTCGACGTCATCGACACGATGACCACCGACCACTTCGTGAAGATGATTCGCTCGGCCCAGCTATTGGGCGCCCACTGTGTCGTCACAGGAATGAGCTCCAACATCTCGCAGACCATGGTCGGCATCGGGGCCGAGCTTGGCGGGGTCACGACCTTGCGAACCCTCAAAGAGGGGCTCAAGCACTGCTTGCGTCTGCTCTGGGCCAACACCGCAAACGGCTGAGCACAGATCGTGGAAGCCAAGATCGTGGGCCGCACGCGCCTCGCCACCGTGGGCTCGAACACCCTCCACCTGCAGTGGCATGGTGACATCGGCGCCGCTGAAGTCACCGCGATCGAAGCGTACAGCGCCGCGCTCAGACAAGAGCTTGGCGGTGACGCGCAAGTCTACGCGCTGGTCGAGATCGGTGACGACGTCGGGATCTCGCGGGACGCTCGCCCCGGGATCGGGACGCTCGCCCGCGAGCAGCCCTGGGCTGCGACCGCGCTGGTCGGCGCCCGCTACGAGGTCAAGGTGCTGATCGAGTTGACGCTCAACGCGACACGACTGCTCACCAAGGCCGTCCACGACGTGGCGTTCTTCGACACCAACGCCGAGGCGCGAGCGTGGCTCGCCGAGCGCGGCGCGTGCTGAACGGCCTGCGACCGCTCGCTCAAGCTTCGCGCTCCGCCTCGCCCTCGCGCAGCTCGAGGCGCAACACTGCGCGCGCGCGCGTCAGCCAGCGCGGCGCCCACCAGTTGCGCTTGCCGAGCAGGCCCATGCTCGCCGGGACCAGCAGCAGCCGGATCAGCGTCGCGTCGAGCAGGATCGCCAGCGCCATGCCGATCCCAAGCTGCTTCATGAACACCAAGGTCCCCGCCGCCAATCCAAGCAAGAACACAATCAGGATCACCGCGGCGGTCGTGATGATCGCTCCGGTCCGCGTCAGGCCTTCGACGACGCTGCTCGAGTCGTCGTGATCGCGCAGCCACGCCTCGCGGATCCGGCTGAGCAAGAACAGCTGGTAGTCCATCGACAAGCCAAACACCAAGGCGAACATCATCACGGGCACCGTGGGTTCGATCGTCCCGATCGAGCGATAGCCCAGCAGCTGCTCGAACCGACCGTCTTGGAACACGAACACCAGCGCGCCAAAGCTGGCCGTCAGCGACAGCGCGTTTAGGATCACGGCCGCGAGCGCGACCACCGGGGCGCCGAACGCCAGCAACAACACGAAGAAGCTCGACAGCGCGACGGTCAACGCGGCCCACGGCAGCCGTGCCGCCAGCGCCTGATCGATCTCGCGGGCGTGCGCCGCCGTGCCAGCGAGCGCGACCTCGAGTCCGTCCGGTGCCCGGGCCTCGATCGCCGCGAGCTGAGCCCGGGCCTGTGGCGACGAGCTTGGCAGCCGGCTGACGACCCGCAGCAAGGTCGCGTCGTCCGCGACGACCGCGTCGAGTTGAGCCTGCAGCGCGGGCGGCAGCCCCGGCCCCGCGAGCAGCTCGGCAATGGGTAGTTGTTGGCCCGCGCCCAACATCGAGTTGATCCCGCTGACCGCGACGACGCCGTCAATGGCTTCGAGTCGCTGGGCGAACTCCTGTACCGCGGCGAGGGCATCGGGCGTCAAGATCGACTCGCCCGAGCGGGTCGTGACCAGAACCAGCTGGGTCGCGCTGGGATCGACCGCGAATCGCTGGCTGTCGCTGACGGCGTCGTGGACCCGATGAATCTCGCTGGTTGGTGGAAACATGCGGGCGTCGGCGGGCGCCGTCTGCAGGCGCAACGCTGGCGCCCCCGTGAGCAACAGCGCGACCCCGACCACGACCACGACCCACCCCGGCCGTCGCGTGACCGCGGCCGCGATCCGTGCCCACCGAGCTGGCGTTGCGTCGCGGTCGTGCACGCGCGCGAGCCGGGGATCGATCGGACCGCCGCCCAGCACCCCTGCCCCAGCGACCCGGTGGCCAAGCAACGCCAGCAGCGTGGGCAAGATGATCAGCGCCCCGATGTTGGCGAGCACGACGACCAAGGTCCCCCCCCACGCGATGCTGCGCAGCAGCGAGATCGGCACCCACGCCAGCGCGAGCAAGCTGACGATCACCGCGATCCCAGAGAACAGCACGGTCTTGCCCGCGGTCACCAAGGTCCGCCGCAGCGCGACGTCGACCGGGTTGCCGATCGCCAGCTCTTCACGCTGGCGCTGGACGATGAACAGCGAGTAGTCGACCGCGAGCCCAAGCCCAAGAAACACGACGATGTTCAGGGCAAACAGCGACACCGGGGTCAGCTCGGCGAGGGCGCGCAGCAGCGGGAAGGTGCCGGTGATCGCAAATCCGCCAACCACGACCGGCAGCAACGCCGGCAGCGGTCGACGAAAGTAGACGAGCAAGATCAGCAAGGCGATCGGCAGCGCGACCAGCTCGGCCCGCTGAAGGTCTTCGCGCGCCAGCTGCTGGGCGTTGACGTTGGCGGTCAACGGACCCCCCAGCGCGACCTCGAGGCCGTCGACCGAGCGCGCCGCCGCTTCGAGCTGTTCGAACTCGGCTTGCTTGGTTCGGTCGTCACCGCGAAGCGAGACCAGCAGCAGCGCCTCGTCTTGGTCCCGCGACAGGCTGATCGGCAGCTGCTCGGGGCCGGTCACCTGGGTGACCTGAGGCAGGGCCCGGAGCCGATCCTGCAGCGTACCCAGCCGCTCGCGTGCGCCAGGATCGGCGACCAACGAGGCGTGATCGCTGTCGCTCGCCAAGATCAGAAGATCGACCTGGGCCGCGCCAAACCGAGTCGCGAGCTGCTCCTCCGTCTGCACCACCGTGCCCCCGCTGACGGCGAAGCCGCCGGGCTCGAGCGCTTGGATGGTCCCCGGTGCCATCCACAGCCCCACGATCACGGTAGCGATCAACGCGATGAGGCCGACCCATCGCAGCTTCAGTGTCGCCCGAGCGAACCCGCCTGCCATGCCCGCAGACGAAGCAAGGCACGTGCCTGGGGACCGTGCGGTCCAACCAGCGCGCGGCTCGACCAAACGAGAGTCGGCGGGCCCTTCAAAGAAGAGCCCGCCGATCCACGTGACGAGGCGTCCTCGCCCACGCTGAACACAGTTGTTGCCAAGCGACTCCCGCTACGCAGCGGTCATGCGCGTGGCTCACCGTGCCTACTTACCGAACAGACCCGCGCCCGGGCCCTTGGGGCCGGTGTTGTCGAGCTTGGCCTTGCGGTAGCGCTCGCGGACGATCTCGCCAGCGAGTTCACGCGAGCCAAGCCCAAACGCCAGCGCTCCCGCCAGGCACAGCGCGCCAAACAACAGCGCGAAGCTCAGCAGCACGAAGTCCTCGGCGACGCCGAGCTGGTGGATGCCCATGGTGAACGCGAACACCAGCACGACGTAGCGGGCGAACTCTGCCATCCACACGGGGCCGAGCGCCTCGCCGGCCTGTGCGTCGCCGGCCGGCTGCTCGCCGCGCTGGCGCGCCTCGATGACGTCGCGGACGTAGTTGCCAACGGTGAAGCCAACGCCAACGATCAACAGCGCGACCGCGGCCCGGGTCACCGAGAACACCAAGAACGCGTCGACGTAGCCAGCCCACAGATCGAGGCCGAGGTTGTTGAGCCCCTGCACGATCGCGAGCAACACCACCGCGCCCTGAACCACGAACCCGACCAGGCCCGAGGGCTTGGCGAGGTCATCCTCGCGCTCGGCGATTCGGCCGAACCCGAGCTTGTCCATGAGCTTGTCAAACCCGACGCCCTCGAGGGCCTTTTGCACGATCCCGCGCAACAGACGACCCGCGAATACGCCAAAGATCACGATCAGGGTCGTGATCAGCACCGCCGGAAGCAGCGCCCAGAACTGCGCCATCATGTCGGTCATTGGCGCCGACAGGGTCTGCAGGCCGATCCGGTCGAGCGCCGCGATCGCGGCTTGAACGACGATGAAGGCCATCGCCAGCCAGCCAACGACCTTGCTGGGGCTCGAGCTGCCGAACAGCCCGTCGAGCCTGGCCTTGGCCACCAGCTTGTCAAACCCAAGCGACTCGAGCGCGCGGGTGGCCACGGTGCGGACGATCTTGCCCAGCACCCAGCCGCCAGCGGCGATCAGGATTGCAATACCGATCGCGGGCAGCAGCGCGAGCAACGTGTTGATCGCGTTGCTCAGCGGGACCGAGATCGCCTCGATCTGCAGGGCGTCGAAGGCCCCCGCGAGGCCAATGATCATGACCAGCGAGAACACGACCTGGCCGGCCGTCTGCGAGAAGGGCTTGGCCACGTCCTCGTCAGGCTTGGCCTCGGCCTTGTCGTCGGTTGGCTCGGGGGCATCGAGCGCGGCAAAGCGCCGGTCGACCCGGGCCAGATCCAGCGCCTTGGTCACGACCTTGCGCAGGATCAAGCCTGCGATCGTGGCCACCGCCATGATCAGGACCGCCTTGCCGATCAGCGGCAGCGCCTGCATCACCGTGTCGACCAAGCCCTGAATCGGGCCCGCGGCCTGCTCGAGGCCCGCGAAGTCCAGCACCCCGACGACGACCAGCGCCATCACCAGGTAGAACACGGTCTGGGCGACGCCACGCTCGAGCGCGTTGGGATCACGCTTGGTGTCGTCGTCTTCGAGCAGCAGCTTCAGGCCCAGCTTGTTGGCCAGCTTGTTGTCCAGATCGGTATTGCACAGCAGGCGAAACACAGCCCACGAGACCAACTTCGCGACCAACCAGCCCGCGAGGAACAGCAGCACCCCAAGCAGCAGGTGCAAGCCCATGCTCATCAGGTCATCAGAGAGCAGGGCGCCGAGCTTGTCTTGCCACCACTGTGGGGTCAAAGCTGCCGGGGCCACGTCTTCGACGACCTCCTTGGTAGGACTGGGTGGGGCGGCCAACGCCAAGCGGGGAGCGGCCAGCACGAGCGCAGCCGAGAGACCGGCCAACATCGAATTGAATTGTCGAAACATGATTCCTCCGTCGCGAACGAATGGGCGCGACCGGGGAACCATCGGTGAAAAGCACCACAAAGATCAACTGTGCATTTATTTCGAGCGAGCGCGGGCGCTCCCGCCCGTACCAGCGCCGCCCTCAATCCGCCGGACTCAGCCGCCAAGCGTCCAGCGACGGGTCACCTTCGCGTCGCCGCCATCTCGCGGCATGGGCCACCCTGAACCGGGCACGGCCGCGCGGACACACTTGTTGAGCGCCTCGGATCCGCCAGTCACCGCAACACTGTTCGCGCGACCGCTCCACCTGATCTGGAAGCTCAGCTCGAGATCGACGGACGCCGTCGCGCCGGCTTTGATCGCCTCGGCCCAACAAGTTGGCAGCGCAGCTTCGACCGGCGCGAGGCGATTTGTCACGGTTGCGTTGGAGACCTGGCCGCTCACTTGCGTTGCGGTGGTTTGGATCTTGGTGCTGACGCCCGAGGGCTGGGTCGGCTCGGGCTGGGTCGGCTCGGGTACAGGCGTCGGCTCGGGTACAGGCGTCGGCTCGGGTACAGGCGTCGGCGCGGGGTCGTCTGGCGAGCCTTCGATCCCGAACACCTTCGCGGGGTCGTCCGGCTGCACGGGCTCGGGCTCGACCGCGGGCTCGGGCTCGACTGCGGGCTCGGCTGGCTCGGCGGTGTTGTCCTCGGCCGCGGGACCGAGCCCGGCGATCCACTCGCCGATCGGCGCCGACCAGTACCAGACCGCCCAGCCGCCGCCGATCAGCACCGCGCTCAGCAAGATGATCCCCCCCATCAAGCGCCGGCCCCGACGTCCGGCGTCGAGGATCCGCGGCGGCCGGTCGCGCTCGATCATCGAGGCCGACGCGCCATGAAACTCATTGGTGAACGATGGTCGATCGCCGCGGCGTTCGTGAACATCGCCGATCTCCGAGTCGAAGGTCCTTCGTGACACACGCGGATGGTACCAGGCCCGCCGAGGATGCCCGCGGCGCGCCCTACTCGAGCGCGGCGCAGCGACAAAAGTGAATGCAGACCCGCGCGCCAGGACCCAGCGCGATGTGATGCGGTCGCGCGGGTGCGACGATCCCCATGACCCCAGGCCGCAGCACGAGGGTCAGATCACCTTCATCTTCGAGCACGTATTGGACGCTGCCTTCGAGCACCTGAATCTGCCCCCACGCGCCCGCGCGCAGGTGATGACTGCGGAGCAGACCCGCGGGGATCGTGGTCTCGTCGTACTCGGGCGACTGCCTGTAGCTGGTCGCGCAGGGCGGCAGCCGGGGCATGCGGCACAGCTGACAACGCAGCGGCGTGCCCACGTGCGCCGCGCGTCCAGCCGCTTCGGTGACCCATGGGGCCAACGAGAACGGTGGCGCGTGGCGGACGTGTTGGGTGTGGGTGCAGTCGAGCTCGGCGACCCAGACTCCGTCTTCGTCGCGATGAAAGCCGGTGATCAGCGACTCGGGGATCAGCTGCAGCCGCCGCGAGAGCCCCGCGAGCGTCGGTGGATCGAGCGCGGCCTCGAGCGTCGGAAACCACGTCCGCTCCTCGAAGCGGACATGGGCCTCGAGCAGCTCGCCGAGCTGCGCGCTGTGATCCGCGAGATCATCGGTGCCCAGGCCCTCGAGCAGGCCGCGCAGCTGCGCGTGCTCGGAGCGGATCCGCTGGGCGTGCTCGCGCAGCTCTTGGCTCGCGCAGTCGCTCAGGGGCAGCAGCTCCCGCTCTTCCACGCTGAAGTGAGGGCTGACTTCAGCGAACCACTGGGTGCGGATCTCGGCGATGAAGCGCGCGGGGTCGGCGGGCGGATCGGCCTTGACCCGCAGCAAGGTTCGCGCGAGGACCAGGGCGTGATGGTGGTCGCGCGACAGTCCGCGCAGGCTCTCGTGTCGGTTCACGTCGGGGACGCTAGCACGCGATTGTGGTCCGCTCTGGCGCATCGCATGCGGGCGCCGGGCGACGACTCAGACGTCGCTCCGACTTGGCCGCGAGAACGCTTCGGGGTGCTCGTGGGCATACTCGACCAGCGCCTCGGCGAGCTCGTCGTGGGGCGCGGGCCGGTTGAAGTCCGGCCCGCCCACGCGCCTGCGATAGGCCATGAACGCCTGCAGCGGATCGGGGGGCCCGGGGGGATCGGGCGGGGTCTCGGCTTCGGAGCGCTCGAGGGCCGCGGCGAGCTCGACGAGCAGCTCGCCGTTCTCGACCGCCCCGACCGCCAGCCAGGCCGCCCCGATCGCCCGGGCGGTGGCGGCACCATGGTTCCACACGAACTGATCGGCGCCACCGTTCGCGTAGTCGCCCTCGGACGCGAACAGCCCCGCGATCGCGTCAACGACGACGGCCGGCGCCCACGGGGGCTCGGCGCTGGCGAGGCACAGCAGGTCGGCGAGATCAATCTCGCCCGCTGCGATTGCCATGAGCGCGAGCTCGAGATCCGCTGGGTCTGGGCCCTCAGTAGATTGTGCAGTCAGGGAGCGCCTCCTTCAGTCGGTCGATCGTGCCCGCAGGCAGCGGATTGTTGCGCACCCGCAGCTCACGAAGGGTGGTCATCTCGAACAGCGTCTCGGGCAGCGCGGTCAGGCCCGAACTCCAGATGATCAAGCGCGAGAGCCCAGTCAAGCGGGCGATGTCGGCGGGCAGGTAGGTCAGGGACCGCGAGGCGATCCACAGCTCGCGCAGCGAGGAGAGCTCATAGATGACCGGAGGCGGCGTCGCCCACGGGAGCCCGCCCAAGTGAAGGAAACGCAGCGCGCTCAGCCGCGCGAACGAGTCGGGCAGCTGCGCGAGCGAGTTGTCATGCAGCCACAAGGTCTCCAAGCGAGCGAGCTGGCCAAAGTCCTCCGGAAGCGCTTGGAGCTCGTTCCCCCCAAGGCCAAGGGTGTCGAGTTCGACGAGCGCGGTCACGACCTCGGGCAGCGACGACAGCCGGTTGTCAGCGAGGTGCAGCCCTCGCAGATCCCGAAGCCGCGCGAGCTCGACGGGCAGCGTGGTCAGCCGATTGTGGTTGAGCTTCAGCTTGCGCAGAAAGAACACCTGGCCGACCTCTGCCGGGACCGTCTCGATCGCGTTGCCGCTCGCGTCGAGCTCACGCAGGGTCGGCAGCTGGCCCACGGAACGTGGGAGGCGCGAGAGCCCAAGACCGCGCAGGTCGAGGCGATCATCGCGGACCCGGGCCGCCAGCGCGGAGACGGCCGCGGCGTCGCCACGATTGAAGATCGCGGCCGTGCCCACGCCCCCGCGCTGGGCGAGCGCGTCGACCAGCGCCTCGGAGTCCACCGCGTCGACCGGACCGATCGCCTCGATCACGCGCTCGACCCGAGCGCAGGTGAGCAGCCGCGGCGCGGTGAGCAGCCCGGTCTCGCGCAGTGCAGCGACGAGCGCTGGATCGTCGCGCTCCCGCACGATCCGACGGGCCGCCCGAGCGAGCTCTGCGTCGCGGTGTTCGTCACCGCCCCACCCGATCGCGAGCAGTTGCGCGAGACCGGGCGCCGAGATCGGTCCACCGCCGAGGGCCGCGATGTCGTCCACGTCGAGGTCCTCGCGGCCCGCGGCGCGCAAGGTTGGCTCCGAAGGACACCGCAGCTCCGGCGCGGGCGCGGGCGCGGGAATTGTACGCTCCTCGCTCCGCTCGCCGCTCGCCGACCAGTCCGTGAGCGGCCCCGCCCACGCCCCCTGTTCAAAGTGCGCCCGGCGGGCGAGCACCCCGTTGCGATAGTACTGCTCGGCGACACCATGCAGCGCGTCATTGGCATACTCGAGCGTCGCCCGCTTGCCGCCTTCGGGAAAGAACAGCGTCGTCAGGCCATGGGCCTGATCCGCTCGATACGA
The DNA here is from genome assembly GCF_000737335.2 of Enhygromyxa salina. GTDB lineage: Bacteria > Myxococcota_A > Polyangia > Nannocystales > Nannocystaceae > Plesiocystis > Plesiocystis salina_C. Next base: position 33,741 of record NZ_JMCC02000050.1, on the reverse strand, counting down.
CTCGATCGCCAGCCGCCGCCCGTCGCTAGCGAAACACTCCAGCGGCCCGTCGCGGCGTCCCTCGCTGTCCCAGACACCGACCAGCCAGTTGCCGGACTTCGCGTTGAGGATCGCGTGCGCGGGGACCCCCACGGGACGCTCGCGCAGCGGCGCCCCCTCCGAGTCGAGCCGGACCTGGTCGGCGCCGAAGTGACGGACCGAGGCGAGCGTGCCGTGGACGTAATCGTACTCGGAGCGCACGATCGCAGGGCTCAGACGACCGCCCGCGTGCATGTCCTCGCTCGTGTCGCCGGTCGTCGCCACGAAGGTCCGCTGGCCATGCAGCTCGCCGTTCTCGTACTGGCCGAACTGCGCGACCTCACCGGTCTCGTGAAAGCGCTCGAAGCTGCCGTGGGGCACGCCGTGACGCAGCTGCGTGATGCAGCAGAGCGAGCCATCTGGCCGCCAATAGTGGACCTCGCCGTGGAGCTCGCCGTTGGCGTCCTTGGGCCCGAGGATCCACTCGTTGTCCTCGTCCGACCACCATGCGGACGCCGGCACCCCGGCAGGGCGCTCGCGCTCGACGTCGGGCGGGTGGATGGCCACTGGGGGGCAACATATCAGGCCGCGGTGGCGAGGCGCGAGCGGATTGGGGCCGGGCAGGATCACTCGCCACGCGAGCGGTTGAGAAGCTCCATTAACTCGCTAGTGCCCCCTGTGCTTCAATGAGAAGGTGGCGAGCAACGACGACGAGCAGTCCGGTGTTCAGGTCCTCGGTTCGGCGGAGCATACCCGCGTCGCGCTGCTCGAGTTGTTCGAGTGGGCGCACGAGCTTCGCTTCTCGTACGCGTGGATGAGCTCGGCCCAAGGCACCGCGGATCATTGGCGCGCCTTCCCCATCACCAAGGTCCGTCGCGGTGTCGTGGGTCTTCACTTCGCCGAAACTGAGCCGCTCGTGCTCTAGGAGCCCGTGGTGCAACGCCTCACGCCGCCTCGCTTGGTCTTTCCGCCGAGCTCTTCGTCGCCGAAACTTCCAGTACGCCCGGTACAGCTGCGTTTCGGCTCCTCAATCTCGACGAAAATCCCGGCGCGAGGCGACGCGATGCATTGCACCACGGGCTCCTAGACCTTTATCGAACATGTCGACGGCCGCGTGCGAGTGGTGCACGACGCGACGGGTACCTTTCATCCAAAGATCATCGTTGGGACACGAGGGAGCCGGGGGCGGGCGATCGTGGGCTCGAGCAACTTCACACGCGCGGCGTTCGACACGAACCACGAGGTCAACCTCCTGATCTCGGGGGCCGCCCAGAGCGGGGCGATCGAGCAGTTGCTCCGCGTCGTAGACACCCATTTCCACATGAGCTCGGCCGAGCCGCTGACGACTGCGCTGCTGGACGCGTATCGACCCAAGTGGGACCCAAAGCCGCGAGCGAAGGTGTTTCGAACCACGCGTCGGCGCCAGGCATCGGGGGTCGTGGCGCGAGACAGCCAGCTCGATGCTGCCGCCACCTTTGGCGCTGAAGCAGCTGTTCTTCTTCTTGCCAAACTCATAGTCGCGCGCTTGGCTGTTCTTGCGGCGCGCGAGCAAGGCGAGGTTGCCAGGCCAAGCTGGCCGGCCGCTGACGCTCGACAGTGCCCCCTCGCTGCCGCGCGCGCGCGCTCTCGCCAGCACCCGGGGAACCGCTCCCCAGGTGCGTGCGCATTTGCTCGGGCTCAGAGGTTGTCGTCGAGCCAGTCGAAGACCCGGTGTGACAGCATCGCGGTCGCTCCCGGCTGAACGTGGAACTGGGCCGCCTCCTCGGCGGTGAATTTGTAGTAGTCCTTCGGACACTCGAGGGCTTCGAACAGCTCGCTCGCCTGCCCGCGTCCCTCGGCCTCCGCATCGAGCACGAGCGTCTTGGCTTCGATGTCCTTCACCAGCTCGCCAAGGTCGAACTTGGAGACCTCGTCGAGGAAGCCGGACGGGGTGTCGACGCCGTGGTGCCACATCGAGTCGCGGATACCCCAGCGGATGAAGTCGCTGACTTCCATCATCTGGTAGATGGTCTGGTCGAACGCCTCGGGGTCGCTCTCGTAGAGCGCGGGCAAGTTGGGGTCGATGTAGCCCAGCTCGTTGTAGATCGCGGCGGCCCAGTTGATGACGCCGGGGTTGGCGACCAACGCCGAGATCCGGTGCTCGAAGGCGGCGGCTCGCGGTGCGAGGTAGCCCCCAAGGCTGACCGCGAACAGGGCGATGCGATCCTCGTCGACCTCGGGCCGGGCGACCAAGTCGTCGACGATCGGCGTGATCACGGCTTCCCAGTCGTGCCGGAAGGGCAGCCCCTGCAGGCGGATCATCTTCCCGATCCCAGGCCCATCGAAGAGCATCACGTTGTAGCCCCGCACCATCGCCGCATCGACGACAAACTTGCCGTCCTCGGCCCAGCCGTCCTTGCCCTCTTGAAATATGATGGTGGGCGCGGGCCCGTCGAGGTTGGGGGGCACACAGAAGTATCCGGGGATCGTGGTGTCCTCGTATGGGATCGCCACCGGGGAGCAGGGCGAGCCAGACAGATCGAGGTAGGCCTCGTGTGCGGCTACGGCCGCGTGGGTCAGCTCGACCACCTCGGGCGCGTCGGGGTTGGGGTGGCGGTGGAGCGCGGCGCGAAAGTAGGTGGCGGCGCGCTGGTAGGCCATGGCGGCCGAGTACGGGTGACCGGCGTTCTCGCTGTCCTTGGCGAGGCCCAAGACCCGCTCGGCGGTCTGCTGGAAGGCCGTTGTCCAGCCCATCTCGTCGGTCGGGTCCACCCGGCTCAGGGTCTCCAATACCTCTGCGACGTCTGTAGCGCCCATCCACGCCTGGCCAAGGTAGTAGAGCGCCACTTCGTTGAGGACCGGATCGGCCATGCCGAGGTCCCACCAACCCTCGCGCTCCTGCGTCTGCGCGGGGGGATCGCTGTCATCCGTGTTCGCAGGGCCGTCACAAGCGACCACGAGCGCGAGGGGGAGGAGGAGAAGGCGTCGGGAGAGCTGCTGAATCATCATGTTTGTCTCTGATTGGAGGCCACCGTCGTGGTGGTCACTGGACGAACACCAGACCCGGCCCGATGTGTCACCGCGTCCGCAGATCGCCAGGAAGGGCCCGCGGGGAAGCCAGCGCTCGGTGAGGTCGTGCGCGCGGTCGTGCGGGGTAGAGGGTCGTGAGCGGATCGCTGGCGCTCGAGCACGCGTCCCCGAAGCGCGTCCCACCCCCGACCGGATCCGGTCAAATACGCGACGTGGGGCACCCGCCAGGGTGAGTTCCTGGAGTCCTCGATCGCGCGCAGGGTCTTGCCGTACCCTGCCCCGCATGAAGCCGAGCCAGACGCTCCGACGCCGCATCTCCCCCATCGCGCTGGCCGCCCTGCTGTGCCTGTCCAGCTCCTGCAAGGACGCCAAGGACACCAAGGCCGACGACGCACCCAAGCAGGGCGAGGGCGCGCCCACGAACGTCGACGCGACCGAGCCGGTCACCCCGACCCCAGCACCCCAGCCGCTCCCGCAGGTCGCCCCGCCGACCGTCGACTCGGCCCCGATCGCGGACGTCGGCGACGTCGTCGCGACCGTTCAGCTGCCCACGGGCACCAACGTCCAAGACCTGATGCCGATCGTAGAGAAGTTCGCGCCCGGGATGTCGGCGATGGTCCGCATGCAGCTGCCCACGATGCTCGCCGATGTTGCTGGCATGAGCCTCGACGGAGCCAAGCTCGACGCGCCGATCTCCATCGTCGCCGTCGAGCCTTCGCTGGCGACCCAGCCCCTCGCGCTCTTGGTGCACACCAAGGACCTCGCCAAGCTGCAAGCCGCGGCCAAGGGCGCCGGCCTCGAGCTGCGCGAGCGCGACGGCCTGGCGCTGATCGGTCCTTCGGCGGTCGTCGCCGCGGCCGAGACCTTCGCGTTCACCAACCTAAAAGCCGCGCCCGACCACACCGAGATCGTCATCTATCCGCCGCAGCTCGCGGCGTCGCTTGGCCCCCAGATCGAGGCGGCCATGGCCATGATGGACGCGCAGCTGGCCGGCACCAACCCGGGCATGCAGGGGCTCATGCGCATGTACGTGGACGCGCTGCTTGGCGTGACCAAGCAGACCGAGCGCTTCGTGATCAGCGTGAGCGCGGGCCAGACCAGCACGGATCTGCACGCGCGCGCCTACCCGCTGGCCGGCAGCGAGCTCGCGGCCTTCGTCGCGGCGCAGACCCCCAGCAACCACCCGCTGCTGGCCAAGCTGCCAAGCACGGCCACCCAGACCATGGTGATGTCCGGCGAGATCCACAGCGGGCCCACCACGGCGTCGCTGATCGGCTTCAGCGTCGCGGCGATGGAGTCGATGTACAGCGGCGCGATGCCAGCCGAGACCTGGACCGAGATCATGACCGCCTGGGCCGACACCCTCGACGGCCAATTCGCGATGTCGATGACGCTCAGCCTGCCCACCGGCACAACCCAACCGGGCATGAGCATCCAAGCGCTGACGGGCGCCACCGATGCCGATGGCATGCGCAAGGCCTGGCGCGACATGGTCGGCGCGCTGGCCAAGGGTCAAGACGGCGTCGACATGATGGGCATGAAGGTTGCGATCGACTATCGCAACGACGTCGTCGAGCACGACGGCGTCGGCGTCGATCTCTACACGACCAACATCGACGTCACGAGCTTGCCCGAAGACCAGCGCGCGATGATCGAGGCGACGAACAGCGCGTCGCAGAGCGTCAACTTCGCGACCTTCGACAAGTTCGGCGCCATCGCCACGACCGACGAAGACAACAAGTCGATGCGAACGCTGATCGACGCGGCCCGGGGCAAGGGCCAGGCCCTCGAGCCCACCCCCGGCCTCGCGTCCGCGCTGGCGATCAGCACCGAGCGCGGCGAGAGCCTGTTTAGCTACTTCGACATGACCACGGTCGCCCCGGACCCCAGCAAGATGCCGTTCCGGGCGTTCGTGATGGCGTTCGGCAAGCAGGGCGACGCGCTGGCGATTCGGTTTTCGCTGCAGAACTGAGCCCCCAGCCCGCGGCGGGCTGGAACCGCCGCCGCGGGTGCTCTAGCCTGAGCCATAGTGCGAGCAGCCGCGATCCCCGAGATGGCCGTCCACGTCCACACGCTGGACAACGGCCTGAGCGTCTACCTGAGCAGCAACCGCGAGGAGCCGTGGATCTCGTGCCGCGTCGCGGTCCGAGCCGGGGCGGCGCAGGAGCCCGCGTCGTCGACGGGGCTGGCCCACTACCTCGAGCACATGCTCGCCAACAAGGGCACGCGCTCGCTCGGCACCCGCGACGCCGCGGCCGAGCAACCCCACTTGGATCAGCTGCGCGAGCTCTACGAGCGGCTGCGCGAGACCACGGGTGAGGGCCGCTCGCAGCTGCTCGCGCAGATCGACGACGCGAACCAAGCCGCCAACCGCTGGGCGATCGCCAACGAGCTCAAGCAGGTCTACGGCCGACTCGGCGCCAAGGGCTTCAACGCCTTCACCTCGCACGACCGCACCGTGTACGTGGTCGACATCCCCAGCAACCGGCTGCGCGCGTGGGCCCGGCTCGAGGCCGACCGGTTCACCGAGCCAGTGTTCCGCGGGTTCCCAACCGAGCTCGAGACGATCATCGAAGAAAAAAACCGCGCGCTCGACAACCCGGGCCGGGTGCTGTCGATGGCCGCGAACCAGCTGGTCTGGGCCGGGCACCCCTACAGCCGCGATGTGCTTGGCGACGTCGAGCACCTGCTCGCGCCCTCGATCGCGGCGACCGAGCGCTTCTTTGCGAGCTGGTACGTGCCCAACAACATGGCGGTGGTGCTGGCTGGCGATCTCGATCCCGCCGAGGCGCTGGAGATCGTGCAGGCCCAGTTTGGTCGGCTGCGCGCGGCCCCGCTGCCCCCGCGCGAGGCCCCTGCCCTGGCGCCCCTGAGCGGGCAAGCGCGGGTCGACGTCGTCCACCGCGGCGACGAAGAGATCCGACTGATCTGGCGCACGGTCCCGCGCGAGCACGAGGACGCCGATCCTCTCATGCTGGCCGACATGATGCTCGACAACAACTCGACGGGCCTGCTCGACACCCGGCTCGAGCAGCGGCAGCTGGTCCGTAGCGCGGGCGCCTACCCCAACCTGCGCATGCTCGGCGGGACCGAGACCGTGTGGGGCCGGCCGCGCGTGGGCCAGAGCCTGGCCGAGGTCGAGGCGCTGCTGCGCGAGCAGGTCCAGGCCCTGCGCGACGGCGAGTTCGCCCAGTCGGACCTCGACGAATTGATCGCCAACTTCGAGGTCGGCGAGCTGCGCAAGCTCGAGAGCAACAGCGCGCGCGCGGCCGTGATGCTCGACGCGTTCACCCACGAGCGCGAGTGGGACGCGGTCCGCACCCGCCTGGCCAAGCTCGCGCTGATCAACAAAGACCAGGTCGTGGAGGCCGCGCGCCGGTGGTTGGGCAACGATCACGTGATCGCCGAGCGCAGGGCCGGCGAGCCGCCGGTCAGCAAGATCCCCGTGTTTGGCCTGAGCGAGCTGCAGCTCGACGCCGACTCGCGCTCGCAGATGTCGGACGAGGTCCTGGCGATGCCGGCCCCGCCGATCGAGCTGCAGGTGCTGCGGGTCGGCGAGCACACCGAGCGCAGCACGACGGCCGCCGGGCTGCTGTATCGGACCCCCAACCCCAACAACGATCTGTTTCAGCTGAGCGTGCGGGTGGGGCTTGGCAGCGCCCATGATCCCACCTTCAGCAAGGCGCTGGCGCTGTGGTCTCGGGCGGGCGTGGGCAAGCTCGACCTCGAGGGCTATCGGCGCGCGCTGTTTCGTGAAGCCGCGGCGGTCGCCGTCGACTGCCGCCGCCAGCAGACGGATCTGATCATGGCTGGGCGCGCGCCAACCCTGGCCAAGCTGCTCCCGCTCGTGCAGGAACGCCTGCGCGCGCCGGTGCTCAGCGAGTCCGAGCGCGCGCGCTGGGCCGAGGACGTGGTCGGCAAGCGCTCGCAGCGACGCGACACCACCGACTTCAAGTTCACCACGCTCAAGCAGTGGGCGCTGCGCGGGGCCAAGAGCCCGTACTTGTGCGAGGCGCTGACCAACGACGAGGTCCTGGGCCTGAAGCTGGACGACTTGTGCGCGGCGCCGGGCAAGCTGCTGAGCCACGCGCGTGTCAGCGTCTACGCCGGGCCGCACGAGCGTCAGACCCTGGTTGATCTGCTTGGCCTCGACGAGCCCTCGCCGCTCGCGCCCCCCGCGTACGAGCCGCTGCGCTTCAACGCCCAGCCGGCCGAGCGGGCGCGGATCTTCGTGGTCCACCATGAAGCCGCGCAGACCAAGATCGGGCTGTACCTGCCAAGCGAGCCCTACAACCCCAGCCGCTCGGCGATCTATCGGCTGTTTCACGAGTATGTGGGCGGCTCGGCCGGGCTGGTGTTTCAAGAGGTTCGTGAGTCGCGGGGCCTGGCCTACGCGGCGCACGGCGGGCACACGGCGGGCCCGCGGGTGGGCGACCAAAACCTGATCTGGGCGAGCTTGGCTTCGCGGCCCGATCGCAGCGTCGAGGCGGCCGCCGTGGTGCTGGGTCTGTTCCGCGAATTCCCCCTGCAGCAGCAGCGCTTCGAGCGGGCCCGGGCCTCGGCGCTCGAGCGCATGTTGTCGAGCCGGGTCCGCTTTCGTGCCTACGGGTTCGCGTTCGAGAGCTGGCGGCTGCGCGGCCTGGAGGCCGATCCGGGGCCGGCCAACTTCGCCGCGCTCGAGCAGCTCACGCTCGAGGATCTCGGCGCGTTCGTCCAGCCGCTGGCGACCGCGGGCCCAGCCCTGGTCGTCGTCGGGGACCTCGCTCGAACCAACATGAGCGCGCTCGCGGAGCTCGGTGAGATCGAGCAGCGCGAGCTCGACGAACTCGTGGTCTACTGAGCCCGTCGCCATGCACGTCGACCGCTCCCGATTTTTGTTCCTGACCGCGTCACTCGCCGCGGCCGCCTGCAATCAAGCGCACTCCGCCAACCCCAACGTCGGCAGCGGGGCGAAGGCAGCCCGCGGCGCGAAAGATCCCAAGGCGCCCGCCGACCCAGCCCAGGCGCACCTGAGCTCCCAGACCGGTCAGCCAACCGGCGGTCCTTCGGTGTGGCTGGAGATCGAGCCGGGCACCGAAGACAAGCCCAGGCCAAGCGCCGACCCAGACTGCAACAACAGCGCGGGCCAACCCAAGTCCTGCTCGTTGAAGGCGCCCGGCAGCCACTGCGAGAGCTTTGACTCCACCCAGGCCCTGTGCCGAAAATTCCCGGAGTTCATGCAGCCGCGCGCGGCCGAGGCCGCCGTCGACTGCATGCTCGCGGCCAGCGGCACCCAGGCGATCTGCGACTGGCAGATCTGGCAGCAGTGCACCGGCGCCGGGCTCCAGGCCACCTGCGTGGACCCCCGCACGCGGCCGAATTGTGAGTCGATGAGCTCGTTTTGTGGCGGCAGCCTGGACGTGTTCACGTGTCAGCAGGCGCTGTCGGCGGTCCGGCCCCACAACGTCGAGCGGGTTGCGAGCTGCATTCAGGAATTCTGCGAGGTCTCGTTTTGCGTCTCGGATCTGTGGAACTTCTAGCCCCGTGCTAGGCAACTCGTGAACGTCTACCCGCCGCCGCCGCCATGGGCCAGCGAGATCACCTCGGTCGGCGTAACGGGGACCAACGGCAAGACCTCGACCACGCGCTTCGTCTGCGCGGGTCTGGCCGCTGACGTCGATGATCCGATCGCCCACGTCACCACCGTGAGCTCGGGGTTTGGCGACGAGCATGGTTCACCGCCGGCCGACCACGATGCGTTCTTGCAGCTGATGCGGCGCCTGTACGATCGCGGGGGGCGGCGCGCGGCGATCGAGGCCACGTCCGCCAGCTTGGGCCTTGGCTTCGCCCGCGCCTGGCCGTTTCGCGTGGGGGTGTTCACCAACCTGGGTCACGATCACCAGCGGACCCACGGCTCGTTCGAGCACTACCTGGCCTCGAAGGCCCAGCTGTTCGTCGCCCTGCCGCCGGGTGGCGTGGCGGTGCTCAACGCTGCCGATCCACACACCTCGCTGATCGCCGAGGTGCTCCCGGCGGGTGTCCGCGCCCTGTACTTCGCCGGGCCAGAGGCGGTCGAGCTCGCGGTGCCGATCCACCTGCGGATCCTGAGCGCGACCCCAACATGGAGCGGCCTTCAACTCGAGCTGGCGGCCGCCCCCGAGCTTGGCCCGATCCCGCGCACCCTGAAGTTGCGCGCGCTCCCCCGCTTTCAAGCCCCCAACGCCGCCGCCGCCTTGCTCGCCTGCCTCGCGCTGGGCATCAACGGCCACGCGGCCGCGCTTGCGATCGCCAACGCCACCCCGCCACCGGGTCGCTTCGAGCTGATCCAGCCCCCAAGCCCACACGCCAGTGCCCCGCGGGTGATCATTGACTATGCCCACACCCCCGAGGCGCTCACGGCCGCGCTCCACAGCGCGCGCGCCCTGTGCTCGGGACGCATCATCCTCGTGATCGGATCGGGCGGCGACACCGATCCAGCCAAGCGCCCCCCGCTTGGCGCCGCCGCGCGCGTCGCCGACCACGTGTGGCTGACGAATGACAACCCGCGCCACGAAGACCCCGCTCAGATCGTAGAAGGTCTGCGCCAGGGGCTGGGCGGCGCCCGTCACGAGGTCGAGCTCGACCGCCGCCAAGCGATCGCCAGCGCGATCCACTCTGGCGCGTGCGAGGATTTGGTCCTGATCGCAGGCAAGGGTCACGAGCGCCACCAAGAGATCGCCGGCCAGCAGCTCCCCTGCAGCGACCACGAGCTCGCCCTCGCCGCCCTCGCCCCAGGACCTCCCCATGGCCACAGCTAAAAAATCCGCACAACCGCAGAAGTTCTCGGGGTTCACGCCCGACCTCGTGCAGTTCCTTGGCGACCTCTCGATCGACAACAACCGCGAGTGGTTCCAGGCCAACAAGCAGCGCTACGAGCAGCAGGTCCGCGAGCCAGCGCTCGCCTTCATCCGCGCGGTCGAGCCCAAGCTCCGCAAGCTCTCCAAGCACTTCGTCGCCAGCGACAAGAAGGTCGGCGGCTCGCTGATGCGCATTCATCGCGACGTGCGCTTCTCGGCGGACAAGACCCCGTACAAGACCAACCTCGGGATCCAGTTTCGCCACGAGGTCGGCAAAGACGTCCACGCGCCGGGGTTTTACGTGCACGTGGACACCGAGGGGGTGTTCTTGGCCGCGGGCACCTGGCATCCCGACTCGGAGTCGCTCGGGTTGATCCGCCAGCGCATCGCCGCGCAGGGCCCCGCCTGGAAGCGAGCCCGGGACAACCCCAAGTTCGTCGCCCACTGGGAGCTGGGCGGCGAGAGCCTGACCCGACCGCCGCGCGGTTTCGCCAAAGACCACCCGCTGATCGACGACCTGCGCCGCAAAGACCACATCGCGGTGTGCAAGCTGAGCCTCGATCAGATCCTGGGTCCGAAAGCGGTCGACTTGGTCGTCGCGCGCTTCGCTCTCACCCAGCCCTACGTCTCGTTCTTGTGCAAGGCGATCGACGTCCCGTTTTGAGTTGTCCCGATCGCCGCGGCGAGAGTACGGTCAGGCGTGGCCCCGCTGACCCTCGTTGCGCTTGGAGACAGCCTGACCCAAGGGTTCTTGCACGGGGCGATGCAGCGGCCGAACTGGTCGTTCCCCGCGATCTTGGCCCGCGGCCTCGGGCTCGAGGTCCCAACGCAGCACCGGGTCCCGGAGTTTCTGGGGGCCGGTCACCCGCTCAACCTCGAGGATCTCTTGCGGCACCTGCAGCGCGAGATCGGGGACACCGTCGAGACTCGTGAATTGCTGCTGCGGCTGCCCAAGCTGGTGCCCGCGTACGTCGACGAGATCGAAGATTTTTACGAGCGCGGACCCGGTTCGAAGCCCAGCGGATCCGACACGTACTTTCACAACCTCGGCGCGTGGGGGTTTCGGGTCGGCGACGCGCTGCGGCTCACGTCCCGCGCGTGTGCAGCCTTCGTCAGGCAGGAAGAGGGCCTGATCCACGACGACCTGCTCGCGCTCCCGTGCGCGCCGATGTACCGCTCGGCCCAGCAGGTGCTCAACCCAGCCGGCCTGCCCGCGCGCGCCAACGCGACGATCCTCGACAACCTGCGGGCGCTCGCGGCCGAAGAGCCGATCGATCTGCTCACGCTGTGGCTTGGCGCCAACGACTGCCTAGCGACCGTGCTCGAGATGAAGGTCGCGGACATGCCCAGCAGCTTTCGCGGCACGGATCAGACCGCGCGCCGCGAGTTCAACCTGACCTCGGCGGCCCAGTTTCATAGCGACTATGCCCAGCTCGTCGACGAGGTCGCGCAGATCCTTTCAAGCAATCCCGGGCGCGGCCAAGTCTATGTTGGGACCGTCCCCCACGTGACGATCCTGCCCCTGACCAATGGGCTGGGTACCCAGCGGGGCAAGTATTACGACCACTATGGGCGGTTCTTTCGCAATGAAGGGAATCGCTCGGGGGCGTTCGCGCAGCTGCTCACCCGCGATCAGGTCATCCACATTGACGAGCGGATCGACGCATTCAATGGCTCGATCCGCTCGCTGGCCACCGCGCAGGGCTGGACGGTCGTCGACATCGCGCAGACCTTCGACGAGCTCGCGGTCAAGCGCAACGACTACCACGACGACCCCGGCAAGCCGCTGCGCGACTACCTGGGCAAGCGTGGATTTTGTGTGCACCCGCTGCTGGAGCTCGAGCGGCCGCCTTCGATCCTGCCCTACACGGTGGAGAAGCAGCCCGATGGCGCGCGGCGCAAGAGCGGTGGGCTCGTTGGCCTGGATCACGCGCACCCGAGCACCCTGGGCTACGGGCTCATGGCCGAGCGCTTCTTGCAGGAGATTCAGGCTAGTAACCCCGACCACGCGTCGCTGCAGGCCGCGTGTATCGACTGGGCCGACGTGCTGCGTCACGACACGCTCGAGCAAGATCCGCCGGCGCTGTGGGCCGACTTGATGACCCACGCGGATCGCTACGCGTGGCTGTGGGAAGGGCTGAGCGCCGCGATCGCGCGGCACGTCGGCTGAGCACCAACACACATCCAGGTGCCCTTCGTGACGCCGCCTGCGGCCTGCGGGCCTAGCCTCGGTGGGGTCGGCCGGGCGCGAGCCGTCGCGCTCAGCCGCAGGCGAGCGTCGTCACCACTGCCAGGTGGCGCCGTCGAGATCCTTGACGGTCTGCACACAGACCGCGCAAAATTCCGAGGTGTGATGGACGGAGCTGCGCGTGTGGTACATGACACATGGCGGGTTGGGCCCGCGGCTCGGGTCGACAATGGCCGTCGGCACCTTGACGTGGGTGCTTCCGTCGCCGGGGATCTGGTAGTCCGAGGCCGCGACCGCGTTGGCGACGTCCTGGCTGTTGAACGCACAGTGATGCCCCTGGCCGCCGTGAGCGTTTTCGTAGTGGTGCGCGTGGGTGTCGGGCACCATCCCGAGGGCGTGGCCGATCTCATGCATGAAGAGCACGAGGATCGAGTCATTGGCCTCGGGCGTGCCGTTGGGCCCGGCGTGGTACTTGTTGGTGATGAACACGTTGTTGCTGCCCTCGTCCCGGCTGCCGCCAAGCTGTTGAACGACGCGCACCTCGACGTAGACGTTCTTGCCCGTGCGGATGTCGCCAACGGTGGTTGCGTCGGTCACCGTCACGCGAACCTGGGTTGGGCTGACCCAGGTCGTAACGTAGGTCGAGGGATCAATCACCTCGCTGTCATCCGCATCACCGACGCGGATGCGATCGACCACGTGATCCACGATCGACGGGAACAGCCGCCTGCTCTCCACATCGCGGATCTCGATCGTGCAATTCCAGCTGGCTAGATCACTGGCGATCGCGGTCACGTGGGAGTACTTGGTCAACGTGGCGCCGAAGTAGCTGTGCTCCGCCTCGTTCTTCGCCTCCCAGTCGGGGTCCTTCCACTCGCAGCTGTGGAACTCTTTGGCGTCCTCGACGTGGCCACACTGGTTGAGGAGCAGCAGGCGCAGGTGCTTGGGGGCGTGGACCAGCGGCTGCCCCAGGTCGACGACCTGCTGCCAGTTCCGGTTCTTGATCTTGCCTTTGGTGACGTAAGAGAGCGGCTCCTCGCCAATCTGGATCGGCGGCTCGGCCTCGATGAGGTCGACGTCCATCGCTGCGTAGGTGGCCTTCAGCTTGTCCTTGATCGCCTCATAGGTGCGCTTGCCCTCCGCGTTCATGTAGTAGAAGTAGTAGTAGATTCGACGCGCTTCATCGATCGTGAGGTCGACGGGCGGCGGGGCCGACCTTGGGTCCGTGCCGTCGGCGACCACGGCGTTGTCGTAGGCCGCGAAGTAGGCGCGCAGCGGGTTGATGACGCCCTTGGCGAGACACTCGCTCTCGAACCCGCGCGTGTAGTCCGAGGTGTCGATGAGCAGGCGCTTGAGATGGTTGGCCTCGAGGGTGCTGCGGATCAGCTTGGCCTTGGCGGCCACATTGGCGACGATCGGCAGCCCGAACGAGACCCCCGCGTCGGACGCGACCCCCGAGCCGTCCTCGGCGCCCTCGATCTCGGCGAGCGCCCGCTCGAGGCTCTTGGTCTTGACGTCAGCGTCAAACCAGTAGCCGATCGTGTTTTGACGGATCAGGTGCGGGGCAGCCTTGACGGCGCCCCATGAGGCGACATCCCAGGCACCGGTGATCGCGTCCTCGGGGGGCGTGAGGGTCCCGATGCTCTTCCCGAGCTTGATGAAGCTCTTGAGCCAGCCAATCACCTGATCGCGGCCCGCCGCCAGGCCCCCCGCCGGCCATGGCCAGCTCTCGAGTAAGGTCTTGCTGTCGATATAGAGCTGGCGCTCGACGTATTTCGGGTTTGGGCGGGCCTGCTTCATCAAGAGCAGCTCCTGGTACTGCTGCTGCTCCTTGAGGCTGAGGTCGTCCTTCCGGCTCTCGAGATTCGTGAACAGGAAGCGCTTGGTGAAGGGGAGCTCGCCCGAGACCGTCGGAGGCTCGCCGTTGAGGGCGTCCCGCTTGGTCCCGAGCGCGAGCAGGGTGTCGCGCCGGACGCCCTCGATCGCGGGCAGCCGGAAGGCCTCGATGAGGGCCTGCGGCGTGTAGAGGGTCATGTCGTCGGAGTAGACCATGACGTCGATGCCCGGGCCGTAGCCGCGCGAGTCGTGGTGTTTGGGACCGGTGTTGTGACCGCCGACCAACAGCGTGTTGGTGAACACCCGCGGCAAGCCCTCGATGCCGCAGTCGCCTTTGAAGGCCTTGCGAACCGCTTCATTCCCGCCCAGTTCGCCGTAATGAAAGGGGAAGCAGGCGGAGGTGTTGCCGCCGGTGGCGAGAAAGAGTGTATTCGGGTAGGCGGTGAGCGCCTGCTCTGCCTCGTCGGTATTGTAGTGCATCACCTTGCTACAATTGACGATTGCTGCGCCCCGGGAGCCGGCCCACTCGAAGGCGGTCTTGGTCAGCGCGGCGTTCATGTCGCCCATGGTCTGGCCCCTTTGAACCATGACGTCGATGAGCTCGATCCGCGTCGAGCCCCACGCAGCCTGGGCCGCGACGTTGGTGCCGTGCTTGGATGGCGAGGCGTCGAGGATGGGCCCAAAGGTGTCGTAGGCGGCGGTCGGCCGATCCTCTGTGTCGTCGGTCGAGAAGAAGTGCCCGTCGACGACGCGCGGCTGAAGGTAGTTTGCCCCCGCCGAGTCGTCGAAGATGCCGGTGTCGCAGACCCCGACCCTGACCGTGTCCGCGGTCGCGCCCGACTTGGCGTAGATGAGCTCGAAGTCCGCGTCTGCGGCCTTGAAGTCATCGGCGTTCTTGTTGGCCAGGACGCCGTAGGATCCCCGACCCACGTCCGGTTCATTGATCTTGATGGTGAGGCGCGCGGTGCAGATCACGTTGTCGCTGCCGTCGACGAGGCGCGCTTCGAGCTGCTCGTCGCCGTTGCCCCACTCGAGCCCCACGACGGTCATCTTTTCGACGGCGAGGAAGGGGGGCGCGGCCTGGCCGTCCCAGGCTCCGTCGGCGCAGGGGAGCAGCAGGGGATCGCCCGAGCACAGCTCGTGAAGGGGATCTTCGATGCCATCGACGCCCTTGGCGAGCCGCACACGGCTGAGGTAGAGGTAATCGGTGTCGATCACCGAGCGGGTCGCGGGCCGGGTCTTGGCCTCGGCCCCGGGATAGACGAGGTGCACGTTGAAACCGGCGCCAAGCTGCTGACTGCAGCGCACTTCGACCCCGCAGCGCTCGCCCTGCGCGAGCTCGATGTCGGTCACCACGCTCTGGTCTGCGCTGCGAACGAAGGTCAGCACGGGCAGCTCGGGCAGCACGTCGACGTGGGCGTCGACCTGGCCCCCGATCTTGGTGTGCCGCGCAGCGATGTTGTCACGTGGGGGCGTGTCGAGGGTGAGCTGGAGATCCAGCGCGCCGACGGACTGACCGCGGGCGTAGAGCGAGAGCCCGTGGGTGAGCTCCGCGTTGGTGATCACGGCCGATCGTGCGTGGTCGAGCACGAAGGGGGTGTTGAAGTCCGCGTCCCTGAACAACTCGAGGTGGGCGTCGGTGGTCGAGAGGGTGCCGCCCAAGCCGAATCCGACGCCCGGATCCGTCTGCGCGATCGACAGCGTGACCTGCACGGCGCCGGCCCCCACCCACGACTTGGCCACGTCCAATTCGATCTTCGGGGTGACGGTGTTCGTCTTGGGTGCTGGTTGGAAGCGGTGGGTCTTCTTGCCACTATCGGCGCCAAGATTCAGCGTGACCGGGGCAAGAGGTTCCCACAGCTGCGGATGCGGGTGGGTGAGCGTGAGCGTGTAGGTGCCCGGGGCGCGGTTGTTGTAGCGAACGCTGCCGCCCGATATGTCGTCGCCGCCTCCTGGACCCGGGGTCGGGCCCGTGAGGGTGGTCCTGAAGCCCTCCGGGGACCCCCCGTGGCGCGGCCGAAGCAGCACCTGGATGTCCCACTTGGCGTTTGGACAGGGCTCGGTGGTGCCGCGGATTCTACCCATTCGCCTGGCCCTTTGGTTCGAACAGGTCCTCACGCAGCACGTCGACTTTGGCGAAGCCGGCGATCTGTGGATCCTCGAGCAGCTCGCGCAGCTCCTCGCGTCCCTCGAGCAGGTGGAAGTCGGGGCCCTCGACTCGCGCCCAGTCGATCAAGGCCTCGACGTCCTGTTCCTCGTCGATCCCCCACGCCAACGCGTTTCGCACGACCCGGCTCACGAGTTGGCGCATCGGCGCCTCGTCCAGTGTGGCGTCGGCCGCGAGCAGGCGTGCGACCTGTTGGGCCTCGAAGCGCTGTTGGGCCGCGTCCGCGAACGCCTGCATTTGGGAGGCTCGGATGTGTAGCATGACGATGGCACCCGGGAGCGGGCTGCATAACATGGTTCTGCACGACGGGGGACCCGAGTCAAACGCGCCGCGGAGCTTCGATAGACGACGCTCCACCGCGCGAGCTCAGAGCCCGATCACGGGCACCGGCGTCAAGCGATCGATCAACGTGCCATCGCCGAGCCCTCCGGCTCCGTTGCTCCCCCAGCACATGATGGCGCCAGACTCGAGCCGCGCACAAGCATGGAAGTCGCCGTGCGAGATCTCGACCGCGTCGGTGATGTCCACGACCGCGACCGGCGTGTGCCGGTCGATCGTGGTGCCATCACCGACCGCGCCGGAGTCGTTGCCCCCCCAGCAAGCGACGGTGCCTGGTTCGCGTCGTGCACAGGTGCTCCAGCCGTTGCCCAACCCGAGCTCGACGGCGTCGGCGAGGCCCACGACCGCGACCGGCGTGTGTCGATCGATCGTGGTGCCGTCTCCGATCTCTCCATTCGTGTTCCGACCCCAGCACACGACCGCGCCGCTCATGCGTCGCGCGCAGGTGTGTCGGAAGCCCGCCGCGATCTCGACCGCGTCGGTGAGATCCAAGACCGCGACCGGAACCAGGCTGTCGTCCGTGGTCCCGTCGCCGAGCGCTCCGTTTTGGTTTCCCCCCCAGCACTCGACGGAGCCATCCGGGTGCAGGGCGCAGGTGTGACGCCAGCCCGCGCTGACCGCGATGGCGTCGGTGAGGCCCACGGCCGCGATCGGCACGAGGCTGTCGGTCATGGTGCCGTCGCCGAGCTGTCCGCGGGCGTTGGAGCCCCAACAGACCACGGTGCCGCCAGCCCGCAGCGCGCAGTTGTGCTGCACGCCAGTGGCGAGGGCGACGGCGTCGACGAGACCCGATACGCCGACCGGCGTCTCACTGTGCGTCGTGGTCCCGTCGCCGAGCTGGCCGTGGTCGTTCCTCCCCCAGCAGACCACCGCGCCGCTCATGCGCCGCGCGCAGCTGGTAAACCAACCGGAGCCGTCCGCGATCTCGACCGCGTCGCTCAGGTCGAGGACGGTCACCGGGGTGAGCTGATTGGTCGTGGTGCCGTCGCCGAGCTGGCCATATTCATTGAAGCCCCAGCAGGCGACCGCGCCGGTTCCACGAAGCGCGCACGAATAGCCGGTGCCGGTCGCTAGGCCGACGATGCCCCCGTCTCCGTCGCCATCGCCGTCGCCATCTCCATCCCCGTCGCCGTCGCCGTCGCCGTCGCCATCTCCGTCCCCGTCGCCGGGATCCCCGTCGCCGTCGCCGGGATCACCATCACCATCACCATCACCATCACCATCACCATCACCATCACCATCACCATCACCGTCGCCGGTCTCGGTCGAGGTCCCGGTCTCATCTGCGGCGCTGTCCCCTTCCGGTTCCGAGCCACACGCCGCGAGCGCGAAGGTCAGTAGAGGGATCAGCAGCAGGCTGGAGGTTGCTGCCGGTGTCGGGTTCGCGAGGATCGAGGTAAACACGAAGCCGGACTATAGACGAAAAGCAGTCGACCTCGAGAACTCCCGGGCACCAACGAATCCAGTGACACCCCGGCGTCACGCTTTACGCCTGCTTTCCTCTGGTAGGCAACTGCAGCTGCTGCGCTGAGCTTCGCCGAAGATGTTCGGGTCGCGCCTCGCAGATGCGCCCGGGTCAATGCTCTATCGTTGCAGTAGTTCTTGGCGTGCATGGGACGCCGCAACCAATCACCAGCGCTCGACACCGCGCAAGCGCTCGAGCGTGTCGGCGCCGATCTTCGTGGCCGCCACCCCGAGCGAGCGTTGGCGTGCCTGTTGAGCGTCTGGGCCGAGCATCGGGCCCCCGAGATCGCATCCCTGATCGAGGCGCTCTCGGCCCAGCTCAGCGGCGCTTACCCGGCGCTCCCGACCGGCAGCCGGCGCGACTTCGATGAAGCCTGGACGACCCGACTGCGCGCGGGTGATCTGGCGGAGCGCGGCCTGTTGCTCGAGCGCGTGCTCGAAGGCGCCGGCCCCGAGGTGTGCCCGCGCCTGCAGCAGCTCGCCGCGCTCCCACCCGATCCACGGATCGCCAGCGCGATCCTGCGTGGGGTGCTGCACTGGACCGCGAGCCCGCGCAGCAAGACCTGGACGGCGATGCACCGCGTGCTCCGAGCCCACGCCGATCCGCGCTCCCTCCCCGCGCTCGAGCACGACAGGGGACCACGTGATCTGTACCCCCCATACGGCTTCAGCCGCCGGACCGGCGGCACCCGACGCACGATCACCACGATCCAACGGGCGATCGCCAAGCGGGCGATCGCCCTGTCCCCGGAGCAGGCCGCCACCGTTGCCGCGCTAGCGAAGGTGATCAGCGAAGGCGTCGCGGACCAGGGCGTCACGCTGCTCGCCAATGTCTACGCCAACCCAGCCGATCTCGACCAACGCCGAATCTACGCTGACTGGCTGGAGCAGCGCGGTGATCCACGCGGCGAGTTCATCAACCTGCAGCTGCTCGCCGCCGAACACAGCAGCCCGGCGATCCACAGGCGGATCGCCAAGCTGCGCTCGGCTCACCAGACCGCGTGGCTTGGCCGGATCGCCAGCGCGTTCGTCTCGCGGAGCGTTCGCTTCGCCAACGGCTTCCCCGTCCACGGGGTGCTGCGTCGCAGGCTCCGCAACCCCGGCGTGTACATCGACGCGCCCGAGTGGGCGACCTTCCAGAGCTTGGTCGCGGCGCCGGCCGTGATCTTGCGTTCGTCGACCATGCGCTCGCTGACGGAGATCCATGACGAGGAACGCAACGCCGCGTCACTGCGACAGGCGGAGCCACCGATCCCCGGCGTGCGTCGCTTGGTCGTGACCGACTCGGATCGCTGGGCCGCACGTCGCCGTCTGTCCATTCAGCGGTTCGACCGCCACGGCAACCCGATCAACTCCGACGTCCAGGGCCTACCTGATCTCCGCGAAGTAGCGATGAACCGCGTTGGCTCCGAGCCCCACTCCGGTGGCGGCTTCGAGTCGTGGGCGCGGCGGCTTGCGAGCCCGCTGCTGCAAGATCTCGAGCAGCTCGAGTTGGTGCTCCCCGAGGACACCCAAGGCCCGCTGCAGGTCGCAGGCTGGCTCGCAATGCTGCGAGCCTCTCGCTGCCGCAGCATCTCGCGCTTGCGTCTGCGCCGCGGCGATCTAATCGTGGACATCGAAGCGGAGCACGGGGACTGGTCGCGCGTCCACGCGCATGGGCGTGGCCACACCCGTGAGCTGATCGCCCACGAGCTCACCGGGCTCGACAACTGTGAGCTACTCATCGACGAATAGACGCCACATGCACAAGTCGCCCACGAGCTCACCTGCAGTTTTTCTGCAACGCCCGCTCGCGCGGGCCGATAGCCAGGCGTGCACCCCTCACGCCCGCCCCACTCGCTCGCCCTGACCTGCGCCCTCGTCTGCCTCGTGGTCACCACCAGCTGCCTCGCCGCGCCGCCGCAGGTCGACCTCGACGGTCCGCGGGTCGTCGACAGCTCGCTCGCGGGGCCGCGCAGCATCGAGCTCTCGGTGCTGCCCACCCTCAGCGTGACCTTCAGCGAGCCGATCGACCCGGCGACCGTGCACGCGGGCAGCGTCGTGCTCGCCGCTTGGGACATCCTCGACGCACCCTGCAGCCTCACCCCGATCTGCGACGAAGGCAGCTGCGAGCGCGGTCGCTGCCAAGCGCAGTCGCTGTCGTCGGGCGATCGCAGCGCGCTCGAGCGCGGCGAGCTCGACCCTGGCCAGGCCCACGTCGTCACCCTCGAGCATGAGCTCCACGACGACGACACCCGCCTGCTGCTGCGTCCGCGCCGGCCGCTAGATGCCCACCGTCGCTACACCCTGCTGATCGGCCCGGCCGTGCGCGACCGCGGGGGCGCGCCGCTCGTCGATGACTACGAGCGCGCCGTCGTGTGGCAGCGGGACCTCGTCACCGCCGGGCCGGGCAGCGCAGGCCCCGAGCCACAGCTGGTCGCCCCCGCCGCGGGCAGCCTCGACGTTGCGACCAACCTCGCCCACGTTCAGACCAAGCTGTGGCCGCCGGTCCCGCTGCCGCAGCCAGACGCGCGCTTGGAGCTCGAGGCCGCAGACGGCAACGCCAGCATCGCGCTCGTGGACCCAAGCGCGTGTCCAGGCTGGGCCCCCGGCACCTGCCTGCGCTGGCGCCCGGCCCAATTGTTGGCGCCCCATACTCGCTACCGGCCCGCAGGCGGCTCGCTCGTCGATCGCCTGGGTCGCCCTGCCCTGCTCCCGGCAGCCTCGCGCGAGACCTGGTTTGGATCCGGCGCCGGCCCCGACGACACGCCGCCCGAGGCCGAGCCGATCGCCCACCTCAGCGGACCTTGCCTGGCGGTCTGGATCGACGCAGGTGAGCCCGTCGAGGCGATCCTCAGCGTCGACGAGCAGCAGCGCCGCGCCACGATCCCAGCCAGTGGCTACATCGGACTCGAGCTCGACGCCGCGGTGCTCCCCGCGGATCTGATCGCCTGGTCACTCGAGCTGCGCGACCTCGCCGACAACACCAGCCAACACCACGGCCAGCTGGTCGCCGGGCCTGGATTTGACCCTTCCGTGCCGCGAGTCCGCATCACCGAAGTGCTCGCCAACCCCAGCGGCCCCGAACCCCACGCGGAATTCGTCGAGCTCCTCGCGGGCCCCGATGGCGCCGATCTGAGCGGCCTGTACCTCGCCGACGTGTCCCCTGCCCAGCTGCAACAAGCGTGGCTCGCGGGCGAGGATCTCCCAGGAGACCCGTTGCCCAGCGTCGCGCTGGGCCCCTCCGAGCTCGCGATCGTGGTCGCGTCTGGCTGGACCGCCGACGACGCTGTCGACCCCGCGCCCCCGCCAAGCACCAAGGTGCTCGTCGTCGACGCCAGCATCGGCGCGTCCGGGCTCAAGAACGTGGGTGAGCCCGTGACCCTGTGGACAACCACCGCGCACGGGCCCACGCCGATCTCGACCTACGCCAACTGGATCGACACCGGGGCCAGCGCCCACAATGGGCGCAGCGTCATCGCGGGCGCCGACGCTTGCGACCTGCCCGATCGCTGGCGGTCTCACCCGCAGGGCCGCTCGACGCCGGGCCAGCTGCCCTGAACGGCTCGGCCGCGGTCGTGCTGCGCCATGACTCGATGACTCGATGACTCGCGCTCGACAACGCTCGGGTTCGAGCTGACGAAGTAGCGCCCCCTCGCGGGGGCTCGACAACCAGCTCAGGGCATCAGCTTGACGATGAAGCCGTCGTCCAGCCCAGCGTTTTGGACCATGCCCGAGACCCCAAAGTCGACGTAGCTCGCAAACGATCGCCCAGCCATGACGACATAGCCCGTGCTCGTCACCGAGATGTCCAAGCCGATGTCGGTGCCGATCCCGCCAAATCGATTGTTGGCCATCAGGTCGCCGCCAGACGTCAGCTTGGCGAAGAACACGTCGGGGTTCATGCTCGCCGCCGTCAACATCGCGCCACCAAAGCTGGCCGAGCCATACAGCGCCCCGCCAAGGTAGATGTTGCCGGCCGCGTCGAGGGTGAGGGTCAGCCAGGTGTTGATCGCGTAGGTGACCGCGAACTGGTCCTCTGCGTCGCCAAATCGCTTGCTCCACACGTGGTCGCCGCTCGAGTCGAGGGTCACCAAGAAGATGTCGCGCAGCCCGGCGCTGACGAGGTCCGATCCGCCGAAGCTCACGGTCTCGGACATCGACCCGGTCATCACGATGTCACCGGTCTGATCGCGAACCTTCACGTCGTGGACCTCGTCGTCACCGGACCCGCCGAAGCGCTTGCTCCACTGCACCGCGCCGAGCGGACTGAGCTTGGCAAGATAGATGTCACGCTCACCGGCGCTGTCCATGCCGCCACCGAGCGGGATCGAGTCCTGGAAGCGACCGGCGATCACTACATTGTTGTTGGCGTCGGCGTCGATCCCAAACCCATAGTCATCACCGGGCCCGCCGATCTGGCGCGAGAACACGTGCGCGCCGTTATCCCCGTCGAGCTTGACCACAAACGCGTCGCGCATGCCCGCGCTCTCGAACATCCCGCTGCCGTAGTCGACCTGGCCCGTGAAGGTGCCAGTCAGCAGCACGTTGCCCTGGCTGTCAACGGCGACTCGCTCCGCGCGATCGGGGTCGAGATCGCCATAGCTGTTGCTCCAGATGTGGTTGCCGTCGCTGTCGAGCTTGGCGATCACGACGTCCGCGGCGCCCTTGCCCGTGAGCTCGCCGCCGCCAAAGTCGAGGTGACCATAGATCCGCGCCACAACAATCAGGTTGTCGTCCGCGTCAACGATGATCTTTGCCGGATACTGGTTGCTGCTATCACCGTAGCGCTTGCTCCACTGCGGGTTGCCGTAGAGATCGAACTTTGCCAGCACCAGATCGGCCTTTTCGCCGGTCGCCACCAGCGGCTGACCACCAAAGCTGACCGCGCCTTCGAAGTCGCCCAGCGCATAGACATTGCCAAGCGAGTCGACCGCCGCGCTGGACAGGCTCTGCGACAACGGGTTGCCAAAGCTGCGACTCCACAGCTCGGTGCACGCGGGCATCTGCCCGTCGCAGTCCTCGTCAACGGTCTCGGTGAAGCAGTCCTCGCCCTGCGGGGTGACCTCGCCCTCGCACGGCCCCCAGGCCTCGCCACTGTTGGCGCAAGTCCGCACCCCGCCCACGCAGATGCCCACGTTCAGGGTCGCTGGCGTGCCGCTGTAGCAGTCCTCGGTGCTGCCGGGATCGCACAGGCCCACGGGGCCCTCGGTCGGATCCTCGCTCCCGGTGTCCGCGGCGCCGGGCGGCAACAACCCCGAGATCCAATCGCGCAGGCAGTCCATCTCGCCCTCGTCGAGCGGTGTGCCGTTGACCGGCATCCGAGATCCGCAGCTTGGCGCGTCGTCGACCTTGATATAGAGCAGGCTGTCCTCTGGCGAGGCAGGGTTCGCGAGCAGGCCCGAACAGTTCGTGCCCGGGACCCCCGAGACGCGCGACTCGACCCCCGGAGACGTCAGATCCAAGCTCGCCGCCGTCGACTCGCCGTTGCTGTGGCAGATCGAGCCGCCGCAGCGGTCGATGAACAGCTGCGGCGTATCGCAGGCGAGCGACCCGTCCGAGCCCGCCTCGCCCACCGAGCCGTCCGAGCCGTCCATGCCCGCGTCCCCATCATCGGCGCTACCGCATCCAATGAGCCCGAAGGCCCCCGCCAAGAAGGACAGCCCAAGGCTGACTGATCGAACTCGAAGGTCGTGCATGATCATGGCCATTTCCGGGCGGGACCATGACACGGAAGTTACGAAGCGCGTCCGCACAATTTGACGTTGGGGCCCAGCGGCTTCGCGGAGTGTGGCCAAACCCAGCTTCACCGCCGCGCCGCCGCGACTCACCCGCGTCACTGTATTTCCAGCCCAGAGCGCGGCGCGGCAGGCGACGCATTCGCGTCATGATCACGAGATTGACTGAGGCCACTCCAGACTCATGAGCACATTGTCGCCATTATCGACAGGTCCACTCGCAACAGTGACGGCAACTCCTTCGTTCGTTCGCGCCGCGCTTGCCAGGGCTGACACCCCCGCGTACGGTGCCTAGAGATGCGATCGGCGTCGGTGATCCTCACCGGCTTTGGCACCACATGGGTCAGATTCGCGAATGCGCATATAGTGCGTGCTGACAATGGTCGAAACAAGGTGAGCGTGAACATGCGTGAATTACTACCAGCCTTGATTGGGCTTCTGGCTGTCGCCGCCACCTCGAGCCTGGCGGGCTGCCAGGGCAACCCAAGCGGCCAAGACGCCGACTCCGCGGGCGACGACGAGGGCCTGCCGGGATGCGAAGCGATTGAGCCGGGCCCGTCCCCGATCCGGCGCCTGACCCGGGTCGAGTACAACAACACGATCTACCAGCTATTGGGCGACAGCAGCCAGCCCGCCAACGCGTTTCCGCCCGACGAGGTCGCCGGCAGCTTCGACAACCAGGCGGCCGCGCTGGTCGTCAGCCCGCTGCTCGCCGAGAACTATGAGAGCGCGGCCGAGCAGCTCGCGATTACCCACGCACCAGGGCTCATGGATCAGCTCCCGGCCTGTGCCGGCGGCGCCCCGGATCCGGCGAGCTGCAGCGCCGATGCGGAGGCCTTCATTCGTAGCTTTGGCAAGCGCGCCTATCGACGGCCGCTGACCGAAGACGAGGTCAGCGCCCACATTGACCTGTTCATCACGGGGACCGGGCTGGGTGAGAGCTCCTATGATCCCGCGGTCGGGGTCGAGACGGTCATGCAGGCGATGTTGCAGTCGCCGCATTTCCTCTATCGCGTGGAATTTGGCGCGCAAGACGTCGCTCCCAGCGGCGAGGACATCGTCCCCCTGACCTCCTACGAGCTGGCCTCGCGGCTGTCATACCTGCTGTGGAACACCATGCCCGACGCGGCGCTGTTCGAAGCGGCGGATGCGGACGAGCTGCAGACCAAGGCGCAGATCGAGGCCCAAGCCCGGCGCATGATGGACACTCCGCGCGCACGCGAAGCGGTCAAGAACTTTCACCGGCAGTGGCTCGGACTGGGTCGGATCGAGACGCATATCGCCGCCAACGGCAAGAGCCCGGAGATCTACCCCGACTACGGGCCCTACTTGCTCTCGTTGTGGCGGCGCGAGACCGAGGCGTTCATCGACGACGCGGTGTTCGAGCAAGACGCCAACGTCGAGGTGCTGTTTACCGCCAACTACACCATGATGAACAAGCAGCTGGCGTTCTTTTATGGGGTCACAGGTCCAACCACCGACGAATTCGAGCGGGTCGAGCTCGACCCCAGCAAGTACGCCGGGTTCTTGACCCACGCCGGGCTGCTCGCGCTCTACGCCATGCCGGATCGCTCGTCCCCGATTCATCGGGGCAAGTTCGTGCGCGAGGTCCTGCTGTGTCAGTCCCCGCCCCCGCCGCCCGACGTGATCCCCAAGCCCCCTTCGGTCGACGACACCCAGACCACCCGCGATCAATTCATCGAGCACGCCGAGAATCCGCTGTGCGCTGGCTGCCACCGCCTCATGGATCCGCTTGGGTTCGGGTTTGAGCACTTTGACGGGATCGGTCGCTACCGCGAGACCGAGTGGGGCCTGGCGATCGACGCCAGCGGCGAGCTGCTCGAGACCGACAATGACGGCCCCTACAACGGCGTCGTCGAGCTCGCCAACAAGCTCGCCACGAGTGAGCAGGTCAAGAGCTGCGTCGCCAGCCAGTGGTTCCAGTTCGGCTACGGCCGGGCCCCGACCAGCGAGGATGCCTGCTCGATGCAAGAGATCGAGGCCGACTTCGCGGACTCAGACTACGACATCAAGGAACTGGTCATTGCACTGACCCTGACCGACGCATTCCGCTATCGCCACGTGAACGCGGCGCAGGAGGCCCCATGAGCAACCGCAAGAACCATCGCTTGAGTCGTCGCACCGTGCTGCGTGGCTTGGGTGGGGCGACGATCGCCCTGCCGCTGCTCGACGCCATGCGCAGCGACACCGCCTACGCCGGCGCCGACAGCCCCAAGCGCCTGATCATCATGTACACGCCCAACGGCACGGTGCCCGTGAACTTCTGGCCGGCCGGAAGCGGGCCCGACTTCGAGCTCTCGCCGATCCTCACCCCGCTCGCCGCCCACAAGCAGGACCTGCTCGTCATTGGGGGCCTCGACATGTTGTCGTCGCTCAAGGGTCCCGGCGACGCCCACCAAAAGGGCACGGGCGGCTGTCTCACGGGCACCCCCTTGCTCGAGGGCAACTTCGCGGGCGACGGCGGCCAGTCTGCCGGTTGGGCCGGCGGCATCTCGCTGGATCAGGCGGTCGCCAACCACCTCGGCAAGGACACGCCCTTCGCCTCGCTCGAGCTCGGGGTCGCCGTCCAAGATCCCGCCAACGTCGGCGCGCGGATCTCCTACCGTGGCGCAGGCCAGCCCCTGCCCCCCGAGAACAGCCCCTACGCCGCGTACCAGCGCTTGTTCGGCGACTCGATCGCCGACCCGCTGGCGGTCGAGCGTCGCGCCGCCCGACGCCGCGCGGTGCTGGACGCGGTCAATGATGAGCACCGCGCCCTGCGAAGCCGACTTGGAGGCGAAGACCGCGAGAAGCTGGAGAACCACCTGAGCGCCGTCGAAGAGATCCGCAACCGCCTCGACGAGAGCGTGATCACCTTTGGGGGTGAGTGTCAACCGCTCGACCAGGGCGAGCTCTTGGATCCCAACGTGGTCGCGAACATGCCGTTCATGGGCAAGCTGCAGATCGATCTCATGGCCATGGCCATGGCCTGTGACATCACCCGGGTCGGCACGATCATGTGGACGCGGTCGGTCGCGAACCACGTGTTCTCGTTCGTCGATCCCAAGATCACCGAGGGCCACCACTCGATCGCGCACAAGGGTGACGAAGACGCGCCCAAGATCGCGCAGAACACCGCGATCAACGCCTGGTATGCAGAACAGCTGGCCTATCTGATCACCAAGCTCAAGGCGATCCCCGAGGGCGACGGTACGGTGTTCGACAATACCGTGATCTTATGGACCAACGAGCAGGCCAAGGGCAACAACCATAGTCGCTTCGACATGCCCTACGTGCTGGCCGGCAGCGCAGGCGGCTACTTCAAGACGGGTCGCTACCTCACCCGTCCAGACATGCCGCAGGTCCCCCACAACAAGCTCTTGGTCTCGCTGCTGCAGGCCATGGGCGTAGAGACGGACAGCTTTGGAGACCCGGAGTTCGACACCGGCCCACTGTCCGGGCTCACTTGATGGTCAACACGCGGTGTTCGCGATGATCGCGGGCACCCCCGAACTTGGGTACGCTTGATGTTCTCGACGCGTCGCGGCTGTGCGGCCGCGCGCCTCTGATCTTGCCATGGGCCACCTCTGCCTCATCCTTGGAATCGCGCTCTCATTCGCCCCGCCTTCGTCTGCGCCCAGCGAGACCGTGCAGGTCGCACCGCCGCCGCCGCCAACGGGCCAGCTCGCGCAGCCGTCCGTGCCAGCCACGCCGGGCCCCGTCATTGAACCGGGCCCCGTCGCCACACCCGAGGCCAACCCGCCCGGCGATCCGGCTGCCGAGCCAGATGCCGCGCCCAATACCAAGCCAGAAGCCGCGCCAGAAGCCGAGCCAGAAGCCGCGCCAAAAGCCGAGCCAGGCAAGGGCGACGCCGGCGACGAGAAGCAGAGCGAGAAGCCCAAGAAGTACGAGCTCCAAGTCGGCGCGCGGGTGATCGCGGGCGGGCGGCTGCGATACATCGAGCCCAACCTCGACAGCGACGGCAATCGGATCGGCCAGCCCGAGCGCAAGGGATCGCTGCAGCTACGCCAGGCCCGGGTCAAGGTCAAGATCCAGTACCTCGACGTGCTGTCGGTCAAGGTCAGCCTCGAGTTCGCCGACTTGCTCGACTCGCCAAAAGCCGGCGACGTGCTGCGCGACGCGTGGGGCAACGTCAAGCTCCACCCCGCCTTCCAGATCAAGGTTGGCCACTTCAAGCGGCCCTACTCGCGGCTCGAGCTGCGCGGGGTCTCGTCGGTCCCGGTGATCGGCCGCGGGCTCTACAACAACGTCGCGGTTGAAGATCTGTCGTGGGGCGACCGCGCGGTGGGGGTTGCGCTGTGGGGCAAGATCAAGCCCGAGCGGCCGGGTCTGCACGCGTTCGGTTGGACGGTCAGCGCGTCCAACAACGCGGTCGCGGGCGCGCCCAACGGGGTCGATGCCCACGCCCGGCTGACCTACGATCCAACGGCGTGGCTGTCGATCGGGGCCGGCGGCGCGTTCAAGCACGTCCAGGACTCGCTGGCCAACGAGGCCGACTGTCTGGCGCAGTGGAAGCGCGATCCCAGCTGCCACCGCAACGTGTTTGGCGCGGACTTTGACGTGAGGTTCAAGGTCAAGGGCTTGTATGCGGCGGTGGAGGCCGACCTCGCCCAGGACTGGCTGTTCGCCGACACCTCGCCGTGGATGCTGGGCGCGGTGGCCTACGCGACCTACGACTTCGAGGTCGGGGACAAGACCCGGATTCAGCCGTTGGTGCTTGGCGAATTCGTTGACACCAACCTCTCGTTTAGCGAGAGCGAGGCGGTCCGCGCGGTCGCGGGCCTCAACGTGCTATGGACCAAGCGTTTGCGGGTGATGCCGCAGGTCCAGTACGTCGTGCCGCTGGCCCCGGTGACGGCCTTCAACCACTTCGTAGAGAGCTGGATCACCGGGCTCTGGGTGCAGGTACAGCTATGAACACATCCTCCAAGTCTCGCCCTTCCAGCTCCGGCCGTGGCCGCGTGATCGCGTTCGAGGGCGTTGACGGGGCCGGCAAGAGCACCGTGCTCGCGCTCGTCGCCGCCCACCTGCGCCAGTCCGGCGTGACCGTCAGCATGCCCCGGGTCGGCAAAGAGCACAGCTCCCGGCCGATCCGCGAGATCCGTCGGCTGACCCGCGACCGCAGCAACCTCGCGCTGCTGCCCCGCGCCGAGAGCCTGCTCTACGTCAGCCGCGAGGCCCAGGTGCTCGACGAGCACGTCCGGCCCGCGCTCGCCCGCGGTGAGACCGTGCTCCTCGATCGTTCGATGCTGACCTCGATCGTGATCGGCGCGTACGGCCGCGGGCTCGAGCTCGAGGCCTGCGAGACGATCGCCTCGCTCGCCTCGGCCGGGCTCGACGTCGACCTCACGCTGATCTTCGACGTCGACCCGCGAACCAGCCGGATCCGCAAGCGGCTCGAGAAGATCCGGAGCCAGCGATCGCGCGACGGCGGCCGCAAGGGGCTGTCTGGCTCCGGCTTCAAAGAGCGGATCCGGTCCGGCTACCTCGAGCTCGCCAAGCGCGATCGCCTGCCCGTGTTTCACACCGAGCGCAGCGGCCCGCACGAGGTCGCCGCGCGGGTGATCGCCATGCTCGAGCACGGCGCGTTCGAAGAGCCGGCCGAAGACGCGACCCCGTGGTTCATCACCGCGCCCGACGTGCCCTTCGAGGTCGCGGTCGCCTCGCTGCCGCCGCTGGTCCAGCTGTACTTCACGCGGCGCATGCCCATGGGTCGAGCGCTGCGTGCCGGCTTGCTCGAGCGCGAGCGCGAGCTCGCGATCTGGGCCGCGGACCTCGAAGATCCCTTGCTCGCGCCTGCGGCCGAGCTGGCCCCCGAGCTGGTCCTGGCCCGGCTTGGCGCGCTCGAGAGCAGCGTCGTCAGCAAGGACGCGCTGCGCCAACGACTGCTCGAGTCGCACCCTGTCGAGGTCGCGCGCAGCCTCGCACGGGTCGAGGGCGACGCCGCCGACCGCATGCGGATCCAGCTTGCAGAGGCCGCGCCCGGGGCCGTGGTCGAGAGCCTCATGGGCCGCGCCGACGCGTTCGCCACGAGCTTGCGCGACCGCCTGTGGAAGCACGCCGACGCCTACGAGCGCGCGCTGGGCTTGCAAGGGTGCGACGACGCCGACTCGTGGCGGCGCCGCGAGAAGCTGCTGCAAAAAGACCCCGCGCTGGTGATCTCGAATTTGCGCGGGTTGGCGAGCGAGCGGGTCGACCCGATCCTCACCCGGTTCGCCGAGCTCGCGCCCAAGCCGGTGCTGCAGGCGCTGCAGGGCCGCGGTGACGCGACCGCCCACGCCCTGCGTCGGCAGCTGCTCGACACCGGCCGCGAGGTCATCGACTCGCTGATCGGCCTCGACGATCCAAGCGCTTGGGCGCTGCGCGAGCAGATGCTCGATCGCTGGCCTTCAACGGTCGCGTGGAGCCTTGGCGGCCTCGCCGACCACGCCCAGACCCCCGCCATGCTCGAGCGATGCCGCGCCTGCGCGCCCACGGATCTGTTCGTCTCGCGTCGCCTGTATCAGGCAACCACTACCGATTCGTCCTCATCCAAATAGGTCATGTTCATGTTCACACGCACGATTTCATCACACCCAACAAGCTCTCATCGCACGTGGAGGCGGCTGTTGCTGCTCGCCCCGCTCGTGGCGCTCGCGTGCAATCAAGCGGCACCGCCGGGATCGTCGGGGGCTTCGGACCAAGGCGCCGACGACGGCGACGACGACGGCGAGTCCGGCAACACCTTGCCGGATCTCACGGATGACGCGGGCTCCGGTGGCGACGGCGACGGCGACCCCGGCAGCGACACCGCCGACACGTCGAGAAACACCGACACCGACGCGACCGACACTGGTGATCCCAACCTGGGCCCCTACGCGGACACCCTGTATCCGCTCGCCGACGGGGCCCACTGGACCTACCTGATCAAGAACCTCAACGGGCAGATCGTCGGCATGGACATCGTCGACACGACCGAGCTCGACTGGGATGGCGAGCAGGCCTGGATGCTCACCGACCAACCCAACGCCAAAGGCGAGTGGACCCAGAGCGTCCTCGTCCGCGACGGCTCCGTGTCCACGCGGGTCCACAAGAAGATCCTGACCGACGGCGGGATCGCGTCGATCGTCGACTACGATCCCGGCTTCGCCCGCGTCGACGACACCTGGGACACGCTGAACTTCTCCGAAGAGCTGCTCTACGAGCGGACCGAGACCGACGGCCAGGGCAATAACCCCAAGGTCGAAGCGCGCGGCCACATCTTCACGGTCCAGGCCGTGCACGAGATGGTCACCGTCCCGGCCGGGACCTTCGACTGCGTCAAGATCGAGCGGGTCCGCAGCGTCGGCACCAACGCCGGCGAGATCACGATCTCGTGGTACGCGTTCGGCGTGGGCAAGGTGCGCGAAGAGACCCCGGCGGAGTCCCGGGTCGAGGAGCTCGCCAAGGTCTCGCTGCCCGGCGGCGTCGACCTGCCCTGAGCGCCTGCCTGCCCTGCGCGCCTAACAGCGCCTAACAGCGCCTAACAGGGGGGGCCTTGGCCCCCCTCAGCCCTCCCAGCCGAAGGTGCCGCGCTCGGCTTGGGGCAGCTCCGCGAACCGAGCTTCGATGGTGTTGCGCGCCAGCCCACGGGGAGCCCGGTAGATGATCGCCAGGCTCCCCTTCTTGACCCGCTTCTCTTCGCCGACGACCGTGCACCCGAGCTCGCGCAGCGCAGCGCCGTAGGCGTCGGCTGCGGGCTGCAGCGTGTCTTTGTCGAGACCCTGCACGACCACACGCTCGACGGTGTTGCGCTCGAGCACGAAGATCAGCACCCACGACAGCGCCGCCGTGAGCACGGCGACGACGTACAGCTCGAGCCCGCACGACAGCCCGATCACCGTCACCAAGATCACGCGCCCGGTGTCCTTGGCCTCACCCACGTTGGTCCGAAACCGCATCAGCCCGCCGATCCCGAACACGACCAGGGCCATGCTTGGCTGGACCTTGACGATGATCGCAATGATCGCGCCGACCAGCGCATACATGATGAAGGTCTTGGGCTGCTCGATCTCCTCGATCGTGGTGGCCTTGGCCCGCGTCGTGGGGTGGTAGGC
Source organism: Enhygromyxa salina (assembly GCF_000737335.2). Lineage (GTDB taxonomy): Bacteria > Myxococcota_A > Polyangia > Nannocystales > Nannocystaceae > Plesiocystis > Plesiocystis salina_C. The sequence continues at coordinate 2,092 of NZ_JMCC02000050.1, read as the reverse complement.
GAGCAGCGCGGCCAGGCTGATCGTGACCGCGAGGATCATCAGCATCGAGGTGATGAACCCGAGGTCGTAGAACGCGGCCCACCCCAGCCCCAAGTCCTGGGGGATCTGGTTGGCGAGGGGGACCTCAGAGAGCGAGTCGGGCGGGGCGCGCATCACCGGCATCAAGGATACACGCAGTAGCCATCGCCGTCGTCGATCCCCCCGTTTTGCCAGCAGACCAGCCACGCCTCGACGAACGCAAACCGAGTGTCGACGAACTCGTGCAGCTCCGCGACCTTGTTGAGGTACAGCTGGTCGGAGTAGGGCTTGTTCACGTCCTCGAACACGGCCTCTTGGATCTGTTCCGTCCAGGTATCGATGCGCTCGTGCATCTTGTCGGGGGCGTAGCCGTCGTGCAGGATCTCGTCGATGAGATCGATGTACAGCGCGAACCACATCGGATCCTCCAGCGCGATCGTGTAGCAAGGCCGGCCGTGCGAGGTCCACTTCTCCCACACGAAGGGGTCGGGGTTGGCGGGGTACTCGCCGTCTGGTGGATGCGAGAAGCGCTCGAAGGTGTTGTCCTTGTCCCACGGCAACAACATGAACTTGCCGCCGATCGGCTCATCGTAGAGGTAGAAGTTCAGCCCCCCGGCCCACATCCCGTCGGAGTCGGGGATCACGGCCTCGGCCGCGAACACCCGCAGGGCCTGCTCGATGTCGAGATAGGTGAACAGCTCCTCGGCGGTCGCCGCGTCGCGCATCGCGTTGAGCCGAATCGGGTTGCTGGAGTCCAAGTTGGTCTTGAGCGTCCAGTTGCCGCGCTTCCACAGATCGCCGGTGGGGTCCTCGAAATTGCGGTCGAGGAACGCCTCGTCGAGCTTCTCGAGGTTGGTGAAGATCCCGTAGTACTCGCCATTAATCACGAGCCGGGCATTGTTCGCGCACGGGGCCTTGATCCCGACGTCGCGCATCACCGCGTAGGCCAGCCGCTCACGCAACATGTGCCGGTTGAAGGTGGCGGCGTCGAACGCCAGGCGCTTGATGCCCAAAAAGTTGCCGTTCGGATCGTTGGTGTGAAACCCGATCTGAAACTGCATCTTGTCGTCGACATACCAGGCCGTTGGGTTGCCGCGCAGGCGGATCTCGGCGTCCTGGATCACGATGTCGCCGTACCTGAACTCTGCGAGCGGGTGGTAGGGCTTGGGGTTGACGCCCAGGTCCTCGTTCATCTGCCCGTCTAGCCACTCTTGTTTCAGCATCGACCAGACAATTGGGTGAATCGTCAGCTCGAAAGTGGGCAAAAGATCCTGGGCATAGATCGCGTGGCAGCCCTCGGGATCCTTCGGTATCTCGGGCTCTGGGGGCAGGTCTAGCGGCGGCGGCGGCGGTCCGTCCTCCCCGCCGCTCGTCGTCTCGGTCGACCCCATCGAGTCGGCGCCCGAGCTGTCCGTCGCAGCCGCTTCGGCCTCGGTGGTCACCGAGCTGACAGCTCGCCCGTCCCCGCACGCCAGCAGCAGCGCACAGAACGTCAGCGCACCTCGCTGGGCACGCTGAGCCGGTCCACGAAGGGGTTCGCAAGCGGGCGAGGAGCCCTCGCCCGAGCTGAAAACAATCCAACCTCTATGTGTGTGCATCTCAGGATGGTCCCAATGGTCATCTAGCAGGATTTTTCAGCGTGGCATGGCGCTCTGGCTGCGACGCCCAGCGGCGGCAACGCCTGCCCTCGCGCCCCTGCGGTGCATCGCGCTTGACGTGCGCGTTTTGCACGTGTCAGGGTGGGGCGTGATGTCGTTCGGAAGATTGCACGGTATTGGGGTCGGCTTGGCGGTCGTCGTGCTGCCGGCCTGCTCGAAGGATGACCCCATCCCGCCACTTGGGGGCGAGACCGGAAGTGTGGATGAGGAGCCGCTGCCGGGCGGCGATGACTGCGAGGCAAACTGGTACGCGGTCGACGGCGAGCCCGTCCCGAACCAGCAGCTTGGGCCTGAAGCGCTGAGCGGCTCGCTGGCCACACACCAGAGCCGTATCGAGTTCACCGCGCCTCCGCAGCGCCCGCGGACGTATGAACCTATCCCCGTGGATCCGGTATTTGCGGACATGAGCTTCGAGA
>NZ_JMCC02000005.1 GCF_000737335.2 Enhygromyxa salina | reverse complement strand
CGCGGACCCGCGCGTGGGGCCGCGTCTCGGCGCGGGCCCGGTTCGCTACACGGCGATCAGCGCTGGGTTGTTTCTGAGCGGAGGAAAGGGCCACGCCAGGTTGTTGGCCCGCGGCCGGCCGTGGTGCAGGGTTTCTTGCGTGACGTGGGCGGGCCACTTGACCGGCGAGTGCTCGGAGGATCAAAATGAGGACTCTCAGTCCGGTTTCCCGAAGAATTTTGAGGCGAATCGAATGTTCATATATTACACGCATCCGAGTGGAACTCCGTGGGCCAGTGGGCCAGATATGCAGGTCATGAAGCAACTTCGACTCCTTGGGTCCCCGCAACGGTCGTCGCAAGTGATACCTGTTGGTAGCGGGCGAGCTGTCCGCTTCAATGAGACAAATCCGAGGCTATGACGTGGAAGACCCGATCAAGTTCGACCTTTGGGGTGTCGCTTCATCAACTTCGAAGCGTTGGCTGGCCGAAAAGATCGCGTCCGTGCACCCGGAGGTGTCCCGGGCAGATGTGTTACGTAAGATTGCTGGTTCGATTCGCTCGAATGCGCCGGTGCTATTCTCGGCGGGTCGAGGGTGGAGTAATTCTGTCCGAGAACGGCTTGATGCTGCCGAAAAAGTGTCCGACGTAGAGGTGTTTCAGGAAAGCTATGGGCCGGACGGTAAAGCCAACTTGGAATACTGTGAAGAACATCTATTGTTTTACGGTGGCTGCCTAGGTTGTCCGGTTTGCGGGCGACGGCACCAGCAATGAAATGTCATGGAGATACCGAATGAGATACCGGACGGGGAGTCTCCCGAGAGAGGTCGCCCGGCGCGACGCCCGACTCGCTCCACGACCGAGGGCGAGTCACTATCACACGCCCTCTTGGGGTCTTGATCACCCAATTCCCCGACCATCTACCCACCCAAGCACCCACCCGTGGCCTCGGCACAATCACTGTCCGGCGGCATAGCCTCGAACGGCCCCGCCACTCACAGGAACTCCGGTTCACGCGGGCCGATGCTGGGCCACGCTGACCCCCGCGAACCGAGACAACCAGTACGTCCCCGCCGGAAACACCGCCGGCTTCCCGGCTCGCCACAGCTCACGCGCCGCCGCGTACTCGGCCTCCCACTTTCGGTCACGCTGCAGCTGCGCCAACCGCCGCCACTGCGACGACGCGGCGACCTTCGGCGTCACCGTGAAGCGCTCCTCGAAGCTCACCGCAGACCGGTTCCAATCCTGCCGAGCGAGCTTGCGCAGACCCATGAACCGCCGGCCTTTGGCACGAAACTCGGCCTGCACCGAAAGCTCCTTCCCGCGCACCGCCGCCGCCAGCTTCTCGTAGAGCGCGTCGTCGTCCAGCTCGCGGAAGATCGGCGGCCGCGCCAAGGTCAGCGACACCTCGGCCGGCATCTCCCCGTCAGCATCGAAGAACCCCTCTGGCCGCTTGAACGTCCGCGTCTCCCCGAATCGCCACTCCGCCGTCGTGAACCCTGACCAGAGCCGACCCCATTTCACGAGCCCAGCCGACACCGGGTTCGTGATGGTATAGACCATGTCCATGAGGGACTCGTCGTCGGTCGCCCGCTGCGTGTCACAGGGCCCGTCCCCGGACCACACCGTGTCGAAGCGGCC
>NZ_JMCC02000049.1 GCF_000737335.2 Enhygromyxa salina | reverse complement strand
CGACTTCCCCCCCCGACTTCGGGCCCCCCACCGCCCCAGAGCGGAGTCACCCCCCCGAACGGGTACGAGCGCACGCAAGGCCGCAGACGGCCCCAACCCGGCGTATCTACGCACGTGGAGACTAGCGAAGAGAAGCAAGGTCGGGCCAATGAGAAGAAACGAAAGGAAGCGGGGTCACGAAACTGGAGTAGACCGTAGCCGGGTTGGGGTCGTCTGCAGCCAGTGCGCGTTGCCCCGTCGGACACGCAGATCCCCGCAAACAACCAATCAATGCTCATCCTCAATCCATCAATCCTCAATCCATCAATCCTCAATCCCCCTCCAACCGAGATCGCACCACCATCGGATCAACCTCCCCCGAATCCCAAAGCCGCCGCCCCTCCATACCCCCCGCCACCGAGATCACCTCCCCAGAAACATGCCGAGCCAGCGCCGGCGAACTCAAGAACACCACCGCCCGCGCCACATCCACCGGCCGAGCCAGCTGCCGCAGCGCCATCGTCGCGCACACCCGATCCACCGTCCCTTCCTCCGCCAGCGCCGCCTCCGCCATCGGCGTCACCGTCCACCCCGGCTCGACCAAGTTCACCCGCGCCCACGGATCCAAGCTCACCAGTTCGTTCTTCAGCGAGCGCATCAACCCATGCAGTCCCGCCTTGCTGACCGCGTACTCCAGGTGATTCGCCTCGCCAAAGCGCCCCGCCGTAGACCCGATCAAGCACACGCTCGCCCCGCGCCCGTCCGCCCGCGGCCCATACGCAGCCAGCTGGGCCGCGAAGCTGCGACACGTGAAGATCGTCCCCACCAGGTTCACCTCGATGACCTCGCGGATCCGCTCGACCGAGAGCTCGTGCAGCGGCTTGTCCTCGGGCGGCCAGATCCCCGCGTTGGCAACGACCACGTCAATCCGCCCAAACCGGCTGCGCCCCTGCTCGAACAGTTCGTCGAGCGCCTCTGGCTTGCGCAGATCCGCCGTCCCAACTAGCGCCCGATCACCCCAGCCTTCGAGCCCAACGAGATCCTCGAGCTTGTCCGCCCGGCTGTTGCCATGCAGCACCAAGTTCGCGCCCTCGTCAGCGAACTCGTGCGCCAGCGCCTCGCCGATGCCGCCCGAGGCCCCAGTGATCAGTACGGTCAGCCCCTTGAGTCGGGAGTCCATGGGAGCTGACTCTAACCGACGCTGGCCAGGCTCTTCTTGATTTCTTTCTCGCGCGGCGTGTCCTTGGCGAGCTCCAGCGCCCGCTCGAACGACTCTTTCGCGCGATCTTTGTAGCCGAAGCGCAGCCACACCTGGGCCAGCACCTCGTGGGCGCGGGCGCTGTCGTCGTCGAGCTCAACGGCCTTCTCGGCGCTGGCCTTGGCGTCGCTGCCCCGGTTGGTGCGCATCTCCGCGTCGGCCCGGATCACCCAGGCGTCGCTGTGAAACGGCACCAGCTCGGTGATCTCGCGGCCGATCGCGGCCGCTGGCTTGGGCTGGTTGTCGCGGTTGAGCAGGCGGATCGCGTCTTCGGCGAGCAGCAAGTACTCGGCGACCGAGACGTCCGATTGTTTGGCGAGCTTCTTCCACCCGTTGTTCGCGTAGTTGGCGGCTGGGCGACGCTTGCCTCCGCGCGCCATGACGCCGGCCCACTCGAAGTACAGGCGGCCCTTGACCTCGTCGGGCAGGACCCCGAGCCCACGCTTGACGACCGCGAGCGCGGTGTCGCGGTCACGCAGATCCATGTGGGCGTGGACGAGGTAGATCCGCGCGTCGAGGTCGAGCTCGTTGGCCGCGAGCAGGGGCTCGAGCTTGGCGAGAGCCTCTTGCGGTTGGGCCCGCGCGAGCAGGGCCCGCGCCGCCAGCAGATCGAGCGTGCGCGCTGGCACGCCACCACGGGTCTTTGCCTGCTCGAGCCACGCGTCGAACTTGGCCGGGAGCTCGTCCGCGTCGCCAAACTCGATCTGTCGCAGCCCCAGCTGGGCCAGCGCGAGCGGGACCTCGGCGCTGATCCCCGGGCGGTCGAGCACGGCCTCGAGCTTGGCCGTTGCTTGGGCGCGGAAGTTGAGCTCGGCCAGATACAGGGCCTCGCGCTCGGCGTAGCGCGGCAGCTTGGGGTTGGCCGCGACCGCCTTGGCGAACAGATCGAGCACCTCGGTCACCAGCTTGGGATCTTCGCGGCGCTTGATGTCGGTCAGCTCCGCGAGGTGCAGGTAGGCCTCGGAGGGCATGCGCTCGAGCTCGACAGCCTTCTTGAACGCGCGGCGAGCCTCGCGGAGCGCGGTAGCGTCGGGCTTGCTGGACTTGGTCTTTTCGGAGTCGCGATAGGCGACCGCGATGTTGGCTTCACCGAGGCCCGTCCACGCGCGCGGGGCGAACGGCTCTTCTCGGGTCAGCGCGTCGAGCTTGCGCCGCGCGGCCTCGGGGTCACCGGTGTGCACCTCCACGCGGGCGCGGCCAACCTCGACGTCGACCCGGCCGGGGAGCAGCTTGTCGGCCCGATCCAGCCAAGGCTGGGCCTCGACGAAGCGGTTTTGCTCGACCAGCGCGAGGCCCTGCAAGAGCGCGACCCGAGGGTGCTCTTGCGGGAGCTTGGCGAGATCTTCGAGCGCCGACATGACGTCGCCCTCGACGAGCTTGACCCACGCCTCGTAGATCTCGGACTCGGACGCCCGCAGGCCGGCCTCGTCGATCCACTTGCGCGCGCGGGCTCCGTCGCCGCCCTCCATCGCCATCTCGAGCGCCAGCGTGCGCGAGAGCTTGTCCCAGCCCGGCAGCATGACCCAGGCCTGATCGACGAGCTCCATGCCCGCTTCGATCTCACCGGACTGGACCCGCACGACCCCGCGGGCCAGCAGCGCGTGGGCGCGGTCGCGCTGGGCGATCTCGAAGCCGCCGCCCAGCAGCTGATCTGCGACGTCGGCCACGCCCGCCAGCTTTTGGCGAAGCAGCGCGTTGTAGAGCGCCTCGTCGGCGGCCAGGCCAAGGTGGGTCTGGCTGCGCGCGCGGGCGTCGACGAGCTGGGCCAGCGCGGGCGCGGCGTCACCGGCGTGCATGTGCAAGGTTGCGAGCAACCGGCGGATCGAGATCGAGCCGTCCTCTTCCAGGGTCGCGGTGATCGTGTCGATCGCGTCGTCGAGGTTGGCCTCTGGGTCGGCGATCGCCAGCATGCCGCCAACCCAGACCTCGTGGTTCGGCGCGATGCTGTGGGTGCTGTCCATGTCGGCGACCGTGGGCAGGCGGTCACGCGCCGCGTCCAGGTTGCCGTCGTCGAGGTCGAGCATGACCCGGGCGAGCTCGCCGTCGTGGGTGGGGAACTCCAGCGCGTCGAGGGCGGCCACGGTGTCGTGGGCCTCTGGATCGGACTCGCCAAATTCCGCCAGCAGCTGGGCCCGGGTCAACGCCAGCGAGCCATGCAAGAGCGGATCATTGGGGTGCTCGCCGATGCAGGTCTCGAGCTTGGTCGCAACGATCACCAGCTCCGCCGAGGTCCCCAGCGCGAAGCCTTGGGTGGCGTCCGCCAGGCACCCGTCACGGTGGCGGCGGTCCGCCAGAAACTTCAGCGCGACCGCGATCAACAGCAGCATCACGAACACCGCGACACCCAGGGCCACCCGACGAAACAGCTTGCGCCGCTGTTGCGCGTGGATATCCCCGATCAGATCGCGTGGCTGAGTGAGGCGAGAGTCGGCCACAGCCTTCAGGTTGCTCCTGTGGAAACCGGCCCACAGATTCGCGGTAGCGATCCGTTGGTGGTCAAAGACACGAAGACTGCACGATGGCGATGGCTGGTGGTGATGGCGCTCCACGGTCCGTGGGTGGAGTGTCCGCTCCGCTCGTGACCAGACCATCGAACCGGCGATCGATAAGGCGATCGATCAGGCGATCGAACAGGCCATCGATCAGGCCATCCAACACGGGGACGATCGGCCACCGTGGTGGGGTGCTCGATGAGCACGCTCGTCATGCTCGAGTTGATGGCGGGCAGCATCGTGCGTGGGGCGATCGGCGCCGCATCTCGGAGAGCCGCCAGGTGCGGGCGAGGTCCGAGCGACGTGGGCCTCATCCTATCTGCTGTGGGGCCTGCTTGCACCGTGAACATCGCGAAAATCGGGCAATCGGATTGCGGGGCGGGTTTCAGCGCGGGCGAGAGTTCTCGCCCGCTCGCGGACGGCATTCGTGGCTTGGGACTGGGTCACTCCGACCCACCCATGTGACCCGCTCGTCTAGAGCGCCGATCAGTTTGAATTCACGACGCCAGGCACATCTGGGGCCGCTCCTGCCGTTGTCGGTCGGCACTCGCAGTATGCCGGGCCCGTGGTGCAATGCCTCACGCCACAGCTGCCATGAGTGACGGTTGGCTTCGCGCCCTCGACGAAAATACCGGCGCGAGGAGCCGCGATGTACTGCACAACGGGCTGCTAGTTGAAGCTGGCGGGCCGCTGCTCGACGGGCATGCTCTGAAGCTTCTCGAGCGAGTACTTGTCGGTGGGATCCACGGCGTTCGCCTTGTCCGCCTTGCGCTTGGCCCGGTCTCGCTTGCGCTTCTCGGCGTCGTCCATCCCGATCGCGTTCTCCTCGCGGAAAGCTTGGAGGCCGGGGAGGTAGGGGTGGTTCTCTCCGTCCTCGATCTCCGCGAAGATCGCCAGCGGCTTGCCGCCGTCGCGGCGCTCGTCGACGAGGACCCACCTGCCCTCGTGCCACTGCCACAGGTGGTTGACCTTGGTGGAGCGGACGACCAGCTCGTTTTCGGTGTGCCAGCTGATCTCGACCTGCGAAATTGCGATGCCATTGGTCTTGTCGACCTCCATCCGGGTCATCTCGTAGTCGATGACGACCAGGCGGTCTTCCACGGCTTCGTGCGCCTCCATGAAGGCGTTCGCCGACTCGGCGGGGATGTGCTCGACCGCCCGATCCCAGTCGCCCCACCGCAGCGAGCGGTTGTAGGCCCGGGTCGAGTCGTAGAGCTTGTCGACCATGCCGTCGCCGGCCGCACAACCAGGACCGGTGATGCCGCCACTGAGCACCAGCGCAGCGATCAGCGCTCGTGAGGCCTGACGGCCGAACAGGCGGGGCTGTGGGCAGGCGAGGCGACGAACAAACCAGTCCTGAAGACGCGACATCGCGCCCACGCTAGGCCGCGCGCCCGATCCGAGCGACTTTTTGGCGATTTTCGCTACTCGCTCGGCCAGGCGCCCGACACGACCCGCGGGATCCGGGCGTAGTCGGAGCGCGACTGAACATCCAAGAAGCCAGCCTCGCGCAGCAGCGACTCGACCTGCCCCGCCTGGCCAACCCCGATCTCGAGCAGCAGGCGGCCGCCTGGGATCAGCGCGGAGCACTCGACGACTGCGCTGATCAGCTGGCGCACGAAGGTCAGACCATCGGGGCCGCCGTCGAGCGCGGAGGTTGGCTCCCAGACCCGAACCTCGGGCTCGAGTCCGTCGAGATCGACGGTGGGGATATAGGGCAAGTTGGCGGCGATCGCATCAAACCCGCGCTGCGGGCCGCGCTCGGGCACCTCCACGGCCTCGAGCAGATCAGACTGAACGCAGGTCACCCGGTCCTCGAGGCCGAGCCGCTCGATGTTGTGGCGGGCCAGCGCGAGGGCCTCGGCGGAGATGTCGACGGCGGTGACCTGGACTTCGTAGCGCGCTTTGGCCACGGCCAGCGCGATCGCGCCCGAGCCGGTTCCGACATCGAGCACGTGCATCAGGGGGGCGGGCGGCGGTCGCAGGGACTCGAGCAACCAGTCGACGAGGTGCTCGGTCTCGGGCCGGGGGATCAGGGCGCGGCGGTCAACGGCGAGGTCGAGGTCGAGGGCGTGAAAGCCCCGCGTGCCCTCGATGTACGCGACCGGCTCACGGGCGAGGCGACGGCGGACGAGCTCGCGAAACCCGGCGCGGTCGGACTCGTCGAGCAGGCGATCGTGCTGGACGTACAGCTCAATGCGCGCGCAACCCAGGGCGTGGGCGAGCAGGTGTTCGGCGTCGACGCGCGCGTCCGGGATGCCCAAGCTAGCGAAGCGCTCGCTCGTCCAGGTGAGCAACTCTCGCACCGTCCAGCGAGCGCGGCGTTCAGCCTCGGCCATCCGGGGGATGTCACACGCTCGCAGATTTTGGGCAAGCGGCATTGCGGCCCACAGCAGGGGCTGCGTGCATGGGCCACGGCTGGACGCATGGTCTCCATCTGCTTCGCGCTTGGCGCCTGCAACGACGGGCTCCGAAGGGGTCGTGGCGACCGGCGAGACCACAGGCGCCGACCCCAGCGGGACGGGGACGGGGATCTCGACGCCGGGATCGGTCCGCGGGACCGCGGAGGCGGGGGCGACCAGCTTGGTGTTGGTGGTCGATCAGATCCACGCGGGGAGCTACAAGGGCAACGCGATCTTGGATCGTGATCAGAACCTGCAGGCGAGTCTGCTTGCGGCGTTCGTGACCTTGGTCGAGCTGTAGACCCGGGTTTGCCGACGGAGTCCGCGCCGGACGAAATCGGGCGCCCCGGGGAAATGGGCTAGAATCCCGGCGCGCTCCATGGACGATCTCCGCTCCAAGGCCAAAGCTTTCTACAACGCCCTCGACTTCGAGCGGCCGATCAATTTCGGCCTCGATGAGCTGCTTGGCAACGACGAGGCGAAGCCAGCGGGCTTGTACATCGAAGGTATTCATGGCGAAGCGGGGTCCGGCGATTTGATCGTCGAGCTCGCCGATCAGATCGACTTTTCGGTCAGCGCTGGCGCCTATCTGTTCACTGGCAACCGTGGGACCGGCAAGACCACCGAGCTCATGCGCCTGGCAAAGACCCTCGATGGGCTCGGCTGCGAGGTGTTCTACGTCGATCTCTACCGGTACCTCGCGCTCACGCAGCGCATCGAGGTCACAGACTTTCTGATCAGCGTGCTCGGGGCCCTATCTGAGAAAGTCAGCGAGCGCTTCGGCGTCGAGGTTGGGGGAGCCAGCTTTTTCACACGAGCTTGGCGCTTCTTGCAGGCCGAGGTGAAGTTTGATGGCGCCTCACTTCCCGCCGGTCCGTTGCAGCTCAAGGCCGCGCTGCAGCACACGCCAAGCTTCAAAGAGGCGCTCCAGGCATCCACGCGTGGTCATGTCCAGGTGCTCGTCGAGCAGGCCCGCGAGTTTGTGCTCGAGGTCGTCGAGCTCGTTCGGGCCAAGCGTGGTGAGCCCGAAAAGAAGGTGGTGTTGATCGTCGACTCGGTCGAGCGCCTGCGCGGGGTCGGCAGCGCAGAGGACATCCACGATGTATTTCAGAGCGCCGAGCGATTGTTCTCCTCAGACGCCGACCTGCTGCGCTTCACAGGCATGAGCGTGGTTTACACGGTCCCCCCCTATCTCCAAGCGCTGGCTGGTGGGCTTGGCTCGCTCTACGCTGGCGGCCGGATCTACGCGTTGCCCAGCGTGCATGTGTACGAGTGCTGCCCCGGCCAAGGCGAGACGCCGCAGCCTTCGGACGCGGGGATCCAGAACATGCTGAAGATCGTTGCGCGGCGCTATCCCTGGCACGATCAGTTGTTCACTGAGGCGCAGCTGCGTCGGGTTGCGCAGAGCTCCGGCGGGGATCTTCGTGATTTCTTCCGCATGCTGCGGCTCGCCGTCGTGGGGGCCGCACGCTCGGGGCTCCCGGCCGCCGACGCCGTCATCGAGGGCGCAGAAGATGCCGTGCGCCGCGACATGCTGCCGATCGCCGACAACGATCGCGACTGGTTGTGTCGGATCGAGCATGAGCATCGGCCGGGGTTGCCGAGCCTGGATCAACTGCCAAACTTCGCGCGGCTGCAACAGGGCAAGTACGTCCTGCACTATCGCAACGGCGAAGACTGGTACGCCGTCCACCCGCTGCTGCGCGAGGAGCTTGGCCTCGCGTGAGTCGGCGGGCCAACGCTGATCTCGACGAGCTGTGGGCAACCCTCGAGCCGCACATCGACTGGCCCGAGGGGCTCACGCTGATCTTGTTGTTCGCGAGCAACGCGGCGGTTGTCGACGAGCTGCGCCAGCGGGCTCACGCGGTCTGTTCCAGGAGCGGACGGACGCTCCGGGTGTTCGCGCCCGCGAGCCGTGAGGCCGTCGAAGCGCTGCCAGGGGAGCTCCTCGAGGCACCCGCGCCTGAGGTCGGCGCGCTGTGGGTCGAGCTGTGGGACGGCCACGGGTGGGACACGGCGATCACCGGGGTCCTCGCGCGACTCAACCAGTTCAGGACGGTGCTCGAGCGCGAGGTCGGGCGTCCGACCGTGCTGATCCTGCCGGCCTCGTTTCGACTTCGCGTCTACATGGTCGCGCCCGACCTCTGGACGATCCGTAGCTTCAGCACCGAGCTGCCGAGCCGGGGATACGTGGCCCGCGGCGGCCCGATGGCCGTGTCCGATGGGGTCGCCGCGCCGGGCAGCGCCGCCTTTGCCATTGCACCCCCAAGTCGCGCGGAGCGAGAGTGGGCGCGCCTCGTCGGCACCGCCAAGCGAGCTGGGCACGTGCGGGTCGATCCGGTCGACGGCGTCCGGGCCTTCAACGCGGCGCTGCGCCGCGGCAGCCTTGCGGGTGCCCGGCGAATCGCGGTTCAGTTTGTCGAGCTCGCCGATCTGCTCGATGACGTCGAGCTGCGGCGGGAACACCTCGCGCACGCGCGGTCCTTGCTCGACGCCGCCGCCACTGCGGCGGGTCTCGACCCCGTGCTCGCAGATTCGGTCGCAGAGATCTTTGACGCGGCCGGCGCCGGTCTCGAGCCACGGTAGGTCCGCGGCCCCGCGCGCCCAGCGAGATTTCCCGAAAATTTCTCGGCCCCGATCGCCCATGCTACCGGCGTGAAGGACCATGACGGCGATCATCGAGCTCAACCGCGTGACCAAGACGTACGGCCACGCCCCCCAACCGGCCTTGCACGACGTCAGCGTGCGGATCGAGCAGGGCGAGTTCGCGCTGTTGATGGGTCCCTCGGGGGCCGGCAAGAGCACGCTCTTGCAGCTGGTCATGGCCATGCAGCAGCCCGATCGCGGGACGATCCGCGTGGCCGGGCGCGACGTCCATCGCCTGACCCGCGGCTCGATCCCCTACCTGCGCCGCAATCTTGGCGCGGTGTTTCAAGACTTCAAATTGCTCCCGGAGGCGACGCCGCTCGAGAACGTTCGGCTCGCCCTCCAGGTCCTTGGCCTGCGTCGGCGCGACGTGGTCAGCCGCGCCCGCGAGGCCCTGTCTCGGGTCGGGATTGATCCGCGCAGCCGCAAGCCGGTTCGCTGCATGTCTGGCGGCGAGCAGCAGCGTGTTGCGCTGGCCCGCGCGCTCGCGGGGCGTCCGCCGATCTTGCTGGCCGACGAGCCCACCGGAAACCTCGACCCCGCGTTGACTCGCGATATCTTGCGTTCGCTCGAGCTGATCCGCGCCGCCGGCACGACCATCTTGCTCGCTACCCATGATCCCGTCGTCTATCACCACGCCAACGCCAGCCGCGTGCTGCACCTGGAGATGGGTCGGTTGATCGAAGACCGGGTGCTCGAGCGCGTACCCAGTTTTGTCGCCGAGCTCGACGAGCACGGTGAGCCGCTCGACCTCCTAGCGGAGATCGAGGACGACGAATTCTCCGACGAGCCGCTGTTCGTTGGAACCAGCCAGCTAGGAGAGGTGGCCTGATGAAGACCGCACTGATCATTTCCGAGCTCCTCGAGCTCCACGACGACACCCTGATCGCCGACATCGAACGGGCCTTTGACGAGGTCGATCGGCAGGTCGAGCCGACGCCGCCCGGTGAGCGCTTCGAGCTGTTGTTGCTCGTCGATGACTTGACCGACGAGATGCTCGCGCCGGCCCCGGCCGAGCAGCTCTCGATCGAGCTCGAGCTCGAGCTTGGCGACGAACGAGTGGCCCAAGCTGAAGATCGCGACGAGGTCGCCGAGGTCGCGTGATGCCAGCCACCGAGCGTCAGGTCCAGATCGAGATGGGGCTCGAGATCGCGGTCTCGGACTCGCCCGCGAGCGAGCCGGCCCGCGAGGCGACGATCTCGCTGTTCCCTGGCGCGTGGGTGAACGAGCTCGAGCTGCACGAGCTCGAAGACCTCGATGACGAGCATGCCGAGCATGACGAGCATGCCGAGCACGACGAGCACGACGACGAGTGGGACGACGACTTCGAGAACGTGCTGCTCGAATCCAGCGACGTGATCGAGGTCGAGGCGGCGCGCACGGGGGCAGGGCTGCCGGCCCTCGACGCGGGGGCGCTCGACGATGAAGACCCCGCCCCCGAAGACACGGTGCAGGAGCGATTCCTGGCCGAGGAGACGCTGCGGGGGAAGGTCGTGGAGGACGCTGACGCAGCGCCGGAGCTCGACGCAGCGCCGGAGCTCGATGACGACGTCGCTGGCTCCGCCGAGCTCGAGCTTGCAACCGAGCCGAACGCCGCAGCCGAGCTCGAGTTTGCAACCGAGCCGAACGCCGCAGCCGAGCCTGAGCTCGCAACCGAGCCGAACCCCACAGCCGAGTCTGCAGCCGAGCCGACCACCGAGCCCGAGCTCGCACGCGAGCCGAACACCGAATCCGAGCTCGCAACCGAGCTCACCGAAGCCGCCGAGCTCGACGAGCTCCCGCTCGCCCCCGCGCGCCACAGCGCCGACCCGATCCGCGTGCCCGTGTGGAGCGGCGTCAACGGGTTCGCCTACGCGTTCTCCCGAGGCCTGCGCGGCATGGGTCAGAGCCCGCTCGTACAGCTCCTCGCGATCGGGACCATGGCCGTCTGCATGCTGCTGCTCGGCACGACCATGTTGATCTTCCAAAACGCCCAGCAGGTCGCCCATGACCTTGGCGTCGACTCACCGGTGACCGTGTACATGCAGCCCGGCGTCGACGCGGCCGTCGCGACCGAGCTGCGCGAGCGGATCGCCGCGCTGCCCGAGGTCGAGCGCGCGGTCCGGGTCACCCCCGAGATGGCGCTGGGGCGGCTGCAGGCCGGGCTCGGCCAGGGCGCGGATCTCGATGAAGAGCGGGCCGAGCTGCTCGCGGGCGTCGACGCCAGCAACCTGCCCGACAGCATCGAGCTCGGGCTGATCGCCGGCGTCGAGCCGGGCTTCGCCGACGCCCTCGCGACCCGCGTGCAAGCCATGGAGGGCGTCGACGAGGTCGCCGTGCTCGGTCCGTGGGTTCAGCAAGTCGAGCGGATGATGACGACCCTGCGCTGGCTGGCGTTCGGCGTCGCGGCGCTGGTCAGCCTGGCGTGCCTGGCGATCGTGTGGAGCACGATCCGCCTGGGTGTGTTCGCGCGCCGCTCGGAGATCCACATCTTGCGCCTGGTCGGCGGCACCGCTCGCTTCGTGCGGGGTCCGTTCCTGATCGAGGGCGTGCTGCAGGGGGTGCTGGGGACCGCGCTGGCGCTGGCGTGTCTGTGGCTGTCCTTCGAGCTGGTCCGACCCTTCCTCGAGCGCGGCATGGCCCTGATGTTCGCCGCCGGCTCACTGCACTTCTTCACGACCCTTCAGATGGGCGTGGCGCTTGGGTTTGGCGCGCTGCTGGGGGTCATTGGCTCGCGGGCGGCCGTCGCTCGTCACACGGAGGCGTGAAGCCGATGCGCAAGCGACTGACCCGGATCGCTCTGTTCTCGCTCGTGAGCCTGCTGGCCGCCGGTCAGGCCTTCGCTGGCGATCCGAGCACGCGCGCCCACGATCGCGCCAAGAAGCTGCAGGCCGAGCAGCTGCGCGACGCGGTCAGCCAAGAGCTCGAGCTCACGCAGGCCGCCAACGCGGTCGCGCGCGGGCAAGCTGCGCTGGGGGCCGAGCGCGAGAGCCTGGACTGGGCGACGGAGCTGCTCGCCCATCGCGGCCGCGACAGCCTGCGCAAGCTCGACGTCTACCGCGGCCACCGAGTCGAGCGCGAGACCATGAGCGTGGTCCGGGCCCGCAAGCTCTACAAGCTCGCGCGCGGCGGCGGGATGCTCGAGATGATGTTCGAAGACGGCGCCGACGGCCGCCTGACCCCGCACGAACGGGTGCTGCGCGGCCGTACCGTTCGGCGCCTCGTGGACCACGATCTCGAGCTGCTGCAGGTCCACGCCCAGGCCGAGACCAAGGCCCGCGACGAGCTGCTGACCACCACCCGCGAGCTCAGCGTGCTCGCGGCGCTCGAGTCGGTGAGCCGTCTGCAGGCCGACGCGCTGCAGCTGACGAGCACCCAGCTTGACCCTGCCTTGCGCTCCACTCACGCGCGGCGCAAGGCCCTACAAAGGCGGCTGGGTCGAGCGGACAAGCGCAGTGATCGGGAGCTGATGCTCGAGCTCAACCAGGCCCGTCGCAAGCTGATGCGTCACCGCGGGTTGGATCTGCTCGAACACGACGCGCTCGTGCGCCCGGTCAAGGGCCGGGTTCGCGGCGAGTTTGGCACCTACGAAGATCGCTCGCTGGGGATCGCCATGCACCGCAACGGTGTCGAGTTCGCGGCTTCGGCCAACGATCCAGTGCGGGCGATCGCGCCGGGCCAGGTCGTGATGGTTGGCGCGCTGCCGGGCTTCGAGCGGGTCGTCGTGATTGATCACGGCGGCGGCTATCTGTCGCTCACGGCTCGCTTGCTCGCGGTCACGGTCAGCGAAGGCGACGAGATCGAAGCTGGGGCCGTGGTCGGTCGGGTTGGCGCCAAGGCGGTCCCGGACGGGCTTGGAACCACGGCCTACGTGGAGATCCGCCACGGTCAGCGGCCGATCGATCCCAGCCCGTTCCTGCGGCCCTAGGCCCGCCCTGTGTTGCGGCTCAGCGCTCGTCGGCCGTCATCGCCAAGACATAGTCCGCGAGGGTCACCGGTGGCGCGAGCTCGAAGGTCTCGGCGTCGATCTGCGGGGCCGCGATCCGGTCGAGCCGGAAGTTGCGAAAATCTTCGCGGAGCTCACACCAGGCGCCAAGCGTCCACGTTGCCCCCCAAAAGTACAGACCCAGCGGGCGCACGGTCCGGCGGGTGCCTTTGCGCTCGCGGTCGCTGTAGGTGAACGACAGCTTGCGTTGCTCGTCGACGGCCTTGCGCGCGATCCCCATGGTCTCGCGGGCCGTGGGCGGGACCGAGAACGACAGCGCGAACAGGGCGGTGTCTTTCATCTGGCCGCGCGAACGCGAGGGCAGCACGGCCTCGACCTTGTCGAGGGCCGCGCGCGCGGCTTGCTTGAGCTCGTCGTCGCCCCAGGTCTCGACCATGCGAGCGCCGAGCACCAGCGCTTGGATTTCGTCGCGGTTGAACATCAGCGGCGGCAGGTCGAAGTCCTTGCCCACGCGATAGCCGACCCCGGCCTCGCCGAGGATCGGCACGCCCGAGCGCCCGAGGTCTGCGATGTCGCGGTAGATCGTCCGCTCGGAGACCTCGAGGCGCTGGGCCAGCTGCGCCGCCGTCGTGAGCCGCCGGGAACGCAGGATTGACACGATCTGAAACAGTCGATCAGCCCGTCGCATCCGCGGCGGCAGCTTGCTCGATGACATGAAAGAAGTCGAGCGTGACGCCGCTGGGATCCGTGACCATGAAGCTCCGCCAGCCCCACGGCTTGTCGGACGGCTCGGCCGCGATCGTGGCCTTTGCCTGTTTCACCGCGCGAAACTTCGCGTCGGCTGACTCGGTTGGCACGCTGACGATCAGCCCGTCGCCGCCGAACGGTTTCGAGAGCCCACCCATTGGCCCCTGCTGCGGGCTCATGAACGCCAGCTCGGGCGCCGACGCGTCAGCGCCAAACCGGACCTGGAGGTAGTTGTCCATGTCGGCGACGACCTCGCAGCCGAGCTTCTCGACGTAGTAGGCCTTGGTCTCGGCGAGCGCTTCGGTGACCACGAGGGGGAACAGCTTGGTTGGATTCATGCTGCGCAAGCTAGCCGCCCCCTCCTGACAGCGGTCTGTCAGGAGCGAACGCGACTGCTGACAGCGTGGTGTCAGGAGAGTGTTACCATCCCGGACCACCGCGCGAGGCATGGCCCAGCTCTTCAGCACCTTCGCTTGGATCCTCACGACCGGCATGGCGATTGGCCCCGGCGATCCCGTGGGCATCAGCGACACCGCTGACGAGGTCGACCTCGAGCTGCAACAGGTCTCGATCGACGGCGCGCGCTGGCAGGCCCTGCGCGATCTGGCGGATGCGGAGCAACCGGTCGTGACACCCCCGGGGCCGTGGGCGGCCGAGCGCGCTGTGGTGATTGAGCGCGAAGCCGACGGCGTCCGCGTGCGCGCCACCTGGAAGCTTCAAACGATCGAGGCCGGCTGGGTCAGCGGTCCACTGATCGGTCCAACCACGGGCATGCGGGTCGAGTCGGTGACCTGGGACGGCCGCAAGATCGGCATCACCCACACCTCGGCGGGCGAAGCGGTCGCGGTGGAGATGAAGCCCAACACCCGCGGTGAGCTGAAGCTCGTCGCGTTCGTGCCGGGTGATCAGCTGCCCGGCGGCGTGGACGGTGACTTTGGCGTGTGGCTGATGCCCGCCGTGCGCGGCGAGCTGCGGCTTGGCAGCGCGCCCGCGCCCGCGGGCCGGGTCGCCGAGCTGGTCGCAGATGGGCAGGCGCGGCGCGAGATCGAAGGCCAGTTCTGGGCCGGCGAAGCGCAGCTGTCGGTGAACTGGGTGGAAGCCAAGCAAGCGGGCGACCGCGCCCAAGGCCCGCTCGCGGTCGCGCAGACCGCCGTGGGCCTGACCTTTGGCGACGCCGAAATTCGCGGGCGCGCGCGGGTGAGCTGGTTGCTGCGGCGCGGCCAGCTAGCGAAGGTCAGCATCGACGCGGTGGGGCTCGGCCGGGATCTCGAGGTCGTTGGCCCCAACGTGCACGCGTGGGCACGCAGCGGCGACCGGCTCGACATCGAGCTCAAGGACGCCGCGGATCAGCGGATCGATGTAGAGCTGAGCTGGACGCAGGCGGTGCCGGGCGGAGCCGAGGCCAAGCTCGCCGCGCCACGCATCACGCCGCAGCAAGCCTACCGGACCGAGAGCTTCTTGCAGGTCGCCCGCGACGGGGAGATCGAGGTCTTGCCCAAGCTCACCGGGTGGTCGGCGGTGGCGCGCGCCGAGCTCCCGGACTGGGCCGGCGGCTACATCCAGGGAACCGCCACCGCGACCTACCGAAGCGACACGGGCAACGACAGCGGCGCGAGCTTTGACCTGCTGCGCTTCGTGCCGGTCTCGGGACCGCCGGTGGTGGTGGACGTGGCCGCCTACGAGATAGCGACCACGGACGAAGGTCGCAGCCTGGTCCAGGCCCGCTACGACGTGCGCAACGAGAGGTCCTCGCACCTGCGCGTGGCGCTGCCCAAGGGCGCGCGCCTGCTCGGTGTTCGGGTCAACGGCGAGACCGCGACGCCCTCGCGCGACGCTACCGCTACTACGGGCTCGGCTACGGGCTCGGCTACGGGCTCGGCCGCCCCAACCACCGAGGCTTGGCGGATCCCGATCGTGCGCTCGCTCGAGTCGGTCAAGGGCAGCCTGTCGTTCCCCGTCGAGGTCATCTTCATCACCGAAGCCGACGGCTGGGCCAAGAAAGAGTCGCGCGAGCTGCAGCTGCCGGCCCTCGACGCCCCGGTCGCGGTGTCGCGGGTCCGCGTGTATCTGCCGCCGCGCTACGAGAACCGCGTCGACGTTGGCGACTTTCATCGCGTCAACGACTTCTCCGAGGGCGAGGGGATCACCTACGGGCTCGGCGTGGGGGCAGGCTCGGCCGAGGTCAACCGCGCCGACGAGCTGTACCGCGAGGCGCTGTCGGGCTGGATGTCGAATGATTTTCAGCGGGCCCAGTCTTCGCTCGACGCGCTCAGCCAGCTCGGGGCCTCCAGCACCAACATCGAGGGGTTGCAGGCCAACCTCGATCTGGTCCAGGGCCGCTACGACAAGGACAGCGGTGACGGCGATGGTCAGTCCGCGATCGTCTCGCGGCGGATCAAGGACCAGGCCAAGATCCGCGCCGCCGACGACAAGCTCGAGCTGCTCGAGAAAGAAAAACAGGCCAACCAGCTCGAGGCGCAGGGCTACTACGAAGAGGCCGAGCAGAAGCTGGCCGAGGCCCAAGAGCTTGGCGACCGGCTAGCGATGCTCGAACAGACCGAGTCGAAGGAGCAGGCGGTCTACAATCAAGCGCTGAGCTCGAGCTCGGCGCGCATCGCCACCAAGAAGAAGCGCAAGGTCAGCCGTGAGTCCGCGGCGACCAAGGGCTCCAAGAGCGCCAAGACCAGCCAGATCTATCGCACCTACGACTTCGAGGACGATGACGCTACTGGGGATCTGATCGTCCTCGACGGGGCGAACGTGGACAGCCCAATCGGGGGTGAGCCGCCGCCTGCACCGCCTGAGCCTGAGCCGGTCCAGAAGGCCGAGCCCACCTTCGAGCAGGTCGACAACGGCGTGGTCCTCGACATGGATGAGCTCAGCAAGCTCCCGGTCGGCGCCAACACGAGCCGCGACTTCACGGCGGTGATCGACGTTGCGCCCGTCGAGCCCGATGAGGCCGAAGCGCCGGATGAGGCCCAGCGCCGCAAGCCCGACCAGAAGCCGCGAGCCGCTCGCAATGAACGCGGCGGCGGAAAACGCAGCGCCGCCAAGGCGCCTGCGCCACCTGAGCCCGAGACGGTCGAAGCGGTGACGACCACGACAGCGGCGCCGGATCCCAACGCCGCGCTCGCGGGCCCCGTCGCGACCGCGTCAGCCGTCTCTGTCCACATTCCCGCCATCGGCCAAGCCGTGCTGTATCAGCACATGCTGCTGCCCGAGGGCAAAGCGCTGACCGTGCACCTCGAGGCACGGCGCAACAAGCCGTCCAAACGCAAGTCCAACTGAAAGTCAGACCATGAGCCGCCTACGTCTACTCGCCCAAATCGGTGTTCCCTCCGTGGTCATCCTCGCCCTGCTCACGGCCGCCCCCCCGCGCGCCAAGGCCAACTTTCAAGACCCGCCCGAGCGCGTGGTGATTGGCTTGGATCAGTTCTTGGACATGTACGAAAAGGCCAAGGCCAAGGCCGACCAGCCCGAGGCGCCGCCGCGGACCCACGCGCTGTCCTCGGCTGCGTACGAGGGTGAAGTGCTGATCCAAGACGGCGAGCCCCGGTTCGCGCGCTTCAACGCCAAATTGCGGGTGGAGGTGCTGCTCGACAAGGGCTGGGCCCGGATCCCCGTGCTGCCCGCGACCGTCGCGCTGCATGCTGCCAAGGTCAACGGCAAAGAAGTAGCGATGGTGATCGAGGACGGGTTCTATACGCTGATCACCGAGCAAAAGGGGGCCTTCGATCTCAACCTGGACTTTGGCGCGTCGGTCTCGACCGCGAACGGGCAGAGCAGCATCGCGTTCGAGCTCGCGGGCTCGGGCGCGACCACCTTGAGGCTCAAGGTGCCGGCCAACGAAGACCTGGACTTTGCGGTCGCCAACGCGCACCTGCAGTCCGACCAAGTCGTGGGTAATTTTCGCCAGGTCGAAGCGACCTTGCCAAGCACGGGCACCATGCTGGTCAGCTGGCAACGCGAGATCCCCGTAGAGGCGGCCGCGGCCAAGCAACAATCCCAGGTCTACGCAGAGGTCTATACGCTGGTTGGGATCAGCGACGGCCTGATGCGCGCCACGACCACGATCGAGCACACGATCTTGTTCGCGGGCAAAGAAAAGCTCGAGTTCAAAGTGCCCAAGGGCATGACCTTGGTCGACGTGCAGGGCGCCGGATTGCGCGACTGGAACCACAAGGACGACGGCACCCTCGAGGTACTGCTCAACTATGCGGCGGAGGGCAACTACACGCTGACCATGACGACCGAGCGCGTGGTCTCGACCACCGGCGGGGATCTGTCGGCGCCGATCGTGCAGCCCATTGGCGTCGAGCGGGCCAAGGGGTGGGTCGGCGTGGAGTCGCGCGGCAACTTGGAGATCCAAGGCGGCGACGTGGTCCAGGCCACGCCCGTTGACGTTCGCTCGCTGCCCGCGGCGATCTTGGGGATCACCGAGCAGCCCGTGCTGCTTGGCTACAAGTACCTCACGGGTGAGGCCAGCGTGCCGCTGAAGATCCAGCAGCACGACGACGTGGACGTGCTCGTCACGCTGCTCGACGAGACCCGCGCGCGCACGATGTGGACCCCCGAGGGGCGGCGCCTGACCTCGGTGGTCTACCAGGTCCGAAACAACCGCAAGCAGTTCCTGCGCCTGAGCCTGCCCGATCAAGCCGAGCTGTGGAGCGCCTCGGTGGGTGGTCGCGCCGTGCAGCCAGCCAGCGCGCCCGACGGTCAGATCCTGATCCCGCTGGTCCGCAGCCAGGCGACCGGTGGCGCGCTCGCGGCCTTCGAGGTCGAGGTGGTGTACGTGGAGAACGGCACGCCCGTGCCCGAGAGCGGCAAGGGGACCTTCGTCGCAACCTTGCCCACGCCCGACGTGCCAAGCACCTACGTGGCCTGGACCGTCTATGCGCCCGGGGACACCAAGATCAAGCGGCGCAGCTACGCCGGCAACCTGGCCCACGTGGACTATCTCTCCAACCCAATCCCCACGGGGACGGTTGCGTATATCGAGACCGTGACCCCCGAGGTCCAGCAGCAAGCCAACGTTCAAGCGGGCGGCGGTGGCATGGGCGAAGGGGCGGTGCCCGTGCCGGTGAGCTTGCCGCTGCAGGGCAAAGAGGTGAACTTCGAGAAGTTGATCGCGCTTGGCGAGACCTTGGAGGTCAGCTTCGAGTACAAGGGCCTGAAACGGAAGTAAGCATGTCAAAGCAACGCCAACCCAAGGACTACATCGTGCGCAGCTCCGAGCTCGGCACGTCGAACGAGATGCACGTGAGCCACCCGCTCAACGATCGCTCCGAGGTCTTCATGACCAGGCTCAGCGACCCGACCGGGCTGTCGCATGTTGGCGTCTCGATCGCCCGGGTCCCGCCTGGCAAAGAGAGCTTCGCGCTGCATGTCCACTCTGTTCAGGAAGAGTGGATCTTCGTGCTGTCGGGCCAGGGAACGGTCCAGATCGACGACGAGCAGCTCGAGCTGCGCGCGGGTGACTTCGTCGGGTTTCCGCCGAACGGGCCGGCGCACGTGATCCGCAACAGCTCGGACACGGACCTGGTCTACCTGCAGGGCGGGGATCGGCGAACGGGTGATATTGGCCGGTTTCCGGGGCTCGGGCTGGTCACCTACCAGCACGACGAGGGGCACATGGCGCTCATCCCGGAGGACAAGGTCGAGATCCGGCCGTTCTCCGATTGGGTCGCCAAGGGCTGAGTCGCAGCGCGAGAGCGGTCAGAAGCCTCGCCTCAAAATCGCAGCGTCAAGCTGGCTCCGCCGCCGCGTCGCTGCCACCACGGGCTGAGCGACAGCTCGCGCTGATCGTAGCGCCGCGCATCGCCAGCGATCCGCCCCCCGCGTGCGAACAACATCCCCGCCCCAACCAACAGCGGAAGCGAGAAGCCCCAGGACAGCCCCGCCGACGCGAACCCCAGCGGCGGTGGGTCGAACACGCAGGGATCGATGCCTTGCGGCTCCAGCTCGGTGATGACCACGGCCGCGTCGCGGCAGTACTCGACGTGCTCGCGGGCGCGGATGAACTGCAAGGTCCCGAACCCGATCAACCCCGCGCCGACGCCCGTGAGCAGCACGCCGATCCCAAGCTCGAGCACCCCGCGACGCTCGCCCTGCTGTGACAGCGTGCCAACCGGCTCGGGCGCTGACTCGGAGTCGGCTGCGGCGCGCGGGCCCTCGACCTGATCTGTGGGTGGCGCCGCGATCGCGACGCTGGGCAGCGCCAAGCTGATCACGAGCACCCAGGCAAGCGTACGCCGCACGCCCGCAGTATAGCGACGTCAGCCCGGCTTGGCGCCCGCGGCCGCTTTCTTGGGCCGCTCGCGCTTGGGCAAGCCCAGCACGTCGAAGTCTCGGGCCGCGACCACCTCGCCGTCCGTGAACACCTCGCGGGCCTCGGCCAAGAACGGAGCCGTTCGCTCGTACCGCCGCGAGAAGTGCGTGAGCACCAGCGTGCGGACCCCGGCTTGCTTGGCGATCTGCGCCGCCTGCTTGGCGGTCAGGTGCCCGTGGTCCTTGGCCCGCGCGGCGTCCTCTTCCAGGTACGTTGACTCGCAGATCAACATGTCCGCGCCGCGGGCCAGCTCGAACGCGTTGTCGCACAGCCGGGTGTCCATCACGAACGCCACGACCTGCCCACGGCGCGGCTTGCCGACGTCCTGAATGTTCACGCGCCGACCCTCTTCGAGCTCGACGAAGCCATCGCGCTGAAGCTGCTTGATCACCGCCCCACGCAGGCCGGCGGCCGCCAGCTTGTCGGGCAGCAGCGTCCACCCGGACCGCTCCTCGAGCCGATAGCCCAAGGTTGGCACGCCATGGCTGAGGCTGAGCACCGACAGCGCCAAGCCCTTGCCGCCGACCTCACCAGCCCAGACCTCGTGGAGATCGGTCGCGGCCGCGGCCTCCGTGATCGGGTGCCCGTGGACGTCGGCGCGGTCGTGGTAGATCGAGGCGCGACGCAGCCGGTGATAGAACTTCTCGCCCGAGGCCGGAAAGAACACGTTGACCGGGTGCGGGCAGCCATCGAGCGAGAGCAGCTGCGAGATCCCAGCGAGCCCCAGGCAGTGGTCGCCGTGAAAGTGGGTGATGCAGATCTTGGTGATGTCGGTTGACGACACCCCCGCGTGGATCAGCTGCCGCTGGGTCCCTTCGCCTGGATCGAACAAGAAGCCCTCACCGTCCCAGCGCAGCAAGTAGCCGTTGTGGTTGCGGTAACGGGTAGGAACCTGGCTGGCGGTGCCAAGGACGACGAGTTCACGAACTGACATGGGCGCTCCGGGGGGGCGGAGCATAACCGCTGGGCGGCTTGGTGCCAGGGCGCGACGGCGAAGCACCTGGATTTGGTGCTGGAGGGGCTCCACGTGATTGGCCGCGCGTGTCTACGCCTGCTC
This sequence comes from Enhygromyxa salina, assembly GCF_000737335.2. GTDB lineage: Bacteria > Myxococcota_A > Polyangia > Nannocystales > Nannocystaceae > Plesiocystis > Plesiocystis salina_C. The sequence goes on along the minus strand of NZ_JMCC02000049.1, from coordinate 76,573 downwards.
GTCGTCGTTCTGCTCGAGTTCGCCTTTGATGGCTTCGACGAAATCCTCGTAGTTGGCGGTGACCCGTTGGAGAACCGCCACCGCTTGTTCCGCGCGCCCGAGGTCGAACAGGATCTGTCCCAGTTGCACGGCGCTGCCGTGGTACTCGAGACCGTGCAGGGTGGAGAGGTCTCGCTCGTCGGCGAGTTGCTGCCACAGTTCAACCGCCTCCTGCGTCGCCGCCAACGCCTCGTCGAGCTGCCCCGACCCGCGAAGGTGCTCGCCGAGACTCGTGAGGCTCGCCGCGAGCTTGGGGCGGGCTGCTGGGTCGGTGTCAGACAGCTCCCGCTCGACCTCGACGACCTCCTGCACTGCTCGTATGGCCTCGTCCCATCGCCCAAGGGCCCGGAGCTCGAGCTCGAGCTCGTGCAGGCTGGTGGCGAGTTCGGACAGGTACCCCCCGCGCGTGCGGGCGAGCTCGCGCCAAAGCTCGACGGCCTCCTCGTTCGCGCTCACGGCCTCGTCCGAAAAGCCGAGCCTAGCGACGAGACACTGCAGACCCGCGGCCAATTGGGGCAAGTACGCGTCCCGCTGCTCACGCACCAGCTCACGCCAAATATCGACGGCTTCTCGCGTCACTTCAGCGGCCTCGTCATACAACTCGACCTCGCGCTGATCGGAGAGCGAGCTCGAGGACATGTTGGCGAGCACGCGACCGAGACCGAGCAGCGCTGCCGCGACCTCGGCGTTTCGGCGGGTGCCGTGCGCCACTCGAGCAACGTCGAGGCTGCGGCGATAGCAAGCCTCTGCGTCTGCGTCTGCGCAGTGGGTTGACGCGAGCAGGTCACCGAGGCGGCGTAGCGCGGCGGCGATCGACCCGTGTTTGTCGGCCTCACCGTGTTCGAGCAGCCGCTCAGCCAAGGCCCGTGCCTCCTGCGCGACAGTCAGCACCTCGTCGCCCTCGACCGCTTCGGCCAGCGCCACCAGCGTCTCGAGCAGCCCAGACTCGTCGCCGCGAGCGCGTGCCTTGTCCACGGCTTGGCGCGCGAGCACGGGATCGCGTCGCTCGCCGCTGACGCGGACGGGAGTCCGCCCCGTGGGACCGGTTGGCGCTGCGATCTGGTTTGGCTGTGAGGCCACGCGAAGCGCCAGCGCGCGGATCGTCCACAGATCGGGCGCCAACGCTGGCGTCTCGCCAAGCCGGTTCAGCGTGGTCGCAAACACGATACCCCCAGCCGGCGAGCGCCGACGCAGCAGCTCCCGGCGCTCGTTGAGGCGCAAGAGCAAGCGCTGCCACGCACCCGCCCAGCCCGGCGCGCCCGAGAGATCGTCGTGGCGCACGAGATCGATCAAGCTGACGGTCGTCGTGGCCCCCTCGAGCAAGCCGAGGATCACATCGTCGATGTCGGCAGGCTTGGCTGGCCGAAGCGCGACGAAGCCCCGGTTCGCGGCCGCCAGCTGCGCCTGCGTGCGCCGCCGCAAGATCTCGACCACACGCGGGTCATCCGTGAAGACAAACAACACCCAGAAGCGATCGGCCCACTCGAGATGGGTGGTCAGCCGCGACCATGCGTGCTCGAGGGTGAGCAGGTCAGCCAAGCTAGATTGTCTCGCGCGCACGCGGCCCATGGGCTTGGTCCCACGCGCGCGCGCGTCGGGTGACGACGTCGCGGATCACCGGATGTACGCCGTACCAGTCTTCGCCGTTGCGATACGCAAGCAGCACATGCGTGTCCAAGAACCGCGCGAGGTTGTGGTGATGGGTGGCCTCGTCGATGTCCAGCACGCCGGTCTCGTCGATTGTTCGCAACCACGCGGCTTCGTGATTGGTGAAGCCGACGTAGGCGCCGCGCAGCTCGTCAACCGCCAAGCGGCGCCGCTCTGGCGACACCGGGACGTCGTGGGAGCTCGCGTCATTGACGACCAGTGAGAGCATGCGAAACAAGTCACGCAAGTAGCCACCCGAGAACCGCGCGATCTCGTCGAAGGCCTCACGGTCGCCGAGCAGCCAGATCAGGTCGCCGCGCTTACTAGCTATGCGCCACAACGCGTCGAGGCCGGCCGTATGGTCGACGCTCTTCACGCCGGGCCTCTCGGGCCGGACCCGCACCTTGACACAGGGGATCTGGCAGTAGTTGTCAAAGCGATCGGTGCCAACCCCGGCATACTGCACCCGCAGCCACGGCGGCACGGTGAATACGGTGTGGACATACGGAAACCGCAACGCATCCGCGTGTCCACGAAACAGACGCTCGACCGAATCTGCGACCTGCTGAGCGTTGGCCGTGGTGCCGCGCAAGTGCTCGATGCTGTCGTAGACGACCACGAGCTGGGTGTCGTCCCCGTGCCGCGCTCGCAGCTGCTTGAGGCAGTCCTGCACGAAGCTGTGAACCTCGACCCTAAACGCGCCGACGTGCAGCTTCATGCGTTCGCGGACGCGCTTGCGAAAGTCTGGATCTGTCTTGAGGTTGAGCTTGACGCCGAGGCCGGTGTCGGTGCCGACGACTTCACCGGTAGCGGAGGCCGCGAGCCCAAGCTCCGTCACTTCGATTTTTTGGCTGCGCAACCAACCCGTGAAACGTGCCCAGTAGCTGTGCACGGGATCATCGCCGAGCAGCTCGGGCACGCTCAGCGCCTCGGACAACGCACCCGCTGCGGCGAGCAAGAAATCGACGACGTCGACTTCGTCGGTCATCGGCAGATAGTCTTCCATGTCGCAGATCACGACCTTGAACGCCGGATCGCGCTCGAGCCGACACTTGAGCCGGCGAAGCTGCGTGCTCTTGCCGGTGCCGCGGTGCCCGCTGAACAGCTGCGCGGTCTCGAGCGCCGCGAACTCGATGCTGGTCGCAATACGCTCGACTGGATCGACTGCCGACAACGTTGCGTCGGCGAACAGCTCGACGTACATCGGATCCTCAGGCCACAATGGCCGATCCTGGAGCGCACGGTAGAACGCTTTGAGTTGCTCACGCGTGGCCGGTTCGACCATTCGTCCGAGACTACCCGGGGCTCGAGACCTCGACAACCGCCGTCCGTGACTGGTGGCGCGTTGCGACGGCGCGCGCTCCGGCGAGGTAGCAACCCACCGAGGATCGACGTAGACCCTCGCAGTGGAGCCACGCGCATGAGTGAGAACCAACGAGAAGTGGACGTCGCCGTGATTGGAGCCGGAACCGCGGGCTTGGTCGCGCACCGCCAAGCGCTCGCCAACGGGGCGCAGCGGGTCGTGCTGATCGAGGGCGGACCCTACGGGACCACCTGCGCGCGCGTGGGCTGCATGCCTTCAAAGCTGCTCATCGCCGCAGCCGAGGCCGCCGAGCAGGTGCGGGCCGCCAAGCAGTTTGGGGTCGAGCCAGGGTCGCTCGAGATCGACGGCGCCGCGGTCATGGCTCGGGTCCAGCGTGAGCGGGATCGCTTCGTCAGCTTCGTGGTCGACTCGACCGAGGACCTGGATCCCACGCAGCGTCTGCGCGGGTGGGCGCGCTTCGTCGAACCAACGACCCTCGAGGTCACGACCCAGGACGACCGAGCGGTCCGCGTCGTCGCCAAGGCGGTGGTGATCGCAACTGGCACGGCGCCGTGGGTCCCACCGTCGCTGCGCGAGCTCGGTGATCGGCTGCTGACCAGCGACAGCGTGTTCGAGCTGCCGACGCTGCCCAAGTCGTTGGCGGTCGTCGGCGCTGGCGTGATCGGGCTCGAGCTTGGCCAGGCCATGCACCGGCTCGGTGTCGAGACCAGCGTGTTCGACCTCGACGCGCGCATGCCCTTGGTGTCGAGCGCTGTCATGCAGGACCTGGCCCGCGAGCTGTTCGCCGCGCGCATGGATCTGCGCCTGCGCGTCAGCAATCTGCAGGCCCAGCGGCGCGACGACGGCGTGCTGCTCAGCTGGACCGATCCAGATGGCCGCGCACGCGAGGCGGCGTTCGAGTACGTGCTCGCAGCGACCGGCCGCCGCCCACAGCTGGCCCGCCTCGATCTACAAAACGCGGGCATCGAGCTCGACGAGCGCGGCGCCCCCAAATACTGGGATGAGCGAACCACCCAAGTTGGCGACGCCCCGATCTTCATGGCCGGCGACATCATTGGCGGCCGCCCGCTGCTGCACGAAGCCGCCGCCGAGGGCCGGATCGCGGGCATCAACGCTGGGCGCTACCCAGAGGTCCGCGCCCACGTCCGGCAGGTGCCGCTGGGGATCATGTTCAGCGATCCCAATGTTGCGATCGTTGGCGAGATCCCCAAGCCCGAAGGCGAGGGCTGCGAGTGGGAGGTCGGCGAGGTCGACTACACCAACCAAGGCCGCGCCCGCGTGATCGGCGAGGGCCACGGGCGCGTGCGCATCTACGCGCGTCGCCGCTGCGGCACCTTGATCGGCGCCGAGATGATCGGGCCGCGGGTCGAGCACATGGCCCACCTGCTCGCGTGGTCGATCGAACAGGGCATGACCGCCAAGCGAGCGCGCGAGATGCCCTTCTATCACCCCACCGTGGAAGAGGGGCTGCGCACGGCGATCCACGATCTCGCGCGCAAGTTGAAGATGGTGGGTAAGCTCGGACCGCTCGACTGTGGGCCGGGGACCTGAACATGCCGGGCAACAACGTGCAGGTCACCGTGCGCGACGCCAACAACATGGTCGTCATTGGCAGCTTCGAGTTCAGCGTGGTCTGAGCGCGGTGGGCCGCGCGCGAGCGGGGCCGCGTCGGGTCAGGCCCGGGGCCGGTCCTCGTACAGCGTGTCCCACTGCAGCTCGAGGGCCAACAGATCCGGCCGACAGACCCCCGTGTCGTTGTTCACGACCATCTCGATCCGCTCGAGCAAGCTCCCGGTTGCCCGCAGATCATCAAGCCACCGCGAGGGCACGGCCGACAACCCCCACCGCGCGCCCGCCAGCGCGCCGACCATCGCCCCAACCGTATCGGTCTCTCCGCCCAAGTTGATCGCGGTCACCACCGCTTCTTCAAAGCAGCTCGAGAAGTCGACGATCGCCAGCGCCAACAGCACGCTGCAAGCCGCGAACCCGCTCGTCGCCTCGACCTGCTCGTTCGGCTCGCCGATCGCCCGCGCCCGTTCCTCGATCCCGGCAAGCACCTCGGGCAGGTGGTACGTGGTCCGGCGGTGCTCCACCAACCCGCCGACCAGCCGACTAAACCGAGTGTCAACGGGAATTCCGAGCTGCGCCGCGGCCTGCCGCTCGGCCGTCTCGACGCTGTCTCGAAGCCGCTGGGTCAACACGCCCGGCGACCTGATGACCAACGCCTGCGAGATCGCGGTTGCCAGCGTCAGCGCGCCCATGATCCCCCGCATGTCCGAGTGGGTCACCGCGCTGAGCTGAACCACGCGCTGGTTGAGCAGCCGCGCGTCGTCACGCCACCACAGGGCGGCCGGCGCAATCCGCATGGCCGCGCCATTGCCCGCGCTGGGGGTCGCGTGCGCGAAGGGCTTGTCCAGCCCGGTCGCCTGCATGCCGCGGACCGTGTGGCGAAAATCTCGGCTGACCCCGCGGTGCAACCCCCACCGGCCCGAGCGCTGCGGCGCCGCGTCGCGCAGCTCGACCATCAGCTCGGCGAAGCGTTGCTCGGGGTGCTCGGGGTCCGTACAGATCGCGTCGAGCACGGCCAGCGCCTGTTGGCCGTCGTCGGTGTGGAGCCCGCGCGGTCGCCAGTGCCGGCCACGAACCTCGACCATCTGATCCAGGGTCCCAAACTCCGCCTCGATCTGCGCCGCCGTCCAACCTTCGACCGGAGAGCCAAGCGAGTTACCGATCAGCAAGCCGTGGAGGCAGCCGGCGATCCGGTCCCACAGCATCTCCGGGGCGAGCATCCCCCTAGCTTAGCAGTTGCAGGTCAACTCCCCGATTTTGCGACGGACCTGGGCGGGGTACCATCGCGGCATTAGTCACTCGGAGCGATCATGACCATTACGCGCAAGCAGTTCTTACTTGGGGGCCTTGGTGCCGCCACCCTACTCCTCGATGGCTGCTCCGATGATGGGGCCGATGGCCGCAGCACGCTCGAGGGCATCGGCGACGGCGACGGCGACACGACCGGCGATGGGGATGGCGACCCGCCCGGCGACGGCGATGGCGACACGGGTGATGGTGACGGCGATCCCACAACTGGTGATGGCGACGGCGAGCCAACCGGCGATGGTGACGGCGAGCCCACGACCGGCGATGGCGACGGCGAGCCAACCGGTGACGGCGATGGTGACGGCGACGGCGACGGCGACGGCGACGGCGATGGCGATGGCGACCCCGCGTGCCCAGGTGGCGCCTCGGGGACGGTCCTGACCAACCACAGTCACACCCTGATGATCCCCGCGGCCGACGTGCAGGCCGGCGTTCCAAAGATGTACGGCATCCAAGGCGGCGCCAACCACAACCATACGGTGTCGATCACGGCCGACGACTTCGCCCAGCTCGCGCTCGGCAACGAGGTCCAAAAGCAGTCGAGCTTCCTGCAGGCCCACGACCACGTCGTGCTGATCGCCTGCCTGCTGTGACCGCCCGCCCGCGTCAGTCTCCGCGCAGCGCCCCGAGCAGCCGTGCAAACAGCCCAGCTCTCGACGCGACCTCTAGCTCGGCGAGTAGCTCGGTCATGGAAGCCCAGCGGTCGATCCGCTCGGCCGCCAACCCACGCTGCAGCACGCTCTGTACCCGCCGGGGCACCGCCGCGCTGCGGTCTGCTGGGGGCGCCTTGATCTTGCCAGCCTCGATCGCCCGCGCGATCTCGCTGGCCGAGCGACCCGCGAAGGGTCGCTCGCCATACAGGGCCTCCCAGACCGTCACGCAAAACGCGAACTGATCCGCGCGCGGATCCGTTGGCCGGCCAAAGTGTTGCTCGAGCGACTTGTAGGCCGGCGTGCCCGAGAAGCCGATCGTTGCGAGCAGCTCGGGCCCCTCGGCCAGCGCGTCGCGCAGACCCGGGGTCAGGTTCTCGAGCGTCTGAAAATTGTCGGTGCCGCGAGTGCTGCGGGCCAGGCCAAAGTCGAGCACGCGAACCCGACCATCGTCGCCAAGCAGCACGTTGTCGGGCTTGAAGTCCCGGTGCATCACCGATGCTGCGTGCGCGGCCTCGAGCGCCCGCCCGGCGTCGAGGTAGCGCTTGATGATCTCACTGACCGCGGGCTGCTCGAGCTCGACCCACTCGCGCAGCGTCTTGCCTTGCACATACTCGAGCGCGAGGAACACCTGACCTTCGTGGGTGCCGACCTCGTAGATGCGCACGATGTTGGGGTGGTCGAGGCGGGCCATGGTCTTGGCCTCGCGCAGGAACCTTGCTTGGGTGTCGCGCCGCGTGGATCGATCGTGGCGCAACAGCTTGATCGCAACGGGCCGCTGATACTCGCCGTCCCACGCCGAGTAGATGATCGAGGTTCCGCCGATCCCGGCGAGCGAGCGGACCTCGAACCGACCGATCGCCGACGGCAGCTCGCGCGCTTGCTCCGTCGGTCCGTCCGTGTCTTCCCCGCCCGCCATCAGCCTATTTCTAACAGGCGCCGCACCCCTTGGCTGTAGGGGCTCGTGGTGTAGTCCAGCGCGGGCTGGAGTGCCTCAGAGGCGGGCGCTCTAGGAGCCTGTGGCAACCATCACGACGCGGTCCTGGGTCGACACCACCACCCCACCAGGGCGCTCAACGGTGATCACGAAGGCCGAGGGCTCGCCGATCACCAGCCTGGCTTCAACGGGGATCTGGACCTCGCCCGCGTCCTCCACATCGAACACCCCCCCGTTGACCGGTGGACCGTCGCGCTTGTTGTCGACGATCCACAGCTGGTACTGGGTCCCGCCCGAGTCCCCCGATCCTGTTGGTGCGAGCCCTTGCAGGGTCAGGACGCCGGCTTGGGCCTCGGAGCTCCACAGCACCGACCCACTCGCGCCTTCGAGGACGGCAGGATCCGGCTTGACGATGAAGCGCCACTCGAGCTTGTCGCTTGCCGCTTCGATCTGGCTGCGCACGTCCTCGGCGTCGGGTGGATCATCGCGGTGGGTAAACAGCCACAGCGCAATCGCGAGCATCACCAACGCCGCGAGCGCGCTGACGTAGGTAGCGACCCGCGCCAGGCGAGACTCGCTGACCGGCATCGGCACGACGCCCGAGCGGCTCACGGCCGGGCCGAGATCCGACTGGCTGACCGCGCGCGGATCGAGGTCTTCGTGCGAGTCCAACGGGTCCCGCGGCTCGGTCTCGGCGTCACGGGCAGGCTCGGGCGGCTGACGAGATCGCGGCGCCGCGCGTGGCTCGAGGCGCTGCAGATCCGCGGGGACCTCTGCCCGCTGCGACTCGCTTGGCTTGGCCGCGCGATCGATGCGCCCGTTGGTCAGGCTCGACTCGAGCACGCCAGACTCGACCGCCGCGTCGACCGACTCGGGGCTGTCGCTGTCATCCCAGGCCAACTCCGCGACCGGGTTGTCGGCCCCGACTTCCGCTCCCCCGTCGGCAGAGCCGAGCAGCAGATCCCCGGACTGATCGAGGCCCGCGGGGGCGGGGGGCCGACCCCCGATCGTCTGCTCGTGGCGCCGCGGGATCATGAAGCCCCAGTACAGACTGGCTTGGTCGATCACGGCCGCCTTGACGGTCGCCGGCATCTCTTCGGCGTGGGCCATGAGCGCCAGCTCGATCGCAGCGGCCGCCGCCTCGTAGCTGGGATCGATCGCCGCGCCGACCAACAAGTGGCGCAGCTCAGCCTGCTGGACGTCGTCGAGCCCCGCGATCGCACGATCGGTGAGCAGGGTGTGCAGGCGCTTGTCGGCGCCGCTCATGGCCTCGCGTCCTCCTGCTGCAGCACGCGCTTGCGGACCGCGATCAGGGCCCGCCGCACCAACGACTTGACCGTACCCAGCTCGGTGGCGGTGGTGCTGGCGATCTCTTCGTGGGTCATGCCTTGGCCGACCGCGAGCGAGAGGATCCGACGCTGGCGCGGGTCGAGCGTGGCCAGCACACCTGCAGCGATCGCCGCCTCGACGCAGCGCTCGCTCGCGGTGTGTTGTTCACTGCTCGCCAGCGAGTCCGGGGATGGCTTGAGCTTCGGCCGTGGCTTGGCGGAGCGCAGGCGATCGATCACGCAGCGACGGGCGATCGTCGTGATGAACGCCGGCTCCGAGCCCGCGCGAGGATCGTAGCGACCCGCGTGCTTCCACAGCTCCACGAAGATCTCTTTCGCCGCCTCGCCGCTCGCGTCGGGAGCGAAGCGCCGCGCGATCGACCACACCAGCGGCCCGTACCGCGAAATGCACTCGCGCACGGCCGCGGGGTCACCAGCGGCGACCTGCCCAAGGAGCGTCTGTGCGGACCCAGCCAGGGCTGGTGAGATAGCACTTTTTGGGGCCCCGATGCCACGCTGTTGTCACCCTTGGCGGGGCTGACACCCGAGCCGAGGACACCTCAGCGCGCCAGCCGACGGGTGGGGAGCGCGGTGTCGAGGCCGGTGGACACCAGCACGGGATCGACCTGGCAGGCCTCGCTGAACGCAGCCACGGTGGCCGGCAGGCCCCGCGCGAGGGCGCGATCTTGTCGCTGTAAACGCATGGGCAGCGCGTACCACCGGGCGACCTCGCGCACGTAGGAGGTCCGAAACCCCGGATCGGCGAGCGCGGCACTGCTCGTGTCCGTGCACACCCTGCCGATGAATTTCAGCGCTTGCTCGGTGTCGAGCGTGAGCCGCAGTGCCGCTGGATATCCGAACAGGCACCAACTCGACTGGGCGGGATCAGCCCCGCGATCAGCGAGGATCATGGGACACCAGCGCAGCACCGCGGCGTAGTTGCCCTGCATGTGCTCTGTGACCAGGGCCTCGTGGGTGGGTGGATTCGTGGCCGGCGGACGGGCGCAGGCGGCCGTGGTTCCAGCGAAGGCCACACCGATCAGCGCAGCAGCAACCATGCCCAACGAGCGCACACATCCTTGTCGCCAATGGCGACTGTCGGCGCAAGCGATCATGAGATCAGAGTGCGTAATATACGCAATGCCGTTTACCCCTCGAGAACCGTTATAAGAGTTGGGTGGGTCTAACGCTCATCCGCAAGACCAACCCCCGTCAGCGGACCAAGCGCGCATCAAAGATTGCGCTGGTGTTGGCGGGTGGTGCCATGACAGGCGGCGCGTTCAAGATGGGCGGGCTCAAGGCCCTCAACGACTTCCTGGTCGGCCGCGGGATCGTCGACTTCGACATCTACGTGGGCCTGTCCGCGGGCGCGTTGCTGTCGGTCCCGCTCGCGGCTGGGTTCACGCCCGACGAGATGATCCGGGTGATCGACGGCACCAGCGACCGCTTTGAACCCCTGCGTCCAGCGGATCTCTACACGCCCAACATCAACGAGATCGTTCGGCGCCCTGCCAGGCTCGCCTGGGAGCTGACGCGCTACGGCCCGTGCATGCTCGCCGACTTTGTCCGCGGGATCCCCGGCCTGCCAAGCACCTTTCACGACGCGCTGGGTGAGCTGCTGCGCTCGCCCGACTACACCCACGTCGAGCGCATGGCGCTGCGCCTGCGTGACGAAGTCTCGCCGCGGGTCTCGCTGCCAGCGTTGACCGACGCGATCCCCAGCGGGTTCATGACCAACGCGCCCGTTGAACGCTGGCTGCGCCGCAACCTCGAGAAGATCGGCGTCCCCAACGACTTTCGGGCGTTCGCGGACCGGCAGGGCAACAACTTGTTGATCACCGCCTGCGAGCTCGACACCGCCGAGCGGGTGATCTTTGGCGCTGGCGAGCACGAAGGCCTGCGCATCTCCGAGGCCGTGCAAGCCTCGACGGCGCTGCCGATCTTGTATCAGCCCGCGCGGCTCGACGGCGTCGACTACATCGATGGTGCCGTGCGCAACACCGCCAACATCGACGTTGCGATCGACAAGGGGGCGGATCTGGTGATCTGCTACAACCCGTTTCGCCCGATCCGCAACACGCTGCTGCCAAGCGAACCCGACAGCCGGCGGATCGCCGATCGAGGGCTCACGGGCGTGCTCAACCAAGTGTTCCGCACGCTGCTGCAGTCGCGCTTGCGGCTTGGCTTGGATCGATATCGCGATCACAAACACTTCGAGGGTGACATCGTCGTGATCGAGCCCAAAGAGCACGACCTCGACTTCTTCGGGCTCAACCCGCTCGCCTACCGCAAGCGCGACGCCGCCCTGCGCCACGGCTACGAGTCGGTCCGCACCACCGTCGAGCATCGCTTTGACGAGCTCGACGAGCTGTTTGATGGGCATGGGCTGCGACTGAGCCGGGCCGTCGCCGCGCGGCGAGCCGCCGACATCGTCCGCGAGCGCGAGTGGACAGACGCGCCCGACCGCCAAGTCGGCGGTCGGGCGAGGGGCGGTCGATCCAGGAAGACGCTCCCGGCTCACGAATCACCGTGACCAGGAGCGTCGCGTCTTGTTGATCACTCGCTGAACGCGAACAGCTTGAACGCGTGGGCCGAGACGATGACGTCTCCGTCGACGCCGGGATCTTCGTAGGTCGCGGTGCCGCCAAGCTCACCGGTCACGCCGTCTTTTGCGAACGAGAAGCTGATGGCAAACCCGAGCGAGCTTGGATCCGCCGGCTTGATCTCCACCAATTCCAAGGCGCCGAGCTCGGCGAGGTCCTCGGCCTCGTGCAGGAGCGTGGGGGCTTCCAGTGAGTCCTCGGTGATCTGGCCGATCAGCACGGCTTCGATCTCGGCGTCAAAGAACTCGTCCTCCGACGACACCCTCAGCGTGACGTCAGCCTCGACCCGCGGGGAGCACTCTGCCTCCGAGCCGTCGCTGGCGACCGAGTCGATGTAGCGAATCTCGCCGCTGTCGTAGGCAACCGCGACGTCGACGCTCGACGCGGCTGGGGCACTGGTCATCACCGATACGCCCTCTTCGGACGCCACGCCCAGGAAGTTCAGGACGCGCGCGCCAACAGCTAGATCGAGGATCTCACCGGACCTGTGGCCCTGTGGCGTGGTGGCCTCGGGGTCGGCGAGCACGGTCACGGTCTCGATGCACGCCTCGAGCTCTTCGCCACCTTCGCCCTCGCCACCCTCTGCCTCGCCACCCTCTGATTCACCAGCCTCACTGCCGATGTCGCCGATCGGCTCTTCGTCATCTGCACATCCAACGGCCAAGGTCATCACGGCAAACAAAGCAAGGAGGGGATGAGTGGTTCGCAACGTGGTCATGCATCGACCATGATCCCAGTCGGCCGGGTGTGCCACGGTGACGTTCATGTCAGCCCAGGCCGCGCGGCCAAACCGGCGTGATCCCAGCGCCACGCGTGCTCCGGTGGGGTCGTGGCAACCTCGCTACAACTGTGGGGCACGACTGTCGCGGTCGCATCGAGAGCTCGGCAGCGCTCGAGCCCCTGGCCAGCGTGCAAATTAACTCGCTTGTGTTGGGCCGGCGTGCTTGCGGTCGCGTCGCTCGTTCGACGACAATCTTGCGGCCGATGGCACGCGTGATCGCCAACCCCGGACACCGCGACGAGCGGGTGCACGAGTTGGCGCCCGGGGTCACCGTGATCGGCCGTGGCCGCGAGAGCCAGATCCGCGTGACCAACAAGAGCCTGTCGCGGCAGCACGCGTCGCTCGAGCTCAGCAGCTCCGGGCGTGTGACGATTCAAGACGTCGGCAGCAAGAACGGAACCTTCGTCGAGGGGCGGCGGCTCGACGAGCCCCACGAGCTCGAGGACGGCCAGCACTTCAGCTGCGGCGACGTGGTGTTCGTCTACAGCCTCGCCGAGTACTCGGTCGCCCCGCCCGAGACCTTCGTGCGCGAGATCTCGACCGAGGCCACCCGCGTGCTCGTCAACGATCTGCTCACCCAAGCCCGCAACCGTCGCAGCTCGGGGCTTGGCCGCCCGCGGCTACCCAAGAGCGCCGAGGGCCGGCTGCAGGTCCTGCTCGAGGTCGCGCGGCTGTTGTCCTCGCCCGAGGACATCGAGGGCCAGCTGCGCAAGATCTTGGATCTGGTGTTCTCGATCCTGGACATTGATCGGGTCGCGCTGATCATGATCGACGAGGTCACCGGCGAGTTCGGGGCGCCGATCGTGGAGTCGCGGCGCGAGGCGACGATCGGTGAGACCACGGGCACCTATAGTCGCCACATCCTCAACTACGTGCGCGAGCGCAGCGTCGCCGCGCTGTTCTCCGACGCCGCCGCGGATCCCCGGCTCGACGGCGCGCACTCGATCCAGCTGACGTCCGTGCGCTCGTCGATGTGCGCCCCGCTCAAGCCCCACGACGGCATCATTGGCGTGCTCTACGTCGACAACCTGACGATCCCCTCCGTGTTCACCAGCGAGGATCTAGAGCTGTTGTCGGCGTTCGCGGCTCAGGCCGCGATTGCGATCGAGAATTCCCGCCTGTATCAGCGGCTCCAGGCCGAGGCCGTCGCGCGCAGCAACCTGCTGCGCTTCTTCCCGCCCACAACCATCGCGCAGCTGCGCAAGAACCCGCGGCTGACCGCCGAGGTGATCGACACAGAGGTCACCGCGCTGTTTTGTGACATCAGCGGGTTCACCCAGATGTCCGCGCAGATGCAGCCGCGCGACGTGATGGAGGTGCTCAACCGCTACTTTCCGGTGATCACCGAGATCGTGTTCGACCACGAGGGCACCCTAGAGAAGTACATTGGCGACGCGATGCTCGCCGTGTGGGGCGCCCCGTTTCGAAGGGTCGACGACGCCAAGCGGGCCGTGCAGGCGGCTGTGGAGATGCAGCAGGCGATCACCAAGCTGAGCTTGGAGCTCACTAACTTTCCGCCGCTGCGCGTTCACATTGGGCTCAACACCGGCCGGGTCGCGGCGGGCAACATCGGGTCCGAGCACTACTTGCAGTACGCGACGATCGGCGACGCGACCAACCTGGCTAGTCGGATCTGTAGCGCGGCGGGGCCGGGTGAGATCGCGATTGGGGTCGCTACGCTCGAGCGCCTGGGCGGGCCGCCGCCGTTCCCGATTGACGGGCCGGAGTTTCACGAGACTCGCGGGCGGGATCAGCCAATCGCTGTCTACAAGCTGCGCTGGGAAGACTGACGCATGGCCACCAGCATGTCAGGTGCACTGCTAATACGAGCCCAGCCGGTCAGCGTTGCTGCGCTGCCGACCGAGCTCGATTGACCGCCACTACAGGTACTGATTGATGATCGTGTTGAACACGGTCGACTGATCCAGATCCTGCCAGTTCATCTGCGGATTGATCAGCCAAATGCTCGGGAACGACTCGATCGGCAGGTGCCCGTAGTACTTCTGCTGCACGTCGGGGATCACCCACACATTCTCGACCGGGTAATTCTGATCCCAGGCGACCGCGTCGGACATCGCGGGCGGCCCATTGTTGACGTTCTCCGTCAACACGGTCACCCACGCAAAGGTGTTGGCGTTGATCTCGGCGATCATCGGGTGCATCAACAGATCGACCGCCTGCTGGTTGCCACCAAAGACCTGCAGACAAGCGTTGTCGTTGCCGCCAAGGCACTGCGACATCAGCTGGCAGGGCCCGCACCACACCGCCGAGGTGTCGATCACAATCGGCAGCCCCTCGTACTCACAGATGCTGACCTCTTCGCCAAACTGGTTGAGGCCGCTGAAGTGCGGCGCGGCGCCGCCGACCTGTGCGGCACCACCCCAACCGGGATCGGGGACCGTGCATGGGCTGGTGTCACCGTCGCCATCGCCGGTCGTGGGGTCGCCGTCGCCGTCTCCGGTCGTGGGGTCGCCGTCGCCGTCGCCGGTCGTGGGGTCGCCGTCGCCGTCTCCGGTCGTGGGGTCGCCGTCGCCGTCTCCGGTCGTGGGGTCGCCGTCGCCGTCGCCGTCGCCTGTGGTCGTGCCGTCGCCGTCGCCGTTCACGGTCAGGCCGCCGCTCGTCAGCAAGCCGGTGTCGTCGCCGTCGTCTGTCACGCACCCACTCATGCAAGCGAGCGCGCCCACCCAGGTGAAAGCGACGAGAACCGATGAAAATGATCGAGCGGTCATGGGATCTCGTACCTACCAAACATGTCAACTCGATGGAACCACAAAAAGCCCCCGAACATCGCATATTCGCAAAACCGCCACCATTGGCCGACAACAGCGTTCAGCGAGCCTTCTCGACCGACCGGGTGTTGTCCCTTGGCGCTCGATCGATCAGCAGATTACGCGGATCAATGCCCGCCTTGGTCGGCCGCTCGTCCACCGTGATCGTCAACTCGTTCTCGATCTGATCAAAGCGATGCAGCTCGAGGTACAGCGGCTCGTCGACCGTCTCGCCGTCGCGCTCCCGCTCGACGTAGACGCCGACCTCGACCCAGTCATCCAGGGTCTCGGCGGGTGTCTCGACGCCCTTGCCGTCGGCGTAGAGCTTGCTGACCTGCAGCTCGAGCTGCACGTCGAACTTGCCGTCGTCGCGCTCGGTCAGCGTGGCCGCCAGCGCCCGGTTGTCATACAGGGTGATGCGCTCGAACATGTCCTCCAGCAAGTAGCGAAAGCGATCTGGCGTGGCCCGCTTCAGGTGCTCGTAGAGATCATGGGAGACCGTGTAGGGCGGCTGCTGAAACCCAACCTCGGTGATGTAGTCGCTCAGCGCCTTGTTGAGCGCGTCCTCGCCGATGTACTGCGCCAGCGCATAGAACACCAAGCTGGCCTTGTTGTAATGAATGTACTGCTGGTTCTCGACGAGCAGCAGCGGCAGCTCCTCAATTGTCTCGCTGCTGCGCGCGCCAAGGTAGCTGTTGAGCTCGTACTTCAAGAACTTCGGCATCTTGTCGGGCCCGTAGCGGCGCTGCATGACCGCGAGCGCGCTGTATTGGGCCAGCGACTCGGACATCAAGGTCGCGCCCTGCACGTTGGCGCCGATCACCTGGTGGGCCCACCACTGGTGCGCGACCTCGTGGCTGGTCACGTAATACACATAATCGATCGCCTCTAGATCGCTGGCGTCGGCGATGAAGCCAATGCTCTCGGAGTAGGGGATCGTGTTGGGGAACGACTGCGCGAAGCTGGCGTACTGCGGAAACTCCAAGATCCGCACCTGCCGATGCTGGTAGGGCGAAAACTCGACCGTGAAGTAATCGAGCGAGTCCTTGATCGACTCGATCATCTTGTCGATGTTGTAGGCGTGGGCGTGGTGATAGAAGATCTCGATTGCGACCGGCTCACCGCCGTTGGCGGGCTGCCACGCGTCACGCTTGACGGTGTACGCCGCCGACAGCACCGACCAGAAATTGAGGATCGGCGCGTCCATCTCGTAGCGGAAGTAGCGGCGGCCGCCCTCGCTCCACTCTTTTTGCAGGTACCCGGGCGCAACGGCGATCTGATCGGGATCGGTGGAGATTGTCGCGTTGAAGCTGACCCAGTCCGAGTCCGACGAGAGATAGGTGTTCCCGCGCGCGGACATGTCGTCGATCTTTGGCATGCGCAGGCGCTCGGGCAGATCGTGCTCGCGGCGGGTGTTGGGATCGGCGATCTCGAATTGATCGCTGTAGCCAAAGTGCGGCATGTAGGTGGCGCTGTTGAAGAAGCTGCCGTTGGCGACGATCGCGGTGTCGTTGCTCTGGTTGCCAAACCCGCGCAGGTGCTTGCGAAAGTCGTAGGTGACGTCGAATTCCTCGCCGGGCTGCATGGGCTTGGCGAGCGCATAGATCCGGTAGCCAAGCTCCTCGTCAAAGCTCTGCAGCGTGGCCCCGGGGATCTCGAGCGCGGCGACCTCAACCTCGCTGTCGAAGCTGATCACGTGGAGCTGCTCGATCGCCGACTGGGTCTTGTTGACCAGGTGCAGGGTGCCCCGGACCTCGACGCGACGCTGCTTGGGGTACAGATCCGCCTGAATGGAGACGGCGGTGATCCGCGGGTGCGGCAGCGCCTCAAACTGCTTGAACTCTTGCTCGTAGCGGACCTGCAGCGCCTCTTGCTTGTCGCTGGGCAGGTACTGGTTGAGCACGTTGGTGTTGTAGAAAATGAAGCCACCCGCGCCGAGCCAGACCAGGGTAGTCGCGACAATTGCAACCACGCGCCCACGCGTGAGCCGGGCCCGGGCCGCGCGGATCCGCAGGCGCAGCGGGTTGTCGGTCCCGCGGACCCACGCAAGCTCGGCGATCAACATCAGCAGCACCGCCGCGGCGCCCCAGTAGATGGTGAACGCGGCCTGCCCGGCCACAAAGTGACCGTAGCCGTTCATGTCCGAGTAGGTTGCGCTGGGAAACGCGCCGAAATTGTAGAGGTTGTGCTCGAGGTCCAAGGCTGGCAGCGCAGCCTGCAACACGAAGATCAGGACCATCACCGTGTAGCCAAGGAACTTGTGGTTGACCATCACCTGCGCGACCACGGCGGCCACGCTGAGCACCACCCACACCTGCAGCTGCATGAGCAAGATGTCGCGGACGTAGAGCCCGAGCTCGAGCTGGGCATAGCCCTTGCTGAGCTGAAAGCTGACGGTGGTCGCTGCCGCGACGGCGAGCAACACCAGCATCCCGGCCAGCATTGCGCCTAGCTTGGCGATCAGCGGGACCCAGTT
The DNA here is from genome assembly GCF_000737335.2 of Enhygromyxa salina. Taxonomy (GTDB): domain Bacteria; phylum Myxococcota_A; class Polyangia; order Nannocystales; family Nannocystaceae; genus Plesiocystis; species Plesiocystis salina_C. Next base: position 59,143 of record NZ_JMCC02000049.1, on the reverse strand, counting down.
GGGGATCGGCAGGGCGTCGTAGAGCTCGTTGACCTTGTACTTGCGCTCGCGGTGGATCAGCTCACCGGCATAGAACACCAGCACGATCAGCATGAACGCCGACATGCCGCCCTGAATCACCTGAAGCATCACGTGGGTGACCGGCAGCGTCGTCGTGCCGCCGCGCTCGATGAAGCCGAACGCGCCGCCGACCATGTTGCCAACGCCAAACAGCGCGATCACCAGAAACGGCGCGCTGCGAACCAGCGCGCGGACCTCTACGCGGGTCTGAAATCGCAGCGCGGCGAGCTGGCTGCGCAGGTCGTAGCTGGGCTGCACGACGGGGAGCTTGGCTGGTTTGGTGTGGGACTGTGCGGTGTCTGGCGCTGCATCTGGCGCGTTGGACTTGGTCCGCTTGCCGCCGCCGCTGGGCAGCGACATTTGGTAGCGCAGCAAAGTGCCGACCAAGATCACCAACCCAACACCCGCCCAGATCGCGCGGTTGATCAGGATCTCCGGCGTGAACGGGGCCCCCAGCGTGTTTTGCTCGGCCGGCGTCCAGTAGCGGACCGCGTAGCCGTATGCCCGCACCCCAAAGGGATCGCTGACCGCGGCGACGAAGTCGTTGTCGAGATCCGAGATGTAGTTGCCCGAGACGATATAGACGACCAGCAAGCCCAGCAGCGCGACGTAGCTGAACATGGCCCGGCGCGTGAGCGTGGCGACCGAGAACGAGATCGCGCCGATCAGCAGTAGATTGGGAAACAAGAACACGCCAAGCGAATAGGCGTAGGGTGTCAGGCTGAACGCCACGACCCGCTCGGGATCGTGCCACGGCATCACGCTGGCGAGCATCGCCCCAAGCGCCAGACCGGTGATCATGAACCACGCCGCGAGCAGCGAGCCACCAAAGCGGCCGAGCAGGTAGGGCCCCTTGCGCAGCGGTGTGGCGAAGAACAGGCCCTGGATGCCGTACTCGTGGTCGCGGTTGACGGCGGCCGCCACGAACGCGGTGGTGATCACCAAGCCCAGCAGCAGGCAGAGCACCAACATCATGCGCTGCAGCGCGACCGGTGAATTGATCGCAATGGTGCCAACGCCCCCAAATGGGGTCATCCCGCCCTTGATTCCGACCGATAGAAAGCCGAACACGAAGCAGATCCCGGTAAAGATCCACAGCGGCGGGTGCCGGCGCCGAAACGCCAGCTCGAAGCGCAGAACATCGAGTAGCTGGCTCATGCGATCCCCGTTGCGCTGGGCTTTGCGGTCGCGCGCGCGCGCGAGAGCGTGGTGAAGTACACGTCCTCGAGGCCCGGCTCGACCGGCTCAAAGCCGTCGCCGGGGGCCGCGTCGGCGAACACGTGGATCAGCGTGCGCCCGCTGAACAGCCGGGTCGAGATCACGTCGTGGTCGCGCTCGTGATCCTCGAGCTGGTCGCGGGCAATGATCTTCTTCCAGGTCTTGCCGCGGATCTCATTGATCGTCGCGAGCGGCTTGCCTTGGTGCAGGACCTCACCCTTGGCGATGATCGCCATGTTGGTGCACAGCTGCGCGACGTCCTCCACGATGTGCGTTGATAAGATGATCACCACGTGCTCGCCGATCTCGGACAGCAGGTTCAAGAAGCGGTTGCGCTCCTCGGGGTCGAGGCCCGCGGTGGGCTCGTCGACGATGATCAGCCGCGGGTTGCCAAGCAGCGCCTGGGCGATCCCAAAGCGCTGACGCATGCCGCCCGAGTAGCCGCCCAGCTTGTTCTTGCGGGCGTCCCACAGGTTGACCCGCTGCAGCAGTGACTCGACCACTTGCTTGCGCTCTTTGGCCTTGCCGATGCCCTTGAGCGTGGCGAAGTGGCTGAGCATCGTGACCGCGTCGACGTTGGGGTACACGCCGAAGTCCTGGGGCAGATAGCCAAGTACGCGCCGGACCGCGTCCTTGTCGCGCAGCACGTCGATGTTGCCCAGGTGGATCGAGCCCGTGTCGGGGTCTTGCAAGGTCGCGATCGTGCGCATCAGCGTGGACTTGCCGGCCCCGTTGGGTCCCAGCAGGCCAAACATGCCGGTCGGGATCTTTAGGTTGACACCACGCAGGGCCTTGACCCCGTTGGCGTAGGTCTTCGATAGGTTGTCGATGACTAGCGAATCGCTCACGTGACCTCGGGCCGCACTCTAGCGGCTGGGCTCCTTCGACTCGCGGCGAGGTGCGGGGGTTTCGTTGGGGTCCCGAGTGCGGGGCCGCACGAGGCTGCTGGAGAGCCACGAACCGGCCGAATAGCCAGTGTATAGTAGGACTTTACACTTTGTGCCTCAGCCGGCACACTCTGCAGGTGGTCGCGTCCGCCAAGTCGAGGGAGGCCAAGCGCCGGTTCAAGCTGGTCCCGCGCATGTTCGAGCCGCGGGTCTTGCAGCTGCGCAGCGACCTGCGGGCCGTGCTCGCGGATCTTCGGGGTGAGCGGGCGCAGGCTTGGTCGGCCCGCGACGGCTCCCGGTACGCGGCGACCAAGCCGGTCGGTCTCGCAACCCGCGAGCTCGAGATCATGTCGGTCACGCAAGAGACCGACGCGGCGGTGAGCTTGGTGCTGCGCGATCCTGGCGGGGGGCTGGTGCCGCAGGTTCGGCCGGGGCAGTTCTTCGCGCTGCTCGTCGAGCTCGACGGCGAGGTCTTGCGTCGGGCCTACTCGGTCAGCTCGGACTGCCGGGTCCGCGAGAAGCTCAGCGTGACGATCAAGCGCGTGACCGGTGGCCGCGTCTCCAACTACCTCAACGATCACGCCGCGCCGGGCATGCGGCTGCGGGTGCTGGGCCCTTCGGGCGAGTTTGGCTGCCAACCCCAGGCGGAGCGCTCGCAAGCTCGCAAGCTGGTGTTGATCGCGGGCGGCAGCGGGATCACGCCCATGATGGCGCTGCTTCGCACGCTGCTGCCGGTCGAGCGTGGCTGCGAGATCGCGTTGGTGTACGCCAACCGCAGCGCCACCGATGTGATCTTCGCCAACGCGATCGCGCAGCTTCAGGCCGAGCACGCGCCGCGGCTCACGGTTCACGCGCTGCTCGAGCACGCGCCCAGCGAGTGGTCAGCGCCCGAGCGCGGCCAGTGGCTCGGCCGCTGCGACGCGACCACGCTCGCGCGGGTGCTGGACCAGGTCCCGCTCGCGCGTGATCCCAACGCAACGTTCTTGCTGTGCGGTCCGGCGCCGATGATGGCCGGCGCCAGCGAGCTGCTGCGCGCGCGCGATGTCCCGGCGGCCCGGATCCGCAGCGAGCACTTCGTGGCCCCGCAGCTGCACACGGACGCAACGACCAAGCTCCGGGCGCCAATGCCCGTGACGATCATGGCCGCGCAGCGCGAGCTGGCCGTCGTCGTTCAACCTGGGCAGACCCTGCTCGAGGCCGGTCTCGCCGCGGGGATCGACATGCCCTACTCCTGCGCAATGGGTGGCTGCGCTGCCTGCAAGGTGGAGCTCGTGGACGGTGAGGTGATCCAGCGCGAGCCCAACTGTCTCGACCCAGCCGAGCGCGCGCGTGGCTACGTGCTCGCCTGCGTCGCCAATCCCACCACCGCTTGTCGGGTGCGCCTGCCGGCCGCGCGCACCAGGGATCAAGGCTGAAGTGGCGCGCGCCCGTTCCCAGTCCGCCGCCTCGCTCGACCGCGCGCGCTGGCCCTACCGCATGAAAGATCTGTGCGAGCGCACCGGCCTGGATCGCCAGACCGTGCATTTCTACATTGCCAAAGGGCTGATGCCCGAAGGCCACAAGACCAAGGCCAACATGGCCTATTACGGCGAAGAGCACCTCGAGCGCCTGCGGTTGGTGCTCGAGCTCAAGAACGAGCGCTTCTTGCCGCTCGACGCGATCCGGGCCGTGCTCGACGGTGAAGATCACGAGTTCAGCCCCGAGCAGCGCGCGTTGTTGGTCCAGGTCAAAGAGCGCGTCGCCGACGTGCTCGCGGCCTCCCGTGGAACTGGCAGCACCCTCGCGGCTGCGCCATTGCTGCGCAAGCACGGCGTCACCCGCGATGAGCTGCGCAAGCTCGAGCAGCTGGGCCTCGTCGCAATCGTCAAGGTCCGCGGCGCCCAGCACATCTCCCAGGATGACGCGTGGGTCGTCGAGCTATGGGCGAGCCTGCGCGAGTCTGGATTCACCACCGAGCTTGGGTTTGGGGTGGAAGATCTGGGCAGCTACGTCGCGGCGATCGACGAGCTGTTCGAGCGTGAGGTCCGCGAGCTGACCCCGCGTCTGGCCAAGCTGCCGGCCGATCAGGTCGCGCAGCTGTTTCGCCAGGGGTTGCCGCTGGTGAACAGCTTCTTGGTTCGCTACCACCAGGCCAAGGCGCGGCAATTCTTCGCGCAATTTTGATCGGGGTTCACGCCCGCGTGTTGCCAACATCGCGTCATATAGCCCATTGCGTGAATGGATCATGGCCTCGTGTCATGGAGCCACATGCCACGAGACCCGTTCCTTCTGCGACTCGACTTGGGGTTATTGGTGAGCGCCTGCCTGTCCTGCCTGGCCTGCACGGATCTGGACAGCGACAGCGACAGCGACGGCGAACCTGCGCAGCTCCGCGGGCTCGAGGACGGCCTCGAATTGCGCTGGACCTTCGAGGACCACGTCGGCACCCAGATCACGGATCTCTCGGGCAACGGTCGCCATGGCACCCTGCAAGGGGGTGCGCTCGTCAGCTCGCCGCAGGGACAGGCGGTCAGCCTCGACGGCGTGGACGACTACGTGTCCGTCGCGCACCTCGGGCTGCGGGCCCCCGCGCTCTACGGCGGCGTCAATGGTGACTTCACGATCAGCGCCCGGGTGCGGGTCGCGGATGTCGCCAAGCTCAACACCCTCTGCTTCGGCTGTGGGCCGTTCTCGTCGATGTACATCGGCACCGTGTCCCCCGGGTCGACGGTCCTGTCTGCAGTCTCCAACCAAGCTGGCGGGTCGCTGTGGCCAACCTCGTCCGCCGCGCTCGCCGACGACGAGTGGCGTGAAGTCACGATGGTCGTCGAAGGTGGCGTGGCCGCGCGCTACTACCTCGACTGCGAGGTCGACACCGATCTGCAAGACCCAAATATTGGTCTCAAAGACTACAACTTCTCGGCGGTCGGGTTGGGCGCGAACCCGGACCGCTGGTTTGGTGGCGAGATCGACGAGCTGCGGATCTGGAGTCGGGCGCTGTCCGAGCCAGAGCTGGGGGAGCTGTGCCCGCAACCGCTCGAGCAAGGCCTGGAGCTGCGCTGGACCTTCGAGGATCGCGTCGACAACCAGGTCACGGATATGTCGGGAAACGCCCGTCACGGCACGCTGCATGGCGGGTCGTTCGTCAGCTCGCCAACCGGTGACGCCGTGGCCCTCGATGGCGTCGACGACTATCTCTCACTCGCGCACCTCGGGCTGCGCTCACCCTCGCTCTACGGTGGGGTTGATGGTGACTTCACGATCAGCGCCCGGGTCCAGGTCGCGGACGTCAACAAGCTCAACTCTCTGTGCTTTGGCTGCGGCCCATTTTCATCCATGTACATTGGCACCGGGGTCTACGGGCCCAAGGTGCTCTCGGCCCTCTCCAACCAGGCTGGCGGGTCGCTGTGGCCGCTCTCGTCCTCCGCGCTGACAAACGACACCTGGCGCGAGGTCACGATGGTCGTCGAAGGTGGCGTGGCCGCGCGCTACTATCTCGACTGCGAGTTCGACAGCGAGCTCCAGAACCCAAATATTGGTCTCAAAGACTACAACTTCTCCGCGGTCGGTCTGGGGCCGAACGTCAACAGCTGGTTCGGTGGTGAGATCGACGAGCTGCGGGTCTGGAACCGGGCGCTGCCCGAACAAGAGCTGCAGCTGTTGTGTGGTGACGTCGTCAGCGAATGTGGCGAATGGCAGTCGCTCAAGACCCGCGCCCTTGGCCTCGACAAGGTCTGGACGGACGGCACCGACATCATTGCGATCGGCGGCGGCGACATCGTGAAGTTCGCCGACGGCGAGTGGCTCGACATCGAGGCCACGACCAGCGACCGCTGGCTGCGCGACGCCTACGATGTCTGGGGTCCGACGACCGCCGATCACTGGCTGCTGGGCTATGCGCCCAGCTCTGGCGCGGGTCTGTATCGCTACAATGGCAGCGAGCTCGAGGACGTCGTCTCGTTCCCCCAGCAGCCGAACGACTTTGGAGCGATGATCCCCCACGACATCTCCGGGGCCGCCCCGAATGATCTGTGGGCGATAGCAATGGCCGAGTGCAACACCTTCGCGTGTCAGGACCCCGACTGTGCCTGCAACGAGGCGCCCTCGGTCCTGCTTCGCTACGACGGCGTTGATTGGCAGCAAGTCGAGTCCCCCGGCCTCGTCACCCGGATCTGGAGCGATGGCGCGAGCACCTGGGCCGTCGGCGGGCGTGACCCCAACAGCTCGCCCTGGCTGACCCCGATCGGGGGTCTGGTTGCGAGCTTCGACGGCGACGACTGGACCGTTTGGTTCGATGACGAATTTCCAACCCTGCACGCGGTCTGGGGGGTCGACGGCGACGACGTGTGGGTGGGTGGCGAGCAGGGCACGCTCCGCCACTTCGAGCTTGGCGTCTGGTCGACCCACGATCTTCCGACAACGGCGACGATCGAGCGGATCGAGGGCCGGGCCAGCGACGAGGTCTGGGCGCTCGACGACGAGGGCGAGCTGTGGGCCTGGGACGGCGTCGGCTGGACCCACGGGCTCACGATCGAAGGCGCCCGCGACTTCGCGGTCTACGGCGAGGGTCTCGTGGTCGTGGGCGAGGACCACGGCCACGCTGTCAACTTCATCGACGTGGACGCCATGAGCGTCGAGTCGCTGTATTGGCGCAACGGCGACTTCTATCCCCAGACGATGGTCGTTGACGACATGGACAACGCCGTGGCCGGCACCGTGAGCCATCAGTACAGCTCTGTACCCAAACCCGAGGCGCCGCCGAACGGCACCTGGCGCTGGGATGGCTCGAGCTGGTCGCCGACCTACGTCGAGTTTCCAACCAGCTTCGACCAGATCGTTGGCGCGGTCGATCAAGGCTTTGGGACCCGGACGTTGACCGAGTACGAAGTGGAACCCGACTTCCATGCAACCTACGAGATCGTCGACGGTGAGATCCTCGAGCTCGATCCACCGGAGCCGGGCGTTCGCGTGTTCGACTCGAAGCTGTTCCTGATCGACGGGCAAGAACAGCTGTGGATCTCGACCGAGAAAGGCGAGTACTTCCCCAACGCCACCTACGGTCTGTTCGCGCGCGTCGATGGGGTGTGGGTCGATCGCCTGCCGCCTGGGCTCACCAAGCTCGCGTTCAAGCTGACACAAGGTGGCGAGCGGGTGTTCGCCAACTTCAACGTGGCATCGAACGCCAACAGTACTTGGATGTTCGAGGACGGTCAGTGGACCGACATCAGCAACCCCCTGGAGAACAGTCGGGCGTTCTCACTCGCCGCCACGGGTCCCAACGAGCTGTGGTCGACCCAAGCCAACAACACGGACAACCCCGAACAGCTGTACTTTTGGGACGGCGTCGAGTGGCACGTCGCCAAGGATCTGTGGCCGGCGCTGGGCGGCCACGACGACTGGTGGACGCTCGACGCCGCCGGCCCCGACGACCTGTGGATGGGCTCTTCGCGCTTCTCGGAGCCCGAGAGCGTCGCTCACTGGGACGGGCTGGACTGGACAATTCTCCCCACGCCGGCGCTGCTTCACGGCTGGAGCGAGGGACCCCAGGCTCTGCTGATCGAGGCTGCCAGCGACGGCGTGTTCATTCACGACGGCATCCGGCTGTGGCAGTACGAGAATTGCGACCCCTGAGTCGGTTGGTTTGCGCTTGGGCGGGCCTGCTCGTGGGCCGCGGAGTCTCGACCCACCGCGGACACCATTCGTGCGAGACTCGTCCGCGTGGTCCCTCGCAACTTCGCTCCCGCATCGCTGCGCGATGAGATCGTCTACGGCTCGGACCGACCTGGCTACGGGCCCGCAGAGGTGAACGAGTGGATTGATTTCATGATCGGGCAGGGCGTTGCGCGGGTCGTGTGCCTGCTTTCGCACGAGCGGATGCTTCGCTATGACGATCTGCTGGGCGCGTACAGCCAGCGCTTCGCCGCCGTGACCCATGCGGCGATCGACCACTTCGGGCTGCCCAGCAACGAGGCTCTGGAACAAGCGCTGGCTGCCTTCGCCGAGGCCGAGGCCGCGGGTGAGCGCGTGGTCGCCCACTGCGCGGCGGGCATGGGCCGGACCGGGCTGATCTCCAGCGCGTGGTTGTGTCGGCGCTATGGGGTGGCCATTGACGACGCGGTCACCGAAGTCAGCGAGACCGCGCTGCGAGTGGGTGCCAACCGCGACCCGCTCGAAGCCGGGCCGAAGGCCCTCGAGGTGCTCGCGCGGGCGCTTGGGTAACGCTCGATCCGAGTGCAACGACGACGCGCGAGCTGGCCCGGCGCCGCTCGATCCACAAATGCGGCGTCTGAAACCTGTGCGGTTGAGCTTCGCGCCTGCGCGCCAGGCGGCTGTCGCCAAGAGATATCGCGGTGTCTGTTGAGTTCGGCGAGTGTCTAGTTCAACTAGACACTACGCCAGCACCCGTGGCAGGATCGAAGCCGATGCTAGACAGCGCACGCCTGACCCACCTGTTGCCCAACAAGATGCGCAGCCAGGTCGACAGCTACTTCGAGGCGCTGTCGGTATTCACCCAGATCCGCGATCCCAGGGTCCTGCGCTCGCTCGGGCCTTCGGGCATCCGCGGCATGCTGCTGCACCGTGGCCGGCAAAACGAGCCAACCAAGATCCCGTGCAACTACATGGCCCACTTCGACTGGAACTACCCGGCCGATCAACCCGCGATGGCCGAGCTCTACCGCCGCGCCAAGCAGGGCCAGTGGGACTCCGACGAGATGCCGTGGGACACCAACGTCGATCCCTTCAACCACGAGATCCCGCTGCTGCCCGACAACTTCTTGGATCCGCAGAGCCTCGCCGACGAGCTTGGCACCAAGTTCACCAACAAAGAGCTGGCCGAGCTGCGCTTCTCGGTTGTGTGTTGGCTGCTCAGCCAGTTCCTGCACGGTGAGCAGGGGGCACTGTTCGCGGCCTGCCAGGTCACCGAGGCCGTGCAGTTCTTCGACGGCAAGATGTACGGCGCTACCCAAGTCATGGACGAGGGCCGTCACGTGGAGGTGTTCAACCGCTACTTGGATCAGAAGCTCGGGCGGCTGTATCGGATCAACGACAACCTGTTCGTGATCATTGACTCGCTGATGACCGACTCGCGCTGGGACATGAAATTTCTCGGCATGCAGATCATGGTAGAGGGGCTGGCGCTGGGGGCGTTTGGCGTGATCTACAAGGTCACCCAAGAGCCGCTGCTGCGGGCGATCCTCGAGCGGGTGATCCAAGACGAAGCCCGCCACGTGCACTATGGCGTGCTGGCCCTGCGCGAGCACATCACCACGCAGCTGACCGAGCGTGAGCGGCAAGAGCGAGAAGACTGGGCATTCGAGGTTGCGATCCTCATGCGCAATCGCTTCATGATCTATGAGGTGTATGAGGAATGGTTCGAGGGGCTGATGACCCGTGAACATTGGCGGCGGTTCATCACCAATGCGCCGGGCATGAAGATGTTTCGCCAGGTCATGTTCTCGCGCTTGGTGCCAAATCTACGCGCGATTGGGCTGTTGTCGGATCGGATCATCCCGTACTACGAGCAGGTCGGGCTGATGCAGTACTTCAACGGGGTCGCGGCGGACAACCTGAGCTCGGAGCAGATGCTGCGCGAGCTCGACGGGGCGGTCGCGCTGTGAGCGGCCGGCGAGTCAAGTGCGCGGAGGGACAGCAGGGTGATCACCTCGAAGTCAGCGCCGAGGTCAAGGCTGAGCTCGATCGTCGGTTGGCCGCTCACCGACAAGACCCCAGCGAAGCGCTGAGCTGGTCTGAGCTCGAGCAGCGCGTACGAGCTTGGCGCCCTCGATGAACCACGAAGGTGTCCGCAAGCTGGGCGCGAAGCCCTCGCCCGAGCTGAAAACAGCCCGCTGGGTTCGGTGGTCCGCAACCGCTACCATCCGCGCTGCTCGTGCCGACCCTCGTCCTTGCGGAGAAGCCCTCCGTCGCCCGTGACATCGCCGCGGCGCTCGGCGCCACCCAGCGCCGTCGTGGCTACCTCGAGGGCGCGGGCTACCGCGTCACTTGGGCGGTTGGCCACCTCGTGGGTCTGGCCGAGCCATCGGAGATCGAGGCCGCGTGGAAGCGCTGGCGGCTGGACCTGCTGCCGATGCTTCCGCGCGAGTGGCCGCTGCGCGTGCTCGACCACGCCGCGGATCAGTACGCCGTGGTCGCCCGCCTGATGAAGGCTGCCGACGTGCGCGAGATCGTGGCGGCGACCGACGCCGGGCGCGAGGGTGAGCTGATCTTCCGCTACATCTACGAGAAGACCGGCTGCACCCGACCGTGGCGACGGCTGTGGATCTCGGCGCTGACCCAAGCTGCGATCCGCGGCGGCTTTCAACGGCTGCGCAGCGGCGCGGAGTTTGACGCGCTGGCCAACGCCGCGCGGGCCCGCAGCCGGGCGGACTGGCTAGTTGGCATGAACCTCTCGCGCGCGTACAGCCTGCTCTACGATGATCAGCTCAGCGTGGGCCGGGTCCAGACGCCGACCTTGGCGATGCTCGTCACCCGCGAGCGCGAGATCCGGGAGTTCGTGCCGGTGCACTACCAAGAGGTGGTGGCTCGGTTTGCGGCGGCGCCGGGGGAGTTCGAGGGCACCTACCACCGACCTGACCCAGCTGATCCAGACGGTCCAGCCGGCGATCGCAGCAAGCCCTGGAAGCCGCCCAAGTCTGCGCTGGCCCGGCTCGCACACAGCGGCGAGGAAGCGGCCGCCGTGGTCGCCCGCGCGAAGACTGGCACCGCCGCGATCGCCCACGTCCAGCGCTCGAAGCAGAGCTCTCCAGCGCCGTTTTTGTATGACCTCACCGAGCTGCAGCGCCACGCCAACCGGCTGTACGGGATGTCGGCCAAGCGCACGCTAGATGTCGCGCAAGAGCTCTACGAACGGCACAAGGCGATCTCCTACCCGCGGACCGACAGCCGCCACATCGACCGCGAGACCGCGTCCACGCTGCCGGGGATCATAGATGCGATCGCGCCCGGCTACCCCGGAATGATCGCCGAGGGCAGCGGTGAGCGCTCGCTGGGTAGTCGCTACGTCAACGACGCGAAGGTCAGCGATCACCACGCGATCCTGCCGACCTCCGAGCGCCCCAACCTGCGCGCGGGCACCGAGCTGTTCAAGATCTACGACCTCGTGTGTCGGCGCCTGCTGGCCGCGTATCACCCGAACTACGTCGAGGCGATCACCACCGTCGAGACCCAGATCGTCAACGGCACGGCGCCCGAGCAGACCGTTGATCGCTATCTCAGCCGCGGGACCTCGGTCGAGCAAGAAGGTTGGAAGGTCCTCGACATCAAGCGCCGCAGCGGCAAGGCCAAGCCGGGGGCCAAGCCGGGCGCGGTGACCTTGCCGGGCGGGCTCGAGCCGGGACAGGCGGCCACGGTCGTGTCGGCCAAGGCGATCGACAAGCAGACCGAGCCACCCCGGCCCCACACGGAGGCGTCGCTGCTGACGGCGATGGAGACGGCGGGGCGCACGATCTCGGAGAAGCAGCTGAGCGAGGCGATGCGCGGCTGTGGGCTGGGGACACCCGCGACCCGGGCCGCGACGATCGAGACCTTGCTCCAGCGCGGCTACGTCACGCGCGACGGCAAGAAGACCCTGCGCGCGAGCGACAAGGGCGAGCGCCTGATCGACGCGGTCCACGAGCAAGTCAAGAGCCCGGCGATGACCGGCGAGTGGGAGCTGGCGCTGCATCGCATGGGCGGGGGACCGGGGGAGCTCGACGCGTTCATGCAGGAGATCGAGGCCTACGTCGCGCAGGTTGTTGGCACCGTCACGCAGGCGGCCGGGAGCGGCAGCGTGACCTCGGCGCCGGCACGCGGTGAGAGCTCTGCCGCCCCCGCGCAGGCGAGCGGTGGCGGCGAGACGGGGGGTCTCGCACGCAGCGGGGCCGATGTGGCGCGTACGCGGTCGCACGCGAGCGCGGCACCCTCGGCCGGCTCGAGTCCAAGCGGCGCCGCGTCCAAGCCGAAGCCGACACCTCGCGCCGTCCCAGTCGCGGAGCTGCCCGCGCTGCTCGAGGCGCGGTTTGGGTTCGGTGAATTCCGTGCCCACCAACAAGAGATCTGCGCGACGGTGACCGCTGGTAGCAGCGCGCTGGTCGTGATGCCAACCGGCGCCGGCAAGTCGCTGTGCTACCAGCTCCCCGGGGTCGCCCGTGGCGGCACGACCTTGGTGATCAGCCCGCTCATCGCCCTGATCGAAGATCAGGTCGAAAAGCTGCGCTCGCTCGGTTTCGCGGCCGAGCGCATTCACTCGGGCCTGAGTCGCCTCGCCTCGCGGCAAGTCTGCCGGCGCTACCTCGACGGCGAGCTCGAGTTCTTCTTCATGGCCCCCGAGCGGCTCGCCGTGCCCGGGTTCGCCCAGATGTTGGCCAAGCGTTGGCCCGCGCTGATCGCCGTTGACGAGGCCCACTGCATCTCGCACTGGGGTCACGACTTTCGCCCGGACTACCGCATGCTCGAGGCCCGCCTGCGGCCGCTCACGCACCCGGCTTCGGGCGGCGCGGGCGTTCCGATCATCGCGCTGACGGCAACGGCCACGCCGCTGGTCCAGCGCGACATTCTGCAGCAGCTTGGTCTGGCCGACGCGGCGGCGTTCATCAAGGGCTTTCGTCGGACGAATCTCGCGATTGAGGTGGTCGAGGTCGCCAGCAGCGAGCGCGCGGGGATCTGCAAGCAGCTGCTTGCCGATCCTGCACGCCGACCGGCGATCGTGTACGCCCCAACCCGCAAGGTCTGCGAGCAGCTCGCCGCCGCGCTGTCGAGCCGGGGCAAGCACGCGTACACGGTCTCGGCCTACCACGCTGGGATGAACCCCCAGGCGCGCGCGCGGGCCCAAGAACAGTTCTTGCGCGGCGACAGCTCGGTGATCGTGGCGACGGTTGCGTTTGGCATGGGCATCGACAAGCCCGACGTTCGCACGGTCGTGCACGTCGCCTCGCCGGGCAGCCTCGAGGGCTACTACCAAGAGATCGGTCGGGCCGGGCGCGACGGGCTGCCCAGCCGAACGATCCTGCTGCACGCCTACGCGGATCGCCGGACCCACGAGTTCTTCCTCGAGCGCGACTACCCCGAGCCCGAGCAGCTCGTCGCCGTCGCACGGCTGCTGGGGCCGCGGCCAACGCCACGCGCTGCGCTGCAGCGGCGGGCCAGGATCACGACCGACGACATGGACAAGATCCTCGAGAAGCTGTGGCTGCACGGGGGCGCCCTGATCGACCCAGAAGAGAACGTGAGCCGCGGCCCCGATGACTGGCGAACGCCCTACGTCGCCCAGCGCGAGCATCGGCAGGCGCAGCTGGATCGCGTGGCGTCGTACCTGAGCGCGGGCCGGTGTCGCATGCTCGAGCTCGTCGAGCACTTTGGTGACCGCGAAGACAGCGGGACCCAGTGTGGGCGCTGCGACATCTGTGATCCCAAGGCGGCCCTGGTCGCCCGCGAGCAGCCGCCCAGCACCGCGCAGCGGGCCTGCATGCACGGGATCCTGCGCACGCTCGCAACGGACGCGCGCGGCGTCGCGGCCGGGCGATTGTTCAGCGAGGTCGCCGAGGGTCAGCTGCCGCGCAGCAGCTTCGAGCGCGTGGTTCAGGCGCTCGACCGCGCGGGCTACTTGGAGATCAGCGAGGATCGCTTCGTCCCCAGCGGGAAGACCCAGGAGATCGCGTTTCGCCGGGTGTCGCTCGCGCGGGAGCTGCCTGAATATGAAGGCGAGCTCGACGCGGCGCTGGCCAAGATCTCGATCGCCGTGGATCTCAGCGGGGGGCCCGGTGACACCAAGAGCCGCGGTCGCGGGCGAGGATCGACCAAGCGCAAGTCTGGTTCGCGCGCGCCAAGCCCGGGAACCAAGCGCGGCGGCAAGCGCAAGGGCAAAGCTGGCGCTGGCCGCAAGAGTAGCGGGCCTCGTGCAGCCGGCGGCGCCGTGCTCGAAGCACTGCAACAATGGCGGCTCGCCCAGGCTCGGACCAAGGGCGTGCCGGCGTTTCGGATCCTGAGTAACAAGCAGCTGATCGCGCTCGCGACCAGCCCCGTCCACGATCTCGAGTCATTGCGCGCGGTGCCAGGGATCGGCGCAAAGACGATCGAGCGGTACGGCTCGGCGTTGGTTCGGGTGCTGGGTCGCCGTCCGCGTGGGGGCTGAGCGCCGCCCCCGGCACGCTCTCGCGCTAGGCTGCCGTGCAGGCAGTGACCCCATGCGCATTTTGGATCGAGCCCTGGGTATCGACGTGGACTTCGCCAACCCGGCCGCGTGGGCCAACCCGTATCCGCTCTACGCGTGGATGCGCGAGGCCTCGCCCATGATCCGATGTCGGCAGCCCTTCGTGGGCCGGGTCTGGGCGGCGACCCGCTACGAAGACGTCAGCTTGGTGCTGAAGGATCCCAAGCGGTTCAAGAGCAGTCACAGCGGCGCCAACGGGCGCGAGGCCATCTACGAGCGCGTCCTTCCCCAGCTCGTGCGAGGCTTCATGAAGTCGATGGTCTCGGCCGACGGAGACGATCATCGGCGCCTGCGTGGGCTGGTCGCCAAGGCCTTCACGCCCGCACGGATCGAGCAGCTCGAGGCGCGCATTGACGCGATCGCTACCCAGCTGCTCGATCGCGCGATCGAGCGCGGCACCTTCGATCTGATGGCGGCGTTCGCCGTGCCGTTGCCGCTGCGCATCATCTCGGAGCTGCTTGGTGTCGAGGAGCACGAGCGGGCAAAATTTCGCCGCGCGATGGGGCAGATCATCGCCGACCGCAGCGAGTGGTCGCTGATCTACCGGCTGCCCACCTACTGGGAGCTCCGCCGCATGTTCGAGCGGATGCTCGCGCGCAAGCGGGCGCGCCCGACGGACGACCTGACCAGCGACCTGATCGCGGTCGAGCAAGCGGGGGATCAACTCACCGCCGAGGAGCTGCTGAGCATGGTGTTCCTGCTGTTGTTCGCCGGCCACGAGACCACGGTGAACTTGCTCGGCAACGGGACGCTGGCGCTGCTCGAGCATCCCGAACAATTCGAGCGGCTGCGAGACGACCCCGCGCTGGTGCCCTTGGCGATCGAGGAGATGCTGCGCTTCGACAGCCCCGCACACTTTCCCGCCACGCGCTACGTGGCCCAGCGCTGCGAGGTTGGCGGGATGCTGCTGCAACGTGGGGACAAGATCTTGCCGCTGCTCGGCGCCGCGAACCGGGACGCGCGTGCGTTCGATGATCCCGACGTGTTCGATGTGGGGCGCGACCCCAACCGCCACGTCGCGTTTGGGGCCGGGCCGCATTTTTGCGTGGGCGCCCACCTGAGCCGGTTTGAAGGCCGGATCGCGCTCACCCGGCTGGTTCAGCGCTGCCCCGGTCTGCGGCTCGCGGTTGGGCGCGAGGCCCTGCGCTGGCGGCAGAACAACTCGGGGCTGCGCGGGCTGGCGGCGCTGCCGGTTCGGGTCAGCTGAGCGTGGCTTCAAGCCTGGCTCGTCCACGACCTGCGCAAGGCGAGCTGTCGGGACTTCCGGGGGGCGCGAGATGGCGGCTAGCGCGGCTCAGTAGGGCTGGCACATCGGCACGCCGAGCTCGAAGTCCTCGGCCCCGCGCGGGGTCACCTTGAAGTTCGAGAACGACTCGATCAGCACCCCGGTCACCCGAACAAAGCTGGAGTCGAGCGGGCACATGTTGTCGAGCGCCATGAAGAACAGATCATCCACGCGCAGCCCGCTGACCTCGAACTCGTCGTAGTCGTCCGCGCCGTCGGGGTTGACGTTGGTGATCAGCACGTCCGCGACCTGGACCAGCATCGACTCGTGGGCCTCTGCCTGGGCGCCGCCAGTGCTGATCAGCGCTGGATCGAAGAGCTTGGGCTCGAACGCTGCGCCGCCGCCGGGGGTCACGATCGTCGCCTGGGCATCAACGAGCTCGGTCAGATCGAAGTACTCCTCGATCGTACCCTGGACGTCGACGAGATCGCCGACCGCCAGCCCAGCGGGGTTGCCGTTGGTGAACACGAAGATGCCGGTGTAGGGCTCGCCGGTTCCGGTCTCGGCCGTGAACGCGTTGTTGTCGGGGCGGATCGCGGTGACGGTCAGACCTTCGACCAACACGGTTGCACCTGGCGGGACGTGGTTGGGATCGCTGGGATCTTGGATCTGCGGGACAGTCGCCGGGCAAGCTTGGTTGCCGGGGTTGGCGGCGGCGCAGTCGTCACACGCGTCGCCCTTGCCGTCGTCGTCGGCGTCGGCCTGATCGGCGTTGGGATCGAGCGGGCAGTTGTCGTCGTCGTTGGGGACGCCGTCGCCGTCGCTGTCGTTGGGATCGGGCCCCTCGCAGATGTCGCCCTCGTTGCTGGGGCAGGGATCGCAGGCGTCGCCGAGCCCGTCCATGTCGAAGTCGGGCTGGTCCTCCCACAGCGGGAACGGCACGTTGAACACCGGGTTGAACACCTCGGGGCAGTTGTCGAGCTCGTTGGGGATGCCGTCGCCGTCTTGGTCGTCCACGGTTGGGCCGTTGTACTCGTCGCGCGAGGGCACGCAGCTTGGCTCGTCGTCTGGCACGCCGCAGAAGAACAGCGGGTAGCCTGCGGCGGCCTGGACGGCGCTCAGGGTGCTCGAGGTGTCTTGGGCCACGCACGCGCGCTTGGCCACGCCGCACACGTCCAGGGTCTCGCAGGCTGCTTGGCCGAGCGCCGCCGCGCCCAGCAGATCCGCGTCGCCGTAGAGCGGCACGCCGCCGCGCAACACCAGCGCGACCTTGGACTCGTGACCGCGCACGACCGCGCCGTGGTCGGTCTCACCTTGCTTGGCGAACACCGCGATGTCGGCGGTCCAGCCAACCGAGAGCTCGCCGATCGTCAGCTCGGCGCCAACCGCCTGGGCGCCGCCGCTGGTCGCCATGGCCCACAGGTCTTGATCCGAGAAGTAGTCGCCGTAGTGGGTGTCGTCGAGGTACGCGGCGCAGGCCAGCTCGCGCAGCATGTTCATCGAGCCCGAGGCCAGCCAGTCGGTGCCCAGCGACAGCGGGATCCCCAGCGCGTCGAACATGGTGACCGGCGCCGTCGCGCCGTACAGGACCACGTTCGAGCGCGGCGACCAGATCACCTTGGCGTTGGCGGTGACGATCTGCTGGGCCAAGCTCAGCGGGACCCCGACCGCGTGCACGATCGCGGTGTTGGGCTCGACCACGTCAGTCGCGCAGACCAGCTCGTTGCTGGCGTACTCGTTGATGCCCTCGGCGATGTGCGGCAGGTAGGCGCTGCCCTGGATGTCCTGGCTGGTGGTGGGGTCGCCGCCGTAGCTGCAGCCGCTGGCGTGCTGGGTGCCGTCGTTGTCGTCGAGCGGGAAGGTGTCGCTGTCGGCCTGCGGGATGTTGAGGCCCTCGAGCCCGCTGGAGTCGACGTTGCGCAGCAGCCCCGGCTTGCCGCCCGCGCTCGCGGCCGAGGTCGCGCCGGCCATCACAAAGCGCAGCTCGGCGGCCAGGATGCTGTCGTCCGAAGCCCCGCTGTTGGTTGGCAGCGACGCGTGACCGTTGAGACCCTTGCGCCAGTCGTGGCGGTGCTCGTAGCGATCGACGCCCTCACCGATCGGCCAGTTGTTGGCGAAGGTGATGTGATCGTGCGGGTTGATCAAGCCGGGCGAGATGACCGCGTCGGCGCAGGTCAAGGTTGCGAGGCCGGCGTCGCAGTCACAGCCCACGCAGGTGATCGCGCCGGCCTCGATCAGCACCGAGCCGCCGCGGTACACCGCGTCGGGCGCGAGCACGTCGCCGCGGATCAACAATGATCCGCCGGGCTCGCCCTCGGCCGTGCAGGTGCCCACGTCCGCCGGCGGGAGCTCGCCACACTCGACGATCTCGGCTTCGCCACCGGTCTCACCGCCGGTCTCGTCACCGGTTTCGTTGGTGTCGGCGGTGTCGTCAGACGTCGCGCAGGCGGCGGTCGAGGCCACCAGCAGCGAGAGAATGGAAGCGAGGTGGCGAGTCGACATGGTCGCTAAGCGGCTAGCGTTACCCGCTCGCAATCTGTCGGTCAAGCGGAGCTGTTTCGGTGCAGGCGGGGCGATTCGTGGACTTGCGGGGGCTGTTCGCGGATTGCAGGGCGGACTGTCTCGAGAATGTTTCGCAACTTCAGCGAGCTGGAGCAGGAGCTGATAACAAAGCCGCCTGTGTCCAAAGACACAGGCGGCTGACTGCTGCAACTTGGGTGCGATCAGGGGGGCGCCCCGCCGCCGCCGCCCCACTCGCCGCCGGCGCCACCACCGTTGAAGCCGCCGGCACCTTCGAGCACGCCCTGGCCGCCAACGTAGAGGTACAGGGTCGCGACAGCGTCGCCACCCTCGCCACCGTCGTCTTGAACCACGGCGCCGCAGCACTCGGAGTCGCCACCTTCGGCGCCCCACACTTCGATCGTCAGGTTGGTGACCCACGCGGGGACCTCGAACTCGGTGGCCGCGCCAGTGTAGTTGAACTCGACGACCTCGAACCCAACCAAGCCATGGTCAGCAACGGCGCAGATAGATCGGGCTGGACCACGCAGTGTGGCCATCGACCTGGACCGCCTTGACGAACAGCGGCGTGGTCGCGCTGGCTGCGAGCTCGACTTCATGGGTGAACTCGAGGGCGCGCTCGCTAGGTGACTCGGGGTAGCGACAGATGCTGGCGCGCAGATCCAGCCCGCCAAACGAGGCGCTCTGGCCGTTCGCGTCGAGCGTGCCAAGCATTGCCGCGAGCTCGCCAACGCCCGAACGAAACACCACGCGCCCGCGCTGCGCCTGGTCCAACCAAATGTCCAACCCGTCGAGATCACCGGTCGTGCGCGAGCGCAGCTCGATCGTGGTGTCGGTCTGCGCCTGGATCCCATCCATGGGCGAGTCAAACGCGAACACCTGCGCGCGCTCGATGTGCGCGCCTTCGATCTCCACGACGCCGTCCCACGTCGCCCGCCGACCGCGGCCGCGGATCCTCGCGCCGCCCCAGACCAGCCGGATCCGACGCGACGCGCCGCAGTTCGTGAACGCCGCGGGCCGGACCTCGTGGATCAGCTCGCGGCCGCGAAACAGCTGCAGCGACTCGATCGGACCGACGCCCACGACCGAGGCCGTGACCTGCACGCGATCGCGATCGACCGCGAAGCTCGAGCCCATGACCCGACCCTCGACCTCGAAGTTCAGATCCATGCGCGGCCCGGTGGTTCCATAGCAGCGCCGTTGCTTGAGCGCGTTGAACACCGCCGCGCGGGTCAGCGACTCTGCCAGCATGCAAGTCAGCCCGCCGAAGATCCCGAACTGCCCCGCCCCTGGTCCCTCGGCGCCGGGCCGGCCCTTGTGACCGTCGCTGTTGGCGACGACCCCAACCTCGTAGCCCTTGTCGAACGCGTCCCACAGCAGCCACTCGAACACGCCCCAGCACGACATCACCTCGATCAGCGGGCCAAGCTCCTCGTCAAAATACTCGCGGATGTCGGCGTAGCGGCCCCCGCAGTGGGCGGCGAGCACGACCTTGTCTAGATCCACGTGCTCGCGCAGCTTGCTGAACAGCACGTCGGCTGGGTGCGCGGGCGTGTGCTGATCTTCGGGCGTGCCGGGGATCTGCCAGTGACTCGAGCGCATGATCGGCATGCCCTCTTCGAGGTACATGACGTTGCGATCGCCACCCGCGGCGGTGTTGGCCGACCACTCGTAGCCGGGGAACACCACGAACCGGCCGTCTTGGTGGAAGCGCCTGACGACCTCGTTGAGCCGGCGCCAGTCTTCGTCGGTCATCTGAAAGTCGTTGCCCTGATGGCACATCACGTCGAGGTGCGCCCAGTCGCGGCCAAACTCGAAGTACTCGACCTCGGTCCCGGTCCCGACGGTCGCGTCGGACTGTGCGTGCAGATCACCCCAGTACTTGCGGTGCTGCGGGGGCGTCTGGGTGGCGGTGATCGGGTTGCTGACGAAGGTCTGATCGTGCCAGCGCGCGACCACGCGGCCGCTGCAGCTGGTCGCGCAGCGAAGCACCCCCGCGTTGATCTGAACCTCGCCGTCGCCGTCCCAGCTCAGCTCGACCGGGTCCGGCGCTGGCGTGGGGTTGCCCCAGCGGTCTTCACCCTTGACGAAGATCTGTGCCTGCTCGCCCACGACCACCTGGGTCGGCACGATCACCACCACGCTCAGCGGCGCCCCCGAGATGATCGCCAACACCGGTGAGCTCGGCAGCCGCTCGACCAAGCAGGCGTTGGTGGGATCCACCAAGAACCGCAGCTCGTGGGCCGACTCGATGAACGACTGCGCGCGGATCCCCGGCGAGCCCTGGCTGCGATCCCCAAGCGTGATCGTGACGGTGTCGCCGGGTGCGAGGCAGCCGTCGTAGACGTCGATCACCAGGCACTTCATCCACGGTCGCACGTGGGCCTTGGGGTCGTAGCGCGGGCGCAGCTTGGCCTCGCCGGTGGTCGTGACGGTGGTGTAGTTGGGCGCGGTCGGCTCGTCGAATTGCGGGTGCGCCCCGTCCGAGGCGAAGCGCCGCGCGAGCTTGAGGGTCCCGCCTTCGTCGATCCCGTAGCTGCCGACCGTGTAGGTCAGCGTCCACTCGTTCATGCTGCCTGCCACGACTGGGCCGTCGGGGGTCAGGCTGACGTGGCCAAGCCGATGAGTCACGAGATCCGTCACAGGCGCAATCGTCGACGCCGACTCGCGGGAGGTCAACTCAATCGCCTGTTTCTGATAGAACACGCGGCGATGTCCACGCCTGAACGAGTCACTTGCACGATCGAAGCCGGCGTCGCCGAAGTCCAGCTCAACCGGGCAGACAAGCACAACGGTCTGGATCCAGCGATGTTCGAGGCGGTGGTCGCGGCTGGCGAGCAGCTGGCTGAAGACCGCTCGGTCCGCGTCGTGATCCTCAGCGGTGCCGGTCCCTCGTTTTGTGCGGGGCTGGACTTCAAGGCGTTCATCTCGGGCGGCGAGGCTGCGCGCGAGCAGCTGCTGGCATGGAAGGTCGGGCAGCTCGGCAACCTCGCGCAGCGGCTCGCGTGGGTGTGGACGACCGTGCCCGCGCCCGTGATCGCGGCGGTCCACGGGACCTGTGTCGGCGGCGGTCTGCAGCTGGCGCTGGCCGCTGATCTTCGCGTCGTGCATCCAGACACCACGCTGGCCGTGCGCGAGATCGAGTACGGCATGATCCCCGACATGAGCATCAGCAAGACGCTCTCGCGGCTGGTGCGGCTCGACGTGGCCAAAGAGCTGACCTTCACGGGCCGCGACTTCACGGGCCGCGAGGCTGTGGAGCTTGGGGTTGCCACGCGCTCGAGCGAGGACCCGCTCGCGACCGCGCGGGAGATCGCCGCCCAGATCGCGAAGCGCTCCCCGGACGCGGTCCGAGCCGCCAAGCAGCTGTGGAATCACGCGCCTGGGCTTGGCGACGAGGCCGCGCTGCGGCTCGAGACCGCGCTGCAGCTGCCCTTGCTTGGCAGCCGCAATCAGCTCGAGGCCGTGCAGGCGCGGTTCATGAAGCGCGAGCCACAGTTTCACGATCCAAGCTGAGCGCCCCCAGCTGATCGCCGCGTGACCTCGAGTGTCAATGCGCTGAGTGCCAGCCGCGAATTCGCGACTGGCCCCGGCGCACGGCGACCACGCCCGCGCGCGCCGGAGCTGGCACCGAGTCTACATTTTTAGGTGCGCAATATGCCAATGCCATAGTGAGCGCTTTAGCTGGCAATAGCGGCTTTTCTGCATATTGCGACACCGAGCGCCGCCTACCGACCAAAGGATCGATTCGATACCTATGCGAATTACAGCTTTTCATGCCCTTGAAAATCGCTATTGTCATTGTGTTGAACCACCGGAGAGTCCTCAATGCACACCACAAAGCTGCTGTTCTCGTTCACCCTCGTCTCTGCGCTCTTTTCGCTCGCCTGCGCTGACAAGGCCTGGCGCGAGGACGCCGGCGAAGACGGCGACTCCGGCATCGTATTCGAGGGCACGGCCGAGGGCGACGAAGGCCCCGGCGCAATGGACCCGGGCGGGGGGCCGGTCAAGCTCGACGCGCCCGCCGACGAGAGCGGCATGGCCGACGCTGGCGACGCGGGTCACGATCCCGGCTGCCAATTCGTGGATCTATTGTTCGTGATCGACAATTCGGGCAGCATGGACGATGAGCAGGCCAACCTCGTTGGTAGCTTTCCGGGCTTCATTCACGAGATTCAGACCCAGCTCGCCGACGCCGACAGCTACCACGTTGGCGTGATCACAACCGACGAGTACGAGTTCAACGATGGCTGCGACGACGAGGGCGCGATGGTCATCGCAACTGGCGGCAGCGACTCGAGCAAGGCTGTCTGTGGCCCCTACGCGGACGGCTACAGCTACATGACCGAGAACGACGAGCTCGAGACCGCGTTCTCGTGCGCCGCCAAGGTTGGCACCGACGGCGACGGCGACGAGCGCCCCATGCAGACCATGCAGGCCGCGCTGTCCGAAGACATGATCGAGCCCGGCGGCTGCAACGAGGGCTTCTTGCGTGATGACGCGCTGCTGGTGATCGTGATCATCACCGACGAAGAGGACGATCACGAAGAGGACGTATGCACGAACAACGCCTATCAGGGCTCGAGCGGCGGTCCGGCGCAGTGGTTTGATGAGGTGGTCGCCGCCAAGGGCGGGGTCGAGCAGAACATTGTCGTGCTCTCGCTCGTGGGGCCGCCGGGGCCCGACCCGGAGAGCTGCCCATTGCTCGACAAGTGCGTCAACGGGTCTGACGGGGCCGAGGTCGCCGAGCGGATCGTGGCATTCACGACGATGTTCACCAACGGCTTTGTTGGGCAGATCTGCGCGCCTTCGTACGAGACCTTCTTCGCCGAGGCGGTCGGTGTGATCTCCGCGGCGTGCGAGAATTTCGTGCCTATCGGGTGAGCCGGGCCCATGCCTGACCGCCGGTCAGGTTCGTGGCTAATTGCGCGCAAACCAGGCAAAGAAGGCAGCACGGGGAGCGGAATATCCCCGTCGCACGCGGGCGAGTTGTGACACTCTGCCGCGTGCTCAATTTACATCCACTCCACTCTCTTGAACGGCGGGCGAGCGAGCGATCCCCGCGGGCGCTTGGCCTCGTGATCATGCTTGCGATGACCGCGTGCGGCGTCGACGATGTCGACCAGGGCGAGCAGGATCAGCTTCGTGACTCGCCGATCTCCATTCAACCTGCATGGGAGGCCGTCGCGCAGCATGGGGACGTTCCTCCGGGGATCTGGGAGGCCGGCGCCTCGTTTGCCCGTGGCGGCAACCCCGACGTCATCTATCGGTTTGGCGGACAGGTCGGGAGCTTTCCCAACGATCCCACCCTCAACGACTTTTACGCGCTCGATCTGGGCACCGGAACCTGGACGAATTTGGCGGCCACCCAGCCGCCAGCGCCACGCGCCGACACCCTGTTGGTCCCGGGTCCATGTGGCAACTGCGTGAGCATCGTGGGCGGGCGCGGGCGCTTTCGTACTGGCGACGATCACATGTTCCCCGAGATGTGGACGTATCACACGAAGAGCCAATCATGGGAGTTGGCGACCGGCGACAAGCTGGGGGATCCGCTCGCCGTGCGACGTTCCTCGGCGCTGGTCGTGGCGGTGCCCAGCCCCGGCCACCCCAACAAGAAAAAGACGCTCTACGCGTTTGGCGGGGTCGGCAACACCCTGTCCGGGTTTGCCCGCACGCCGACGGGGCTGCGCAACGATGTCGCGGTCTACGACTATGACGCGGGTTGGGGCGTGCTGCCCACCTTTGGCCAGGCTCCTGCACCCCGAGCCTGGGCGACGGGCGGCTACGATCCAGACAATCGGTCGCTCTTGGTGTTTGGTGGCTACCGGCTTGGTGCCGACCAGGGCCCGGAGACGCCGCCGTGGGAGCTGTTTGGCCCAACAAACTACGAGAACGATCTGTGGGCGCTGGACCTCGACTCGTCGACCTGGACGAAGCTCGAGCCCGAGGGACTGGTGCCCTCGCCTCGCGACAATAGCGTCGCGTTCTTCGACGCCGCCCACGGTGGGTTGGTCGTGTACGGCGGACAGACCTTCGAGGGCCTGTCCGACGAGCTGTGGTTCTACGCGGTCGCGGACAACGAGTGGACGCAGATCCCCCTCGACCCGAACGCAGCGGTCCCGGAGATGCGGGTTGGCGGGGTGGCCTTCGTCCGCGACACGCCAAACGCGTACGAGCTCTACCTGCAAGGCGGAGCCTCGTCCGAGGGTGAGCCAAGCGTGTACTTTGACGATCTGTGGAAGCTGACTTGGCCCAAAAACTAGGTTAGGCGCTTGATGCCGCAGATCGGAGGGTCCTCTGATCCGCGGCACCAACACGAGTCCAACGGCGTCCATGCGGCGGACGGCGGGGTGATCACGCCAAGCACCACGCCGGCCGGGTCACTCACGATCGCGATCCGACGTGCACAGCACGAAGCTGTGATCAGCGTCCGCCACCAACGATCGGCGTGACGAGCCGCCCGAGCTCCAACCCGCCAAGCTCGATCCGCACCACCTGCCCAGGAGCCAGCGCCGCGACCCCAGCCGGCGTGCCGGTGAAGATCAGATCCCCAGGTTCCAGCGTCATCCCGTCCGACAGGTGCTCGATCAGGTCCGGGATCGAGAAGATCATGTCGGACACCCGCCCGCGCTGCACGGGTACGTCGTCCAGATACCCGCGGATCTCGAGCTCGCTGACCGGCAGCTCCCAGCCCGGCGCGACCAGGCGCATGAACGGTGAGACCGGCCCAAAGCCGTCGAGGCCCTTGGCCCGCGTCCATTGCTTGTCACGCTTTTGCAGGTCGCGGCACGACACGTCGTTGCCGAGCAAGTACCCCGCGACGTGCTGCCACGCGTTGGCGGCCGGGATCGATCGCGCGCGCCGACCGATCACCGCGACCAGCTCGGACTCCATGTCGATCCGCTCGTACCCCGGCGGCAGCGCGAGGGCGTCGCCCGATACGATCAAGCAAGACGGCGCCTTCAGGAAGCAAAGCGGCGTCGTTGGGACTTCGTTGCCAAGCTCTTCGGCGTGAGCTCGGTAGTTGCGGCCGATCCCAACCACCTTCTGGGGCAGACACGGCGGGAGCAGGCGCAGCCCAACCAGCGTGCGCGCCGGACCGAGCGCAGGGGCCTTGGCCGCGAGCGTGGCTGGGTCGCCAAGCTCTGCGCTGGCGTGCGCGAAGGGATCTGCGATCGGCTCCCACGCGGTGTTTGGGCCGGGCGCGTCGCCGCGGGTGGTGCAGCGCCACGAGCCTTCGGGCGTGCGCGCGAGCCACAGCGTGTCGGCGGCCTCGCTCACTGGACCACGCTCAAGAACATGGTGGGTACGTCCTTCGCTACGCCGCACACGACCGTGTACTCGTAGGTGCTCGTCTTGCCCTTGAGCGTCAGGTACCCCTGCGGCGTCGTGGTCGTGGCTGGGAGATCGGGGATCGACTCGCCAAGCTTGGCCTTGGCCGCCTCCAGACACTGCTCTGGCGTGGTTCCGGCGGTCAGCTCGAGCACGATCATCGTCGCGGACTGCCCTGTTGGCAGGGGATTCGAGCGCTCGTCCTGGCGAACGACCTTCGCGTGCTCGAACGCGTTCACGCTAAACCAGCTTGGCAACGGGCCCGGCTCGGATGGCGCTGTCGGCTCGGGGCTGCTGAATCCGTCGTTCCCTGCTGGCTCGGGCTCGGCCTCGACCGGCTTGACCGGGCCGTCCGCGGGCTTGGCATCCTTCTTCGCGCCGGCCTTCGTCGCACCCGTGTCTGCGGCCCCGCTTGGACCCGGACAGCCAGCGAGTGTCAGCAGCGCTCCCGCAACAACAATTCCTCGGATCGCCCTCGGCATCGCCCGCGATAGTACGTGCTAGAGCGCCGCGAGCCGAGCCCGACCCACGCCCACTCAGTGACTCCGAATGCAGCGAGCCATCAGCGGCTCGTCGTCGTTGGCTTCGACGGGCCCCCACTCGGCGGTCTGCGTGTCGACGTAGGTCTGCTCGACCGCGCCCTCGACCGCCCAAAACGGGCCGGGCCCCCCGAACCACAGCGCGACCTCGCGGATCTCCTCGAGGGTTGGCAGCCGCCAGCCGTTGCCGCCCTCGGGCAGCTCCTCGGGATCCCCAGGCGCCCGCAGCACGCTGCAATAGCGGACCGCCTCTTCCCGGTTCACGACCTCCGCGACCGCCAGGAACATGTCGTACTTGCCCTCTTGCCGATACAGCGGCAGCGGCACCGCGGGCACGGGCACCGTCAGGATTGGCTGCTCGGGCTCGAGGTCGGCCGCGCAGCGAAACCCAAGCCGCGCGTGCTGGGCGACCGCGCGATCGCCCTCGAAGTTGCTGGTGGGAAGGGTGACGATCGACTGGCCCGGCGCGAGCTGCCACGCGCCCGCGCGCGCCCCCGTGCGACCGCCCTTGACCACGTAGCGCTGGCCAAGCTCGCAGTCCTCGCCGCCGCACAGACCCTGCTTCCAGGCCGCCCACGATCGCGCCAGCGGCCCGGTCTCGCTGCGGAATTTCCCGCCAAGGTAGTGCGAGAGGTTGGCGTCGTCGATGTATGCGTCTGCGACCCACTCGATCGCGTTGCCGCCGAAGCCCTTGAGCCCGAAGTAGCTGATGTCGAGCGGATCGTAGCCAACCGGGCCCAGCGCCAGCCCAAGCTCGTCGCGGAAGTCGTGGCCCCACGGGTAGATCCAGCCTTCGGGCCCGCGCGCCGCGTACTCCCACTCGGCCTCGGTGGGCAGCCGCGCGCCCCGCCACTCGCAGTAAGTCTGGGCCTGCTCGTGGGTCACACAGGTCTGGGGAAACGCGCCCAGATCCGCGGTGCCGATCTGCGCTTCCGTGGGCCGGCCGTCGGTGCCGTCGAGGCAGACCGGCAGGGTGCACGTGCCATCGTCCACGCACTTGGCGTAGGCAAGCCGCGAGATCTCGTAGCCGTCGATCCAGTAGCTGGGCAGGTGATCCTGAAACAGCGGCTGGCCAGCGTGTTGGACGTAGGCGCGCTCGCGCGTGTGCCCAGCGTCGTAGCGCGAGGGGATGTCGCCACGCATGAACGCGCCCGCCGGGATCTGAACCATCCCGCCAAACTCGTGCTCGCGGGTTGCAAGTCGCACGCACGCGCCCTCGGGATCGATGCCGCGGCCGCGGCCGCACTCGTCGGCGCTAACCACCGCCTCGGGGCTGTCCTCGGCGATCGCCGGGCCCTTGTAGGGCACACCCATCGGGATCACGTGGGGCTCGTCGTAGTAGGCCTGACGCGGATCCGACCCTTCGTCTTGGGGCGCGCAGCCGATCGAGATGGACACGCATGCGAGGCACGCGAGGGAGACGAGAGAAGCGGGAGACGCGGTCATGGGGGCCCTGACAGCGAGAAGATGACCACGGCGAGCACGTCGACGACAAGTCCGAGCGCCGGATCTCTGGTTCGGGCGCTGTGTTCGCCGCTACGCGGGCGCGCGCCAACACCGTTGGCACGCGCGCATCGACCGTTTCTCGCTACTGCGGCACGATGTTGAGGTCCTGGCCGCCGGGGTACCAGTCGCTGGTGTACTGGCCGTAGCCGTAGACCTGGACGCCAAACTCCTGGTTGCCGTCGAGCTCGTGGTTGCCGTCGAGCTCGTGGTTGGACAGCACCACGCGCGCGACCGAGTCGCCCGTTGCCCCGATCGCGGACCAGTTGTTCACCGAGTTGCCGTCAACCGTGATCACGGCCCCAGTTGGTGCGACCAGGTTGGCCAGGCTGTCGGTGTAGTTGGTTCACGGGTAGATGACCTCGAGGCTCAGGCCCCAGCGCAGGCGAACGTGCTCGGGGAAGCTTCGGTCGAGGACGTCGAGCGAGAGCGCCACGAACTGCGCCCGCGCGACCCGGAAGCGCGTCGTTTGAACCTCCCAGACGCCGCGAATGCGGTGGGGGTCGTTGGTCGAGATCGCAGCTTCGATCGCGGCGACGCAGGACCGGACGTGGCTCGCGAGTTCCTTCCAGCTCTCGACGAGACCTGGCTTGGCGATTGGCTCGTGGGTCCACTTCAGAGCGCCGAGCATCGCTCGACCTCGGCGCGACTCGGCGCGACTCGGCGCGCGCGGTGGGAAACCAAAAGTCCGCGGCTAGGGCGAATTGAATGTGCTCGCGTGGATCCTCTTCGGCCGGATGGATGAGCATCGGCGCTTCTGTCCCTGGCGGCTGCGCCTCATCAGTCAGGGGTTTCGAGCCTTCGAGCAGGGGGAAGCTTGCACCCTTGCTCGTGTTGCATTGCTCGCAGGCGAACAGCAGATTGTCCCAGGTCCAAGTCAGCCATCAATAGGCGCGCTTGGGCCGAAAGTGCTCGACGTGCTTCCAGCTCACGCTTTGTTGTCGCTCTTCGCAGTAACAACACTTGTGGTACTGGGCGGACGCGAGGGCCTGCCGAGCGATCTTGTACTCACGCATGAGGATGTCCGCGATTGGCTCGACCCCACGAGCGATCTCGGGCCGCACGCGCTCGAGTTCCCTGTCGCGGACTTCCGCGAGCGCCGGACACAAATCGGCCTCTGACCCGCGCTTGATCCTGATCATGCCGACTTGCGCTCGAGCGGCTGCCAGTCGAAGTGAAGTCCGGCACCCTCGAGAACCGTTCGCAGTTGTTCGAGCTCAGCTTGCTCTTCATCGCTTCGGTAGGGGTCGTTGGCGAGGTTGCCGTAGCGACGAAGTTGCTTGGCGAGGTTGATGGGGTACAGCTGGTCGATGCCAAAGTACTGCTCGAGCATCTGCGTGCCGGTCATCAGCTTGGCCGCGCGCTCTGCCTGGCGAGGGACGATGTCGCCGCTAGCGGGGTCCTGCTCGCACATGATGATCTCGTCGGCCTCGAGGCCCGCGAGCAACATCGGCGAGTGGGTCGTCACTACAAATTGTAGCCGGGGGAAGGTCCGCTTGAGCGCAGGGATCAGCCCGACTTGCCAGCGCGGGTGAAGGTGGAGATCGAGCTCGTCGACGAGCACGAGGCCCTCCATCTGTTCCGGCTCGATGTCGACGGAGAGCCCGGCGGCGCTGGCTTCCCACAGGATGTGGCCAATGACATCAGCGAGCCACGCGAGGGCGGCCTGGTACCCGTGCGAGAGCCAGGTCGCCGGCAGCTTGACGACGCCCGGACCGGCTCGCACATCGAAGCGATGGCTGTGGATCAAGCCGTCGGCTGTGTTCGCGCCGCCCTTGCCGCGAAGATCGAAGTTCTCGATGTTTGGGAGCATGTCCTCGTGCGTGAGGAGCACGTGCTTGAGGATCCGCGCGAAGGTCAGCGCCTGTTCGCCATCAAAGTGATCCGCGAAACCTGTTCCAATCAGCTCGCCTCGATCGAACAGTGGCTCCACTCGCGTGCGAACCAGGTCTTCGGGCCTGGTCGTCGACCGAGGGAGCGGCAACGACCTGCGCACGCCGTAGCCAGCCATGAACCAATGTGGGAGGCCTAGGTCGCGGGCTTCTTCGAGTGGGTCGTTCAATGGGCTCAGGACGTCAGCACCATTCAGGAGTGACTGGCCGATTCGGAGGCCTGACTGCACCGCACCCCGTTGGTCATACCGCTGATCGTAGGACGACCCGCCGTTGAACAGTCGCCGCTCGGGCTCGAGGATCAAATGTGTGTCGACCAGCTGATTCGGAATTGGAGGTTCGAGACCAGGATACTTGCGCCCGCAGCGTTCGCCGACTTCGCCGAAGCCAAACTGGCCGCGGACTGTCACCGCGGACTCGGGCCGCCGGGCATCTCGAAGCGAGCTCAGCAGATCCTGCGCCAGCTGGTTCGCGCGGTCCCGCCCGGAGGCGGCGAGCGCGAGCGCGCGCAGGATCGACGTCTTGCACAGCCCGTTGGGGCCGACCAGGACCGTCCACATCCGGGGCTCGCCATCTCGGGTGAAGTCGAGCTCGAAGTTCCTCAGCAGCTTGATGCCGTCGATGTGGATCTTGCGGACGTACACGCGTCACCAGTCTACCCCGGCGCCCGATCGTGCGCGAGGGCTCAAAGCTCGAAGCGCTCGAGCAGCGCCGCGCTCGGCCGCGGCCCCCTCAGCGAGAACACGACCATCGCCACCACGTTCGCAACCAGCCCGATCAACCCAATCTCCAGCTCCAGCGGGTTGATCACCGCGGCCAACCCCGGCGCGGTCTTCTGCACCACAAACAGCGCAAAGATCGTCCCCAACCCCGCGATCAACCCCGCCCGCGCCCCCGCTCCGTTGGCGCGCCTCCAGTACAGCCCAAACATCACGACCGGCAAAAATTGGATCGGCACCGCGTACGCGAGCAGCAACAGATCTACCACCGAGGTCCCGCCCGCGCTCCCCAGCACCAACCAGCTGACCAGCGCCAACATCACCACGACCACCCGCATCGCCCGGGTCTGGGCCCGGTCGTCCTCGCGCAGCGTCGCATGCTCGCCGCCACGCAGCTTCCGCAGCAGCCCCCGCACGCGCGGGCGCGACTCGAGCGGCAGCAACACGTCGCGGACCGTGATCGATCCGCCCGCGTGCAGCAGCGCGTCTCCGGTCGACATCGACGCGGCCAAGATCGCAAACGCCAAGAACGCGAACAGCACCGGGTGCACCGCCTCGCCCTGGACCAAGTCGACGAGCCACAGCAGCACCGAGTCGTCGCTTGGCCCGCCCGCGAGCAGCGCGACGTAGCCAAGAAACAGCAGGGGCAAGATGAAGAACAAGAAGCTTGGGTAGAACACGACCGAGAGCTGCACGAGCCGGGCGCTGCGGGCCGTGAAGCACTTCATGAACATGTGCGGCCACATGGCGAAGCCCAGGATCGACATCAGGATCTCGGAGCTGTAGCGCGCGATCGGGGTCTTCCCTTCGGGGCCCGGCAGCGTCAGGTACTCGGGGTGTTCAACGACCACCCGATCGAACATCGCGCTCACGGACCCGTACAGCTTGGTCGGCAGCCACAGCCCGATCACCCAGATCGCGATCAGCATGACCACGCCCTGGATCACGTTGGTCCAGCCAACCCCACGCACGCCGCCCGCGAGCACGTAGACCAACACCACGGCGTAGACCAAGCCGGCGCCAAGCTGCTCGGGCCAGCCGGTGACCGCGTGCATGACCACGCCCGCGCCCTTGAGCTGGATCACCAGGTAGGGCACGAACGCGATCAGGGTCGCGCTGCCCATCAACACGCTCACGCTCGGGCTCTCGAAGCGCGCGGCGAACAGCTCGGCTTGGGTCACGAAGCCCTCGCGGGCGCCGATCCTTCGGACGCGCGCGCCGTAGAAAAACAGCGGGACCAGCCCGACCGCCCCAAACGCGAGCACGTAGAACGCGTCCGAGCCCTTGGCGATCACCCGCTGCGGCGTGCCCAGCAGCGCGTAGGCAGAGAAGATCGTCGCCCCGACCACGAAGTACATGACCAACGGACCAAACGCCCGCTCGCCCGCGACGAAGTCGTCGGTCCCGCCCTTGCCCTTGCGACCGGCGAGCACGCCCACGACCAGCGCGATCGCGAGGTAGGCGAACACGACCCCAGCGGCCAGCGGCCTCAAGCCAGACCCCCCGGTCCAGCGTGGTCAGGCTCGTCCGCGTCGATCAGGCGCAGCTGGTAGAGCAGCAGCAGCACCGCAAAGTTGCAGAGGATCACCCCCAGCACCCAGATCAGCGAGAACGGCAGCCCGAACACGCGCGGCTCGATGCGGTTGCCCAACCAGGGGTAGATCGGCCAGACCAGCGCGGCCGCGGACAGAGCAAAGTAGAGCACCGACAAGCGCAGCGCCCACTTCGAGCGGGATGTGGTCACCGCGCTACGCTAACCTCACAAACCTCTAGCCGGCAAAGTTCGCCCGCGCTGTGGGTCCTGCGCGTCCTCTTTGCCGGCTAGCTTGCGCGCGCGCAAATGCCAGGCATGTTGTCGTCGTGGCTGCTTCGCGGCTGACCAACACATCCAGGTTCGCTAGGCGCAGCTCACAGGCCGTGCGGCGTGTGGTGGGGATGGACACCGAGGTCCGTCTGCGCGAGTGGACCGTGTGGATCCCCAAGCTCGATCCCAACCATGATGGTCTTCGGATCGGTCATGTGAGCGACGTCCACGTTGGCATCGTCACGCCCGACCAGCGGATCCGCAACGCGGTTGGACTGCTCGCCGAGGCCTCGCCAGATCTGTGTCTTCTCACGGGTGATTTCGCCAGTCGTCGCCCGGCCCCGCTCGCGCGGCTCGGTAGGTTGCTCACGGGGTTGCCGGTCGACAGCACATATTTCGTGCTGGGTAACCATGATCATTTGGTCGACGCCGAACAGGTCACGCGTGAGCTCGAGGGCGTTGGCTATACGCACCTCGACAACCGCCATCGCACGCTGAATTTACGTGGCGCGCCGCTGCATGTGATCGGTTTTGACGATCCCGTGACCCGCCGCCACCGTCCGGCAGAGGCGATGCGTGGCGTCCCCGAGCTCGGAACCCGCGTGCTGCTGGCACACCAAGCAGAGAGCGTTGGCGAAGTGCTCGAGCTTGGTCAGCACGTGGATCTGTGTGTCAGCGGCCATACGCACGGCGGCCAGATCTACGTCCCAGGCATGACCGACGCCCTGATGGCGAAGCTCGGTCTTCGGCACCTGAGGGGCCTGTGCCGCTACGATCAGCACGGTCCGTGGCTCCACGTCACGCACGGCGTTGGAGCGGCCGTCAGCCCGCTGCGTGTCGCGTCGCGTCCGGAAGTTGGGCTCCTAACCCTACGGCGTGACCGCTCCGGCGTTAGCTTTCGTGGCTGATCGGCATCCGCTCGGGGCCACCCGAATCGGTCGGCAAAAAGACCCATCTGTAACGCCGTCAATGCGTGTCACGTAGTCAACAACTGCGATTGTGTTGGCGCGGGTAATTCGTGCCGACATCCATCGACGCTCCCCCCGTCCCTAGGTCCCCGGCTCCACTGGCGCCGCTATAAATCTGGGCCATGCTCTGGGGGGTCTGCGAAAAGCCCGCATTTCCCAGGAGGGTAACCCATGAGTCTTCTAGCCAATATCGATCACCTCGCCATTGCAGCCGGCATTGAGGCTGTTGTCGTCGAAGCGACATCGCGCGAATACCGCGGCGACCAGAACTGGCATCCGGTCCTCGATGGCGCGCTCGACCTTTTCAAGCGCACCGAAGAAAAGAGCATTCGCCTCGTCGTCGGTTCGCACACCATCGTTGTCCAGCGCGAGGGTGGTGAAGCCGTCGGGGTCGTCCTGCCCACCGGCCACGCAATCGCCAAATCCCTGCGTCGCATGATCCGTCGCATGGCTCGCAAAAATCGGGGGCCCATCGCCAAGCCCAAGCCCGAAGCCGCGAGCCCTGCCACGAGTCCAGCGGCGGTCAGCCCCACAACGTCAGCGCCGGGCGTTGGCCAATCCACCCCGCCAAGCGGCGGCCAGCTCAGCGTGCCACCGGCCGCCAAGCCAGCTGAGGACACCAAACAAAACAGCTCGGCAGGCCAGTCGAGCACGCAAAATTCGAACGATCGCGGCAGTTTTCCCGGCTACTGACACAGTCCGCTAGCCGCCCCGGCGTCGGGTGAGCGTTCGAACGCGTTCAGAGCCCCCTTCTGGGGGGCCACACATGCGGATGCGAACAAACGGCCCCGAGGAGCGAAGCGACCAGACGCGAAGC
The DNA here is from genome assembly GCF_000737335.2 of Enhygromyxa salina. Taxonomy (GTDB): domain Bacteria; phylum Myxococcota_A; class Polyangia; order Nannocystales; family Nannocystaceae; genus Plesiocystis; species Plesiocystis salina_C. The sequence continues at coordinate 25,475 of NZ_JMCC02000049.1, read as the reverse complement.
GGCTGCAGTCGGCCAAGTTCAAGGTCTGTGTGGGGGTCATGAGTAGCCGAAGCGTTCGAGCGCCAGATCGCTGTGGCCCTCGAGCGTGAGGTCGGCGACCGCCAAGCCGACCACGGGCGCGAACTTGAACCCGTGGCCCGAGAAGCCTGTTGCGATCACGACCCGGCTGTCGCTGGGGTGGTGGTCGATCCAGAAGTCTTCGGTGCGGGTGTTGGTGTACAGGCAAGTGACCGTCGCCGCGATCTCGCCCGCGTCGGGTCGATAGCGAGCCAAGAACGCCCGCAATGGCTGCAGGTCCAGGTCGTGGACTGTTCGGTCAACCCGCTCGGGATCGACCGGCTCGTACATGTACGCGAGCGCGGGATCGTTCGAGCTGTGGCACGCGAGCTTGAACCCGCTGATGCCTTCGTCGTTGTCGGGGAACCCGTAGAAGAAGCCCTCGGGCACGAACGCGGCCCAGACGGGCAGGGATCGCATGTGCGGGCGCAGGTGTTCGGCGGGTCGCGTCCACGCGAGCACGCGACGCAGCACTTGCAGCCGCTCGAAGGTGTGAGCCCGGTCAAGCGTGGGGCCCAGCAGATCCCCCGAGCCAGCGCCCGCCGAGACGACGATCCGATCGGCTGCGACGCAGGTGCCGTCGTCGAGCAGCAGCCGAGGACGATCGCCACCCAAGGCCAGCTCGCGGACGCGGGCCTGGTACCGCAAGGTCGCGCCGTGAGCCTGCGCCTCGTCCCGCAGCGCGGTCAGGCACGGGCTCACGCGCAAGTAGCCGCTGTCGGGTGACAGGCACGCGGGCCAGCTGCTTGGGACTTCAAACCCGTAGCGGGCGCGCGCCGTGGCGGCGTCGATCAGTTCGTGGCGAATCTCGTGCTCGCGCAGCGCCGCGAGGGCGGCTGCGAACGCAGGATCGTCGCCGGGCCCAAACTCGAGCAGACCGCAGCGGACCAGCAGCTGCTCGCTCACGCGCGCACCCAAGCGGGCCCACTCTTCGTCGGCGCGGCTGACCAGCCCGACGTAGTCCGAGCCCTCGTGATAGGCGTGGCGAATCACGCGGGTGTGCCCGCTGTGGCCGCCGTGGGTGTGGATGTGCCCGTGGCGCTCGAACAGCTCGACCTGCGCGCCCCGGCGTGCCAGCGCCCAGGCGGTGGCCAGCCCCATTGTCCCGCCACCAACGACCGCGACCTTGGGACCTTTGGTGCCGGTCACCCGTCGCGCCCACCCGCGAAGCCGTAGTAGGTCGCGTCGCCGAGCTTGGGCAGCGCCGACTCGCGCAGCAACAGCGTGCGCACGGCCCAGACGTCACGAAACACCCGGTACTGCAGCGCGGTCTGATCCAGGTACTCCACGCCCGCCGAGCCGCCGGTTCCCGTGCGTCGCCCGATCACGCGCTCGACCATGCGTGCGTGTCGCTGACGGAACACCAAGAACGACTGCTCGAGCGCCACGATCGAGTCGAGGATCTCGCGCGGCCAAGCCAGCAACGGCAGCTCGCGGTAGCTCTCGATGAACAGCAGCGAGGCTCGGATCCGCGAGCGCCTGCGGCGTTGCTCGTCGCTCGCGTCTTCCAGATCATTGGCCAGCAAGAACGCCCGCGCGCTGGCGATCTCACGCTCGTAGCGGGCGTCGAGCCGCTCGCGGTCCTTGTCGGTCATCGCGTCGGTGATCGCTTGCTTGCGGCCCCGATCGATCTCTTGCACGTGCGCCTGCAAGAACGCCTCGATGGTCTCGCGCACGTGCTCGGCGTCGTTGGGGTCGTCGGGCAGCGAGCCGTGGATGGGCGTGCGGTGCAGCCAGTCGTCGAGCGCGGCGCGCAGGCTGGGTTGGTCCTCGAGCCGCGCACGCACGCGGCGCGACGCGGGCGAGTCGCTGCCGTCGGCGTTTTGCAGCGCGCGCAGGTACGACTCGTGGCCAAGCGGGATCCGCTCGCTGGCCTCGAGGCCCATGAGGATCTCGATCTCGCGCAGCTGCGCCGACTGAAACCCGCTGGCCGGCGCCAGCTTGTCACGAAACGCCAAGTAGTCGCGGGTCGTGAGGGTCTCCATCAGCTCGAAGTGCGTGGTGATCTGCTTGAACAGCAACACCGTGCGACGCAGGCCCCGGACCGCGCTGGACAGCGACTGCTCCGCGACGTGCTGGGCGGCGAACAGGTTGCGGATCGAGACGAGCTCGCGCAGGGCGAGCTTGAACCACAGCTCGTCGATCTGGTGGATCGTGATGAACATGACCTCGTCGTTGGTCTGTTCATCCTCGTGTTCGCCCAGTCCCTTCTGGAGGGCGAGGAGCTGCTCGACTTGGATGTAGTCCCAGTAGGTCGTGGGCTTGGCGGCCATCACTTCCCAACGCTGCCACGAGGGCGGGCGCTGTGCGAGCTTGTCTGGGCGGCGGGGTATGTGGGGGCTCACGCTTGGCGCCCGCGGGCGGCGCGGGTCGGGTGCACCCTGGGTAGCGAGCACGACGATCAGAGCCTCGTGCTCGTCGCTTTCAAGCGCGTCTACGCCAGCTACAGGGCGGCATCCTTGGCCTTCGAGTTTCAAACCGACTGCGCGGGGATCCGCGACACCTCGAGCATGTTGGTGACCGACGCCGCGGGGTTCATTGGCGTCAGCGGCGACGCTGAGCTCGACCTGGCCGTGGGCAGGTGGGCATGGTCAGCGCGGGTGGTCTCGACTTCGAGGTGTTCGTCGACGCCGCGACTGCCTACGAGTGCTGTCACGGCGACATCATCGGTGCCGTCGCCGTGCGTTGCTGAGCCGCGCGTCGACAGATCGCCCGCTGGCCCTGGCCAGCTGCCCGTGAGTCAGCCGTGGTGAGGGCGTCGTGGTACCGTCGCGCATGACCCAGGCAGCACGCCGACGCGCCGCCGCCAGCTGGGTGCTCGCGCTGTGCTTCGGCTGCACTGGCTCTGACACGATGACCATGCCGGAGACGACGCCCGCGCCGTGCCACTGCACGCGGCCGACGGGCGCCGCTATTTGGTGATGAGCTTCGGCATGATGAAGGGCTCGTGGGGATCGGCCAAGATTCGCGGACAGATGATCGTGCGTATCCTCGAAGCTCCTGTGTCTCCGCATTCGTCCAGCGTGAAGCTCTACAAGACCGTCACGCTGGGCACCAGCTACCGTGGAATTCGGCATATTGCGCAGATCAAGGCCCGGATCGCCAAGGCGACGACGCTCGACCACAAGCTCACGACTACGTGTCGCATTGGGTCTATCTGCCGAAACACGAATTCGAGCCGAGCCTTCAAAATATCTGGTCAACCGTCGTGTGGACGCAAGCTGACGCTTCAATTCCTGCTGTCCTCGACCAGGCACCATGTTCCGGGCGAGCGCGAACTCTACCGCGATTTCAGCGGCGAGTGGCGCCGCTGGGACCCCGTGACTCGCTCGCCTGGGTCTGATCGCCTGCTCGGCAATCTGTTTTCAGCTCGGGCGTGGGCTTCTCGCCCGCTTGCGGACGGCTTCGTAGACTGGTTCACTGCGGGCAGCGAACTGCGCGACCTGACCGCCATGAAAAACCCATCTTCCCTGCTCACGTTGATGACGGCCCTCTCGTTGGGCCTGTGCTTCACCGCCTGCACCAGCCCGGACTCCGATGACACTGGCCTGCTCACCTCGACTGGCTTGACGCTCGGCTCCGGCTCCGGCGACGGCGACGGCGACACCACCGACGACGGTCCAGCCGACACCAGCACCACCGGCGACGGCGACGGTGATCCAGCCACCACCACCGGCGACGGCGACGGCGACACCACCGGCGACGGCGACGGCGACGGCGACGGCGACACCACCGGCGACGGCGACGGCGACCGGCTGGACTGTACGGTCATCTCCGCGGAAGAGTGGACGGCCCGCATGAACGACATGGACACCTTCAGCGACATCGAGTCGGCCATCAATCCCGATCAGGGCGACGCGATAGCCGATGTGCTGCTCTTGCAGTTCTTTGGCTCGCAGATGGTCGGCAGCGTCGACCTCACCAGCGCGCAAGAGGCCAACTACGCGACCTGCGCGACCTGCGTGATCCTGTTCGTGGACGAGACGACGATATTCTTCCAGTCCGAAGGCACCGTCGAGGTCACCGAGCTCGGCCCGGAGCTCAATGAGATCGCAGGTAACATTATTGGCGTCACGCTCGAAGAAGTGACGGTCAACCCAAACACCTTCGAATCGACCCTGGTTCCCGGCGGTGGCTGTTTCGAGATCGAGGGCAGCTTCAACACAATCGCCCCGTAATCATGTGATCATACGGGGTCATCCCGGGACCACCACGGGACCATACTGATCAGCGGGCCCCGCAAGCGCGGGGCCCTCTGTCGTTACAACGGCACCAAGTCCGCGCCGGCATTCCGCGTCTTCGCACCCCGTCGGAGACCCAGCGCGCTCAGAACACGCGGACGGAGACTTCGCCGCCCTTCTTGGGGATTGTCAGCACCCCGCGCGCGAGGACCCGATCGCCATCGCGGACCTCCAGATCATGCTTGCCCGGCTTGATCGGCACATACAGCGCCGGAACCGGGGCGATCCACACGCCATCCACGAACACGCTGCCCCGCCCGTTGGCCACCTGCACGCTCAGCTGAACGTCTTTGTGCTTGCGGTTGCGCTTGGCCTCGCGCTTGCGCGCGGCGTCGTCGAGCTGCTCGCCAGACGCCCAGGCGGCGCCCGAGATGCACGCGTATGGCCCACACTCTTCGGCTGCGTGGGCGCGGCTCGGCGCGAGGGCGCAAGCGAGGCTGAGGACGAAGAGCCGGAACAGCTGACGCGACGGCATGGACTCAGAACCTTCCTTGGATGCTCAACCCGGCGCCGGCGCAGTCGCGCCCGAGCGGGCCAGCGCAGTAGAGCGTGGGCGTGATCTGGGCCGTTGCCGCGCTGGGGGATTGCTTGCGCTTCTTCTGGCCGATTGCGATCAACGCCGCCCCAACCACGATCCCGACGACCGCGACGCCAACGCCAACGCCCGCGAGGGTGTTGGCGGTTCGACCCCGTGCTTGCGCTTCGCTGTGTTCGGGCTCGTAGACCGTGGGATCTTCGACGTCGGCCTGCGCCTGACCGCCAAGCACCAACCCGGCGACGCCGAGCCCAGCGCCGCCAAGGCCAAGCACGATCGCCGCGCTGCCGCCCGCGATCAGTCCGGTCCCCGGCTTGGCGGGGCCTCGTTGTTTGCGCGGGGGCTGTTCGGGCGCGGCGGCGGCTTCGGCAGCGGCCGCTTGCTCGGCCTCGATCTTGGCGATGAGCGCCTCCGAGTTGGTGACCACCGCGCGCGCGCGATTGATCACCACCGGGAGGTGTTCCGGCGCGAGCGGCTGCCAGCTCGCCGAGCTCGCGCTGTCACGCAAGAAGTACAGCATGTCGAGCGCCAGCTGGACCCGATCGATCGCGGTCTGAGCGGCGACGATCGAGCGCTCCGTCGCGGCTTGCTGCTGCCAGGTCTCCGCCGCGGCGACGATCAGCACCGGGTCGGCGAGCTCGATCCCCTTGGACCAGTACAGCTCGGCGGCCTGCTCGTACGCGCCAGACTCGGACAGCTGCTGGCCCTGCTGCTCGATGTCAAACCGCGCGCTGTTGGCCGAGTCGGGCGTGATGTCGCCGTCGCGCGGGCCCAGCGTGAAGCCGTTCGTGAACGCGGTGGTGGCGTCGGCCCACGTGTTTGGCCCGCTTGCGAGCGCGGGGCTCGAGATCAACAGGGCCGAACTCAGCCCCACGCATACGAGCCTCGCCGGTAGGTTGACCAGCACGCCCAGAGCTTTACCACCCCCGCGGGCTGTTTGTCATGGCGGGACTTCTCGCAGGTTTGTAGTCTCTGGCCACGCATGCGCCTGCACACCGCACTGCTTGGGGTCCTGCTCGCAAGCGTGGGCTGCTATCACGGGTTCGACGTGGAGGACAAAGAGCCGCCGCCCGGTTACCCGGGAGGGTCGTGTCAGGTTGGGAGCTGCATCCAAGGCGTGCAGTGTCTGGCCGAAGCGCAGATCTGCATCGACCCAATTGATCCCTGCAAGGGCATCTACTGCGGCGGCAACGGAAGCTGCGGCCTCGACCTCGACACCAACATGCCGTTTTGCGCGTGCGACCCGGGCTTCAGCAATGAGTCGTTCGCGTACTTTTGTACCTCGGGTCTGTGAGTCGTGATGAACGCTTCAACAACACCAACCCCGGGCGCTGCGGCGATCGTGCTGCTCAGCGGCGGTCTGGACTCGAGCACGGTCCTGGCGATCGCCGCGCGCGAGGCCAAGCAGCGGGTCCACGCGCTCAGCTTCTCCTACGGGCAACGCCACGGCCACGAGCTGCGCTGCGCCGCGACCCAGGCCGCGAGCTTTGGGGTCGTCGCGCATCAGGTGCTGGAGATCGGCCAGCTGGGCCAGCTCGTCGCGCCCGCGACCTCGCTGGTCGCAGGCAGCGAGCTGGAGGTGCCCAGCGCGGCTTCGCGGGCGGGACACGTCGACGTCCCAAGCACGTACGTGCCCGCGCGCAACACCGTGTTCTTGAGCTACGCGCTGGCGTGGGCGGAGGTCGTTGGCGCCCGCGACATCTGGCTGGGCGTCAACGCGGTCGACTACTCGGGCTACCCAGACTGCCGGCCAGAGTTCATTCAGGCGTTTGAGCGCATGGCCAACCTTGGCACCAAATTTGGAGCGGGCCAGGATCCCCTGCGAATTCACGCGCCGCTGATCGAGCTGCACAAGCACGAGATCATCACCCGCGGCGTCGCGCTTGGGGTGAACTACGCCCAGACCACCAGCTGCTACGACCCGGTCAACGAGCTGGCGTGTGGTCGGTGTGAGAGCTGCGCGCTGCGGCGGGCGGGGTTCGAGCAGGCGGGCGTCGCCGATCCAACCCGCTACGCGCCCGCGTGAGCCGTGGTCTTCACGAACATGTGCTCGCGGTAGTAGCGAAGCTCCGCGATCGACTCGCGGATGTCGTCGAGCGCCCGGTGGGTCTCGGCCTTGGCGATCCCCGGTAAGGTGGGATACCAGCGCTGGCACAGCTCCTTGAGCGTCGTGACGTCGACGCTGCGGTAGTGAAAGAAGCGCTCGAGCGCGGGCATGTGGCGGACCAAGAAGCGCCGATCCTGCCCGATCGTGTTGCCGCACAGGGGCGACTGACCGGGCGGGCAGTGGGCCTGCACGAAGGCCAGGGTCTGGCGCTCGGCCTCCTCCACGGTCAGGGTCGAGGCGCGCGCGAGCTCGGTCAGGCCGCTGGCGCCGTGGTGCTCGACGCACCACTCGCCCATCGCGTCGAGCACCTCGTCCGGCTGGTGGATCACCAGCTCGGGGCCCTCGGCGATCAGCTCGAGATCCGCGTTGGTGATCAGCGTGGCGATCTCCAGCACCTTCTCGGTGTCCGGGTCGAGGCCGGTCATCTCCATGTCGATCCAGATCAATGGGGGGTGCGGGTCGGCCATTGGCAGGCGATGGTACTACCGCACAACCAGCCGCCAAGCCCCGCCACGGGCGACTGTCGCGCAGCGCCGACCGTGGCCTCAACGCCCGAGCCGCGGGCAATCGACGTCGTCGTTGGTGTCTGGCGTCTGGTGATCTCGAGCTCGGATCCGCAAGCACGGCTACAACATGCGAGACACCAGCGGAACCCATGATCCGCGAAGCCGTGCGTTCGCTACGCCCGGGATGAGAGCGATTCAGGGCGCGGCGTCTTCTTGGACCGAGTCTGGATTGCCAAGCGCCATCAGGTAGCTCAGCGTGATCAAGGCGCAGGTCTTGGTGACTGGACCGGTGCAGCCCTCCGAGCGCAGCGCGGGCGGGTCGGTGCCCAGCAGCACGGCGTTGGGGCCCGAGGTCTCTGTTGCGATCGCGCCATCGGCCGCAAACTGCACGCGCACGCTCAACTTGGGCAGCGTCAGCGACCCGCCGGTTTGCTCGAGCACGATGCCCGTGGGGCCGTCGGCCGAGCTCACGGTGCCGTCTGGATGCACGGTCATCATCAAGGCGCCGTCGGGAGCGAACAGCTGGCCGTCGGGCGAGATCGTGCCAAACGGGGTCCCAGCCAGGGTCACGGGGCCCGACGCGAGCAGCTCGATCGCTCGATCTTCGTGGCCAACTCGCATGATCTTGGCGGCGCCAAGCGTGAGGAGATCGGCGCTGGCCACAGGCTCCGCGGGCGGGGACTCGGCTGGCTGTTCCTTCGCTTCGCTGGGCTTGTCTTTGGCGGCCGCGTCGGCGTCGTTGGCTGGCTTGACGCAGCCAAACAACACGAAGCCGAGGGCCAAGGTCGTGATCAGCTGGGGCGAGGTGACGAACTGAAGCGGTGGCCGACGGCGCACGATCATCGGCGCAAGCTAACACGATCTCGCGCAGGATCGCTGGCGCTCAAAAGTCGTAGGGGCCCGCGCGCATGACCTCGGTGGGTAGCCAGCACTCGTGGACGTGCAGCCACGCGAAGCCTCCCGGCGCCACGGGCTCGGGGCGCAGCAGGGCGGTCGAGATCCGGCCGTTGTCCGCAGGCGTCGAGGCTTGCGCGTTGCGCTGCCACTCCTGGTAGGTGACCACGGCGACGCCGGGGATCTCGCGGCGCAGGACTACGTCGCGAATAGCGATCCGAAACGCAGGGTTGGCCCCGTGGCCGCCGCGAATCGCCTTGGTCAGCCCAGCGAGCGTGACCAGATTGCCCGCGGGTGGGATCAGCACGAAGCCCGGATCAAAGCGGCGCGCAAAGCCCCGCTGAAACACGTCGTCATCATCGGCCACCGCACCTGTGAACCACGCCACGAAGAACTCGTGCAGCGCCTCGACCTCGGCGCGCACGCGATCGGCGAGGTCGGACTCCTCGGCCCGCCGCACGTCGCGGTGTTGGTCACCCTTCTTGTGGTTGGTGTTGGGCATGCGTGGACGCTCGCATTGCGCTGCGATGGCGGCAAGCGACCCCTCGACGGGATCGCCGTGTCGGGCATATAAGCAGGCGATGCCGCTGGATCCCGACGACATTCGCACGCCCTCGCCAAAGGTCGACGCGGACGCAGAGCTGGCGCCGGAGTCCGAGCCCACGGTCGACGACCCGCCGCCACCCCCCACGCGGCTGTCTCCCGAGTTGGCTACACGGTTGATCGATCGCATCGATGATCGAGACCTCGGCGGTCCCCCGGCCGCGCGCGCGATCCCTGACGGCCCCGCCCCGCATCCCTTCTTCGCCCCGCTTGGGGAGCCCGTTGACCGGCGCGCGCTCGAGCCCGACGCGGGGACCCGCAGCATGTGGATGCGCGAGGTGTCCGACCACGTGCTCGAGCTTCTGCGGACGATCCCGCTGCGCGCGGCGCAGGGCCGGGTGGGGGCGGCCGGGCAGCGCCTCGCCGAGCAACACCGGGCGCCGATCGACGAGCGACCCCTCGAGGGCGGGCTGCCCCGCGCGCTCGAGATGATCGCGGGCTCGATGGACGCCGCGCTCGAGACCGCGGGCCCTGGCTACCTCGCGTATGTCCCGGGCGGAGGTCTGTATGCGTCCGCGCTCGCGGATCTGATCGCCAACGTTGGCAATCGGTTCACCGGCTACTCGATGGCGGCCCCCGGCTGGGTCCGGCTCGAGCACGACGTGCTGAGCTGGCTCGCGCAGGAATTCGGCTATGAGCAGGGCGCGCGCGGGCTGCTGACGCCCGGCTCGTCGATGGCCAACTTCACCGCGGTGGTCACCGCGCGCCACCACTGCTTTGGCGACACCGGCGACTACTCTCGGGCGATCGTCTACACCTCTACGCAGGGCCACCACAGCATCGCCAAGGCGGTGCGCATGGCCGGGATCCCGGTCGCCAACCTGCGCGCGGTCGCGGTCGATGATCTGTTTCGGCTCGACGTCGCGGACCTGCAGGCGCAGATCGAGGCGGATCGCCACCGGGGCCTGCGACCGTTTTGTGTGATCGCGGCGGCGGGCACGACCAACACCGGGGCGATCGATCCGCTGCCCGAGCTCGCGCAGCTGTGCAGCGCCGAAGATCTGTGGCTGCACGTGGATGGGGCCTACGGCGGCGCGTTCGTGCTCGCGCCCAGCGGGCGGCCGCGGCTGCGAGGCATCGAGCGGGCCGACTCGCTGTGCTTTGATCCGCACAAGGGGATGTTCTTGCCCTACGGCACCGGCTGCCTGTTGGTCCGCGAGGGCGCGCGCTTGGCCGCCGCGCACATGGGTGAAGCCGACTACCTGCGGGACTTCGATCCCAGCGAGATCCCCAGCCCGGCCCACCTCGGGCCCGAGCTCAGCCGCCCGTATCGCGGGTTGCGGCTGTGGCTACCGCTGATGCTGCACGGTGCGGGCGCGTTTCGTGACGCGCTAGAAGAGAAGCTCGCGCTCGCGCAGCTGTGCACCGAGGGGATTGATCGCCGGATCGCCAACGGGCGGCCGCTCGAGGTCGTCGCGCGGCCGCAGCTGTCAACGGTCGCGTTTCGGCTGCGGCGTGACGCGGACGAGTCGCTCGCGCGCTGGAACGAGCGAAATGTACGGCTGCTCGAGCGGATCAACGGGCGCAATCGGGCGTATCTGTCGAGCACGCTGCTGCCGGTCGTGGACGGCAGCGCGGTGACCTTGCGAGTGTGTGTGCTGAGCTTTCGGACCCACCGCGAGCGGATTGAAGCGCTGCTCGAGGATCTGGATCACGCCCTACCTGCGTGAAGCTGCGACAGCCCCCAGAACCGGCGTAGCCGGTCGCCAAGATCGTGCGTGACCAGCTGCTCGGCCGCGTGATCGTACCAGCGGCTCGGCAGCGCGTCGCAGTAGGGCGGCTCGCAAAACCGCGACCCCAGCAGCACGATCACACCGCGATCCTCTGGTGTCCGATGGACCCGCCCCGCGGCTTGGATCACCCGCTGCATCGCGGGGTAGGCCATCGCGTAGGCGAACCCGGCCTCGCGCCGCTGATCCTGATACGACTGCATCAGCAGGCGCTCGAAGCTCAGAGCCGGGAGCGCTGGGCCCACGATGATCGCCCCGATCAGGCCCTCGTGTGGCAGGTCGATGCCCTCGGCGAACACGCCCGCCGTGACCGCGAGCAGCAACGTGGGTTGATCGGCGCGGCTCAAGCGATCCAGATACCGGGTTCGCAGCGCTTGGTTGGCGCCGGGCGGCTGGATGAGCAGCACAGTCCCGAGCGCCGCAGCGTTCAGGTGGCGGCTCACGGTCCCGAGGTAGCGAAAGCTCGAGAAGAACGCGATGTAGTTGCCGGGCTTCGCGGCGATGACCGTGGCGATGTGGCCGGCGATCGCTTCCGCGTGATCGTCTCGCTCGTCGAAGGTGGTCCGCACCGTGGGGACCAAGCACACGCAGCGGTTGTCGGCTGGAAACGGCGAGGCCGCGGTGATGATCGCAGGGTCGAGACGCGACAGGCCCAGCATGTCGGCGAAGTAGTCGATCGGCTCGAGGGTGGCGCTCATCACCAGCACGCCCTCCTGCCGCCGATGCAGTCGCTCGAGTCGGCGCTCGGGATCCAGACACAGCACGCCGATCCCCGCGCCGCCCGAGGCCTCCGCGCCAGACAGGTAGCCGGCGAGCGCGGGATCGGGATCGGCCGCGAGCTCGCCCAGCTGCGCGATCGCTTGCAACGCCTCGAGCACCGGATCCTGCGCCTCGACCTCGAGCGCCTGGTAGCGGGCGTAGCCGTAGCGCAGCGCCAGCATCCCCGCCTCGAGCCCGAGCTGCTGCCAGCGCTCGGCGTCGAGCTCCGCGGTGGCTTGGCCCTCGTGGGCGGGGCGCTCGTCGAGCGCGGCTTGCTGCAAGGCGTCGTCGATCGCCTGCTGAACTTGGCTGCGCAGCTGCGTCATCGCGGCACGCAGCAGCGGCGGGTGCTCGAGCGCAGACAAGCCGCGCGCAACGAACACCGAGGCGCTCTCCCGCGCTCGATCCACCAAGTTGTGCGCCTCGTCGACGATCACCAGCCTGCGCCCTTCGAACGCCCGGCTGCGTCGCGGATCATAGACATGGCTGTGGTCCGCCACGACCACGTCGGCGCCGTCGAGCAGCGCGTGCATCAGCTCGTAGGGACACAGCTTTTCTGCGCGGCCACGCTCGAACAACTGATCGGGGCTGATCAGTGACTCGGCCTTCAGCGCCTCGATCACGGGCTTGGCCCGGGTCCCAAACTCGGCGAGCAGCGGGCAGATCCGCGGGTGACAACGAAGGTGCCCCGGCGGGCACATGTCCTGCTTGCGACGGGTGACGACGGCCCGCAGCGACGGACTCCCCGACGCGCGGCGGACCGCCTCGAAGGTGTCGGCGGCGAGCTGTCGCTGGGTGGTCTTGGCGGTCAGGAACCACACGGCGGCGCCGCGACGCAGGCCCTCGCGCAGCGCGGGGACCAGCGCGACCGCGGTCTTGCCCGTGCCCGTGGGCGCGCTGAGCATCACCGGTCGGGCCTGCGCCAGGGTCTCGCTGACGGCGTCGAGGATCGCCTGCTGCCCGGTCCGCAGCTGCGCGAAGGGAAACTCGATCGCGTCGGCCGCCTCCCGACGCGCGCGGGCTCGAGCCTCGTCGGCGCGGGCGTGCGCGACGTGGCGCTCGAGCACCTCGACCAGCCTTCGCTCGATCTCGGATCGATTGAAGGGGACCTCGACCTCGCGCCGGCCTTCACCCTCGACCTCGACGATCACCAGCCGCGCCCGGACCGGATCGTTGCCTTCTTCAGCCAGCGCGAGCGCGTAGAGCTGGACCTGAAGCGCCGCCGCTGGACGCTCCTCGCGGCCATCTAGATCGAAGGTGCTCTTGATCTCTTCGACCACGCAGCCTCCGGCCTCGCGCAGGACCACGTCCGCGCGTCCGCGGACCAGACAGCGCACGCCGTCGATCTCGCGCTCGAGTCGAAGCGGGACCTCGCTCTGGCCGGGGGCAAGGTCGCGCTGTAGTCGGCGGTGAACGACCCGACCCAGCTCGGCGCGCAGCCGGCTGAAGGCCGGCGCGACCAGACCATGCGGCTCCTCGTCGGCGACCACCTCGTGCACGCTCAGCTCGAGCGTTCGCTGCTGGTGGTCGTAGCGCACGCACGCATCTAAGCACCCTTCGTGGTCGAGGCCAACGGCGGCGCTGCGCGCAAGTAGGCGGCGATGAACACGCCGTACCTGCGCTTGTCCTGGGCCGGAAGCCAGCGAAACCCACGAATCTCACCGCGACAGATCCCCGCCCCACACATGCACGGCGGCATGGTGATCGCGTCGTACTCTGTCGTTGCATAGTCAAAGGTGATCTCTTGGCTCCGCGCAATCGCACGAAGCGCGATGAAGTCATATGCACCGAACGCATTGTCGCGAACGCCCGTGTTCGGATCGCAACAATGATTGAGTAGCCGCGCGGGGTCTGCAATCTCGACGTGCGCGTCAAACCCCACTTGGATCGTATGCACGCCCCGCGCAGCCGCTGGCCCAGCCGAGCGACCGACCACGACGACCTCGCCCGCGAGCAGATCCCGAGCCGCGAACACGCCGCGGCCGTTGTCCGTGGGCTGAACGCGGACGTTGTTGTCTGTCATGTCAATCGACATCGGCCAACGCCGGTAGCTCGAGGTGAAAGCTGGTCCCGACCCCTTGCTCGCTCTCGACGATCAGCTCACCGCCGTGGTCCAGCGCGATCCCGTGGCTGACAGACAAGCCCAACCCCGTGCCCTGATCGCGCCCCTTGGTGGTGAAGAAGGGATCGAAGATATGCGCCCGAACGGCATCGGGGATCCCTCCGCCGCGATCGATCACCGACAATCGCACCAGCTCGCGCCCGCCTCGCTTCACCGCTGCCGCGCGGATCACCAGCAGCTTCTCGGGGCCCCCGTCGGGCCAGCGATCATGGAGAGCGTCGCGGGCGTTGGTGACCAAGTTCATCAGAATCTGCTGAATCTGCTGACTGTGACAACGCACCTGCGGCAGGCCCTCGGAGATCTCCAGCTGGAGCTCGATCTGATGCTTGCGAACCGTGCTCTGGATCAGCGAGAGGGTTCCGTCGACGACCTCCGTGATCGAGGTTGGGACCCGCTCGGGCGTGGCCTCGCGGCGTGAGAACGCGAGCAGGCTGCGAACGATCGTGGCCACGCGCTCGGCCTCGGTCGAGATCTCGCCCGCGAACTCCTCGACCATCGCGGGCCGCTCGCGCACGTCGACGAGCAGCTCGGCGTAGTTGAGGATCCCCTGCACGGGGTTGTTGATCTCGTGGGCCACGCCGCTGGCGAGGGTCCCCAGCGACTCCAGGCGCTGCTGCTGCCGGAGCTGGCCCTCGAGCTCGAGCCGGCGCGCGTCGGCGAGCTTGCGCTCGGTGATCTCCGTGGCGATGACCATGACCTGCCGCCGCTCGTGTTCGATCTCGAGCGGGGCGACGTGGGCGTCGTACCAGTGCAGCTGGCCATCGTCTTCGTTGTGGATCAAGGCGATCTCGAGCGCGCTGCGGCGGGCGTTGTCCAGCGCGCCGTCGATCGCGTAGGTCCAGGCCTCGAGCGAGTTCGGGCTCAGGATCGGGCGGCGGCCAGCGACCCAGCCCGGCAGCGAGCGATTGACGAAGCTCAGCTCCCCGTTGGCGTCGAGCAGCGCGATCAGGTCGGGGGCCCCGTCCACGAGCGATCGCCACTGCACCTCGCTGCGCCGCAACGCCCGATACAGGTTGGCGTTGTCGAGCGCGCCGCCAGCTTGGGTTGCGACGAAGCCGAGCACGCTCAGGCGATCCTCGTTGAAGCGGCCCGTGCGACGCCGGTTCTCGAGCACCAACGCGCCAAGTGAGCGGCGCCGCTTGCCCAGCGGAATGCACAGCAGCGAGCGCAGCCCGGTTCGCTCGACGTAGGGATCTCGGGCGAAGCGAGCGTCAGCCCGGGCGTCGTCGACGACGATCGCCTTGCCGCTGCGCACGACCAAGGTGATCAGCGTCATCGGCAACATGTCCTCGGCGCCGTCTAGATCGAGCGGGGGCGAGAGCGCGTGAACACGCCGGCCGGTGCTGCCGAGCGAGGCCAAGGCCAGCCCGTTCTCGCCCTCGACCAGCAGCGCGCCATGATCCGCGCCAGCGTGGGTCATCGCGGCCTCGAGGATCTTGCAGACCAACAGCTCGGGGTCCAGCTCTTCGGAGATCGCCGCGAGCGCCGTGGTCACCGTCTCGAGATCGATCGCCACATTTCCCAGGGCCTGGGGGGACACAGCCGCGCGCAGCTCGGCGCTGTCGCGTCGGCTGATCCCATCGTTCTCGGTCTGAAACTGTTCGTGCTCGAGCAGGCGCAGCTTGGCCCGCGCGCCCCAGCCCTGATAGATCAGCCACGCCTCGCGCAGCGGACCACGAGCGAGGGTTGGCATGTCGTTGGCGCGCATGTGTGCGGCCATCCGCTCGCACGCGAGCGCGGCGGCGTAGGCGGCGAACTGACGCTTGGCGTGGTCGCGGGCGCGCTCGAGGCCGAGGATCCCCGCCCGAAACTGGCCGCGCACCAGCTCGTACTCGGCGGCCACGATCTCGTATTGATGCTGATAGTTCTCGGGGCTGTTCGCGGCCCAGCGCCGGGTCAGCGCGAGCTTGCGATCGAGCACCCGCAGCAGCCTTCGCTGCTCCGCCGGCGTCGCGTTGGGGTAGCACGCAGCCGCGGCCACGGCGTGGCCCATGGCTGCCCGTGGGACCGACCACGAGCCCATCATCACGCGCTCATAGTCGGGGATCTGGTCGAACAGCTGCAGCCCGAGCTCGTGCTCGTTCATCATCACGTGAAACAGCGCGCGGACCATGGTCGTCGTGTAGAGCTCCATCTGCGTGGGCTCGACGAGCGACTTGGGATCCAGTGGCAACACCCGCGGGGTGCCGCGTCGGTCGTTGACGATCTGACCCAGGCCGGCGTCCAGATCCCCGGCCAGCGCGGCCGCGAGCGCGCCGTTGAGCCCCACGAGCGTCTTGAACGTGGCCGACCCCCAGTTGCCAAGGTCGCGCTCGAGTCGGTGGTAGACCTCGATCACCGTGCGCAGGTGGGTGCCGGTCTCGATGTTCATGCTCAAGCTCAGCGACGCGAGGTAGCTGGCGAACTCGAACTCACCAAAGTCCAGGTTGCGATGATAGGCGGCGTCGAGCTGGGCGAGCGTGCCCGCGAACGGACGCGTCAAGTGCCAGACCATGTTGGCGATGACCTCGGCGCGCGCGGAGTCTGGATGATCGATGTCGTCGCACATGGCCACCGCGGTGTCGGCCAGGCGCGCGGCCTCGTGGGATCGTCGCAACACGGTGGCGATCGCCAGCGCGACCTGAGCCAGGGCGACCGGCGCCGTCGTGTGGTTGCCGTGGCGCAAGACCAACTTCATGTGGTGGGTGCTCAACAGCATGAACAGCTTGGGATCACGCACGTACGCGGCCGGGCCGGTGGCCGCGAGGATCTCCATCGCCGCGCACGCGCTTGGATCCGTCGCGCTTGGCATCGACAACAGCGACTCGGTGCTGCGTCGTCGCAGGCTGAACCACGCCCGGCCGATCGCCAGCAGCAACACCAGCGCGCTGGGCTTGTCGCTGACTTTGTAGCCGCAGCGGCGCAGACCCACGTGGGCCAAGGCCACCGCCTCGGCGCTGCGCTCTTGCAGGGTCAACAGCTTCACGCGACCCGCGAGCGTGCGGCCGTAATCGCCCATGCTCAGCGGCCAGTCGAGCAGCTCGTTGAACGCGGCCTCGGCCGCGTCTGGCTCGCCGATCAACGAGAGCGCCTCTGCGCGGGCGTAGTGGATCTCGAACACCAGCCCACCATGGGCGGTCCCGGCCGCGCCCACGCGCAGACCTCGAGACACGCGCGCCCACTCGCGGAGCTCGCCCACCCGGTCCGCGATCAACGTGGCCGCGAGCTCGAGGTAGCGCAGCGCCGGCCCGTGTGATGCGGCCGCGAGGGCGCGCTGGCCCGCTTCGAGATTGAGCTGCGCCACACGCTCGCGCTCACCGGGCGACAGCGAGTCGATATCCAGACCGGCGTCGAGGTGATCCACGAGGGTGTACAGGGTCTCGCTACTGGGGATCTGCTCGGGGGTGCTGTCGAGCTGGTCCAGGGCGGCCTTGCCGATCCTCCAGCGGATCTGTCGTCGTGCTTCGGGGGGGACGGCGGCGGCCGCGACTGCATGCAGGTCCTCGTGGCTGAACCGATAGCCATGTCGCTCGCTGACGATCAGCCCCTCGGCGACGAGCTGCGACAGCAGCGGCAGCAGCTCGCCCCGATCGCGCTGGGTCGTGAGCTCGAGGCTGCGCAGATCAAAGCACGCGCCGATGCAGGCGGCCGCGCGCAGCAGCTCGCAACAGCTTGGGTCGAGCTGCCCGTCGACGCGCGCCCGGGCGATCTCGAGCGCGTCACTCGGGAGCTCGGCCTGGCCGAGCGCGTCGCGGTCCCAGCTCCAACGCCCGCCGCGGTGCGCCAGCAAGCCCGTGCGCGTGAGGTGCTCGAGGAATTGCAGCACGAAGTGCGGGTTGTTGTGGGTCCTGCGCGTGACCTCGGCGGCGAGCTCGAGGTCTTCGACGCCAAGCAGATCGCGGATGATCTGCACGACTGCCTGATCCGGGACGGGTCGGAGCTCCAGCCTGCGCCCCGCCAGCTGATCGAAGCGCGGCGCCGAGCCGGTGTCGAGCTGCAGGCGGTCGAACAGCCCGGCGAGCCTGGGTTGCGCTCCCAGCTGGTCCACGCGGTAGGTGCCGAGCACCAAGACCCCACCACAATCGCTGCCGTCGAGCAGGGCCCAGAGCAGCTCGAGGCTGCTCTGGTCGGCGGCGTGGAGGTCATCGAGGATCAGCGTCAGCGGGCCGACCGCGCTGAGGCCCGCGAGCAAGCGTGCGACCGCGAGCTGCAGCCGGTTTTGGGTCTCGCGGGCGCCGACGCTCGGGGGCGCGGGCGCGAGCTCGCCGAGCACCGACTCGAGGTTGGGGAGCAGCTCGCTGAGCACCGAGGCGAGCCGGCCAAGCCGGGCGCCAAGTCGGTGGCGCCACGCGTCGAGTTGCTCGCGCGAGCCGGTGAGCAGCTGCTCGAGCACGCCGTCGAGCGCCTGAATCCAGCCCGAGTAGGGGAACCGCTGGCGGCTGAGCTCAAACCGTCCGCGGCCGACTTGCCCGCGGCGACGCAGGGTCTCGGGCTCGAGCGTGCTGGCCAGCGCCGACTTGCCGATCCCCGGCGGACCACCGATCAGGATCAGGCGCGGCTTGGTCTGGCGGTTCGCGTGGTCGAGCTGGGCGAGCAACAGAGCGTGCTCTCGCTCGCGTCCGTGCAGGCGCCGGGGCGCCCTGAGCTGACCGGGGCAGTCGTCGAGACCCAGCTCGAACACCTGATCACCGTCGCCCGAGTCCAGCAGCTGCTTGACGCGCTCGAGATCGCGGAGCAGCCCGTGGGCGCTCTGATAGCGACGCTCGGGCGCCTTCTCCAGCAGCTTCATGACCACCCGCGAGAGCGACTCGGGCAACATCGGCTGACGCACCCGGACCCGCTCGGGGGCCTCGGCCAAGTGCGCGTAGATCAAGTCGAGACCGCGCTCGCTCCCGAACGGCGGGCTCCCCGTCAGCAGCGCGTAGAAGGTTGCCCCGAGCGAGTAGAGATCGCTGCGTGCGTCGAGTCGGTCGCGGGTCCGCCCGCTGTGCTCGGGCGAGAGGTACGGGAGCGTGAGCGCCAAGGTCCGCGGATCGTCGAAGTCACGGTCACGCGCGCTCAAGCTCGAGATGCCAAGCTCCGCCAAGAACACGCCGCCGCCGTCCTGGTCGATGATCACGTTGGCGGGCTTGATGTCGCCGTGAATCAGGTGGTGCGCGTGGATCCGCGCGACGGTCTCGACCAAGCGGCGCGCGATCGGCATGAAGGTGTCGAGCGCGAGCGGCTGCTTGTCGCAGAACTCGTCGAGGTCGCTGCCCAACACGCGCTCGAACAGCACGACCAGCTGATCATCGACGCGCTCGAGCCCGATCGCGGGCACGACCCCGTCGAGATCGAGGCGGCGGATCCTGTCTAGCTCGTACGCTGCCCGCGCGTCGTTGTCGTCGTGATCGAGGTCGAAGACCTTGGCGACGACTTCAACGCCATCTGCTCGAGTCGCTGCGTACGTCCGGGTGAGTCGCGACGATCGCAGCAGCTTCGCGCTCGAATACCCGTCGATCGGTACACCCATCTTGATCTGTCCACGCCCCCGCGCGCGACGACTAGGCTACATGAAGCTTCGCGGCCCCGGTGATGCCGCCGCTGGTTCTGGCGCAAAGGTGAAGGGGTCGCGGTTGCTCCGGGCAGGGTCTTCCACGACAATCCCGCGGTGCGTCGCCCCCCCATCTCGCGTCGAACCTGGCTGTGGACCAGCACGACGGCGTTGGCGGCCGCTTGCGCACGCCCACAACCCACGCAGCTTCCCGACAGTGGCCCCGAGTCCGCGCGGGTGCTCCATCAGCGCGGCGCGGAAAACCTCATCGCGCTGGCCGAGCTCGGCAGCGCTGTCCGCTGGCTACATCCCAGTGACGAGGCCCAGGCGTGCGAATGGGAGCCGATGTTGCTCGCTGGGATCCGTGCGATCGAGGCCGCGAACAGCCGCGTCGAGTTGGCCGAAGGGTTGCGCGGGCTGATGGGCGAGGTCGCCCCTACCGTGGTGGTCTGGCGAAGCGTGAAGCTCGACCAGCAAGCCGAGGACGCGGCGCTCGATGAGCCGGCGTGTCGCGATGAAGACGCGGTGGGGGAGGAGAGTGGCGCTGTATCGAGCGAGCGGGCCCGACCGCCAGCGGACAAGAGCCACGGCCGGTTGGGGACCGGACGGTCTGGACCGCCTGCGCGGACCACGGCGGGGGGCGCGAGCGATCGCAAGCGAGCCGAGGACGCGGCGAAGGCCGAGGCGGAAGAGCGCGACGCGGCGGCCGAGGACGCGGCGAAGGCCGAGGCGGAAGAGCGCGACGCGGCGGCCGAGCAGGCGGAGACGGCGGCGCAGGCAGAGAAGACCGAGGAGGCTGAGAAGGCCGAGAAGGCCGAGACCGGTGACGAGGGCGAGACCGGTGACGAGGGCGAGACCGGTGATGACGACGAGACCGGTGACGAGGGCGAGACCGGTGACGAGGGCGAGACCGGTGACGAGGGCGAGACCGGTGATGACGAAGCGCCCAAGCCCGAGCCGCCCAAGTCCGAGGCTGACGCCAGTGAGCGAGAGGATCGCCCGCCGCTGTCCGATGCTCTGTTCGCCGAAGGCGAAGATCTGACGATCACGCAGTGGCACCGCCGCGGCTACGCCGAAGGTCTACCCAGCGATCCCGGCTGCGCGCGTCGGATCCAACGCCGACCACAGACGAAAGCCTCGTGCTCGCCCGCCAAGCGCAAGCGTGACGAACCGCAGCCATGCTCGCGCTGCGACGGCGACAGCTACCGGCCCCTCGCTCCGGGTGCGCCTGCGCTGCTCGAGCTCGGTCGTGGGATCAGCAGCCTGGTCCCCACGGCGCTGTGGACTCGCAACGGACACACGCTGCCCGAGTCTGGCGAGCTCGAGCCAGCGCCCGTGTTCGATGAGCGCCGCGCGTGGGACTACGACCTGCGAGACCGGGCCACGCGGCTGCTCGTCGTGATGCGGACTTGGACGGGGCTTCGCCACTTCTACCCCCACGCCGCGCGGGTCGCCGACGCCCGCCAGCGCTTGATCGAGGCCATGTGCGCGGTCGCAGAGGACGACTCGCCGCTGACGCTTCACGCAACCCTCGAGTCGATGCTCGCGCAGTTTGGCGACGGCAACGGCGAGGTCCTCGTCGAATCTGGCAAGGCCGCGCGGCGCTGGGTCCCACAGGTGTCGCTGCGCTGGGTCGAAGAGCGCGTTGTCGTGTGTGGCTCGGCGTGGGACTCGATTCGGCCTGGTGATGTCGTGACCGCGATCGATGGGGTTGCGATCGACGAGCTGATCGCGACCGAGTTGGTCCGCACGCCGGCCGCCAACGCCAGCGCGGGGATCGAGCGGGCGGTCGCGCGGCTGTTCGATCGGCGTGAGCGCGGCGCGACGGTCGAGCTCAGCCTCGTGCGCGCGGGTGAGTCTGGCGAGCAGGACCTCATCTCCAGCGCTCACGCAGATGTTCGCAGCGACCGAGCGGAGCGCATGGATCCGCGACCGGAGGCCGCGATCGAGCAGCTCGCGGACGGCCTGTGGTACGTCGATCCAACCCGGACGCGGCGGCTGGGCAGCGTCGCGCGGCGGCTTCGCAAGGCCAAGGGGGTGATCATCGATCTTCGCGGGCAGCTCGCGGATCCCCGCGCGTCACTGCTGGCGCACTTCGTTGGCAAGCCCCGCACGATCGCGACCGAGCGGGTCCCCGCGGGTCCCAACGATCACGCGCAGCTGCCCCTCGAGCGCGCGGGCACCCGCAGCGTGGATCCAGACGGACCCACCGTCCGCTGCCCGGTCGTGGTGCTCGCCGACAGCCGCACCCGCGGCCGCGCGGAGCTCGAGCTGCTTGGCTTCGAGCTGATCGGGGCGCCGATCATTGGCAGCACCAGCGCCGGTGATCTTGGTGAAGTCGCGCAGCTGTGGCTGCCCGGCGGCTGGCAGCTGCGCTTCACCGCCAGCGAGCTGCGCCGTGAAGACGGCGGCGAGCTGTGGGGCGTTGGCGTGGCGCCGAGCGTGCCGACCGAGCCCACGATCGCGGGCATCCGGGCCAACGAAGATCAGCTGCTGGCCGCGGCGCTCGCCCAACTGGACTGACAGCTCTACGTTCGCACCAAGTAGGGGTACTCTTGAAGCACCCCCATCGCCCAGGGCTGGCCCAGGGTCGTCTCTTTTCCAAGGTGCCGATCCCGGATCAGCTGGGTGATCGAGTCCACGTCATAGTCCATCTCCCCAAGCACATCCTGGACGGAGTACCCGGTCTTGACCTCGAGCCACACGTGCTCGTCGTAGTCGATCCCTTGGCTGCCCATGATCACGCCCTCTTCGTCAGCCCGGCGCACGATCACCTCATGACACCGCCCAAACAGGTTGTGGACGTTGGCCAGGCTGTCTTGGTAGGCCCCGGTCATGAAGAAGCCCAAGAAGTAGGGCTCGCCGCCGCGCGCGGGTGGCTCGTGCAGCGGCAGCGACTTCAAGTTGTCGTCTGGGTGGGCGAAGGTCTTGATGCAGCCGTCGCTGTCGCAGGTGATGTCGACGATCTCTGCGTTGAGTCGCGGCACGTGGCCGTGACCTGACAGCGGCGCCGCCGGGAACACTTGATCGATGCTCCAGGTGTCGGGCAGCGACTGGAAGATCGAAAAATTGGCGAGGTACTTGACCTGCGCGCGGTTGAGGAAGTTGACGATCTCTTCGGGCGGGTGCTCGAGCTGCGGCAGCAGCCGCTCGCAGGCCAGGCGGACCCGGTGAAACAAGCCCTCGGCGCTGGCGCGGTCCTCGAGGCTCAGATACCCGCGCGAGAACAGCTGCAGCGCCTCGTCACGAAAGTCCACGGCGTCGTGGAAGTACTCCTCGATGTTCTTGACGGTGATCCCGTTGAGGGTCTCGCGCAGCTCGGTGATCAGTCGGTCTTCGTGCTCGGACGGGTCCGGGACTGGCAGCAGCTCGCCTTGGACCTCGCGCAGATCCGCGATCGAGACCGCGTGCTTGGCCGTGAGCACGCGGCCGCTCTCGGTCACGATCGTTGGCGGCGGGAGCTCGAGCTCGGTGACGACCTCGCTGATCTCGAACACGACCTGGCTGGCGTACTCCTCGACCGAGTAGTTGGCCGAGCTTGGATACGAAGTGCGGCTGCCGTCGTAGTCAATGCCAACGCCGCCGCCGAGGTCGATGTAGCGCAGCCCGGGACAGCGCGGGCGCAGGGCCGACCAGATCCGTACGCCCTCGCGCACGGCCGTCTTGATCCGCTTGATCTGGGTGATCTGCGAGCCGATGTGAAAGTGCAGCAGCGCGAATTTGTCGATCTGCCCTGCTTCTTCGAGCTGGCGCACGACCTCGAGGATCTCGTTGGTGGTCAGGCCGAACTTGGCCAGCTCGCCGCCAGAGCTCTGCCAGCGACCGCTGCCACGACTGTAGAGCTTGGCGCGGGTGCCGATCAGCGGCGTCGCCATCCAGTCTTGCTCCTCACCCACATCGAGGAAGCGCCGGACCTCCCGCAGGCTCTCGAGCACGATCACGACCTCATGGCCGAGCTCCGCCGCGTGGTAGGCCAAGCGCATGAACTCTCGGTCCTTGTAGCCGTTGCAGATCAGCGGGGTCCCCGGCACGACCGGCTGCGCCATCGCCATCAACAGCTCGGGCTTGGACCCGGCCTCGAGCCCGTAGCTGCACTGCTCGCGGGCCGCGACGACGGTCTCGACCACGCTGCGGCGTTGGTTGACCTTGAGCGGGTACATGCCAATGTGCGCGCCCGTGAACTCCGCTTCGGCGGCGGCGTGGATAAATGCATCGTGGAGCCGCTGCATCGACTCCACGATCATGCTTGGGAACCGGACCACGACCGGCGTGTGGATGCCTCGCTCGCGCAGCAGCAACACCAGCTTGTGCAGATCCACCTCGGGGAGGCCGGGCGCTCGAA
Organism: Enhygromyxa salina; assembly: GCF_000737335.2. Lineage (GTDB taxonomy): Bacteria > Myxococcota_A > Polyangia > Nannocystales > Nannocystaceae > Plesiocystis > Plesiocystis salina_C. The sequence continues at coordinate 2,067 of NZ_JMCC02000049.1, read as the reverse complement.
ACACGAGGTGGCCCTCGCTGTTGACCGACAAGAAGCCCTGGCCCCACTTGTCCGCGCCGTAGCGCTTGAGCGAGTTCTCGAGCGCCCACGACTTGAACGCGCGGGTGTTGGCCGGCGCTTCGCTGACCTTGGACGCATCGGGGCTCACACCGGTGGGCTCGGGCTCGGCCATGCCGGCGGGATACCACATTTGCGTGGTCGCACCGCAAGCCGGGTCACGGGTGTTGCGCGTCGTGCACGGCCTCGGTATCCACTGCAGATGCGAAGGCTGCTCCCGCTGTGCTTCATGGGTCTTCTTGCCCTGGCGTCCTGCAAGTCAGAGCCGCCCCGCGAGGGCAAGCCCGCGGACGCCAAAGCCGAAGGCAGCAAGCCCAGTGACGAGCCGCCCGCGCAGGTTGAGAGCGAGGGCGATGCCACGCTGGGGCAGTGGGTCGGCGAGCTCTCGCTCCCGGGTGCGCAGACGCTGGAGTGGGCGCTGTGGGTCCAGGCCGACGACGACGGCGACGGACTCGCGCTCGCCAAGCTGTGGATTCCCGCGCAGATGGTCTCGGGTGTGCCGCTGGGGCCGCCGGTGGTCGGCGCGGACGGCAGCATGAAGGTGCAGCTCGCGGCTGTCGGCGCGAGCTGGACGATCGTTCCCGGCCCCGCGCCAACCTGCAGCTTCTCGCAAGGCGGCGCCGAGATTCCGTGCACGATCACCTCGACGGACGCGAACGACTTCGCGGCGATCGCCAACCCCGCGCGCCCGCAGACACCCAAGCCGCCGTTTCCCTACGCGATCGAGCAGCTCGAGATCCCCAACCCGGAGGCGCCGGGGGTCAGCTTGGCCGCGACGCTCACGGTCCCCGAGGGTCCGGGGCCGCACCCGGTCGCGGTGATGATCTCTGGCTCGGGGCTGCAAGACCGGGACGAGACGATCGCCAACCACAAGCCGTTTTGGGTGATCGCCGATCATCTGTCGCGCAACGGGATCGCCGTGCTGCGCTACGACGATCGCGGGTTTGGCGAGTCGCGCGGGGATCCGAGCAACGCGACGCTGGAGGACTTTGCCAGCGACACCTGGGCGGCGGCGATGGCCGTCGCCGCGCGGCCCGAGATCGACGGTGACCGGGTTGGGCTCATCGGTCACAGCGAAGGCGGGGTCATCGCTCCGCTCGTCGCCTCCGCGCACCCCGAGCAGATTGACTTCATCGTGATGCTCGCGGGCACGGGCGTGACCGGCAGTGAGGTGATCATTCGGCAGCAGCGGTTGATCTTGGCCGCGTCGGGGGCCGACGAGGCATCGATTGCGATCGCGGAGGCCGAGGCACGCAAGCTGCACGCGGCCGTGTTGGCGAACACGATCGAGACCGCCCCCGCCGCGCTCGAGAAGCTGCTGCGCGCCGCCGTGGACGAGCAGGCCAGCACGGAAAAGCCCACGCCGGAGCAGCTCGACGCCACGATCGAGGCCCAGATCACCGCGCTCAACAGCCCGTGGTTTCGGCACTTCTTGGGGTGGGATCCCGCGCCGGTGCTCGCCAAGCTGAAGCTGCCGGTGTTGGTCATGGCGGGCGACATGGACCTGCAGGTTGACGTCGAGCAGAACATGGCGCCGATCCAGGCTGCGCTGATTAACAACCCCGCGGCGGAGTTCGTGCTCTTGCCGGGGCTCAACCACCTGTTTCAGCCGGCGCGCACTGGGGCGCCTGACGAGTACGCGATGATCGAGATGACGATTGAACCCGCGGTGCTAGAGGAGCTGGCCCGCTGGATTCGTGTGACGACCAAGCTGGACGAATCAGGCGTCGAATAGCAGCTCGACCGAGGCGTGGGTTGGGAGGGTGCGGGCTTTTGTGTACCAGGCCTCGAGGGTCTCGAGGGAGTCGCATGATTGAAGGCGTGCGCGGTGATCGGCGGTGACCTTGAACCCGCGCAGCTCGAGGATGTCGACGAGCACGCGGCGCAGCACTTGAAGCTGCGCACGCCGGCCTTCTTCACGGCCTGCTTCACGGCCTTCTTCGCGGCCTTCTTCACGGCCTTCCTGCTTGCCGATTCGGTGGGCCTTCTCGCCCAGGAAGCTGTTGCGCT
>NZ_JMCC02000048.1 GCF_000737335.2 Enhygromyxa salina | reverse complement strand
GGAGGCGGCAGCCCGCCCAGCGGCGGCGGCGGCCCACCCAACGAGGGCGGCCCAGACATCATCGCCGCCCCGCTCGCGGAGTGCTGCACCGTCGCCGGCGCGTGCGGATCACGAGGCAGATCATCGAGGGACTGCACCGCCTGGATCGGCATGGTCGGCAGCCGCGGCGAGCGAGTCACGATGCCCGCGTGGGGATCCTGATCATAGCGGCCGCTGTGCTCGGACTCGGACTCCTCCCACACGAAACGCATCTCGAGCTTGCCAACCGTGACGCTCAGCCCGTCGCCAAGCTGAAACGACTGGTTGGCCTCGATCCTGCGCCCGTCGATCGCCGAGCCGTTGGTCGAGCCGAGATCCGTGAACGACCCGCCGTTCTCGTTGAAGTCGACCTTCGCGTGCCAGCCCGAGACAAAGCCGAAGCTCAGGCACAGATCGTTGCGGGGGTTACGACCGATCCGAACCGGTGAGCGCGTGTACCTTTCCTCGCGCGTCCGGCCGGTCTCCGAGTCATATACGTGGACCTTGAGCGATCGCACCGCTCACCGTCCTCCTCGTGCGTCTTCTTCTTCGAGCAGCTTCTTGGCCTCGTCGAGAGACACGATCACCCGGGTCTCTTCGCGTTGCAACTCTACATCGTCACCCTTCGCCAGCCATGCGTCGTCGCCGATCCGGCTCTTGCCCAGGATCGCCCCCACCTGCGACTCACGGCCCAATATCAGCTCGAGCTCGAATTCGATGAGCTCGTAGCTGAGCAGATCGAGCAGCTCGCGCACCGCGAAGAACGCGTCACCGCCGGCCATGAAGCGACGCAGGCCCTCTTGATCCAAAGGCCCAACGACGACCTGGGCCTTGCCCGCGCGGTGCAAGCACAGGTCCCCGATCACCGCGCTGACCCCCAGCCGCGAGTTCTCGATCGCCAGGCGGATCTTGTGGGCCGGATCGATGTCGGCGTAGGAGCCCTGGAACTGCTTGACCTTGACGTCGGCGCCCTCGAGCTGATGATCGAGGATCTCCATGACCGCGAGCTCGACGGTGCGCGCGGTCCGAGCGGGGCTCGCCAGCAGCGGAGCGATGCGCAGTAGATCCAGCGGCTTGATGTACTCGAGGGTGCGCGTCTCGTAGTCGTCGATGCCCAGCATCGCGAGCAAGCGCAGGCTCCACACGTCACGGCCGTCGGTCGAGAACTCGCGCGGCCAGTCGTACTTGCGGACGCCGCGATACAGCAAGCTGTGCAAGCGGTGGTGAAACAGATCGAAGAAGTCGGCCTTGATCCGCCCCTCTTCGTCCTGGCTGGCCGCTTCGCTGGCGAGGTAGGTTGGCAGCGGGCTGCTGGTGCCCATCAAGCCGACGATGTTGAGGGTCATCTCGACCAGGTCCGCCCGCTGGCCTTGGGCGTTGCGGCCGTCCGCGCGCAGCTCGACCGCCTCGACGTCGCCGGGCTTGAACGCGAGCGAGCGGGCGTGACGAAAGCGCACGGCCTCTTCGTCGTAGGGGCCATCGCCGCCGATCCGCTTGGCGCCGCGGGTGAGCTCCTCCAACAGGCCGATCGCGACGAAGGGATCGATCGCCCCGGGCTGATCGAGCAGGCGCTGGAACCACGCCGGGGGGTCGCTCAGAGAATCCTGTGGTGGCCGTTCCTGGGGTCCCATCGGAACTCGATCTTCGACGGGTGCAGGCGCACCCGCAGCTCGTGAAAAGAGTTGATGCTGCAGTAGGTCGAGAGCAGCTCGTCGAGCACGATCCCGAACAGGTGCGCGTCGCCGATGCTGGCGAAGCGGGTCTCATCGAGCTCGACGGTGGTCTCGGCCCCGCGCACGGGCGCGCCGTCGAGCATGCGGGTCACCGCGCGAAACTCCGTGCCACGGATCGCCTCGACCTTGAGCTCGTTCGCGCGGCCGGCGGGTGAGCCCGAGCCGGCGAGGAAGTTGTAGAGCGACAGCAGCAGCTTGAGGGTCTCGGGCTCGGTCACGCGGCGGCGGTTGAGCGCGAGGTGGCCGAGCAGCCGCCACTGCAATTCACTTGCGAGCGGGGCCCGGACCGCTGGGCTGACCGCGGTGATGTTGGCGAAGTCCGGGACCGAGCTGCCGCGGACCGGCTTGCAGATGTCACCGATCTGCAGCTCGAGCGGCAGCGTGCGATTCGTGCACAGCAGCTCGATCGACAGGGTCTCGTCCTCCTCGCTGGCGTCGGTGTCACGCGGGCGCGCGACCTGAACGTAGGTGTCGGTGCCCTCGTCGAGCGGGGACCGAGTCCGCCGCAGCACGTAGTAGCCGTCCGCGTCGGCGCCGATCTTGGTGTGCTTGAAGGTGTAGAAGTTGCTGTAGTTGCGCCGGTTGCCCCGGCCCGGCCGCACCCCGACCACGCTGTCGACGTCGTAGATCTCCATGTGCGCCGGCTTGGCTCCGGCCGCGCGCAGCAGGTGATCGGGCATCAAGGGGTCGAGCTTGACCGGCTCGGCGGTGGCCGAGAACAAGTTGACGACCGGCGTGCAGTGGAGCCGAAAGCTCTCGCCGCCGATCGGCGACGAGAGATCTGGCGGCCGCTCGAACACCATGGCCAGCTCGATGTAGTCGCCCGTGAACTCGAGCCCTTCGAGCCCGCGGATGTCGAAGAACAGGTACTTGGACGGGAGCGCGAAGTACTCCTGAACGAAGCGCGAGCCCTCGGGCGCGAACTTGGGCCAGGGCAGCACGGCCTCGTCGTCGCGCAGGCCGACCGGCTTGATCTTGTCGCGGTCGAGCACGCGCAGCGGCTCGCCGCGCGGGGTGTTGCGCTCTTCGGAGCAGCGCACCTCTACGTGCTTGCAGTGGCGAAGCACCCACAGGTGCAAGGTGGCCGCGAGCGAGATGTCGCCAGACAGGAACAGGCGAATCCCCTCTTCACGCGCGATGATCGGCCGCCCGGCCTCTGTGGTCTTGAGCTTGATCCGAATGATCGGCCGGGCCGCGACCGACTCGTCGTGGTCGATGTCGACGATCTCGATGGGCAGCAGATCCGTGTCGAAGCAGGTCTGGAACGTGCAGGCCGTGCCCTCGACCGGGACGCTGCCGACGGCCCGCCCACGCGGCACCGTTCGCGCCCCCCGCAGCGCGCGGATCTGCGGCTTGAACTCGATGACCGACATCGCCGGCAGCGGCCGCAGGTACTGGGGCAGCAGCATCTCGGCGAGCCCGTGCACGACCTCTGGGACCGCGTCGTCGACCCGCTCCCGGATGCGCGCGCTGAGGAACGCGAACCCCTCGAGCAGGCGCTCGACGTCGGGGTCGTCGCTGCGCTCGGACAACAACCCGGCGCTGGTCGGGTGCGTGGCCGCGAACTCGCGCCCCATCTCGCGCAGGTAGGTGAGCTCGCTTTGGTAGAACTTGGCGAACATGATCAGGACTCTGCGTAGCCTAGCGCCCCCCGCGGGTTGCTAGGCCCAAGATGATACGGTTTTAGACCTCCACATGCACCGTGGACTTTGGCGACGGCGAGCCAGCTCGCGGCGGGTCGCTTCGCGGCTCGCAGCCCGTGGTGCAATGCATCGTGTCGCCTCGCGCCGGAATTTTCGTCGAGGGCGCGAAGCCAAAACGCCGCTGTGGTGGGCCCACTGCAAGTTTTGGCGACAAAGCCCTCGGCGAAAAGGCCAAGCGAGGCGGCGCGAGGCATTGCACCACGGGCTGCGAGGGACTGTGCACGCGCGCGGGCACGCGTGGGCCCCCTGAACGGGCTCGAAGATAACGCTTGCGTGCGCGGGTATGGATCGGGGTTGCGCTCGCTCGTGGGCTTGCGTGCGTGGCCCTCGATCGGGCGGCGCTCGCTGCTGGGCTGGTCGTTGGGAGGGGGTCTCGGGGTTCGCTCAGGCCACGGTCACGCGACCACCGTGGGTCATCTCGCTGCGCAGACGAACGACGCCGCGGCGACGATCGCCGATCAGGCGGCCGGAGATCTCGAAGGTGAGCATGAGCGGGTCGTCGCTGGGTACCGTGCGCACGCTGACGTTGCGCAGGCGTGGCTCGTACTTGGCGATCGTCGCACGGATGCTGCGCTGCATGATCTGAGCGGCGGCGGGGAAGTCGTGGATGATGTCGACGAGATCGACGACGCCGAAGCCCTCGGCCGAGACCGCGTCGCCAAGCCGGGTGTTGAGCAGCGCCTGCAGGTTGCCAACGATCAGCTCGATGTCGTCGACGCCCCGCGTCGCCTCACCTGTGATCCGAGAAAGGATGCCCCGAGCAGCCATGGTCAGCTCGCCAATGATGGCCTAGCGGTGGGTCTGAGACAAGCTCAGTTCAGCTTCACGAGTGACCCCGAGATCGTCGCCACGCCGGTCGCGTTCACGTCGACCTTGGCCCCGGCCACGGTGACCCCTGAGGCGTCGATCTTCACCGAGTTGCCGCCAACGCTGATCGTGACCTCGCTGGGCGAGCTGATCGTGATCGCCCCACCTTCGATCACGACCGCCCCGCCGCTGTTGCTGAACTCCACCTTGGACGAGCCCTTGCCGGTCAACGCACCCCCGGTGGAGTCGAGCAGCAGGTCCCCATCCGCGACCACGCTGAACACCCCGCAGGTGTAGTGATCCGCGTTGCCACCCTCGAGCTTGACCGTTGCCGAGCCAGCCTGGCTGAGGAACACCTTGGTCGTCGCCGTGACCACGAAGTTGTTGGCGCAGTCGATGCTGCTGTCGCCCGGACCGGCCTCGCCTGGGTTGACGCTGATCTTGCTCGACCCGCCAACGACCTGCACGTAGTCCTTCTTGGCCTCGAAGTGGACCGTGTCACCCGAGATGATCGTGGTCTTGCCCAGGACCTCGAGCAGCTCGTCAACCTCGACGGTGGTGCTGCGGCTGGCGTGATAGGTGTTGGTCTCGTCCTCGGTGATCTCGGTCGTGCGGGTCTTGAGCACCGACATCGACTGATGACCTTCTACGGTCTCGGTCTGATCCACCTTGACGGTCTGGGTTTGGTTGCCGCTGACCGTGTTGCTCTGATCCGCGCCAACCGAGGTCGAGTGACAGTTCTCGACGACCTCGTTGTAGTCCTTCTGCGCGTGCACGAAGATCTCTTCGTTGCCAGCCGCGTCCTCGAAGCGCATCTCGTTGAAGCCGTCGCTGTCTGGCGAGCTCTTGGTTCGGATCGTGCTCTGGGTCTTGTTGTCGGGCACGCCAACGCTGATCGCGTTGTCGCCGTTGTAGACGCAGCCAGTGACCAAGGGGCGATCCGGGTTGCCTTCGAGGAACTCGACCACGACCTCCATGCCGACCCGCGGCAAGAAGAAGGTGCCGAACCCCGGCCCGGCCCAGTGGTGCGCCGGGCGGATCCACATGGAGGTGTCGTCGGTCAGGCCGTTGACGCGGTCCCAGTCAAACCGAACCTTCACGCGGCCGTGCTCGTCGGTGTGGATCTCTTCGCCGTCGGGCCCGGTGACGATCGCGGTCTGCGGCCCGTAGATGCGCGGGCGCGGAGTGACCAGCGGCGGCCGGAATGGTTTCTCGGGCTCGAGCACCAGGCACTCGAAGCGGTTCTGGTAGCGCGGCGACGCGCTGGAGTCACCCATGACCACGTCGGGGCAGTCGCCGGTGTGGACGACACGACGGACCAAGTACTCGCGGTCGAGATCGCTGCGCTGGTGCTCGACGACGGCGAACTTGCGACCGGGGAACAGCCCGGTGACGTTGCTGAACCCGCGGGCGACCTTGTCGCGCTGGGTCCGATGCACCAGCTTGCGGATCGTGCGGGGGTCCGGGTCGTCCTCGACGAAGCGGCCGTGGTGATAGACCTCGCGGCCCTTGCCACGATCGTCGGTGTTGGGGTCGCCCTCGGGCGGGGCGCCGGACTCGACCGGCTCGATCGGCGTGAGCCAGTCGAAGATCCGCTGGTAGACCGCCGTAGAGGTCAGCTCGCGGGTCCAGTCGAAGTACTGCAGGCTCTCCATCTCGATCCGATCTGGCCGGTCGACGACGATGTGGAGCTCTGGCTGATCGTCGATCGTGGTGAGATCCACGTAGTTGTCGTTGCTGTCCTCGAGGACCATCACCTCTTTGCCGGTCCCGCGATCGCAGTCGAACCAGTAGGTGATGCCCTCGGCCTCGAGCAGGCGGCTGACGAAGTCAAAGTCGCTCTCGTGGTACTGAACGATGTACTCGCGGCACGCGTAGGTGCCGGCGAGCCCGGTGTCGTCGAGCTCGCGCTCATAGTCGGCGAACCCGAGCTCGAGCACCTCTTTGACGACGTCGGTGACGCTGACGTCCTGCCACAGGCGCGTGTCGACCCGCTGCGTCATCAGGTACAGGGCCGGCACGATCTCCACGCGGACCTGCAGCCGATCATCGGCGACGCCGACGTACTCGACGAGGTGGATGATGCCGTTGACCGTGCGCACGATCGTCTCGCGGTCGATCGTCAGCTCGATGTTGGCGCCGAGCAGCAGCTCGGTGTCGGCCGCAAGTTCTTCGCTGACCAGGTCCAGGGTCAGGAGGTAGGGTTCGGACAGGGCCTCGACGAACTGGATGCTGCGCACGGTCCAGTGGGCATCGGGGCCGTCTTGGACGGTGAGGATGTAGTTGACCTTGGGCAGCGGATCGTCGCTGCCGATCAAGTCTGCGATCGCGTCGACGACACGCTCGAGCCCGTCTTCGACCACGCCGCCGAGCGCGTCGGCGCCCGCGCTGGCGATCTCTGGAGGCAGGCCCAAGGCCTCGAGGCCATGCTCGATCTGATCTTCGATCGCGTCGGCTGCCTTGGGCACGCCAGCGTGCATCGCATCGCCAACGAGATCACCGAGCGTGTCACCGTGGACCTCGGGCGCGCTCGATGAGCTTGGCGCGGCGGGTGTGTCGGGCACGTTCGGCAGGGCGCTGCCCGCCGCGGCCACAGCCGCATCGGTCGCCTGCTGTTCCAACTCGTGGGGCGCGTTGTCGTCGCTCATCCTCGGCCTCGCGTGGCGTCACGACAGCTTCACCGCCGACGGCCAACGACGCAGACGCTACCACGGACTTGGCTGGTTGATGCCCCCACGTGACGTCGACTTCGCCGACTGCAGCCGCCTCGAGACCGTTCGTTCGCGCGGGCATGTAGCCCCCCGCGAAGTCGGCTCTGAACCTTCTGCCCGCGAACTCCCTGCGAAAAAATCTAGCTGCGCTGCGCGGCGCTGGTGCGCTCACCCGCCACGCGGCTGGCCATCCTATCGACGCGCGCGTGCGAAGCTTGGCCACGAAATCCAACACGATCGGTGGGGCCACACCCAATCGCTCCAACTCGCGATCTGGCCATTTTAACCCAGAGATCGCGGCCCCGCGGGCAATTTCAATGGGCACCGGCGCGGGCGCGCCCCCCTCCTCCGTGGGCGCGCCCGCATCGGCACCGGCCATCACGTCCGATGATCGAGATGCCCATGCCGCGAGCTGCGAGAGCCCGACATGGACAACCTTTCTGATCCAACACTCGCGTCCAAGCGCGAGCGCGAGCCCGAAGAGATCACGCCCGAGCACGCGAGCGCTCGAGTCGAGATCTGTGAGCGGGACCCGACGACTTGCGTGACCCCAAGCCGACGCGAACGCGAGCGAGCTTGGTGAGAAGTGACGCGAGCGAAGTCAGACCAGACACCAGAGCAGCCAAGTGATCCGAGCACACCCAACACATGCGCGCGCGTGCTGGCGCGTGGTGTTGGTCGTGCGTGGCGTCGCTTGGTCATGATGACGTCGAAATCATAGGCCGATGATCTGCGATCGAGCCAGCGATTTTTTTTGCACCGCCGCGCGGACCCTCGCCGACATCGGTCGCGACGACGACACAACACCGATCGCGGCGCTCGAACTGCTCGACGCTCGGGCGAGCCTCGTCGTCGTTGCGGACTGCACTTCAGCTTGGGTGCGGCTTGTCGCTCGCGCCGAAACCAGGTCGGTGCCCACGGCGAACCGGTCTACGAATGCGACCGCGAGCAGCCGGGAAGCCTCGCCCGCGCTGCAACCAGTCCCGACGTCGGTCGTCGAGCGTGACGCCCGATCACCTGCGTCGCCGTGCATCACCGACGCGGCAGTCCTTCGGCCGCTGTGACCAACCATGCCCGGGAGGTCACCCGAGCCAGCAGGCGCAGCTCTCGCCAACGAGATGCGCGCAGTCGCTCAGCACTTCGCTGCCAAGCGGCCGAGTCGCCCTCGCCCGAGCTGAAACCATCCACCCAAACCGGCCAGAGAGCGGGGCTCGCGATGAACTTCGCATGCTACTGTGAGCGCTCGCGGTTGAGCGACAACCGACGACCACGAGAAGCAGCGATGATCTGCGGCAAGTGTCTTCGGCCGGTCGACGTAGGCGCCCAACGATGTCCCACCTGCCAGGGCGATCCCTTCGTCATGGCGCGCTACCGACTCGATCGGCAGCTTCGCGACGAGCCCAACGCAGCTGGTTACCGCGCCACGCGAACCGACGACGCGCTGCTGGTCCGCGCGCTCGCGTTGACCGTGCAAGACGCCCCGCTGATCGAGCCCGCGCTCGCCGACACGACGGCGCGCCTGCGAGCGCTACAGCACCCCGCACTGCCGCGCGAGATCGAGATCGAGCTCGAGCACACGATCGAGACGGGCCACGCTCGCCTGTGGTTGATCCGCGAGCAAGTTCGCGGCGAGACCCTCGCCGAGCGGCTCGAAGCTGGCGGCCCACGCGAGCCCGGGTTCGCGCTGCGGGTCCTGTTGGGCGTCGCCGAGGCGCTCGCGTACTTGCATGCCCAGCGCCCGCCGATCATGCACGGCCGCATCTCACCCACGACGATCCTGATCCGCGACGAGAGCCGCAGGCACACGAACCCCCACGGGATCTGCCTGCTCGATCTGCAAGCCACGCTGGCGTCGCCCAGCGACGCGCTGTCCCCCGCGACAGACCTGCGTGACCTCGGCCTCGTCGGCGCCGCGCTGCTCGAGCTCGACACGTCTGCACTCAGCTCGGGCGAGGCCCCTGGTCCGCGCGCGGACGGCCTTCGTGCACCGCTTCACTCCGGGCAGGTGGCCGCCCTCGCGACCCTCGTCGAGCGCATGCTCGAGCCAGACCCATCGCTGCGGATCACCAGCGCCGAGCTGCGCGACGCCCTGACCGCGCTGCAGTCGTCGACCCCAAGTCGCGAGCGCCGCGCCTCCCCGCCAACTGCTGCGCGAGCCACCACCCCCGGCCCGCGCTTCATGATGCTCGAGCCAACCACCCCCGGCCCGCGCTTCATGATGCTCGAGCCAACCACCCCCGGCCGACCCGGCCGACCCAGCCGACCTGACAACAACCCGCGATCGAACGCGAACCGGTCCACGAATCCGTCAGCGAGCGGCCGAGGGCCCCAAGCCCGAGCTGAAGCCAGCAGGCCCGTCCGTCCACGCACGGCCAGCCGCAGCCTCGGCTCCTTTCATGCCCACCTCGCAAAGCCCCAGGGTCCCGACATCCCGATCATGCGCCCCGAGGAGCTCAGCCGCGAGCTCAGCCAGGCCTACCAGGCCACCGCCGCCCTCCAAGATCGCCAGCGCAAACGCCTGAGCGTGGCGCGTGTGCTCGTGGTGCTGGTCGCCGCCATGATCGCCGCGCTGACCACCTACCTCGCAATTCACCTCTAAGCGCAGTCGTCGAGCTCCCCTTTCAGGGCGAAGTCCAAGGTCCATGTGGGGGTTAAAATGAAACAGCCGCTCTCCGAGGAGAGCGGCTGAAGCTGAACCTGTCGGTTCGGACTTGTCAGTTCGGACTAGTCGCGCCGACGCCGACGGATCAGGCCAGCGAAGCCGAGGGCCAAGAAGGTCCCAAGCAAGCCGCGGGTCTTGTCCGTGCCGGTGTCGGGCGTGCTGCAGTTGCAGCCGTCGTCAATGCCGACCTCAGCGCCAAGATCGCCGCCCGTGCCGGTGTCGCCGGTGTCGCCGCCGTCGCCGAGCGTGGTGTTGCCGGTGTCGCCGTCGCCGTCGCCGGGATCGCCGTCGCCGTCGCCGGGATCGCCGTCGCCGTCACCGGTGTCGCCGTCGCCGTCACCGGTGTCGCCGTCGCCGTCGCCCGTGTCGCCGTCGCCGTCGCCGTCGCCCGTGTCGCCGTCGCCGTCGCCGGTGGTCGGGTTCGGAACCGGGTCAGGCTCGTTGGTGGTCGGCTCGGGGTTCTGCGAGCAGTCGTTGAAGGCGCAGCAGGGGTCGAAGTTCAGGGTCCCGAAGATCGACGCCAACGCGGCCTCGAGGTCGGCCTGGTTGTTGGCGTCGAAGTACATCTCCGTGCCGCCCGAGCCCCAGTTCGCCATGTTGTCCAGCTGCGCGATGGCGGCGGGCTGATCCACGCCGTCACCGAAGCCGATCACGTAGGTCGTGATCCCGTCGTTGTACATCTGGGTCAACTCCGACATGACCTGAGCGTCGGTCGAGTACAGGTTGTACTGGCCGTCGGTGATCAGGATGTTGAAGTAGATCGTAGAGTCGTTCGCGGGGAACTGCGCGCCCATCATCTGGGCGTTGGCGTGGTAGGCCTGCTGGTTGGTCTTGACCAGCTGCAGACCAAGGTGCGTGTAGGTGCCCGAGCCCGAGCAGAACGCGGCGACGCCACCACACTGCGGCATGTGGCTCTCGGTCGGGTTGTCGAACCCTGGCGGATCCTCGACCTGCCCGTCCTTGAAGCTCCACGCGATCGGCGGACCGCCCCATGGATCGTCACAGCCCGGCATGTCGCACGAGGTCGCGGGATCGAGCGCCCAGCCGAAGTTGTCCTTCATGCAGGGGCCGTACTGGACCAGGACCTTCTGCTCACCGGGGGCGGGCTGGTTGTGCCCGAACACGGCGAGGCCGAGGTGCGTGACGTCTTCGGCGGCGCCGATGCCAACGTCGATGTCGAACAGCGACATGTTGCCAGAGAGGGCGTCGCGGGCCTGATCCCAGCCAGTCTCACCCATCGCGCCGGCAACCGTGCCGCCGTTGACGTTGAGCATGGAGGACGACGCGTCGAGCAAGATCATCACGCGCGGCAAGCCGCCGATGCACTCGGGCGCGACGACCGAGTTGATGATGTTGTTGACGACGCCGGTGAGCGCCATCGCGAGGAGCTCGGGCGTGGCGCCGTCGATTGCCTCGGTGGTACCACCAGCGGCGGCGGTCTCGTCGGCGGCCATCTCGGCGGCGGGATCACCAGCCACGGCGACGACGAAGGTCTGGATGTTGCTGTTGTCAAACAGATCCGCGGCGGTGATCGCCGGGTTCTGCTGCGCGGGCGACAAGGCCGAGGTGCCGTCGATGCCGGTCCACGCGCCGTCCGTGAGCAGCACGTTGACGTACGCACGCGCCGGCATGTCCTGGTCCTCTGGGTGATCGGCCTTGGTCTGGTTGATCTCGAGCTTGACCGCCTCGAGGGCGCCCCGGGTCCAGGTGCCGATGCCGAACGCCATGCCTTGCATGGGCGCGTCGACGTTCTGCAGCGAGTCGACCAGCTCCTGGCCGTTGCAGGGCACGTACTCGTTGTTGTCGTCGTCCCAGTGAACGTCGATCCGGTTGCCGTCGACGATGCCCGACTGGTCACCCTGGATGACGGTGTCGGCCGAGTTGGCGTTGGGATCGTGACCAAAGCGCATCAGCGCCAGGTGGGTGTTCTGGCTGAGGAAGCTGCCGGGCTGAATGACCTGCTGCACCGCGGCGACCGTGACCTCCCAGCGGGTGAGGTTGTTGTCGAGATCCCACAGCGTGTTCATGGACGTCGAGTAGTCCATGATGAACATCACGTTGGGCTTCTTGAAGGTACAGTCACCTTCTTCTGGGCAATCTGGATTGCCTCCAGCGGTCGCTTCGTCACCTTGGGTGCCAATTGCGAACGCGAGGCCGATCCCCATGAGGAGGCCCACTTGCAGTCCAATTCGTTTCCAGTTGTCGCCAAGTAGTCGTTTCATTTCAGTCCTTCGGTTTGCGGGCCTGTTGGGAGCCAGTTGGGGTGTGTGATGGGTGTCCTCCCGCTGCTCGTGGCACGAGCGAGTCATCGCGGGCGGATGAAAATTCGATTTTTCTCGAACGCAGGCCAAGGCCCGCGGGACACTGGGGGACATATTCGGTCAAAAGCGGCGGCGCTGTCGACCCCTAAAAATTTCCGAACGCGCATAATGCTCACGCTGTCGAACGAGCATCGACCACGGTTTGCGACCCTTCCATCGGAATTCCTGCCCGCGTGCGCTGGGAGCGGTAAGCCAAATCACTTAGGTCCGATCAACGTGACGTGCTAGGCAACAACACACCATGCATCGGGTCTGGAGACTCCTCGGCTTGTCCGCCTGCATCACCGCGTGTCTGGCCGACGACACGCCCCCCAAGCGAGGTGGCACTGCCTCGGGGGGGGTGACGATCTCCTCCGCGTCTGGTCCCGACACTGCGGACACAGACACGGACACAGACACAGGGGACAGCGGTGAGTCGGGAGATCTCGGCACCGACGGCGAGCTCGATCTCCCCGGTTGCGATCCGCTCGCCGATCCAATCGAGGCCTGCGGGCCAGCCATGGCCTGCGATCCCCAGACCCTCGCGTGTGTGCCAGCCAATGGAGCGGGGCTCGTAAACGACGGGTGCATGAACGACGGCGAGTGCACGCCCGGGCTGGTGTGCTTCGACATGCGCTGCCGGGAGCTGTGCGGCCCAGATATCCCTGGCGAGGAAATGTGTAATGACGATCGCGTGTGCACGCGGGCCAGTGACCCGCTGCCCGGTCTGTGCCTCGAGCCCTGCACGCTGCTCGAGCAGGCGTGCAGCGTCGCGTTTGATGCGTGCAACGTGGCGATCAGCTCCGGTGGATCGCTCGTGAGCGTGTGCACCGCAAACCCCGGCGCGGGCGTTGACGGGGACATGTGCGAAGCCGACGGGGAGTGCCTGCCGGGGTACCTGTGCACAGCCGCGGCTCAGCACTCGCTGCCCTGCTCGGGGGACGCCGCGTTCTGCTGCACGCCCACCTGCGACGTGTTCGAGCAGTCCTGCTTTGGGCTCGAGCCCATCTGTCACGTGTTGGGTCTGGCAGATCAACCCGGCGCTGGATTCTGCGGCCCCTAGAGCGCCAATCACGACGCGACTCCAAACTGATCGGCGCTCTAGCGCGACGCGGTCCCCAGGCCCAAGGTTGCAAACTCTTTCAAGTAGGTCGCCCGTCCCGCGTCGAGATCCACGATCGAGATCGTGCTGTCAGCGGTGTTCGCCACCAGGAGCCAGTCGCGCGCGTCGTCGATCAAGAGCTCGTTCGGCCCGTCGCCAAGGTCGAGCGTGGCGACCACGACGAACACGTTGAGATCCACAACCGCGATCTGGTCGCTGCCGTAGCAGCTGACCAGCGCGAGTGAAGGCCCAGGCTCGCCGTCGAGCCCCGGCCGATGCACGCTGACGAGGTTGGGGTTGGTGCACAGGCTCACCGTCGCCAACACCCGAACGAGCACGTTGTCGTCTTCGTCGAGGCTGGTGTCGACCCGGCTGAGCGCGGGCGGAGTCGTGTGCACGACCAGCAGGCGATCGCCCTGCTCGGGATCTTCGTAGGCCATGCCGCCCATCAGCGGCTTGGGCTCCGCGGCCTCGAGGTTGGGCCCGATCACCGTGGACTCGTTGCCAGCGATCAGCACGTCGAGCCCCGGCGCCACCCGAAACGATCGCAGGCCCCACCAGTAGCGCTGCGTCGCCAACAAGAACGGGCGCGTGCAGTCCTGCGACAGCGCGGGGACGTTGCCCGTGTCCAGATCACAGGGGCGCTGGATCACCGAGAACCCGCCGGCGAGGCCCGAGTCGAACAGAGCGTCCTCGCGGAAGAACTGCGTGTGAAAGTCGACGACCTCGGGGCCGCGATCGCCGTCGAGGGCGATCAGGGTCAGCCGACCCCCGAGCAAGTGCGGCAGGTAGGCGTAGCGAAAGCCCTGGTTGTCGATGCTCAGCCGCGAGGGATCGTCGCCGATCTCGCCGAGCCGATGCCCGCGATCGCAAGCTTGATCCTCTGCCTGCCCACAGTCGAGACGCAGCGGGCCAGCGTCGCCAAGGCCCTGGCCGAACACGTCGACCCAGGTCACCCCCGGCTCGACCCGGGTCGGGATCAGCAAGCGCAGCGGCCCCTGCTCGCCGCCGGGACGATCGATCGCGATGTTGCCCGCCCCCGAGGGCAGCCGGACCCCGAGCTCGGGATCGATCAGCAGGCTCGGATCACACTCGAGCCGATCATCGACAGCGTGGTCACGGCACGGGCGCGAGGCGTCGAGCGCCGCACCAGCGGCGCGAGGCTGGCCAAGCGCGACCTCGAGCGCGGCGAGATCGAGCACGACCAGGCCCGAGCTCGCGTGGCTGCGATCCCAGTTGCCGTTGGTCACGAACAGGTGATCGCCACTCGGGCTCTGGGCCAGGCCGGTCGGCTGCAGCAGACGATCGAGGGGCGCGAGCTCGTCCTTGCTGCAGCCCGTGACGTTCACGGCAGCCCCGATGAGGCCCATGAGCCCCATGAGCCCGATGCTCCAGCTGCGCGCCCGCACGCCGAGACCTTCTCACATCCCCCGGGCGAATGCCTCGGGATACGCCGACCAGGCCGCGCCCAGAGCCACCAGCGCCGCCGCCAGCCGCAGCCCCGGAGCCAGCGCCGCGACTAGATCAGCCCCGCCGCCTCCACGACCCAGGCTGACCACGCACACCTGCAGGACCGCCCGGGTCAGCAACACCGGGGTCGCCAGCGCCAGCGCCAGCACGGTGATCCCCGCCGCGTGCTGGATCAGCCAGCCCGGCAGGGCCGCGAGCGTGGGCAACCACGCGCCCGGATCCGCGAGCGCGAAGCGATCGAACAGCCCAAGCAGCCCGGCCAACAACGGCGCGTGCAGCCCCAAGCTCAGCCCCGCCGCCAGCGAAGCCGCGACCACCAACGCAGACAGCGACGCGCCCGCGTCCCCGCGGAGCCCCAGCGCCTGCTCGCTCTGTTCACCCGCGCCGATCAACGCCCAGCCCGGCAGCGACACCGCGAGCCCAACTACGCTCCCAAGCAGGAGCTCGAAGCCGACCCAGACCCCAAGCACGTACGGGTTGTCGACGGCCGGCGCGCCCACCTGCCCGCCCACCTGCCCGCGAAGTAACGCCAGGCCAGCCACTACAACCGCCAGCGCCGCGGCGATCCACCCCCAGGTGGGTCCGATCGCGCGCCGCCAGCTGGCCTGAACCCGCAGCAGCGCCCACACCCGCGCGCTCGCCAGCGCCAACCCAACCACCGTCGCGTTCACGGCTCGAGGTCGCCCCGCATTGTCCAGCAGCGCGACGCGAACTCCAGCGTCGACCCAGCCACGCTCGAGATCACCACCGCCAGCGCCAGGACCACCGCCAGCGCCCGCACGATCTGTCCCAGCGCCGCGTCGCGGATCCCCAGCGCCCCGCACAGCAGACCCAGCAAGATCGCGGCCACCGCAGCCACTGCGATCAGCGGCAGCACGCCTGTGATCACCAGCGCGAAGCCCTCGCGGATCGCCACGCCCAGCGCGTCGATCGTCTCGGTCATCGGTAGCCCTCGACCAGCCCAACGATCACCGTTGTCCAGCCATCGGCCGCCAGGAACAGCAAGATCTTCGCCGGCAGCGCGACCACGGCCGTCGGAGTTTGGTTGAGCCCAAGCAGCACCAGGACCTGCGCGCAGATCAGATCCACGACCACGAAGGGCAGCAGGATCATCACCGCCAACGACAGCCCCCGCGCGAGCTCGCTCAGCAAGAACGCCGGCACCAGCACCGCGGGCTGCTCCGGCCCGCGCTCGCTCAGATCGCTGAACACCTCGATCTGGTTGGGATCCGCGTGGTCCGCCAAGAACCCCCACAGCGGCGACAGCACCTGGCCCCCAACCTCCAGCGGCGCCACCATCACGGCTTCGATCCCGCCGGCCATGTCGAGCGCCGCCAAGCAGCCTTCGGCCACCGGCGCCATCACCAGGGTCGTCACCACCAACGCCAGCGCGAGCATCGAGCCATAGGGCAGCAGCCGCTCGGCCCCCAGCCCCAGGCGCAGCGCCGCCAACACCACCGAGATCTTCGTGAACGCCGTGCACGCCGCCAGCAGCAGCGGCAGCGCGCCGAGGATCAACCAGACCGAGACATTCGCTGGGAGCTCAGCGCCCACCCTCGACTCCAAAGCGCCCCAACAGCTCCGCCCACGGCCGCGCCAACGCGGGCTCCGGCCGCGTCTCCTTCAGCTCGACCTCCCCGAGCGTCGCCAGCACCGCTGGCGCCCCGCTCGGCCCGGTCCCCACCAACAATCGAACCCCGGCGATCTCGATCACCTGAACCGTGTGCTGGGCCGTCAACGCCATCCGCTCCCTGCTCCCCAAGGTCCCCAACGCACCGCCGCCACGAACCCGGCGCGTCAGCCAGGACAGCACCGCGAGCAGACAAACCAACGTGAGGCCCACGAACATGAGGGGATCGACACCTGCGCCCATGGTCACGGACCATACGGTCACCCATCCAAACCACGAATTTTTCGACAAGAACCGGCGCCCGTGCCTGCCCGCTCATCGCAAGCCCTTCACCAAGCCCTCCAAGCCGTTGTGCTTCACCTCCAGCGCCAACGCCATCGCCTCGCCCAGCCGCCCGTTTGGAAACCCCTTTTGCGAGAACCACACCAGGTAGGGCTGAGGCAGATCGATCAGCGTCACCCCTTCATACTTTCCAAACGGCATCCGCATCCGGACCAGATCCATCAGCCGCTCGGGATCGGGAGTAGGCAGCTCGCTCACCCCCGCAGTCTCGCACCCAATTCAGTTTTCAGCTCGGGCGAGGGCTTCTCGCCCGCTTGCAGGCGGCGTACGTAGACTGGTTCACCGTGGGCAGCGAAGCCCGCCAACCAAAAACAAAGCCCGCGTCCAAGGACGCGGGCTCTGTTCGAAGCAGCAGCGGTGATCAGCTGATGGAGTCGCCAGCGCCGTCGGACTCGGGGATCTTCCGATCCACGAGCTCGATGATCGCCATCTCCGCCGCATCACCCCGGCGCTGTCCAAGCCGGATCACGCGGGTGTACCCGCCGGGCCGGTTGCGCACACGCGGCGCGATGTCCTCGAACAGCTTGTGCACGATCTCGCGGTCTTGCACGGTCTTGGCCACGTGGGCCAGTGCGTGGGCGTAGCGTGCCTGCTCGTCGCGGGTCCGCTCGTCCTTGGGCTTGTCGAGCAGATCCCCCAGGCGGACGCCTACAGTGATCGCGCGCTCGACCTCACCACGCAGCTCCTTGGCCTTGGCCACGGTCGTGGTGATGCGCTCGTGCCGAAGCAGCGAGGTGACCATGTTGCGATACATGGCCTTGCGGTGTGAGGAATTGCGACCGAGTTTACGGCCGGATTTTTGGTGACGCATGGGTCATTCCTCCCGGGCGGGGGGTGGCCCCTGCCAGCCTTCGATCTTCATGCCGAGCGACAGTCCCATCTGCGCAAGGATCTCTTTGATCTCCTTGAGGGACTTACGGCCGAAGTTCTTGGTCTTGAGCATCTCGGCCTCGGTGCGCTGCACGAGGTCGCCGATGTAGTGGATGTTGGCGTTTTGCAGGCAGTTCGCGGACCGAACCGACAGCTCGAGCTCGTCGACGGAGCGCCACAAGATGTCGTTGAGCTTGTCCTGCTCCGACTGCGTGGGCGCGAGCGTCTCTTCGATCTCTTCGTGGTTGATGAAGATCGACAGCTGCTCCTTGAGGATCTTGGCCGCGTAGGCGACCGCGTCATCGGGCCGAACCGAACCGTCGGTCCAGACCTGCAAGCTGAGCTTGTCGTAGTCGGTCTGGTGACCGACGCGGGCGTTGGTCACCCGGTAGTTGACCTTGCGGATCGGCGAGAACAAGGAGTCGATTGGGATCACGCCGATCGGCATGCCCTCGGTCTTGTTCTGGTCGGCGGTCGCGTAGCCGCGACCCATCGCGCACGTCATCTCCATGTGCAGGCGGCCGCCCTTGCTGAGCGTGGCCACGTGCTGATTGGGGTCGAGCACGTGGACGCCGGCGGGCGCTTGAATGTCCGACGCGAGCACCGGACCCTCGCCGGTCTTGTCGATCAGCAGGGTGCGGGGGGTGGCGTCATCCATGCTCAGGCGCAGGGCTTTGACGTTGAGGATGATGTCGGTGACGTCCTCGACGACGGCCGGGATCGAGGTGAACTCGTGGAGCGCCCCTTCGATCCGAACCGTGGTGATGGCCGCCCCTTGCAAGCTGCTGAGCAACACGCGTCGCAGGCTGTTGCCCAGCGTGATGCCGTAGCCACGCTCGAGCGGCTCGCAGGTGAACTTGCCGTAGGCTTCGTTCAGCGAGTCGCTGTCAACGTCTAGCTTCTTGGGGCGAATCAGATCCCGCCAGTTGCGGGCAATGGTGTTGTAGTCCTGCATGCGGTCCCCTTACTTGCTGTAGAGCTCGACGATGAGCTGCTCGTCGATGTCAGCGGCGACGTCCGTACGCTGTGGAACGTTCTTGATCTTGCCCTTGTAGTTGTCGCGATCGATGTCGATCCACAACGGCAGGGGCGAGCGGTCGAGCTTGGCCAGCGCCTCGTTGATCTTGGCGATCTTGCGGCTCTTCTCGCGGACCAAGATCTCGTCGCCCTCGCGCACGAGGAAGCTGGGGATGTTGACCCGCTGACCGTTGACGGTGAAGTGACCGTGACGCACGAGCTGGCGCGCCTCGGCGTGGCTGCTGGCGAAGCCGCAGCGGACCGCGACGTTGTCGAGGCGACGCTCGAGCAAGCTCAGCAGGTTCTCACCGGTGATGCCCTTCATGCGGGCAGCCTTGAAGTAGTAGCCGCGGAACTGCTTCTCGAGCAGCCCGTACATGCGCTTGACCTTTTGCTTCTCACGAAGCTGGTGGCCGTAGTCGCTCGGGCGCCGGCGCCGACCCTGGCCATGCTGGCCCGGTGGGTACTGACGACGGTCGTAGGCGCACTTCTCCGAGAAGCAGCGATCACCCTTGAGGAACAGCTTCTGATCCTCGCGCCGGCACAAGCGGCACACAGGTCCAATATAACGTGCCATGGCTTAGACCCTCCTCCGCTTGGGTGGACGACAACCGTTGTGGGGGATCGGCGTGACGTCCTTGATCGAGGTGACGCGCAGACCCGCGGACTGGATCGCCCGCAGCGCCGACTCGCGCCCGGCACCGGGGCCGGACACGCGGATCGCCACGGTCTGCATGCCGTGATCCTGGGCCGCGCGCGCGGCCTGATCCGCGGCGAGCTGCGCCGCGAACGGCGTTGACTTGCGCGAGCCCCTGAACCCACGGATGCCCGACGAGGCCCACGAGATCGCGTTGCCGTTGACGTCGGTGACCGTCACCAAGGTGTTGTTGAAGGTTGACTGAATGTGAACGATCCCGGTGGGGATGTTCTTTTTGACTTTTTTCTTGCCGCGTGTGGATGCCATCGGGACTACCTCGTCATTTCTTCTTCATGGCCACCTGGCCACGCTTGGGACCCTTGCGGGTGCGCGCGTTGGTGTGGGTTCGCTGGCCACGGACGGGCAGACTTCGGCGAT
Source organism: Enhygromyxa salina (assembly GCF_000737335.2). Taxonomy (GTDB): domain Bacteria; phylum Myxococcota_A; class Polyangia; order Nannocystales; family Nannocystaceae; genus Plesiocystis; species Plesiocystis salina_C. The sequence goes on along the minus strand of NZ_JMCC02000048.1, from coordinate 88,814 downwards.
GACGAAGGCCGCGGTAGCAACCGAGATCCATCAGTCGCTTGATCTTGGTTTGGACTTCTCGGCGGAGGTCACCCTCGACCTTGTAGTCCGTCTCGATGACCCGACGAATCGCCGTGAGCTGCTCGTCGTTGAGGTCGTCGGTACGGATCGACTGGCCGACGCCAGCCTTGTCGAGGATCTGACGGGCGGTCGTGTTTCCGACGCCGTAGATGTACGTCAGCGCGATGACGACGCGCTTGTTACGAGGAAGGTCGACTCCAGCTACGCGTGCCATGTCAGCCCTGCCTCTGCTTGTGTTTGGGGTTTTCGCAGATGACCCGAACGACTCCTCGTCGCTTGATCACCTTGCACTTGTCACAGATTTTCTTGACGCTTGATCGCACTTTCATTTGCTCTGCTCTCGCCGGGTGGGAAGAGGGTGCTCTCGCTAGCGCGCGAGACCGAGGATCACACCGCGGCCCGGATCGAGGCTGGCCCTGCGGCACAGCACACGTTGCCCCGTCCGAACGGGAACCCCCAGACGCTTACACTCCTCGGATGGGCCAGCGACGAGCTGGCCTTCGGAGGTATCGAGACGAAACAGCTGCTGGGGCAACTCAGCGACGACGGTCGCCTCGAAGGTGGGGGTGGGTTGCATGGAAAAGCCAAATCCCCGGTCGGGGCCGGGGGCGGTGGAGGATGCCACTGGGGGTGGGGGGTGTCTAGGGGATCGGGGTTTGGGCATGGGAGGATCTTCACGGGGTTTGGGGGCGGATGGGGCGCTCTTGGTTGGGGTTGGTGGAGGGTTGGTTGAGGGTTGGGTGGTTGTTTGCGGGGAGTGGGGTGCCGGCGGTGCACCGCGCACTGGCTGCAGACAACCCCAACCGGGCTACGGTCTACTTCAGTCTCGGTTTGCAGCTTCCTGCTGGGGGGTGGGTTGGCCCGACCTTGGGTGGCTTCGATAACCTCCACGTGCGTAGATACGCCCGGTTGGGGTTGTCTGCGGCCTTTCGTGCGCTCGTCCTCGGGCCGAGGGTCTCTCCGATCCCTGCGGGCGGGGGTCGTGTTCACGATCCCTTCGGGGGTGTTCACGATTCCGGCGGGCGGGGCGTGTGCACGATCCCTCAGGGCGGGGGGCGTGTGCACGATCCCTGCGGGGGTGTTCACGATTCCGGCGGGCGGGGCGTGTGCACGATCCCTGAGGGCGGCGGGCGTGTGCACGATCCCTGCGGGGGTGTTCACGATTCCGGCGGGCGGGGCGTGTGCACGATCCCTGAGGGCGGCGGGCGTGTGCACGATCCCTGCGGGGGTGTTCACGATTCCGGCGGGCGGGGCGTGTGCACGATCCCTGAGGGCGGCGGGCGTGTGCACGATCCCTGCGGGGGTGTTCACGATTCCGGCGGGCGGGGCGTGTGCACGATCCCTGAGGGCGGCGGGCGTGTTCTCGATTCCGGCGGGCGGGGCGTGTGCACGATCCCTCAGGGCGGGGGGCGTGTGCACGATCCCTGCGGGGGTGTTCACGATTCCGGCGGGCGGGGCGTGTGCACGATCCCTGAGGGCGGCGGGCGTGTGCACGATCCCTGCGGGGGTGTTCACGATTCCGGCGGGCGGGGCGTGTGCACGATCCCTGAGGGCGGCGGGCGTGTGCACGATCCCTGCGGGGGTGTTCACGATTCCGGCGGGCGGGGCGTGTGCACGATCCCTGAGGGCGGCGGGCGTGTTCTCGATCGGGTGTTCACGATTCCGGCGGGCGGGGCGTGTGTACGATCCCTCAGGGCGGAGGGTGTTCACGATCCCGGCGGGCGGGGGCGTGTGCACGATCCCTCAGGGCGGGGCGTGGGCACGATCCCTCAGAGCGGAGGGTGTTCACGATCCCGGCGGGTGGGGGCGTGGTGGCGCGAGCGTCATGCCGCTCGGGGGGGCCGCGATTTTTTTGCGGTGGGCGTGCGGACTCCGAACTACTTGCGGCCGCGGATGCGGGGGCCCTTGGGGCCGGCGAAGCCTTCGTAGCTGCGGGTCACCAGGTGGCTCTCGATCTGCTGGGCGGTGTCGAGGGCGACGCCCACGACGATCAGTAGAGAGGTGCCGCCGTAGTAGAACGGGACGTTGAAGTCCTTCTGCAGGAAGACCGGGAGCACGCAGACGGCGGAGATGTACCAGGCGCCGGCGAAGGTCAGGCGGGTCAGGATGAACTCGATGTACTCGGCGGTGCGCTTGCCGGGGCGGATGCCGGGGATCGAGGCGTTTTGCTTCTTCAGGTTGTCGGCCAGGTCAACGGGGTTGAACTGGATCTGCGTGTAGAAGTAGCAAAAGAAGATGCACAGCGCGACGTAGACGGTGAGGTACAGCCAGTTGCCGTAGTCGAAGGCGGCGGCGAAGCGCTGCAGGTAGGGGTTGCCCGTCATGCCGGCGATCTGGGCCGGGAACATGATGATCGACGAGGCGAAGATCGGCGGGATCACGCCGGCGTTGTTGATGCGCAGCGGCAGGTAGTTCTGGCTGCCGCCGAACATTTTGCGGCCGACGACGCGCTTGGCGTAGATGACGGGTATCCGCCGTTGGCCGCGCTCCATGATGACCACGAAGGCGATCACGGCGATGACCACGACCAGCAGGATCGCGAGGGGGACCGGGCCGAAGTTCTCGGGGTCGTCGATCGCTTTTTGGTAGAGCTGGTAGCTGCCGGCGGGGAGGTCCGCGATGATGCCGGCGAAGATGATCAGCGAGATCCCGTTGCCGATCCCGCGCTCGGTGATCTGCTCGCCGAGCCACATCAAGAAGCAGGTGCCTGCTGTCAGCGACAGCATCGTCATGAGCTTGAAGCCCAGGCCGCTCTCGAGCACCAGCATCTGGCCGGGGGTATTTTGGCTCTCGAGCCAGCTACCCATGAAGTAGCCCTGGACCAAGGCCAGGCCCACGGTGCCGTAGCGGCTGAACTGGTTGATCTTGCGGCGGCCCGACTCGCCCTCTTTTTGCAGCTGCTCGATCTTGGGGACGACGACCGTCATCAGCTGCATGATGATGCTCGCGCTGATGTACGGCATGATGCCGAGCGCGAACACGGACAAGTTCGAGAGCGCGCCGCCCGAGAACATGTTGAAGTAGCCGAGGAAGCCGCCGGTCTGCTGCGAGACCAGCTCCGCCATGACGTTGCGATCAACGCCGGGCACGGCAACGAACACGCCGAAGCGGTAGACCGCGAGCATGGCCAGGGTGAACAACACGCGGCGCCGAAGCTCGGGCAGCTTGAAGATGTTGATGATGACGCCCATGGCAGATGACGAAGGTCGAGTCCGAGTCCGGCGAGTTGCGCGGAGAGTGAGCTATTGTGCCGGCCGACTCGGGGTATCTGACGTCCGAGCTGGCCTTGCGTGGCCCGTATGTACACTGTCAGGCGCGCGCATGCAGCGCGACGCGCAAAGTCGGCCCGGAGCTAATGCAAAAGCCCCAAGACCGACGGTGTTGGGGCTCTGCTTGGCTCCGAAGAGCGCTCAGGTGCCGGCTTTGGCGGCAGGCTCGATGAGCTCGATCGTGCCGCCAGCGGCCTCGATCTTGGCGCGGGCGCTGCCGCTGATGCGGTGCACGCGGATCGTGAGCTTCTTGCCGAGCTCGCCGTCGGCGAGGACCTTGATGATCGTCGCCTTCTTGGGCACGTAGCCGAGCTCGTGGAGCAGCTCGGGGGTGACCACGGTGCCGTCCTCGAGGTTGTCGAGGCGACCGACGTTCACGCCGTGAACCTCGACCCGGTGGATGTTGACGAAGCCGCGCTTGGGCACGCGGCGGTGGATCGGCAGCTGGCCGCCCTCGAAGCCGGGCGCGACGGTGTTGCGCTTGCGCGTACCCTTGGAGCCTCGGCCGGCGGTCTTGCCGTTGCCCGAGCCAGGACCACGGCCGATCCGCTTTTTGCGGTGGCGGGCGCCGGCGGGCGGCTGGAGCGTGTGCAGTTCCGTACCCATTTGCGTGTCTCTTTCTGGCCTGGGGTTCAGGCGGCGTCGTCGGCCGGAGCGACCGCGACGAGATGCTGAACCTTGCGGATCATCCCGCGGATCGACGGCGTGTCCTCGAGGACCACCGAGTGGTGAAGGCGTCGTAGGCCGAGGCCGCGGACCGTGTCTTTTTGCTTCTGCGTCCGATCGATTGCGCTACGGACGAGCGTGACCTTGAGCTTGAGCGCCATGTCCTAGGCCTCCATCAGCTGGGCGACCGTCATGCCGCGGCGACGGGCGACCTGCTCGGGGCTGCGAAGCTCCTGAAGCGCGGTGACCGTGGCTTGGATGACGTTCAGCGGGTTGTTGCTACCGATGCACTTGGTCAGCACATCGTGGATGCCGGCGCACTCGACGACGGCACGAACGGCGCCGCCGGCGATGACCCCAGTACCGGCCGAGGCCGGGACCAACAACACCTCGCCAGCACCGAAGTGACCGACGACGCGGTGAGGGATCGTGGTGCCCTGCAGCGGGACCTGAAACATTGCCTTGCGAGCGATCTCGTTGGCCTTGCGGATGGCCTCTGGGACCTCGCGGGCCTTGCCGTAGCCGAAGCCGACCCAACCGTTTTCGTTGCCAACAACGACCAGGGCAGAGAACGCAAAGCGGCGTCCACCCTTGACCACCTTGGCCACGCGGTTGATGTCGACGACGCGGTCGACCAAATCTCCGAGTGATTCGACGTCAATCATGAGCTTCTCTCAGAAGTCGAGGCCAGCCGCGCGGGCCGCTTCGGCGAGGGCGCGCACGCGCCCGTGATAGAGGTAACCGTTGCGGTCGAACACGACCTTCTTGATGCCCTTGTCGAGGCAAGCCTTGGCGACCGCGGTGCCCACGACCCGAGCGCGACGCATCTTCGCGCCGTCGGGGGAGGTGCCCTCTTCGGTCTCTTGGGTCTCGGCGGGCGCAGCCTTGGCCGCTTCGAGCTCGGCCGCGAGGGCCTTGGTCAGATCCGAGACCAACAAGATCGAGCGCGAGTCGGTGTCATCGATGACCTGCGCGTAGATGTGCTTGTTGCTGCGGTACACCGACAGGCGAGGACGCTCCTCGGTGCCAGCGATCCGCTTGCGGATGCTCTTCTTGCGACGCGCCCGCGCTTCGTTCTTGTCTTTCTTCGACATGGTCCTGGTCTCGTCTTTGGATACCGCTGCGAGCTGTCGTCAGCGGGACTCTCGTGTCGCCCGGTGGCTTCGCACCGGGTGACTAGGCTATTTCTTGCCGCGCGCCTTGCCCTCTTTGCGGATGATCCGCTCGCCCTGGTAGCGCACACCCTTGCCCTTGTAGGGCTCCGGGGGACGATAGCGGCGAATATCAGCGGCGACCGAACCGAGCAAGGCCTTGTTGGCCGAACTCAGGTGGAGTTTGCCCTCTTTGTCGACCTCGGCGTCCACACCGTCGGGCAGCGGGTAGCTGATCGGGTGTGAGAAGCCCAGGGTCAGATCGATGTTGCGGCCCTTGACCGTGGCGCGATAGCCGACGCCGATGATCTCGAGGGTTCGCTTGAAGCCCTCGGAGCAGCCGACGACCATGTTGTTGGTCATCGCGCGGGCCATGCCGTGCAGCGCGCGAACGGTGCGCTGGTCATTGGGCCGCTTGAAGCTGATGACCTGGTCCTCGATCGCAAAGCTGATCGGATCGGGCACGACGAAGCTGAGCTTGCCCTTGGGCCCCTCGACCCCGATGGTCTGGCCCTCGGTCTGGATCTTGACCCCCTTGGGGATCGCTATGGGTGCGTTGCCGATGCGTGACATGCTTGGCTTCTTTCAGGGATGGGTGGGCGGCGCGAGCTCGTGAGCTCGGCTCACCACACGCTGCAGACCAGCTCGCCGCCGATGCCGGCGCGACGAGCGGCGCGGTCGGTCATCATGCCCTTGGGGGTGCTGATGACCATGATGCCGAGCCCGTTGCGGACCTTGGGAATGTCTTTGCTACCAGCGTAGCGACGTTGGCCGGGCTTGCTGACCCGAGCGATGCCTTCAATGGCGGGCTGATCACCGACCCAGCGCAGCTGGATCGTGAGGCTGCCTTGACGGTCATCGTCGGCCCACTCGAAGCCCTCGATGTAGCCCTCTTGCTGAAGAATCTCGGCGATGTGCCGCTTGCTCTTCGAGCCAGGGATGGTGACGGTACGGTGGCCAGCCTGCAGCGCGTTGCGGATGCGGGTCAGCATGTCGGCGATGGGATCAGTCATGGACATGGTGCACGCTCCTCATGATCGGAAGGGCATCCCCAGCTGCTTGAGCAGGGCCCGGCCTTCGTCGTCCGTTTTCGCCGAGGTGTGGATGCAGACGTTCATGCCCGGCACCTCGTTGAGCTTTTCAATGTCGACCTCGGGGAAGATCAGGATCTCTTTGACCCCGAGGGTGAAGTTGCCCCGCCCGTCGAAGGCCTTGCGGCTGACGCCGCGGAAGTCACGGGTACGCGGGAGCGCGACGATCAACAGACGGTCGAGGAAGTCCCACATCTGCGTGCGTCGCAGCGTGACCATCGTGCCGATCTTCATGCCTTCGCGCAGCTTGAAGGTTGCGATCGACTTCTTCGCGCGGGTCACCACCGGCCGCTGGCCCGTGATGTTGCCGAGGCACTCGAAGGACTGCTCGAGCAGCTTGGGCTGCTTGATGGCCTCACCGAGGCCAATGTTGAGCACGATCTTCGTGACCCGCGGAACCGTCAACCGGTTCGTGTAACCAAACTCCTCGATGAGTGCCGGGACCGCCTTGGTCTCGTAGCGCTCGAGGATCTGGGATCGGAACCCACCACGCTCTGGCATGGCGGCTCGGACCTGGGGAAATTTGAAGGCGTATCCCGCCTCCGGCTTCTTTTTGGGGGTCGGAGCCCCACCTTTCGCCTTGGCCATCGCTATAACCTCAACTGTCGATCTGTTCGCCTGATTTGACGGCCACGCGGACCTTGCGGCCGCCCTCGAGGGTCTGAATTCGGACCCGGGTCGGCTCGCCGGTCTGCGGATCGGCGATCATGACGTTGGAGATGTGAATCGGGGCCTCGCGCTTTTCGATGCCGCCGCGTTGGTTTTGCCGAGTGGGCTTGACGTGCTTGGTGACCACGTTGACCCCGGCGACCAGGACCCGCTTGTCGGCGGGGATGACACGCAGGACCTTGCCCTTGGTGCCCTTGGATTTTCCGGCGATGACGACGACGTCGTCACCTTTGCGAATCTTCTGCATTACAACACCTCCGGAGCGAGGCTGACGATCCTGAGGAAACGCTTCCACCGCAGCTCGCGTGCGACCGGCCCGAAGATGCGGGTACCGATCGGGTTGCGATCGGCGCCGATCAGAACGGCGCTGTTGGTGTCGAAGCGGATCAGGCTGCCGTCATGGCGACGCATGCCCTTTTTGGTCCGCACGATCACGGCCTTCATGACCTGCCCCTTCTTGATCTTGGAGTTGGGCAGGGACTCGCGGACCGAGACCACGATGACGTCGCCGATGCCGGCATAGCGGCGCTTGCTGCCGCCGAGCACCTTGATGCAGCGGAGCTTGCGGGCGCCGGAGTTGTCGGCGACGTCGATGACTGATTCGACCTGGATCATTGGCTACACGATGCCCTTCTCGAGAATCGCCTGGACCGCCCAGCGCTTGTCTTTGGACCGGGGCCGCGACTCGATGATGCGGACCTTGTCCCCGATCTTGGCCTGGTTGGCCTCGTCGTGAGCCTTGTAGCGGATCCGCTCCTGCACGTACTTCTTGTAGCGGGGATGGCGGTAGCGACGGATGACCTGCACGACGACGGTCTTGTCCATCTTGTCCGACACGACCTCGCCGAGCAGGATTCGGCGTCGAGACTTAATTGCTGTTTGTGTTTCGCTCATGGCGGCACCTACTCAGGCTGGTGTTTCAGCTGCTTCAGCCTCAGCTGGGGTCAGCCGCGCGCAAGCCGTTCGCGCGCTCGTGCAGGATGGTCTTGATCCGAGCGATATCCCGACGGATTCGCGGGAATTCGGAGGTGTTGGAGGCGCGGCTGGTCGCCTTGGCGACCTGCAGCTTGACGAGGCGGCCGCGGAGTTCGGCCTCGAGCTCGGTGAGCTCTTCGTCGGTCTTGTCTCGTAGTTCGGAGGGCTTCATCGCGTTCACTCTCTAGACCACGCGCTCGCGCTTCACGAAGCGGGTCTTGATCGGCAACTTGTGATGGGCGAGCAGGAACGCTTGACGCGCCAGGGTCTCTTCGATGCCCTCGATCTCGTAGAGCACGCGACCGGGGCGGACGACGGCCACCCAGTACTCGGGTCCACCCTTACCTTTACCCATGCGGGTCTCGGCAGGCTTCTTGGAGATGGGCTTATCGGGGAACACCCGAATGTAGAGCTTGCCGCCACGCTTGACCTTGCGGTTGATGGCGATACGAGCGGCCTCGACCTGGCGGGCCGTGAGCCAGCCGCACTCGAGGGCTTGCAGGCCGAAGTCGCCGTACGACACCTGGGTGCCGCCCTTGGCTTGGCCCCTCATCCGGCCCTTGTGGACCTTGCGATACTTGACTCGTGAAGGCAGAAGCATGTTGACCTCGTTTGGTAGCTAGAGCGCGTTACTAGCGCTTGCCTAGCGCTTGGTAGCGGGGCGCGGGAAGCGGGGGTCGACGCCGGACATGTGCCCGTAGACCTCACCCTTGAAGATCCAGCACTTGATGCCGATCCGGCCTGCTGGCGTGCGTGCCTCGTGGAAGCCGTAGTCGATGTCGGCGCGGAGCGTGTGCAGCGGCACCCGACCTTGCAGGTACCACTCGCGGCGACCCATCTCGGCGCCGCCGAGGCGACCGGCTGCGTTGACGCGGATGCCCTTGGCCCCGAACTTCATCGCGGTCTGGACGGCCCGCTTGAGCGCGCGGCGGAACGCGATCCGGCGCTCGAGCTGCTGGCCGATGTTCTCGGCGACCAGCTGCGCGTTGACCTCGGCCTTGCGGACCTCTTGGATGTTCAAGAACACCTTCGAGTCCGTCATCTTCTGGACCTCGCGGCGGATCTTCTCGACCTCGGCGCCACGCTTGCCAATGATGATGCCGGGCCGCGCGGAGAAGATGTTGATCTTCACCTTGTTGGCGGCGCGCTCGATCGTGATCTCGGAGATCGACGCCGAGTGGAGCTTGCGCTTGAGGAAGTTGCGCAGCTCGAGGTCCTCGTGCAGCCACTGGCGATAGCGGCCTTCCTCGAACCAACGCGAGTTCCAGGTCTTGACGATTCCGAGGCGGAACCCGATTGGATGAGTCTTCTGGCCCATGAGTGTCTCTAATCCTGAAGTCGGAGTGTCAGGCGGCCTTGACGGCCGTGACCTCGAGGGTGATGTGGCTGGACTTCTTCTCGACCCGCGTGCCGCGGCCCTGGGCGCGCGGGCGCCAGCGCTTGAGCGTGGAGGCTTGATCGACGGTGACCTTGGAGATCACCAGGGTGTCGACGTCTGCCTCGCCCTGGTCTTCGGCGTTGGCGACGGCCGAGACGATCAGCTTGAAGAACTGTTGGGCCCCCGCCTTGTTCATGAAGCGCAGGGCGTTGATCGCCGAGGTCACGTCCTTGCCGCGAACCAGGTTGGCGATGATGCGAGCCTTGCGTGGCGCGAGGCGAATGTGACGAAGCCGTGCGACAGCCATGACTAACGCCTGCCCCTCTTGTCAGCCGCGTGCCCCTTGAAGGTGCGCGTTGGCGCGAACTCGCCAAACTTGTGGCCGACCATGTTCTCCGTCACGTAGATCGGGATGAACTTGTTGCCATTGTGGACCATGACGTTGGCCCCAACGAACTCTGGCGAGATGACCGAGCGGCGCGACCAGGTCTTGATCGGCTTGCGCCCGCCCTCTTTCAGAGCTTGCATGATTTTGTTGTAGAGGCTCTGCTCGATGAACGGCCCCTTCTTAATTGAACGCGGCATGACTACTTCTTCCTCCGCGAGACGATGTACACGTCAGTTCGCTTGTTGTGGCGGGTGCGGTAGCCCTTGGTCGGCTTGCCCCACGGGGTGACCGGGTGACGACCACCGGAGGTTCGGCCCTCACCACCACCCATCGGGTGATCGACGGGGTTCATGACCACGCCGCGGTTGTGGGGGCGACGGCCGAGCCAGCGGGTCCGGCCAGCCTTGCCGATGTGCACGTTGCCTTGCTCGCCGTTGCTCAGGGTGCCGATCGTCGCGCGGCACTTGACGTGGACGCGGCGAACCTCGCCGGACGGGAGCCGAATCTGGGTCCAGCTGCCCTCGCGGGCCATGAGCCGGGCGCCGACGCCAGCCGAGCGGACCATCTGCGCCCCGCGGCCGATCTTGACCTCGAGGTTGTGGATGATCGTACCGACCGGGATCGCCGAGAGCGGCATGCTGTTGCCAGGCTGGATGTCAGCCTTGGCCGAGCTCACGACCGTGTCGTTCACCTTCAGCCCCTCGGGGGCGAGGATGTAGCGCTTGTCGCCGTCGGCGAAGTGGATCAGCGCGATGTAGGTCGTACGGTTGGGGTCGTACTCGATCGTGGCGACCCGTCCGGGCACGCCGTAGTTGTCGCGCTTGAAGTCGATCGTCCGATACAGCCGCTTGTGCCCGCCACCGCGAAACCGCGAGGTGATGCGGCCGTAGTTGTTGCGACCGGCCGGGTTGTGCTTGTTCGAGACGAGCTTCTTGAACGGCTTCTTGGCCGTGACCTGGACCTTGTCCACAGTGGTCATCCCACGGCGGCCAGGAGAGGTCGGCTTGTACTTCTTGATGCCCATGGCTCTGCTCCTAGTCCTCGCCGTAGAAGTCGATTTGGTCGCCCGGGTGGAGGCTGACCACGGCCTTTTTCCACTGCCGGGTCTTGCCGTGAAAGCGGCCGACGCGACGCATGTCCCCGCGCACCACCATGGTGCGGACCTTGTCGACCCGCACGCCAAACACGATCTCGACGGCCTTGCGGATCTCGATCTTGTTGGCCTGCTTGTGGACCTCGAAGGTGTACTGGTTGAGGTCCGCCTCGAGCTCGTTGGACTTCTCCGTGAGGATCGGACGCAGGATGATTTGTTGCGGCAACATCAGGCGGCCCCTTCCTGGATCGTGTCTGAAGCACCCGCGGCCAGCAGTCGACGCTCGACCTCGCGCAGGGCGGCCTCCGAGATCAGCAGCTTGGGAAAGCGCAGGATGTCGTAGACGTTGAGCCCCTCGGGCACGAGGTGCTGCGCCGTCGGCAGGTTGCAGGAGCTGCGACCCAGCGAGACGTTGCCCGCGGCGTCGACCAGCAGCGCCTTGCGGGCGTCGAGCTTGGTCAGCGCGGTCACGAGGTTGCGGGTCTTGCCGCCCGCGACCTGGAAGTCACGGATGACGGTGAGGTTGCCCTCGGACGCGCGCAGGCTCAGCGCCGAGCGCAGCGCCCCCGCGCGGGCCTTCTTGTTCATGCTGAACTCGTAGCTGCGCGGGCGCGGTCCGTGGACGACGCCGCCGCCACGGAACACGTTGACGCGGGCCGAGCCGTGACGGGCCCGACCGGTGCCCTTTTGCTTGAACATCTTGGCGTGCGTCCCGTGGACGTCACTGCGCTCTTTGGTGGCTGCCGTTCCGGCGCGGGCTTTGGCCCGCTGCCAGCGAACGACTTCCCAAAGAAGGTGCTCTTTGACCTCGGTCGCGAACACCTCGTCGGCGACGTCGATGCTATCGACGTCGTTGCCCTCTAGGTCTTTGACGTTGAGCTTGGCCATGGCTGTTGCCTCAGGTCTTAATCTCGACGTCGACGCCGGCGGAGAGGTCGAGCTTCATGAGCGCATCCAGGGTCTGCTGGTTGGGCTCGATGATGTCGAGGAGACGCTTGTGGGTGCGAATCTCGAACTGCTCGCGCGACTTCTTGTCGATGAAAGGTCCACGCAGGACCGTGTACTTGTTGATCTTGGTCGGCAGTGGGATCGGTCCCACCACCTGGGCCCCAGCCCGCCGCGCGGTCTCGGAGATCTCGGTCGCCGACTGCTCGAGGAGCTTATGGTCGTACGCCTTTAGTGTGATGCGAAGCTTGTTGGCCACGATGAAATCCTTGAGTGAGGTCTCGAATGTCCAGCGGGGCTATTCGATGATCTTGGTGACGACGCCGGCACCCACGGTGCGGCCGCCTTCGCGGATGGCGAACTTCGAGCCCAGCTCGCACGCGATCGTCTTGCCCAGCTGCACCGTGAACGTCACGTTGTCGCCTGGCATCACCATCTCCGTGCCTTCCGGCAACGTCACCGCTCCCGTCACGTCCGTCGTGCGGAAGTAGAACTGCGGCCGGTAGCCCTTGAAGAACGGCGTGTGGCGACCGCCCTCGTCCTTCTTCAAGATGTACACCGACGCCTCGAAGGTCGTGTGCGGCGTGATCGAACCCGGCTTCGCAAGCACCTGCCCGCGCTCCACGTCCTCACGCTTCACGCCACGCAGCAGGCACCCGATGTTGTCCCCTGCCTGACCTTGGTCGAGCAGCTTGCGGAACATCTCGACGCCCGTGCACACGCTCTTTTGCGTCTCTTTGAGCCCGATGATCGAGATCTCTTCGCCGACCTTGACGACGCCGCGCTCGATCCGACCGGTCACGACCGTGCCACGACCCGAGATCGTGAACACGTCCTCGACCGGCATCAGGAACGGCTTGTCGAGCTCGCGCGCGGGCTCCGGAATCCAAGCGTCGCAGGCTTCCATCAGGTCGAAGATGCACTTCGCCTCCGGCGCCTCCCACGAGTCCGCGTTCAACGCCTTCAGCGCCGAGCCACGGATGATCGGGGTGTTGTCACCGTCGTAGTCGTACTTCGACAGCAGCTCCTGGACCTCGACCTCGACGAGCTCGAGCATCTCCTCGTCCTCGTCCTCGAGCTGGTCGACCTTGTTCAAGAACACCACGATCTGCGGGATGCCGACCTGACGACCGAGCAGGATGTGCTCGCGCGTCTGGGGCATCGGGCCATCCGGCGCCGACACGACCAGGATCGCGCCGTCCATCTGCGCCGCGCCCGTGATCATGTTCTTGATGTAGTCGGCGTGCCCGGGGCAGTCGACGTGCGCGTAGTGGCGCTTGTCCGAGTTGTACTCCACGTGCGCCGTCGAGATCGTGATCCCGCGCTCGCGCTCCTCGGGAGCCTTGTCGATGTTGTCGAAGTCGACCTTCTCGGCCCAGCCGCGCGACGCCAGCACCTTCGTGATGGCCGCGGTCAGAGTGGTCTTTCCGTGATCCACGTGACCGATAGTCCCGATGTTCACGTGGGGTTTATCCCGGACGAACTTTTCCTTCGACATGACTGGACCTTTTGTCTTCCTGAGTGGGGACTTGGGATCCGCGCTAGTAGCCGCGGACCTTCGTGATGATTTGTTGTTGGAGGTCCGTTGGGACTTCCGAGTAGGCGGCGAACTGCATCGAGTGGCTCGCCCGGCCCTGGGTCACAGAGCGAAGCGAGGTAGCATAGCCGACCATCTCTGCCAAGGGCACATGGGCCTGGACGACCTGAGCATTTCCTCGCGGGCCGAGACCCAACACACGACCGCGCCGGGTGTTCAGGTCCGTGTGCACGTTGCCAATGAACTCTTCGGGGCCCACGACCTCGACTGACATCATGGGCTCGAGCAGGCGCGCGCCGGCTTGCTCGATCGCCTTGTTGGTGCCCATGGTGGCCGCTGCACGGAAGCTAGCCACGCTGGAGTCACCTTCGATGAAGGTCACCGCCAGCAGCCGCGCGCGGACGTCGACGACTGGGTAGCCGAGCAGCGGGCCGCGCGACAGCGAGTCGCCGATGCCCTCGAGTGCCGCGGCGAGGAGATCCTTCGGGAACTTGAGGATCTCCTCCGTCGCCGGCAGCGCGTTCTCTACGCTGTTGCCCGATCCGCGCTCGCGGGCCTCGAGCTCGAGGGTCAGCTTGGCGTAGGCGCGCTTGTTGCCAACTTCGCGGTCGTACTCGAACTCGACCTGGGCCGGACCCGCGATCGACTCGCGGTAGGCGACCTGCGGCCTGCCGACCCGGGCCTTGACCCGGTAGTCGCGCTCGAGCTTGTTGACGATGACCTCGAGGTGCAGCTCACCTTGACCGGCCATGAGCATCTGACCGGAGTCGGGATCTTCGTAGACGGTGAACGAGGGATCTTCGAGCTGGATGCGCGCGAGCGCCTGGTCGAGATCCTTTTGGTCGCCGGCGCTCTTGGCCTCTACGGAGCGGAAGATCACCGGGTCGGGGATCTGCATGCCCGGGAGCACGACCAGCTGCTTGTCCTTGCTGAGGATCAGCGTGTCACCGGTGACCGTGAACCGCAGACCGACGGCGGCGGCGATGTTGCCGGGGCCGATCTCCTCGATCTCTTCGGTCTTGTTGGCGCGGACCAACAATAATTTGTTGATGCGCTCTTTTTTGTCGCGGGCGACGTTGAGGATCTGATCTTTGACCCGGAGCACGCCGGAGTAGACCCGGAACATCACGACTGGGCCGCGGTGCGAGTCCTGGACAACCTTGAAGGCCAGCGCCAGCAGCGGCTCGGTGGGCTCGGGCTTGCGGGTGACGAGCTCGCCGGACTTGCTGCCGGTTGTGAGCACGGCCTCGACCGGGGGCATGTCCAGGGGCGAAGGCAGGTAGTGGACCACCGCGTCCAACAGCGGCTGGATCCCGCGGTTCTTGAGGGCCGAGCCGCACAAGACCGGGAACCCGCGCAGGCTCAAGGTCGCGCGGCGCAGGCCGGCGCGGATGTTGGCGATGCTCTGGGGGCTGAGCTCGCGCAGCTCGTCGACGGCGTCACTGAGGAACACCTCCATCAGCTCGTCGTCGACCTCGGCGAGGGACTCGAGCATGGACTCGCGCGCGGCCGCGGCCTCGGCGAAGATCGGATGATCGGCGCTGAGGAGCGTGCGCTCGAAGCTGCGGCCCTTGTCCTGCTCGTCGTCGGCCAGCGGCCAGGTCACGAGCTCCATCGTGACGAGATCCACGACCGCCTCGAACTCGCTCTCGGCCCCGACGGGGAGCATGACGACGATCGGGTGGGCCCCGAGCCGCTCGCCCATCATCTCGACCGTGCGGGTGAGGGTTGCGCCGACGCGATCGAGCTTGTTGACGAAGCAGATCCGCGGCACCGCGTAGCGCTCGGCTTGGCGCCACACCGTCTCGGACTGGGCCTCGACGCCGGCGACCGCGTCGAACACCGCGATCGCGCCGTCGAGCACCCGCAGGGATCGCTCGACCTCGATCGTGAAGTCCACGTGGCCGGGGGTGTCGATCAGGTTGATGCGGTGCGCGCCGGACTCTGGGGTGTGGGCCTCGGGCTCGCCGGGCTTCCAAAAGCAGGTGGTGGCGACCGAGTAGATCGTGATGCCGCGGCGCTGCTCTTCGGCGTCGAAGTCCGTGTGCGCCGCCCCGTCGTGGACCTCGCCGATGTAGTGCGAGCTGCCCGTGTAGAACAGCACCCGCTCGGTCGTTGTCGTCTTGCCGGCGTCAATGTGCGCCATGATCCCGATGTTGCGGGTCATGCCAATGCCGGCCGCCGTGAGGGCAGCTGAGTCGGCGGTGGCTGGGGTCGAGGCGGCCATGGCGAAGGACGGGTTCAGGGGTATCGAAAAATTGCGGGACGCACATCAGGGCCGCGAGAGCTGCCACCCGGCTCCAAATGGGGAGGGGGTATGACAGGCGCCGGGCCCGGTGAGGCTGAGCCCTGGCACCTGCGGAGCGCGGTGCGAGGGCGACATCGCCATCGAAGAATGTGCGGTCGGTGGGGTCAGCTTGGCGAGATCACCACCGGTAGTGGGCGAATGCCTTGTTGGCGTCCGCCATCTTGTGCACGTCCTCGCGTCGCTTGACGGCGAGGCCGCGGTTCTGGGCGGCGTCGAGCATCTCGTTGGCGAGGCGCTCGCGCATGGTCTTTTCCGGGCGGTTGCGGGCGAAGTTCACCAGCCAGCGGAACGCGAGCGCTTGGCTCCGCTCGTTCCGAACCTCCATGGGGACCTGGTAGTTCGAGCCACCCACGCGGCGAGCGCGAACCTCGAGCCGGGGGCGAACGTTGGCGACGGCCTTCTCGAACACCTTGACCGGGTCGTCTTTGGTCCGGGCCGAGATGATCTCGAACGCCGAGAACACGATCTTTTCGGCGATGGACTTCTTGCCATCGTGCATCACCACGTTCACGAACTTGGCGATGTTGCGGTTCACATCCGCGGGGTTGTCAGTGTAGCGGACATCGTAAGTGATCCGCTTCCGCTGCTTGGCCTTGATTCCCTTGCGCGACATATCAGTTCTCGAGTTGGTAGCCGATCACTTCGGACGCTTGGTGCCGTACTTGGACCGGCGCTGACGCCGACCGTCGACCCCAATGGTGTCCAGGGTGCCGCGCACGATGTGGTAACGAACGCCCGGAAGGTCCTTCACGCGACCGCCCCGGACCAGCACGATGCTGTGATCTTGGAGGTTGTGCCCCTCGCCGGGGATATAGCTGGTGACCTCGATACCGTTGGTAAGCCGCACGCGGGCGACCTTGCGCAGGGCCGAGTTCGGCTTCTTGGGGGTCGAGGTGTAGACGCGCACGCACACGCCTCGCTTTTGCGGGCAGCCCTTGAGGGCCGGGGCCGTCTCTTTCTTGGGCTGAGCCGTGCGTCCCTTGCGGACGAGCTGCTGGATCGTGGGCATGTGTGTCTCTTGCTTGCTTCCGGCGAACTTGGCGCGATTGTCTCTGAAGACCAACCGTGCGCTGTAACGAAGTGCCGCCGCGGCGGGGCCACGGCGGTTGGGAGGCGGAGTATATAGAAGGGCGGATGTTGATCAAGGGGATCAAGGCCGCTCAACCGGGGGTTTCACACGCTTTTCCATTCGGCTCGCGGATCTCGAAAGCTGCGCTAGATCCGCTGTGTGCTACGTTGCGCTGCGTGGCGCGACTGGTCGAACTTCGGGTTCGCGGGCTCCGAACGCTGGCAGACGTGACGCTGTCGCTCTCGGGGCTCACCGTGTTGATCGGTGACAACGGCAGCGGCAAGTCTTCCTTGCTCGAAGCGCTTCGTATCGCGCAGTTGGTGGCAGGGGGCAAGTTCATGGAGAGCCTGAGCCGCGAGCACATGCTCGGCTCGGCGGTCCGGGCGGACGTTGGCGAGCTGAAGCTCGACCTTCGCGTCGAAGCGGGCGGACACAACCTCGTCTATTCCATGTCGGTCAACCCGGCGGGACAGTCCATCACGCATGAGGCCATTCACGAGCTTCCGATTGGGCTGGATTTGGCTCGCGGGGCAGCTTCATCGTCCGTCGCTCGGCCATTGGTTGTTCGCAGTCCCGAAAAGTTTTCGGTTACCGACGTCGGTCGTGAGCAATCCGTTAGCCCGCTCAACACGATCTTCGAGTATTTCGGCCGCGCACCCGACATCGAGAGCGTCGCTATCATTCGCGAGGCCCTCGAGGGCATCGATGTCCACCTTCCCTTCGAGGTCTCCGCGACCTGGGCAGCTCGGGCTTTCGGCCGAGGGGCGGGAGCTCGCGAACCGCAGGTGATCCAGCCCAGCGACCGGCTCGAGCTGTTCGGAGCCAACCTCGCCAACGTCTATCAGACGCTCAAGAACTCTGGCTCTGATCGTTGGCGCGAGACGATGGAATTGCTGGGACTCGGGCTCGGGCCAGAGCTGAAGGATGTCCTGCTTACCGCCGTCGCCGGCGGTGGGCATCTAAGCCTCGGCCTCGAGCTTCGTGGCCGCGGCCGTGTCCCGGCCTTCCACCTCGCCGATGGTCAGCTCACCTATCTGGCTTTCGTTGCGCTGGTTCAGCTCGAACGCGGCCGCACGCTGCTGACATTCGACGAGCCCGAGCAACACCTTCACCCAGCCCTGCTCAACCGCGTCATGCAGCTGTTCGAGGATGCGAGCACGCGCTACCCGGTCATCCTCGCCACGCACTCCGATCGACTGCTCGACTTTCTCCCCGATCCCGCCACCACCGTCCGAGTTTGTGAGCTCGACGCCCAGTACCGTACCCACTTGCGTAAGCTCGACGCCACCCAACTCGACACGTGGATGCGACGGTACAGCGGTCTCGGTGAGATTCGAGCAGCGGGTCAGCTTCGCTCGATCATCTTGGCCGACGAGGACGCTGCATGAGCAACCGGTCGGTACCGATCCTCTACGAAGACGATCGCGGCCCGGTGAAGGAGTTCGGCCTGCACGAGCTGATCGTCGCCTGCGTCGCAGATGAGTGGGGACAAGATTGGTGGGCGGTCAAAGGCCAATTTGACGCGATCCCGTTGAAGGGCGCTGCCAAGCTGCTCGCGGCCTGTGAGCGCGATGTCCCCGACATGCCCGATGCACTGATCTTCGCGGTCTTCGACGCCGATAAACTCCATCGTCTTCTGTTCACCTCTGGCCGCCCCAGCTCCGATGAGCTCCTCGCGGAGCTCCGTCGTCGCTGCTCAGACCCACGGCTCAGCATGTTCTTGCTCGACCAGAACACCGAGACTGTCGTCGATGCAGTCGCAGATTGCCTCGGCGAGCCTCGCCCTGAGAAGCGCAAGCTCCTCCGCGACCGATTTTTGAACCGCACTGCCAAGGGTCTCCGTCAGCATCGTGACTGTGTGCGTGCGGCCGTTCCCACGCTTGACGCGTGCGTCCGCGAGATCGCGGCGCTCACTCGTCAGTGATACGTCCGGGTGCTCGTGATCTGTCCACGAACATGATCACGAAAAAGGGCCACCCGCCGAAGCGGATGACCCTCTCGAACGAAGCAAGCAGCGCCCTACTCGAGCCCAGCGAGCTCGCGGTCGGTCGCGCGGCGAACAACCGGCTCCCCAGACTCGCCAGTGCGATCGTCGGTCTCCATGTGCAGGCGCTCGTAGACCGACAACCCAGTACCAGCTGGGATCAGCCGGCCCATGATGACGTTCTCCTTGAGCCCGCGCAGGTGATCGACCTTGCCCTGCAGCGCAGCCTCGGTGAGCACCTTCGTGGTCTCCTGGAACGACGACGCCGAGATGAACGACTCCGTGCTCAGCGAGGCCTTGGTGATCCCGAGCAGCAGCGGCTGCGCGGTTGCCTGGGTCCCGCCAAGCGCCGAGACGCGCTGGTTCTCTTGCCGGAACAGCTTGCGCTCGACGTGATCCTCCGCGAGGAAGTTGGTGTCGCCCGGATCGATGATCTTCACGCGCCGCATCATCTGGCGGACGATCGTCTCGATGTGCTTGTCGTTGATACCGACGCCCTGCAGCCGGTAGACCTCTTGGATCTGGTCGAGCAGGTAGGTCGCCAGCGCCTTCTCGCCGAGCACCGCCAGGATGTCGTGCGGGTTGGCCGGGCCGTCCATCAGGTGCTCGCCCGCGCGGACGCGGTCGCCCTCGCGGACCTGCAAGTGACGCAGCTTGGGCACGAGGAACTCGTGGATCTCGCTGCCGTCGTCGGGCGTGATCAACACGCGCCGCTTGCCGCCCTTGTCCTTGCCGAACGACACGATCCCGTCGGTCGTCGCGATGATCGCGTGCTCCTTGGGCGTGCGGGCCTCGAACAGCTCGACCACGCGCGGGAGACCGCCGGTGATGTCCTTGGTCTTCTGCGCCTCGCGCTGGATCAGCGCGAGCACGTCGCCGGCCTGGACCTTGGTGCCCTCTTGGATCGTGAACTCGGCCCCGACCGGCAAGAAGTAGCGAGCCTCGTGGCGGCCGATCATGATGGTCTCGCCGTCGTCGCCCTTGATGACCAGGCGCGGACGCGCGTCCTTGTCGCGCGACTCGACGATCATGTTGTGGCTGTGGCCGGTCTGATCGTCGGTCGCAACCCGCATGGTCACGTTCTCGATGATGTCGCCGTACTCGATCGAGCCGCTGGCCTCGGTGAGGATCGGGATGACGTGGGCGTCCCAGCGCGCGAGCGTGGTCTTCTCTTCGACCTTGCTGCCCTCGGCGACCAGCAGCTGGGCGCCGTAGAACAGATCGTAGCGCTCGCGCACGCGGCCGCGCTCGTCGAGCAGCTGGATCTGCGAGTGGCGGTTCATGACCACCCAGTAGTCCATCTGCTTGCCGGTCTTGGGATCGACGCGGGTCCGGTGGACGAGCTCGGCGTCGACCATCTTGACCTCACCACCGAAGCGGGCCTCGAGCTCGGTCTTGGCCGCTTGGGTGATCGACGCGCCACCAAGGTGGAAGGTACGCATCGTCAGCTGGGTGCCGGGCTCACCGATCGACTGCGCGGCGATGATGCCGACAGCCTCGCCGATGTCGACGAGCTGCCCGCGCGCGAGGTCACGGCCATAGCACTTGGCGCAGATGCCCCGCATCGCGTCACAGGTCAGCACCGAGCGCAGCGCGACGGTCTGGATCCCGGCCTCGTCGATGTCGATCGCGGCCTTCTCGTCGATCAGGTCGCCCTCGTCGACGATCACCTCGTCGGTGCCGGGCTTGTAGATTGGCTCGAGCGCGACGCGACCCAGGATGCGATCGCCGAGCGCCTCGATGACCTCGGTGTCCTCCATCAGCGCCGTGCACTCGACGCCCTGGATCGTGCCGCAGTCGAACTCGGTGATCACGGCCTCTTGGGCGACGTCGACCAAGCGGCGGGTGAGGTACCCGGAGTTGGCGGTCTTGAGCGCGGTGTCGGCCAGACCCTTGCGCGCGCCGTGAGTGGAGATGAAGTACTCCTGGACCGTCAGGCCCTCACGGAAGTTGGTCGTGATCGGCTGCTCGATGATCTCGCCCGAGGGCTTGGCCATCAAGCCACGCATGCCGGCCAGCTGCCGCATCTGCTGCTTCGAGCCACGCGCGCCAGAGTCGGCCATGATGTAGACCGAGTTGAACGACTTTTGCGTGACCTTCTCGCCGCTGCGCGAGTCGACCATCTCTTCGTTGGAGATGCCGTCCATCATGGCCTTGGTGATCTCTTCCGAGACCTTGGCCCAGATGTCGACGACCTTGTTGTAGCGCTCACCAGAGGTGATCAGACCCTCGGCGTACTGCTCGGAGATCTGCCGGACCTCGGTGTTGGCCTCGTCGAGCAGCTTGGCCTTGGCGTCCGGGATCGCCATGTCGTCCATGCAGATCGAGATGCCGGCCTTGGTCGCCTCGGTGTAGCCGGTGCTGCGCAGGTAGTCGGCCATCAGCACGGTGGCCTTCTGGCCGCACACGCGATAGCAGTGGTCGATCAGCGCGCCGAGCTGCTTCTTGCCGAGCGGCAGGTTGACCATCTCGAACGGGATCTGCTTGTTGATGCCGCCCTCGTAGAGCAGCACGCGACCGCAGGTCGTGTCGATCATGTCGCCGCCGGGGACCAAGCGGACCTTGATGCGGGCCTGCAGGTGCAGCGACTGGTGGTCGTAGGCCATGCGGACCTCGGCGGGTGAGCCGAAGTATCCGACGTAGTAGCCATCCGACTTGGGATCGGGGTTGCGCTCGCCCGGCGCGAAGTAGCGCTCGCGGGTCATGTAGTAGAGCCCAAGCACGATGTCCTGCGAGGGCACGATGATCGGCCGACCGCTGGCGGGGCTGAGGATGTTGTTGGTCGACATCATCAGCACCCGGGCCTCCATCTGGGCCTCGATGCACAGCGGCACGTGAACGGCCATCTGGTCGCCGTCGAAGTCGGCGTTGAAGGCCGTGCACACCAGCGGGTGGAGCTGGATCGCCTTGCCCTCGATCAGCACCGGCTCGAACGCCTGGATGCCCAAGCGGTGGAGCGTGGGCGCGCGGTTGAGGAACACCGGGTGCTCCTTGATGACCTCTTCGAGGATGTCCCAGACCTCTTCGGCCTCGCGCTCGACCATGCGCTTGGCGCTCTTGATCGTCGTGACCAGGCCGCGCTGCTCGAGCTTGTTGTAGATGAACGGCTTGAACAGCTCGAGCGCCATCTTCTTGGGCAGCCCGACCTCGTGGAGCTTGAGCTCGGGGCCAACGACGATGACCGAGCGGCCCGAGTAGTCGACGCGCTTGCCGAGCAGGTTCTGGCGGAACCGGCCCGACTTGCCGCGCAGCATGTCCGAGAGCGACTTGAGCGGTCGCTTGTTGGGCCCGGTGATGGTCTTGCCGCGGCGGCCGTTGTCGAACAGCGCGTCGACGGCCTCCTGCAGCATCCGCTTCTCGTTGCGGATGATGATCTCTGGCGCGGCCAGCTCTTGCAGGCGCTTGAGCCGGTTGTTGCGGTTGATGACCCGGCGGTACAGATCGTTGAGATCCGACGACGCGAACCGGCCACCGTCGAGCGGCACCAGCGGGCGCAGATCCGGCGGCAGCACCGGGATCACGTCGAGCATCATGTGCTCGGGCTTGTTGCCGCTGTTGCGGAACGCCTCGAGCACGCGCAGGCGCTTGGCCAGCTTCTTGCGCTTGGCCTCCGAGGTCGCCGCGGCCAGCTCGGCGCGGGTCGTGCGGGCCTCGACCACCGGGTCGATCCGCGCGAGCAGCTCCTTGATCGACTCGGCGCCCATGCCAGCGTCGAACGCGTCGGGGCCGATCTCGTCATAGAGCTGATCGAAGCGCTCTTCTGACAGGATCTCGCGCTCCTCGAGGCCCGAGTCCTTCGGGTCGATCACGATGTAGGCCTCGCAGTAGAGCACCTTCTCGAGCTTGGTCAGCGGGATGTCGAGGATCGTGCCGATCCGCGAGGGCAGGCTCTTGAGGAACCAGATGTGCGCGACCGGGGTTGCGAGGTCGATGTGGCCGGCGCGCTCACGCCGAACCTTGGAGTGGATGACCTCGACGCCGCACTTCTCGCACACGACCCCGCGGTGCTTCATGCGCTTGTACTTGCCGCACAGGCACTCGTAGTCCTTGATCGGTCCGAAGATCTTGGCGCAGAAGAGCCCATCTTTTTCCGGCTTGAAGGTCCGGTAGTTGATGGTCTCGGGGTTCTTCACCTCGCCGTGAGAGCGCTCGCGGATTGATTTGGGTGACGCGATTCCAATGCGCAAGGCGTTGAAGACCGCGGCCTCCTTGGGCTTTTCGAAGAAGCTGAAGATATCCCGCATCTGAGGTTCCCTTCCGGTAGTTGCTGACCCTGGTCGCCTGAACTGAAAAAATTGAAGTCACGGGCGAGCGGCGCGCTCGCCCGTGACCAAGCGCCGCTACTCGGCGGCCGACAGCGGACCACGGGTCCGATAGCCGGGGTCCTCGACGTTGATCAGCTCGACGTCGAGGCACAGCGCCTGCAGCTCCTTGAGGAGCACGTTGAAGGACTCGGGCACGCCGGGCTGCATGGTGGGCTGGCCCTTGACGATCGACTCGTACATCCGCATGCGACCGACGACGTCGTCGGACTTCACGGTCAGCAGCTCTTGCAGCGCATACGCGGCGCCGTAGGCCTCGAGCGCCCAGACTTCCATCTCGCCCAAGCGCTGGCCGCCGAACTGGGCCTTGCCGCCAAGCGGCTGCTGGGTGACGAGCGAGTACGGGCCAATGCTCCGCGCGTGGATCTTGTCGTCGACGAGGTGGTGGAGCTTGAGCATGTACATGATGCCCACGGTCACATCCTCTTCGAACGCCTCACCGGTACGACCGTCGAACAAGATCGCCTGGCCCGAGGTCGGCAGGCCGGCCTTGGTCAAGAAGCCCTTGACCTCGGTCTCGAACGCGCCGTCGAACACGGGCGTGGCGACGTGGACGCCGCGGCGCAGCTTGTCCGCGAAGCTGATCACGTCGTCGTCGGGCAGCGTGTCGATGAAGCGCATGGCTTCCTCGGTCTCGTAGATCTTCTTGAGCTGGTTGCGGAGCACCTCTGGCGAGTAGTTGGTCTCCATGTAGGCGTTGATCTGGTTGCCCAGCTCACGCGCCGCCCAGCCCAAGTGGACCTCCAAGATCTGACCCACGTTCATGCGTGACGGCACGCCGAGCGGGTTGAGCACGATGTCGACCGGGGTGCCGTCCTCGAGGTAAGGCAGATCCTCGGTCGGCAGGATCCGCGAGATCACGCCCTTGTTGCCGTGACGGCCGGCCATCTTGTCGCCGACCTGCAGCTTGCGCTTGATCGCGACGTAGACCTTGACCATCTTGATGACACCGGGCGGCAGCTCGTCGCCCTTGGTCAGCTTGGCCAGCTTCTCGCGGTAGATGGTCTCGATCTCGTCGAGATCCTTCTCGAGCCGGCGGCCGAGCGCTTCGATGAGCTCGGTGTCCTCGGCGGTGGTCAGCGAGAACTGCGGCCAGTACTTGCGCGGGACCTTGTCGATGTCCTCGAGCGCCAGCACGGCCCCCGAGTCGATCAGCACGGCGCCGCCGTCGTCGACGAGCTTGGCCGCGGTGGTCTTGCCGACCAGGATCTCCTTGATGCGGTTGTAGTAGCCGGCAGAGACGATCCCGACGTTGTCGCGATGGTCCATGCTGAGCTTCTCGCGCTCGGCGTCCTCGATCTGCTGGGCGCGGACGTCCTTGTCGACGCCCTTGCGAGCGAACACCCGCGCGTCGATGATGATGCCCGAGACACCCGGCGGCAGGCGCAGCGAGGTGTCGCGCACGTCGCCGGCCTTCTCGCCGAAGATCGCCCGCAGCAGCTTCTCTTCCGGGGACAGCTGGGTCTCGCCCTTGGGCGTGATCTTGCCGACCAGGATGTCGCCTGCGTGGACCTCCGCGCCGATCCGCACGATCCCGGCCTCGTCGAGGTTCTTGAGCGCCTCTTCGCCGACGTTGGGGATGTCGCGGGTGATCTCTTCTTTGCCGAGCTTGGTGTCGCGGGCGACACACTCGAATTCTTCGATGTGGATCGTGGTGTAGACGTCCTCGCGGATCAGCCGCTCGGACACCAGGATCGAGTCCTCGAAGTTGTAGCCCTGCCAGGGCATGAACGCGACGAGCAGGTTCTGGCCGAGGGCGAGCTCGCCCCGCTCGGTCGCGGCGCCGTCGGCGATCACGTCGCCGCGCTTGACCCGGTCACCGACGTTGACGATCGGCTTTTGGTTGAGCGCGGTGTTCTGGTTGGAGCGCCTGAACTTGACCAGGTTGTAGATGTCGGGCTTGGCCCCGAGGATGCCGCGGTCTTCCTCGCCGCGGTTGGCGACCGGCTTGACCACGATGCGGCCGCCGTCGACCTGCTCGACCACGCCATCGCGGACCGAGACGACCGTGGAGCCACTGTCACGCGCGACGTGGGTCTCCATCCCGGTGCCGACCAGCGGCGCGTCCGTGCGCAGGCACGGAACGGCCTGCCGCTGCATGTTGGAGCCCATCAGCGCCCGGTTGGCGTCGTCGTGCTCCAAGAACGGGATCAGCGAGGCGGCGACCGAGACCAGCTGGTTCGGCGAGACGTCCATGAGCGTGACCTCGGCAGGCGAGACCATCTCGAACTCCTCGTTGTGCCGACACTGGACCATGTCGTTGACGAAGCGGCTGTTCTCGTCCATGGCCGAGTTGGCCTGGGCGATGTAGTGACCCTGCTCCTGCAGCGCCGAGTAGTACGCGACGTCGGTGGTGGCCTGGCCACCCTCGACGCTGCGGTAGGGCGTCTCGATGAAGCCGAACTCGTTGATGCGCGCGTAGGTGGAGAGCGACGCGATCAGGCCGATGTTTGGACCTTCCGGGGTCTCGATCGGGCAGATGCGACCGTAGTGCGTGGCGTGGACGTCACGAACCTCGAAGCCAGCGCGCTCGCGGGTCAGACCGCCCGGCCCGAGCGCCGAGAGCCGCCGCTTGTGGGTGACCTCGCTCAGCGGGTTGGTCTGATCCATGAACTGCGACAGCTGCGAGCTGGCGAAGTACTCCTTGACCACCGCCGAGACCGGCTTGGCGTTGATCAAGTCCGCGGGCATCAGCGCGTCCATCTCTTGGGACATGCTCATGCGCTCTTTGATCGCCCGCTCCATGCGAACCAACCCGATGCGGTACTGGTTCTCCATGAGCTCGCCGACGGCGCGGACGCGACGGTTACCGAGGTGATCGATGTCGTCGATCTTGCCGCGGCCGTTGCGAAGCTCGATCAGGTAGCGGACCGTCTCGATGATGTCGCGCTTGGTCAGGACCTTGGTCTCGAGGTCCTCGTCGATGCCGAACTTGTGGTTGAGCTTGAGCCGACCGACGGTCGAGAGATCGTAGCGGTCCGAGCGGAAAAACAGCGACTCGAACAGGTTGCGCGCGGTGTCGATCGTGGGCGGATCACCCGGGCGCAGGCGCCGGTAGATCTCCATGATCGCGTCCTCCGAAGAGGTGAGCTTGTCGGCGATCAGGGTGTCACGCAGGAACGGCCCGACGTTGAAGTCGTCGATGTAGAGGATCCGCAGCGACTCGACGCCGGTGTCGCGCAGCGCGGCGAGCAGCTCCTCGGTGATCTCTTCGTTGCAGTTGAGCAGGACCTCGCCGGTGTCCATGTCATAGACATCTTCGGCGGCGACCTTGCCGATCAGCTCCTCGGGCTCCATCGGGATCTCGGAGATCCCGGCGTTGCGCATCTTCTTGATGTTGGCCTTGTTGAGCTTCTTGCCCTTCTTGACCAGGATCTCGCCGCTCTCGGGGTCGCGGATGTTCTGGGTCGCGCGCTGACCCGAGATCAGGTCGTAGTCGATGTCGCGCGTGATCTGATCGTCCGCTTTGAGGTGGATCAGCTCCTTGTCGTAGTACATGTCGAGCAGCTCGGCCGTGGAGTAGCCAAGCGCCCGCAGCAGCACGGTCCCGTGCAGCTTGCGACGACGATCAATGCGGACGTAGATGAAGTCTTTGTGGTCGAACTCGAAGTCGAGCCAGCTACCGCGGTAGGGGATCACGCGGGCCGAGAACAGCTTCTTGCCAGACGCGTGGGTCTTGCCGCGGTCGTGATCGAAGAACACGCCGGGCGAGCGGTGCAGCTGCGAGACGACGACGCGCTCGGTGCCGTTGATGATGAAGGTGCCGTGCTCCGTCATCAGCGGGATCTCACCGAAGTAGACCTCCTGCTCTTTGACGTCGCGGATCGACTGGGTGCCGGTGTCGTCGTCGACGTCCCACACGACCAGGCGGACCACCACCTTGATGGGCGCCGCGAAGGTCATGCCGCGGGCGCGGCACTCGTCGACATCGTACTTGGGTCGGTCGAGCGCGTAGCTCACGAACTCGAGCGAGGACGTCTCACCGAAGTCCTTGATCGGGAACACGCTGGTGAACACGGCCTGAAGGCCCACGACTTCCCGCTCGTCAGAGGGGACATCGGCCTGAAGCAGCTTGTCATACGAGCGCTTCTGGATGTCGATGAGGTTCGGGACCTCAATGATCTTCTTGAGCTTCCCGAAGTTTTTCCGGACCCTGAAGTTGTTCTGGATTCGCGCCATGCGGTGTTCCTCGCTCGTCTGTCGGTCTTAGACCGCCCTAGCGGGTAATTCAGTTGTAGGCGTGGAAGATTGGACTGCTGAAAAATGGGATCGCGGGGGCCCCCCATCCACACGGGGAGCCACCGCGACAGTCGAGCTCACTTGAGCTCGACTTCGCCGCCGGCCTCTTCGAGGGCCTTCTTGAGCTCTGCGGCCTCTTCCTTGGACACGGCCTCTTTGACCGCGACCGGAGCGCTCTCGACGAGGGTCTTGGCCTCCTTGAGGCCGAGCCCGCTGATCGCGGCGCGGATCGCCTTGATCACGTTGATCTTCTTGTCGCCGAAGCTCTTGAGCACGACGTCGAACTCGGTCTGCTCCTCGACGGGGCCGGCGTCTGCCGCCGGGCCCGCCATCATGACGGCGCCGCCGGCTGCAGCCTCGACGCCCCATTTGTCCTCGAGCTCTTTGACGAGGTCCGCCATGGCCATGACGGAGAGGTTGCTGAGGAAGTCGATGACCTGTTCGCGGGTGATGTTCTCGGACATTGTCTTGTTCTCTTTCGTAGGAAGCTGAAGTGAGGGACTGGGGAACCTGTGACCACTGAGTGGTTAGGCCGCCGCTTCGTCCTTCTTCTTCTTGGCGTTGAGCACACGGAGGAAATCCCGCGGCGCGGCCTGCATGACCTGAACCATGCGGGTTGCCGGGGTCTTGAACAGCATGAGCAGCTTGGCCTTGATCTCGCGCGGGCCGGGCATGTCCGCCAACTTGCCGGCGTTGTCACCGGCGAGCATTTGACCCTCGACGACCGCGCCCTTGAGGCGAAGCTTGTCGTTGGTCTTGGCGTACTCCCGAGCGACGCGGGCCGGAGCCCCTGGATCGTCGGCGTTGTACGCGAGCCCCGAGACGCCCTTGAGCAGCGGCGTGATGGGCTCGTGACTGGTCCCGGTCACCGCGTAGCGGATGACCGAGTTCTTGAAGACGCGATAAGTGCAGCCAGCCTCACGAAATTTGCCGCGGAGCTCTTCGGACTCTGCAACCGTGAGACGGGAATACTCCACGAGCACGAGGGCCGTGAGGTCCTCGACTTGCTCGCGCAGCGCGGCGGATTGGGCGTGTTTGGTGTCTTTGTGCATTCGGGTCTCCCTGCTCCGCTCTTGGTCCGGTCGGCCTTGATGGGTCCTCTCGCGGGGCCGCTCGCCCGGGGGCGAGTTGGTGCGAGAAGAGGCCGGCCGCTGCACTGGTCGCCCCACTTGGTGTGGGCTTCCAGCCGCTCTGCCGTTCGAAGTTCCTCTCCCCCACCTCGGCCGGTTGCAGCGCCATCCCCGAAGTTCGGGTAGGGAGCGCCGCGATTGAGGTCCAAAATGGACCGCCGGCTGTCTCGAGCAGGAGTGCCCCCGATGAACGGGCCCAACCATTGAATGATCGGGTGCGGGGGCGTGTGGGTTCTATACCGTTGAGTTCACCTTGCGGTGTGTGGCCTCCTGTTAGTCGTCGTCTGTCTGCGGGTCTCGGTTACTCGGTCACCATGGCCTGGACCTCGTTGGTGTCGAGGCGGATGCCCGGACCCATGGTCGTCGACACGGTGACGCTCTTGAAATACTTGCCCTTGGCCGTGGACGGCTTGAGCCGCTGCAGGGTGCGCAGCAGCGTGGCCAGGTTCTCGTCGAGCTTGTTCGCGTCGAAGCTGACCTTGCCGATTGGGGCGTGGATGATGCCGGTCTTGTCGGTGCGGAACTCGATGCGGCCTGCCTTGCGCTCGGCGACGGCGTTGGCGACGTCCATCGTGACGGTTCCGACCTTGGGGTTTGGCATCAAGTTACGCGGCCCGAGCACGCGCCCGAGCCGACCGACGAGACCCATCATGTCCGGCGTGGCGATTGCGACGTCGAAGTCGAGCCAGCCACCCTGGATCTTCTCGACGATGTCGTCGGAGCCGACGAAGTCGGCGCCAGCTTCGGTCGCCTGCACCGCGCGGTCGCCCTTGGCGAACACCAGCACGCGGACGGTCTTGCCGGTGCCGTTGGGCAGCGCGACCGAGGACCGGATCATTTGGTCGGCGTGGCGCGGGTTGACCCCGAGCCGCACCGCACAATCGACGCTCTCGTCGAACTTGACGAAGGAGGTCTCTTTGACCAGCGCGCAGGCGTCGCTGAGGCTGTAACGTTTGTCGCGGTCGACCTTGGCCAACGCTGCTTTGTATTTCTTGCTCATCTTGCTGTGCTCCCCGGGGTCCTAGCGGACTCGCGTCCTCCCCCGCTCTCGAACTGAGCTCGGCAACTGCACCGAGTGGCGGGCGCAGTCGTTGCTGCGCCCAAAAACCTGGCTAGAAAATCAGTTGACCTCGAGGCCCATCGAGCGCGCCGTGCCCTCGATGCTCTTCATGGCCTGCTCGATCGTGAACGCGTTCATGTCTTGGATCTTGGCCTCGGCGATCCCGCGAATGTCGGCCTGCGTGACCTTGCCGACCTTCTTCTTGTTGGGCTCGCCCGAGCCCTTCTCGATGCCGGCGGCCTTGAGCAGCAGCACCGCCGCTGGCGGGCTCTTGGTGACAAACGTGAACGAGCGATCCGAGTAGACCGTGATGACCACCGGGGTGACCATGCCCACGTCCTTCTGCGTCTTGGCGTTGAACTGCTTGCAGAAGTCCATGATGTTGACGCCCTTGGCGCCGAGGGCTGGACCGACGGGAGGGGCTGGATTGGCCTGGCCCGCCTTGATCTGCAACTTGATTTGCCCGGTGACCTTCTTCATGAAAAATCCTGATGATCTGAACTGACGTGACGTGACGCGGCGAGCGGCCGTGTACGGAGTGACTCGAGCCGGATGACTGGCAGGGTGAGGACTGACGGCCCAGCTCAGCCGGGCTCGACCTCGTTGAAGTCGACCTCGACCCGGGTCGGACGCCCGAAGATCGAGACGGAGAGCTTGATCTTGCGCTTGTCGGTGTTGAGCTCTTCGACCTCGCCGCTGAAGTTGGCGAAGGCGCCGCTCTTGACGCGCACTTGCTGGCCGACGAAGTAGTGGACGTCGGGTTGCTCGACGGCCGCCTCTTCTTTGGGCTCCGTGCGGCCGAGCATGCGGTCCATCTCTGACTGAGAGACCGGCTTGGGGGTCTTGCCGCTGCTGAGAAAGCCGCTGACCTTGGGGGTGTTCTTGACGAGGTGCCAGGCTTCTTTGGTCAGCGCCATGCGCACGAACAAATAGCCGGGGAAGAACTTGCGGGTCTGCTTGACCTTGCGCTTGCCACGTTGCTCGAGCACCTGCTCGGAGGGCACGAGGATCTCCTCGAAGCACTCCTCCAAGTCGTTGGCCTTGATCCGGTCTTCCAGCGACTTCTTGACCGTGTTCTCATACCCCGAGAAGGTGTTCACGATGAACCACTGCATCGGCTGGACGGTCTGCGCTTCGGTCGACATGAGAGCTCGAGTTGGGCGGTCGGTGATCGGGTGATCAGATGATCAGCAGGTCAGGCTATAGACGGGCTATAGCGAGTAGAGCCAGTCGGTCACGCGAGACCAAAATGCGTCCATCAACGAGAGGATGCAGGCACAGATCAGCGTGATGACGATGACGACGATCGTCGCGGCTCGGGTTTCGGCGCGGGTTGGCCAGATAATCTGCGAGACCTCGGTGGCGGTCTCGGCGACAAATTTGAAGTAGCGCTCGCGCGACCACACCCAGATCATCAATGTGATCCCGATGATCGCGCCGAGGCCTTGGGCGTAATACTCGTTGGGCCGACCGATGTAGAGCGGCCAGTTGGCCCAGCTGAAGCCCCACAGGTCCTCGACCATGTGCCCGAACATCCACGCGGCGATGCCCGCGAAGACTGCGAACACTGCGTGGGCCCAGCGCGACGGATCGAATTCCTTCGAACCGGTTCCGGATCCGCCTGCTCCACCTGGCTTGTTTCGTTTGCGCGCCATGCTCGAGTTCACTCCCGCGGCCAAGATGGCACTGCTGTGCCCGGATCTGACTTGCGGTGGGTGGGGTTTGGAACCCCAGTCAAAGGCCGGATGGCCCTAGAGCCGCGCACGTCCTGATGCCTGGTGGCATGGACGGGGCGGCCTGCTGATGGAAGGTGGGGGATCGGCTGAAGAATCTGTTTAGAGGTAGCAGGGCGTGCAGGGATCGAACCCGCGGCCTGCGGATTTGGAGTCCGCTGCTCTACCAGCTGAGCTAACGCCCTTGAAGAGAAGTGAGATGGCGCGCCGAGACCCCAGAAGAAGTGAGGTCCCGGACGCTCTGGACCGTAGCCCCGAGCCGGGAGTGACCCCGACGAAGGAGTTACTTGGTCTCCTTGTGCTCGGTGTGGCGGCGACAGAAGGCGCAAAACTTCTTGAGCTTGACCTTCTCTGGAGTGGTCCGCTTGTTCTTGGTGGTCGAGTAGTTGCGACGTTTGCACGTCTGGCACTCGAGCGAGAAAATGATTCGGTTGCCAGCTTTGGCCATTTGGAGTCCTCGGCTGAAGGGAGGAGGCTTGTAGCAAGCCCCGTTCCAGCATTCAAGGTGTGGGGATGGTTTTTTGTCAGAGCCGTGGTTGGGCCTGCTCGGAGCCCGTTCACGCCGTTTCTGACAGGTTCTGAGATTGTCAGTGAAAATTGCGCTGCGGGGTGGTGAGCATCGCAGCAGGGAAAAGCGAAATCCGCGCGCCCCGAGAGGTAGAACGCGGAAGACGTGACGCTGTGGGCGCCACGTCTTCGGCAGGTCGAAGCCCGAAGGCTATTCGATGATCTTGGTGACGACGCCGGCACCCACGGTGCGGCCGCCTTCGCGGATGGCGAACTTCGAGCCCAGCTCGCACGCGATCGTCTTGCCCAGCTGCACCGTGAACGTCACGTTGTCGCCTGGCATCACCATCTCCGTGCCTTCCGGCAACGTCACCGCTCCCGTCACGTCCGTCGTGCGGAAGTAGAACTGCGGCCGGTAGCCCTTGAAGAACGGCGTGTGGCGACCGCCCTCGTCCTTCTTCAAGATGTACACCGACGCCTCGAAGGTCGTGTGCGGCGTGATCGAACCCGGCTTCGCAAGCACCTGCCCGCGCTCCACGTCCTCACGCTTCACGCCACGCAGCAGGCACCCGATGTTGTCCCCTGCCTGACCTTGGTCGAGCAGCTTGCGGAACATCTCGACGCCCGTGCACACGCTCTTTTGCGTCTCTTTGAGCCCGATGATCGAGATCTCTTCGCCGACCTTGACGACGCCGCGCTCGATCCGACCGGTCACGACCGTGCCACGACCCGAGATCGTGAACACGTCCTCGACCGGCATCAGGAACGGCTTGTCGAGCTCGCGCGCGGGCTCCGGAATCCAAGCGTCGCAGGCTTCCATCAGGTCGAAGATGCACTTCGCCTCCGGCGCCTCCCACGAGTCCGCGTTCAACGCCTTCAGCGCCGAGCCACGGATGATCGGGGTGTTGTCACCGTCGTAGTCGTACTTCGACAGCAGCTCCTGGACCTCGACCTCGACGAGCTCGAGCATCTCCTCGTCCTCGTCCTCGAGCTGGTCGACCTTGTTCAAGAACACCACGATCTGCGGGATGCCGACCTGACGACCGAGCAGGATGTGCTCGCGCGTCTGGGGCATCGGGCCATCCGGCGCCGACACGACCAGGATCGCGCCGTCCATCTGCGCCGCGCCCGTGATCATGTTCTTGATGTAGTCGGCGTGCCCGGGGCAGTCGACGTGCGCGTAGTGGCGCTTGTCCGAGTTGTACTCCACGTGCGCCGTCGAGATCGTGATCCCGCGCTCGCGCTCTTCAGGAGCCTTGTCGATGTTGTCGAAGTCGACCTTCTCGGCCCAACCGCGCGACGCCAGCACCTTCGTGATGGCCGCTGTCAGCGTGGTCTTTCCGTGATCCACGTGACCGATCGTCCCGATGTTCACGTGGGGCTTGTCCCGAACGAACTTTTCCTTCGACATACGCTGGATCTCCGATTTTCTTCTGAGTTGGAACCGAGTGAAGTGGTGGAGCCCTCGAGCGGATTTGAACCGCTGACCTCATCCTTACCAAGGATGCGCTCTACCAACTGAGCTACGAGGGCTTGGGGGGTTGTCCCAGTGACCTGGGCACTATGCGCGAAAAAAGTAGCGGGAGACGAGGGTCGAACTCGCGACATTCAGCTTGGAAGGCTGACGCTCTACCAACTGAGCTACTCCCGCGAGGTGATGGATGGGGAAGGATTCGAACCTTCGAAGCGATAACGCGGCGGATTTACAGTCCGCTCCCTTTGGCCGACTCGGGCACCCATCCAGAGGTCTGAGAGTTAGAAGTTGGCGGTGGTTTCAGCTTGAGCGGGAAGCCAATTTTGCGGCGGTTGCGTGAGCTGACGAAGGGAGTCGAACCCCCAACCGCCTGATTACAAATCAGGTGCTCTGCCAGTTGAGCTACGCCAGCGAAAGGATCCGTTGTGTTGGTCTTGCTCCCGAGTTGACTGACGCTTGGACGGCAAACGCGCCACCGACCGCGCAAAGTGGGGCGCTGTATAGCGCCGGTTTTCACGGGGGTCAAGGCATGCATAAAAGCGCCAAACTCGGCCGTACCTGAGCCACAGTCTGGCAGTGCCCGCTTCGGCCCCACAAGCGACGCCAGCCGTTTCTCGTCGCGCCCGGACGGCCGCGCTCGTGTTCGTGATCACGTGGCTGTGGCTGTGGCTGCGGCCGGCGTCGCCGCTGCAGGAGGACACCAGCCGCGATCTCGCGTTTGCCCGGGAGCTGGTCGATGGGACCCAGCTACACCTGCACGGCGCCTGGGCCAGCTTTGCCGCGCTGCACCAAGGGACCACCTGGATCGACTTTCTGGCCCTGTGCCAGCTCACGGGGCTCGGGATCTCGGGGATCGAGACCGTCCTGACGACCCTGCTGGCGGGGACCGTGGCGGTCGCCTACCTCGGATTCGGGCACTTGCTGCCGCGGCGCGAAGAGATCTCGCCCCCGAATGCTGCCCTGGTTGGAGATCTCGCGCCGCTCATCGCCGCGGTCGTGGTGCTGGCCGCGCTGCCCATGACCTGTGAGATGCCGCTGCTGTGGCAGCCGATCTTGCTGCCGGTCCCGATCGTGCTCGCGCACCTGTGCCTGTGGCGGCTGCTGCGAGACGGCGAGCTGATCGACGCGCTCGCGCTGGCGGTGCTGTGCGCGTTCGCCCTCGACGTGCACGTGGTGAGCTTGGCGATGGTGATGCTGGCGGTGGTCGCGGTTCCGCTCGCGAGCAAGCGGCCGTGGCTGGCGACGCCAGCTGCCCTCGCGCTCGGGCTTGGCACCCTGGCGCTGTGTTCACCGGCTGCGCTCAGCGGCAATTTTGGGATCTTGCGCGAGCACGGCTGGCTGGTCCCGATCGGCGTCACGCTCGGGGCGGCCGTGCTCGCGGGTGTGCTCGCGCGTCGGCGGTTCGCGGCGCTGAGCTGGGAGACCAAGCTGCGCGTCGCGTTGGGCGGCGAGCTCAGCGCGATGGCGATCGTCATCGCGGCGTCGCTGCACCCGTCCACGCCGGCGCTCACGGGTCGCTACTTGTTGCCCTTCGTTCCCGCCGTTGGGCTCGCGCTTGGCTTCACGGCGAGCCGGGCGAGCTCGCGGGGCTCGCTGCTGACCTCGACCGCGCTGTCGCTTGGCCTGCTGCTGGCCAGCTGGTCGTGGCTGCGTCCTGACAGCGCGCGCATGCTCCCGATCTACCCGGCCTGGCGCGTCGACGAATTCGAGCCAGTGGCCAAGCTGCTGCGCGAGCGCGGGCTGACGTGGACCGAGCTGGCCGGGCGGCTGCAGGGCCCCAGTCACGCGATGGTGCTCTCGCATCTGTCTTCGCTCGTCGATCCTGGCTCGCCAGAGCCCGCCCACGCGCAGACCGGGCTGCTGCTGGTCGCGCTCGATGCCGATCAAGCGCAGCAGGTGCTGGCGGAGCTGCCCGAAGGTTCGCAAGCAGATCCGCAGCGCGTGACGATGCTCGAGCTCGGCCAGCTGCGGGCGCTGCTGCTCGAGACCTCGGCCCGCGCGGATCGTCTGGGGGTCGAGCTGTGCCGCGACGGGCAAGACTGCACTGCCGTCCGCGTTGCGACCGACAGCCGGATCCATCAGGCCCATCCAAACACGTGGGTTGGGCGGGCGCCGGCGCAGCAGTGGCTGACCGCGGACGGACGTGAGCCGTCCGAGCAGCTGCTGTGGCGGTTCCCGATCCAACCCGGCCCGCGCGCGATGCTGTTGCTCAGCTCCACGCTCGCCCAGCCGTGCGCGTGGATGTTCGTTGCAACCGAGGGATTCGAGCCAAGCGCGTCGTTGCCAAGCGCGTCGCTCGAGCTCGACGAGGACGCCAGCGGGTTCGTGCTCGTGTCGCGCCGACTCGCCGCCGATCAAATGGCCTGTGGCGAGCACGGCCTGTTCCCGCCCTCGATCATCGAGACGGCCCCGGAGTGGGTGCGCCTGCGCGAGCTGCTGACGCCCGCGTGGGCGGCTGACGGCACGGTCGGGCCCTGAGCCAGGAGCCAGGAGGAGCCAGGAGCCAGGCGCCCGAGCTCATGGCCCAGCCGCCGCGCGCTCAGCGATCTTGTTCCACGCGGCAGACCTCGTCGGTGTCGAACGCGGCCTCGTAGTCGACGCCGTCGATCTCGAACCCGCGGGTTCGCGCGTACTCGGCCATGAACCGGCGGTACAGCGCCGGGTCAAAGCTGTCGCCAACCTCGAGACCAGCGAAGCGCACGGCCAGCGCCGACTGGACCGCTTCGCTGAGCTCGCGGTCGTCCATGCGGATCAGACACTCATCGTCGGGCTTGGGCTCGGCGCCCATGAAGTGGGTGTGGAACATCCGGCGCATGCTCGCGAGCGGATCTTCGTGTTGATCCCCCATCACGTCGAGCAGCAGCGCCATGTACAGCGGCACGCCTGGGATCCCCCCGGATGCCTCGGTCACGACGGCGGGCCCCTCGACCGCGAACGCTTGGCCGTTCACGTGGCGGTGCAAGCTAGACGACAGCGCGCGGGTCGTGAACTCCAGGTCAGCCTTGGCCAAGCCGATCAGCCCGTCGCGGTACAGCGGAGCGTTCAGCGGGCTGCCGCGATACGAGATCGTGAGCAGCGTGTGCCCTTCGTCGAGCAGATCCGCGGCGAGCAGATCTCGAGTCCACTCCTCGACCACGCGCCCGCCCATCACCCACACGGTTGCGACGGCCTCTTCCGGGGTGCCCTGGGGAACCTCGAGCTCGAAGATCTGCGGGGGCTGGTCACCCTCGGGACCACCAAAGGTCTTGATCGTCGCTGGTTTGCCCAGCGGCTTGAGCGTGCTCGACACCGTCTTGCCCGTGCGTGGATCGAGCCCGCGCGGGGCCGCGAGCGCCCACACCAACCCCGCCAGCTTGCGACCGGGAAACCGGGCGCGGATCGTGTCGATGACCATGGCGCGGGCCAGCGGATCAAAGGCGTCGGCGCTGAGCGAGACGGCCTCGCGCCCCTGGTTTCGCAGCTCGCGCTCGATCGCCACGTTGCGGTGCCACGCCGGCGAGCCGATCTTGCGGATCTTGTTGCTGCTCTCTGGGTTGGGCGCCGCGTCCAAGCTGACGTTGATCGTGTCGGCGCCGTGATCGCAGGCGAGCGCGACCCGAGCCGCGCTGCCGAACCCACCGGTGCCACCCACGATCAGCCACAGACCGCCCGCGCGTTCGCCAGCCGTTGGCCGGTCGAGCGGGTTGTCGAGCGCCCGCGCGACCATCTGCTCGGCGTCGCGCTGGGTCCCGATCGGGTGGAAATTACCCGGAAAGATGACGTTGCCCGCGGCACGCATGAAGCGAAATTGGAACTTCGGAAGAGCGAGCTTCATCGGGTCGGCTGTACCATGAAACCCGTGACTCGGCGCCCTGGCAGGATCGGCAAACCGCTCGGCAATCTCGGCGCTGACGGATCAGCGCGGGCACATGTTGCGGCGCGGGTGGCCGGGTGCGCGCTGTTGTTGCCGCTCGCGTCGGTTGGGTGTGGCGACGCTCACTGGGACGCTGTGCGCTGGCCTACGCAGGAGCCCGGCGCCCCCGCGCAGCCGCACAGCGAGTCGGCCGCGAGCGGGGTCTCGCTGCGCGCGTTGGCGATCGAGTGGGAGCCCGACGCGGTGGTCGTCGAGCTCGAGATCTCCAACCAAGCCGAAGCCCCCCTCACGCTCGAGCCCGGCGCGATCTTGTTGGCCTGGGCCGAGCTCGAGTACGCCCCCGAGCCGCCCGGCCCCGACGAACCCGCGCGGCCCCAGTCGATCGAGATCCCCGCAGCCCGAGCCGCGGTGACCAAGCTTCGCTACCAACTGAGCCGCCCGCTCAACGGCCCCGGCGCCCGCTTGGTCGTACGAGCCTCGAGCCGCGGAGGGGTCGCGATCGTCGACCTCCCGCAGCTCGAGCTACCCCCGTTCTCAGACCACGACACGTAAATGGAGCGCCCGCCGATGGCCCTCAGCGCCCAGACGAGAGCCCCCTTCCAGGGCTTCCAGGGGGCCACACATACCCCTGCGACCAAACGGCCCGTTGGGAGCGAGCGAAGCGAGGGTCATTGCCGCTTGCGGCGGGGCCGACGTAGCGCCATCACGAACAGCGGCAGGGCCAGCAGCGGCGGGAGCAGACGCAGGACCTCGAGCATGAAGCTCATCCACGCGGCGTCGCTGGCATCGCGGCTCGGCTCGACCTCGTGATCGACCCAGACCCCGCCGCGCGCCTGCACCTGCAGCTCGTCGACCCAGGTGGCCACGCGCTTGGGCGCCTCGACCCCCGGCTCACATGCGCTGTCCGGCTTGGGGATCTCTTCACCCGCGAGCGTCCCGGCCTGCCAGACCATGTCGAGGAACTGATGCCGGTAGCAGCGGGTGTCGGCGCCCAGTGAGCCCTGCGCGAGCTCGAGGATCTCCGCGTAGCGGACGTCGCTCTGGGTCCCGCGCAGCGCCTCGGCGAAGCCCGCGACCGCGGCCGCGAACCGATAGTCCGTCGAGGTCTGGGCCATCCGCCGCCCGCTGTCGCTGACGGTGGTCGTGAGCTTGTGGCTCTGATCCGCGTCAGGCTGCTTGTAGCGGAGGTTGAGGGTCATCAGCGGCCCCGCGTCGTGGTTTGGCGTTGGCAGGACCTCGTAGATCGCGGTGACCGTGTGTCCGGCCCCGATCTCGCCAGCGTCCTTGCTGTCGTCGTCGAAGTCGCGATGCGCGAGGACCCGGTTTTCGTAGCCAACCAGGCGATGCTCGGCGACCTGCTCGGGGTCGAACTCGACCTGGATCTTCACGTCCTTGGCGATCGTCTGCAGCAGCGCACCCGACTCGTCGACCAACACCTTGCGGGCCTCGGCCATCCCGTCGATGTACGCGTAGTTGCCGTTCCCCTTGTCGGCGATCTGCTCCATCATGTGATCGTTGAGGTTGCCGGTGCCAACGCCGAGCACCGACAAGAACACGCCGGACTCGCGCTTGCGCTCGACCAGGCGCACCAGCGCGTCGTGATCGCTGAGCCCAACGTTGAAGTCCCCGTCGCTGGCCAGGATCACCCGGTTGATCCCACCTTTGATGAACGAGCGCTCGGCCAGCTCATAGGCCAGCTCGATGCCCTCGGCGCCGTTGGTTCCGCCGCCGCTGGTGAGCCGATCGAGCGCGGCGAGGATCGTGGTGCTCTTGGCGCCAGAGGTGGGAGGCAGCACCGCCCCGGCCGCGCCCGCGTACACGACGATCGAGACCCGATCCTCGGCGCCAAGCTCGGCGGCTAGCGAGGCGAGCCCATGCTTGATCAGCGGGAGCTTGTCGGCGTTCTGCATCGAGCCCGAGACGTCGATCAGAAACACCAAGTTGCGCGGGGGAACCTGCTCGACGGCGGGCACGTAGCCTTGGATACCCACGTGGACCAGCCGGTGCTCGGCGCTCCATGGGCTTGGGCCAACCTCGGTCGTGACCGAGAACGGCGCGCCGTCACCCGAGGGCATCGCGTAGTCGTAGTCGAAGTAGTTGACCAGCTCCTCGGTGCGCACAGCGTTGGGTGGCGGCAGCTGGCCGCTCTCGAGCAGGTACCTGCGGGTGT
Organism: Enhygromyxa salina; assembly: GCF_000737335.2. Classification (GTDB taxonomy): domain Bacteria; phylum Myxococcota_A; class Polyangia; order Nannocystales; family Nannocystaceae; genus Plesiocystis; species Plesiocystis salina_C. The sequence continues at coordinate 49,743 of NZ_JMCC02000048.1, read as the reverse complement.
TGGCGTAGCTCGCCGTGTCAACGTCGATCGAGAAGGTCGACTTGGCGTCGCGCTTCGTCGCAATGTACGTGTTGGGCGGCAACTGACCGTAGCGCTCCCGCTCGCTGGCCCGCTCGCCACGACCAAGACCTTGCCCAAGGCCGACTCCACCGCCGCCGCCCTGCCCTGATCCCACCAGACCCAGCCCACCCACGCCGTACATATCGCCGACCTCGGTGCCGACCAGGCCGCCCCAGACGTCGGCGTCGTCACTTCCAACCGCGAGCGCCCCACCGTGGGGGGACGCCAGGAACTGCCCAGATTGCTGCTCCATGACCCCCATGATCCCCGCGTTGCGTGCGGCCATGTTCGGATCAAACTCGCGGGCCATCTGCGGCAACACGTCGTTGGGCCCCTTCATCGCGTACATGCCAGACCCCGACTTCGAGGTTGGCTTGCCCATCTTGCCCTCTTCACCCTTGTGGCGAACACCGTCAGCGCTCGCATACTCGTCCGCTTCCTCTTCTACTTCTTCTTCGGGCGGCAGCTCGACCTCGGCTCGGCTTGACGCGGACGGTTCGTCCGCGGTGTGGAGCCGGGGAGCGTTGAGATAGACCCCGAGCGCGAGCAGTGACAGACCAGATATGAACAGCGTGGGGCGACGCCACTTGGGCTGTGACGGGGTCGACAGAACTTCGGAGGAATCGAGGTTGGGATCAGCCATCGCGGGCACACGACGCGATGATCCGGCGAAGGTTCCGAACGAGTCGCTGGCAGCCAAAGCCCACCAACTCCACTCAGAGCCACATTCCTGGTGAGGCCGTAGCCGGCTAAGCCAGCCCGGCGACCCGCAGGACATCTTTTCGGAGCTTGCCGAGCGCGGCGCGGCTCTCGGCGTAGACGACGTCCATCACTTGCTCGAGGGCGTCGTCTTCACCCCACGCTTCGCTGAGCACGTTGCGAGGCAGCTCGCGACGCAAGATCTTGTACACGTGGGCGGCGAGGTACAGATCATCGAGCAGACCGTAGGGACCAAGCTCGGCCTCGGGCAAGACGTCGTCGGGGACCACGAAGTAGGCGAGCACGCAGGCCACGTGGACCCGGGCGTTGCCGGACACGCGGGTGTCGATCATCAGGCGCGCGTAGAAATCGAACACATCGCCAGCCCGAAGGATCGCGTCTTGGTGCGCGCCGACGTAGCCGTGCACGAAGCGGCGGATCTCCGCACGAAAGTCGGGCGCTTCGAAGCTCATCAGGTTCCTCCATCGATCGCAGAGCACAGCAGCGCAGCCAGTCTGCGTCGCCGCGGCCGAGTGTAGCGCGACTCGAATCATCCCGGCGCGACGGTCGTTGCTTCGGTCGAATGCCTGCGAGTCGTCGTCAATTCATGTTGGTGTTGGTCGGCCTACCGGTGGGCGCCGCGTGTGGCCGCCACCAGCAGACGCCCGCACCCGCCAAAGAACAGCATTCAAGCCCAAAGCCGAGCGAGGCCGCGTCACCCAGCCCGCCGCCCAAGGACCCAGACGGGCTCGACCCGGCCCTCGCCGCTCACATCGAGCACCTGCGCGCGCGCTTTGACCCCCGCGGCTGGACCGTCGTCGCCGAGCCCCCGTTCGCGGTCGTTGGCGACGGCACCCGCCTGCAGGTCAGGGGCCACGCGATGACCACGATCCGCTGGGCGGTCACGCAGCTGCAGGCCGCCTACTTCGAGCGCCCGCCCGGCGAGATCATCACGATCTACTTGTTCGAGACCGGCGAGAGCTACGACCAACACGCCCGCGAGCTGTTCGGGGATCCGCCCGACACACCCTACGGCTACTACTCGCCAAGCGACCGAGCGCTGGTCATGAACATTGGCACCGGCGGCGGCACCCTCGTCCACGAGATCGTCCACCCCTACATGGCCACCAACTTCCCAGACTGCCCGTCGTGGTTCGACGAGGGTCTGGCCTCGCTCTACGAGCAGTCGGCGGAGATCGACGGTGAGATCATGGGCCTGACCAACTGGCGGCTCCCGGGGCTGCAAGCGGCGCTGCGGGCCAAGCAGGTCCCCTCGTTTCAGGACATGTGCGAGAGCGGCGGTGGCTTCTACACCGCTGACCCGGGCAGCAACTACGCGCAGGCCCGGTACCTCTGTTACTGGCTGCAAGAGCGCGGGTTGCTGCGCCGCTACTATCAAGAATTTCGCGCGGGGGTTCAGCGCGATCCGCATGGATACGACACCCTGGTCGCCATGGTTGGGCCCGACATGAGCGCGTTCCGCAGCGAGTGGGAGCAGTTCGTGCTCGCGCTTCGGGTTGGATAATTCGATCGCCGAAGGCCGAACGATCTAGCATCGTGGTCCATGTCTGGCGTCGACGTCGAGATCTCCGGGACGGGGCCTAGCATGCCCGGCTACGCAGCGCTGCCCGAGAGCGCCACGCGGGGGGTGGTCGTGATCCACGAGATCTTTGGCCGCCAGCCCGAGATCGATCGCGTGATCGATCGCTTCGCCGCAGCTGGCTACGCCGCCGTCGGACCCGACCTGTTTCACGATGGGTCCAAGCTGGGCTGCATCCGCCGCTCGCTGGCAACGATCTCGTCGGGCGAAGGCCCGATCGCCGAGCGCATCCTGCAGGCGCAGCGGTGGCTGATCGAGCACGCCAAGCTCGACGAAGCGCGCGTGGGCGTGATCGGCTTTTGTATCGGCGGAGGGCTCGCGCTCGCGGTCGGGCGGCAATTTGCCGCGGTCTCGACCAACTATGGCGACCTCCCGCCCGCGCAGGTGCTGCGCGGGAGCCCGCCGATCATCGGCTGCTATGGCGGCCGCGACCGGGTGTTTCGCCGCAACGCCGATCGCCTGCGCGAGCGGATGAGCGCGCTGGGCCATGAGCCACAGATCCACGTGTTCCCCACCGCCGGTCACTCGTTCTTGACCGACGGCCACCACCCAATTGCGAACGCCGCGAGCTGGCCGCTGTTCCAAATTCGCTGGGATCCGCAGGTCGCCGAGGACGGCTGGGCGAAGATCCTCGCGTTCTTCGAACAGAGCTTGTGACCACCGCGCTGAGCGGTCCCGGTGAACGGTTGCTCAGGACCAGGGCCGCTGTGGCAGATGCAACAATTCCACACTCGCGGCCGGTCCGGGCGGATGCGCCTAAAACTCGGACAATCTGGATCGGGCCTGCAGCATCGGCGCCGTGGCCGAAGTAAAGAGCTCGACCAAACGCAAGAAGACCAGCGCAGCCAAGCGCGCGAGCCTGCCGGCGAGCCCGCCCACGCGGGTCCGCAGCGCCCCGCCGCCGCGCGAAGCGACCGCCCCGCCGCCCGTGCATGGCAGCGAGTGGTGGCGCTCGCACGATGGCCGCGCGCAGCTGCTACAGGGTGACAGCCTCGAGCTGCTGGCCGAGCTGCCCGAGCAGAGCGTCGACGTGATCTTCGCCGATCCGCCCTACTTCTTGAGCAACGGTGGCAGCACCTGCCAGGCGGGCAAGCGCGTGGCCGTGAACAAGGGCAAGTGGGACGCGAGCATGGGCGCGCAAGACAACCACACCTTCAACCGCACCTGGCTCGAGGCCTGCCAGCGGCTGCTGACCAAGGACGGCACGATCTGGGTGTCCGGCACCTCGCACGTGATCTACTCGGTCGGCTTCGCCATGCAAGAGCTCGGCTTCAAGCTGCTCAACGACGTGGTCTGGGAGAAGCCCAACCCGCCGCCAAACCTCTCGTGCCGCTACTTCACGCACAGCACCGAGCTGGTGCTGTGGGCCGCGCGTGGGCCCAAGAGCAAGCACCACTACAACTACGCCGAGATGAAGTCGCGCAACGGCGACAAGCAGATGAAGAACGTCTGGCGGTTCACCGCGCCCGGCAAGTCGGAGAAGAGCCATGGCCGGCACCCGACCCAAAAGCCCCTGACGCTGCTCGATCGTGTGCTCGTCGCCAGCTGCCCCGCGGGCGGCCGCGTGCTCGACCCCTTCAACGGCAGCGGGACCACCGGCGTGGCCGCGGCGCGACTGGGGTTGTCGTACACGGGGATCGAGCGCGAGACCGAGTACCTCGAGCTCACCAAGTCGCGGCTGGTCGAAGAAGTCCCCGAGTGGGCCGCGCGTCCGGCTATCGCTGCGGTTGGCTGAGAGCTGCGAGCGCGGGACGGCAAGCCGTCCCGCTCGTCATCCCATCAACGCTGAAGAGGGACGGCGGGGCGGGGCGGTCTCGCCGAGCTCGGCGGTGGCCTCGGGGTGGATGTCGAGCTCTGCGACGCCGCCGCTGAGCAGCAGATCCGCGGCGGGGGTGCCTTCGGGGATCACCGTGCCGTCGTGCCGCGCGATCACGGGGATCGGGTGGCCCTTCTCGTGTTCGGCCAGCTGGGCCTCGAACTGCTCGCGCTTGTCCTCGTCGATCGCCTTCCAGGCATGCCGGCCGCGGCACTTGGGGAACCGCGAGCAGCCCAGCCACGGGCCGCGCTTGCCCCGACGCAGGTTCAGCGGCGCCTCGCACTTCGAGCACTGAATCCCCTCTTCAACGGGGATCAACAACGGCGGCACCGCCGGGTACTTGACCGCGCCCTTGCGGTCCAAGTTGAGCACGAAGGTGCTCTCTGGGTAGTTCTCCGAGGCCAGGAAGGGTCCGAAGCGACCGTTGCGGAGCTCCATGCTCGAGCCGTCTTCGGGGTTGCGAACGTCAACGCGCTCGGGCAGCAGCGGGCGGCCGCGGCGATCGATCGGCGCTGCGTAGTCGCACTCGGGGTAGGTGGTGCACGACAAGAACCGGCCGTTGCGGCCAAACCGGTAGCAGGTCCGCGAGCCGCACTTGGGGCACTTGTAGAGCGCCGGCTGAATCTCGGCCTTGGCGTGGGCCATGCCCTCGTGCGCCTCTTCGAGCGAGGCCGCGAAGCTGCCGTAGAAGCGGCGCAGCATCGCGACCCAGTCGACCTTGGCCTCTTCGACCTCGTCGAGCTCGCTCTCCATCTGGCGCGTGTAGCCAACGTCCATCAGATCGGGGAACGCCTCGATCAGCTTGTCGGTCACGACCTCGCCAAGGTCGGTCGCGTAGAACCGACGGTCGCGCTGCTCGACGTAGTTGCGGCTCTGCACGACCTGAATGATCGAGGCGTAGGTCGAGGGTCGGCCGATCCCAGCCGACTCGAGCGCCTTGACCAGCGATGCCTCGGAGTAGCGCGGCGGCGGGCTGGTGAATTTTTGCTGGGGCTGGATCTCGAAGGGCGCGTAGACGTGGCCCTCGGAGACCTCGGGCAGGGTCTGCTCGTCGCTCGCCGTTGGGACCCCGGTCGCGCGATAGAACCCATCAAAGGCCAGCACGCGGCCCGAAGCCTTGAGCACCGCGCCGGTGTCCTTGTCGCTGCGGCGCAGCAACACGGAGGTCGAGTCCCAGCGCGCGGGGGTCATCTGGCAGCCCACGAACCGGCTCCAGATCAGCTTGTAGAGCTTGTAGTGCTCCTCGGCGCGCGGGCCATGCAGCTTGGCGCGGATCGTCTCGGGATCGCGCGGGACCTCGTTGGGTCGGATCGCCTCGTGGGCTTCCTGCGCGTCCTTGTTGCTCGAGGAGTACTGCTTGGCCTCTTTGGGCAGGTAGGCCTCGCCGTAGGCCGAGCCGATGTAGTCACGCGCGCTGTTGATCGCCTCGGGCGACAGGTGCGTGGAGTCCGTCCGCATGTAGGTGATCAGCGCGACCTGGCCCTCGCCCGCGAGGTCCACACCTTCGTAGAGATCCTGGGCCAGCCGCATGGTCCGCTGGGCCGAGAAGCCCAGCTGGTTGGCCGCGGCCATCTGCAGGGTCGAGGTGATGAACGGCGGCGACGCCTTGGTCGAGGTCTGGCGCGTCTCGATTGAAGCGACCTCGTAGCGGGCGCCAAAGTCGACGCTGCCGCTGACGCTGCGAATGAAGCACGCGGGGCCCTTGCCCTCTAGATCCTCGACCGTCGAGATCTGGACCTCGCGCAGGCCGACGGCCTCGACCACGAGCTGGACCTTGTCCGACAGATCCACGGGCTCATCGGCCTTGCAGCCCAGCTTGAACCGCTCGCCGCCGATCTCGTACAGCTCGGTGGCGATCGAGGCTTGCTCGGCCATCCACTTGTTCTGCAGCCGCTTGTTGGGGCCACGCCCCTTCTCGTCGGTGGTCGCGAGAAACTCCCGCCACTGCTCGGCCAGCTTGGGCGCGGCCGTGACATCGCTGGCCAAGCGCACGTCGACGCGCCAGTTCTCGTCGGGGACGTGGGCCTCGATCTCGTGCTCGCGCTCGACGACCAGCCGAACCGCGACCGACTGCACGCGACCCGCCGAGAGCCCGCGCGCGACCTTCTTCCACAGCAGCGGCGACGCCTGGTAGCCAACGATGCGATCGAGGATGCGCCGGGCCTGCTGGGCGTTGACGCGATCGACGTCGATCGCTCGCGGCTTCGCGAACGCGCGCTTGATCTCGTCTTTGGTGATCGCGTTGAACACCACGCGCTTCGCGACGGTGGGATCAATCTCGAGAACCTCGGCGAGGTGCCAGGCGATGGCCTCTCCCTCGCGGTCGAGGTCCGTCGCAAACCAGACGACGTCGGCCGCCTTGGCGTCGCGCTTGAGCTCCGCGACGGTCTTGGTCTTCTGGCTGAGGATCTCGTAGGTCGGCGCGAAGTCGTTCTCGATGTCGACCCCGGGCACGGGCTGCTTGGTGCCCTTGGGCGCGCGACTCGGCAGATCGCGAATGTGCCCAACCGAGGCACGCACGACGAACCCGTCGCCAAGGTACTTGTTGATCGTCTTGGCCTTGGCCGGACTCTCTACGATGACCAGCTGCTTGCCGATCGCCACCGACTTGCCCGGCGCGGCGCGGACGGTCTTGACCGTAGCCTTGCGGTTGGACGCCGCCGCGCTCTTCTTCGCGGTGGTCTTCTTCTTCGCCGCCTTCTTGGTGGTGGTCTTCTTCTTGGCCGCAGGCTTCTTCTTGGCCGCAGGCTTCTTCTTCGCCGCAGCCTTCTTGGCCGCAGGCTTCTTCTTCGCCGCAGGCTTCTTCTTCGCCGCAGGCTTCTTCTTCGCCGTGACCTTCTTCTTGGCGGCGACCTTCTTCTTGGCGGCGACCTTCTTCTTGGCCCCAGCCTTGCTGGTCTTCTTGCTGGGCTTCTTGGTGGCTTTTTTGGCCATGAGGGGCTGGGCTCTCGACTCACCGGGTGGCGTCGGTGACGCCTCGGGCCACCGACTCAGGACACGCGCAGATCACGCAAGGTGCCCGCTCGTGGGGCATTAATTGAAGTTAGGAGGGCCGAGGTTCCGGCCGTCGGGGCAGCATCGATGCGCCGAGCGCTTGCCGCTGTCAAGCCGTCCCCGCTCGTCACCCCTGAAACCGCCGATTTTCGGCCGATCAGCACCAGGCGCATGATTCGCCCACACAACTCGGCGCGCATTACGCACCCTATTCGAGCCCCGCGAGCAAAGCGAGTGATCTGAGAAGCGCGCTGTGGGGGCTCCCAGATGGAGCGCCCTACGGTGGCCATCAGCGCCCAGACCAGAGCCCCCTTCTAGGGGGCCACACATGCGACCGCGAACAGCCAGCCCCTCGGGAGCGAGCGAAGCCAGTGACCTGCGAAGTGCGAAACTGGCTGTGGGGGCTCCCAGATGGAGCGCCCTACGGTGGCCATCAGCGCCCAGACCAGAGCCCCCTTCTAGGGGGCCACACATGCGACCGCGAACAGCCTGCCCCTCGGGAGCGAGCGAAGCGAGTGACCTGCGAAGTGCGAAACTGGCTGTGGGGGTAATGAAGGTCACCCGCAGTCGAGGCGGCCTTCGGCGTCGTTCTTTTGCTCGCAGGCGTCGCGATGGGCAGGGTTCGCCAGCGGGCAGTCCATCGCGCCCTGGCAAAACCCACGCTGGTTGGCGACGCTCAGCTTGCGGAAGCACGCGAACAGAGCGTCGTTGGTGCTCAGCCCAGCAGCCGAGATCGCCCCGGCCTGCGCGGCGACGAACGCCTCGCAGCCGCCACCACCTGGATCCTGGTGGGTCGCATGATCGCTGGCGCTCCAGTCGGACACGTCGATGCCCTTGAGACCTTGAATGTCGCCGCCGGTGACGGGCCGCCAGCAACCGTTGGCGCCCAGCGACATGTCGAGGCCGCAGTCCGACTCTTGCAGCTCCACGGTCGCGCAGCACGAAGTCGCGGTGCCACACACCGCGGTGATGTCTGCCTTTTCCCAGGTGGGGTTGCACGGCAACGGACAGCCTTGGCCCGGGCCGACTTCCATGATGCCGGCGGCCGGTGGAACGCTCGAGGTGTCGATGCAAAACCCCGACGTGCCGTTGTTGTTGTTGGCCGACGCGTACAGCGGGATGCCGGGTCCGCCGCCGTAGCTGGGCAGCGCGACAGCGTCGACGTCACTCAGATCGATCGCGGCGGGATCATCGGAGCAGCACACGTAGGTGCCAACGCCGTACTTGGTCGGGCAGTCGCCCGCGCTCGGGTCACAGCGGAACGAACGGATCCCGTAGCTTGGGTCGCACGCGGTAGCGAACACGGCCGCGCTAGCGAACGCGGAGGTGTAGAGGAAGGCGGTCTTCAACCAGCTCGGCACGGGACGAAGATATCAGGAATCCAGCCGACGTGAACCCTTGGCCAACCGCTATCAGCCCACGAAGCTGGCAGCTCAGCCGCAGCCTTGGCGCAGCTCTAGATCGTTGCGCTGCTCACAGGCGTCGCGGTAGTTCGGCTGCGCGAGCGGACAAAACACACCTGGCCCGCCACCAAGGCAGAAACCGCGCCGGTCGGCGACCGTGAGCCGGTGATAGCAAGCGCGCAGCGCGTCGCCCGGATCGATGCCCTGGCCGCTGTACACGGACGAAGGCAGACCCGCGACGAACACCTCGCAGTTGGTGCCGCTGGGATCTTGGTGGGTGGCGTGCTTGCTGCCGCCCCAATTGGTCAGGTTGGTGCTGCTGTTGGTCCCCATGATGTCGGTACCGACGACGGGGCGGTAGCAACCGTTGTCACCCATGTTGGGATCCAGCACGCAGTCTTCAAACTCGATCTCGGTGGTCTGGCAGCAGATCGTGCCCTGACCGCACACGGCGTTGAGATCGTTCGTGCCCCAGCTGGGGTTGCAGGGGATCGGGCAGCCTGCCGCGTTGACGTCGGCGAGCGCGAGCGTTGGGGGCACGCTGCCAACCTGAACGCACATGCCAGACTTGCTCAGCGGGTTGTTGCCGCCCGAGAAGATAGGCGTTCCCGTACCACCCCGACCTTGATACTTCGGCGACACGGTCGCATCGATATCGCCGCCGTTGGCCGATGAGCGCAGGTCCAGCGCCGCTGGATCATCTGAGCAACACTGGTAGACAGCCCCGCTCTCGGTTGGGCAATTCGGCGAGTCCCCACCCGGCGAGCAGCGAAACGCCGTCGGGGGGTAGTTGACGCCGCAAGAGGACGACACGAGGATCGCGACGCCGAAGACCACAGTATGACCGAGCAGTATTTTCAGAAGACGCAAGGCATCCGCCTCCTCAGGCCGCCGAAACGTGGCACGTGGCCCGACGCTTGTAAAGTTCTGTGTTTCCCGGATTTTTGAGCCGTTTTGGTCCGTCTGCGGACCGAGAGCTAAAGTCATGCACGTGCCAGCCCCCCGTCACACGAAGGCCGCCGCGCCACTTGCTCGCCTCGACGCCCCGCGGACCTCGGGTCCCGCTCGCGGTCCGCATCTGCGCCCCAATCTGAACATGCGCTCCGCGCAAGGGCGATCTCATGCGGGCCTCGCCGCGTTCGCGCTCATCGCGGTCTTCCTGGGCGCCTGCTCCAACGACGCCACCCGTGAGACCGCCATCGATCCGGTTCATGGCACCGCGGGCGAGGTCAACAGTCCGGAGTCGAGCGCAGCCAATACCTGGGAGCAAGAGCTCGACGCCGGGCCGCCAACCAAGACCAGCCTGCGCGAGCACGCCGTCGGCAACGCGTTTGTCATCGACCCCGAGCAGCTCGACGAGCCGCGCGCCTTGAAGATCGCCCAGGCCGAGGCCCGCGGCTACACGGTCATCGATCTGGGTGACAGCTGGCGCCCCTACATCTTCTCGCACAAGACCCCCGGCGCCGAAGACTTCAGCGACAACACCTACGCGGCCCGCTACATCGACCTCGCCAACGATCGCAGCGATCACGACGGCGACGCCCTCGACCCGCACGAGCACAACTATCTAGAGCTCTACGGGATCCCGCCCACGTTGTCGGTCGTGCTGCAAGAGTGGCGCGCGCTCCCGCAGATCGAGCAGTGCCTGACCGACGCCGGCTACGACGGCAGCAAATTCGATCCAACCGTCGGGACCATGCCGTACACCAAGAAGGGCGGCGCCAAGCGCCTGCGCGCCTGGAAGGGAGCCAGGAACCGGCTCGAGAAGGGCATGCGCAAGGCCAAGCTCGGCGACGCCGTGGACGCCGGCAACTACGCCGCGGCGGCCGAGGTCGAGGATCTGCAGCGGGCCTACGAAAAATTCCACGCGCTCGACCGCGAGGTCCAGATCATCCGCAACGCGCAGATCCGGTTTCGCTGCGAGGAGCTGTTCAACGAGAAGGAGGGCCAGGGCAAGTTCGAGGCTGGCGTGTTCGACAGCAGCACCACCCACGCCCTCGCCAACTTCGAGAAGAAGCACGACGTGATGGGCTGGGGTCACTTCACGTCCGACAACGTCGCGGTCTTGGCTCTGTCCCCGCGCGACGCTGTCTACGCCCGACTCATCAGGGTGCTGCGCGAGCGGGTCGTGTCCTCGGCCGGCATCGTCGAAGACGGATCCGCGCGAGACTGGAAGCCAGACTTTCGCTACACCGACAAGAGCGGCGCTGAGCACCAGCTGCGTGATCTGGCCACCGAGTTCACGCAAGCGGCGATCGTCGCGCTCGAGCTCGATGATCCCGAGTCCGCGCTCGCCTCGCTCGAGGCCCTAGAGAAGCTCGCAACCGACGACCCCGAGCACCCCGACCAGTTCGGTGAGCTGCTCGTGGCCGTGAAGCTGCCGGCGCTCCCGGCTTACTACTCCGATGACATGGCGTTCTCCACGGTCATCGATCGCGGCGATGTCTGGTACGACTTCCCCTACTCCGAAGACGGCAAGAAGAGCGCGCAGCCGCGCAAGCGTCACCCCAAGCTGACCTTGTATGTCACCTACGAGAACCAGCGCATCCCGCTGGTCCACTGGCGCACGACGATCGGCTCGTGGCGCTCGGAGCTCGTCGACGGCAAGGAGTACTACGCCTACAAGAACTCCGACGTGGGCGATCGGGTGTGGCAGACGATCATGGCCGCGCCGGTGTGGATTCCGCCGGACGGCACGCCAACCAAGTCACTGACCAAGCTCAAGTACGTCAACGGCAAGATGCGACGGGTCGTGAACTACGACGAGACCGGCCCAGGCTACATGTCTGCCTATGGCCTGGTCGCCGGCTACCACGTCAAGCTGCACGAGAAGAACGACGGCACCACTTCGGTGTTCGACAACCAGATCCGCACCCACGGTAGCGTTGACTACATGTCGATCCTGCGCCGCTACTCGCATGGCTGTCATCGGCTCTACAACATGAACGCGGTCCGGATGTTCTCGATGATCCTGCAGCACCGCGCCTACACCCGCGAGGGTCAGACGCAGATCGGCGCCGGCAAGAAGTTCGAGTACAACGGCAACCAGTATCAGATGCGGCTGCCAACCCGCGGGTACAAGTACGAGCTGATCGACCCAATCCCCGTGACCGTCACGGAGGGCCGGATCCGCGGCACCCGCCAGCAGCCCTACAAGGACATGATGCCCAAGCCCGGCGTCGACTACTCCGAGGGCGACGACGAGGATGAACTCACGCCGCTCGAGCCCGACGAGGACAACTGAGCTCCGCGTCGGGGCCGCCGTCGACCAGGTCACCAGGCTTGTGGGGGGGCCACCACCCCCCTATAGTCCCGCACCGTGTCGAGCGAACACCGCAGGTTTCAGCAGGCGTACCAGACCTATCTTCTCCCAGCCCAACGGCGGGAGATCCTTCGGGCGCTCCGCGAGACCCTGGACCCGGAGACGACGCTGGGTGAGGTGGTCGACGCGGCCGAGCTGCTTGGCTGGGGCGAGCCCTTCGCCGACATGAGCCTCGCCGAGCTCGCGGACGCCCTGCTCGATGAGAGTGATCGCCCCAGCGCAGCGCCGGCCCCGAGCCGGCGTCCCGAGGCCGTCGTCGAGGTCGCCCCTGCCGAGGTCGATGATCAAGATGATCAAGATGATCAAGATGATCAAGATGATCAACAAGACGATCAGGACGATCAGGACGATCAGGACGACGCGCCCGAGATCGAGGTGGCGGCACCCAAGATCTCGAAGCGGGTCGCCAAGAAGAAGACCTCCAAGAAGATCCCCAAGAAGGTCTCGAAGAAGGTCTCGAAGAAAGTCTCCAAGAAGGCCGCAAAGAAGGTCGCGCAGGTCCAGACCTCCAAGAAGTCTGCGAAGAAAAAGACCTCCAAGAAGGCCGCAAAGAAGAAGACGACCTCCAAAAAGGCCGCGAAGCAGCAGACGTCGAAGAAGGCCGCGAAGAAGAAGACGACCGCCAAGAAGAAGACGACCTCCAAGAAGGCCGCGAAGAAGAAGACGACCTCCAAGCAGGCCGCAAAGAAGAAGCCGACCGCCAAGAAGGCCGCAAAGAAGAAGACGACCGCCAAGAAGGCCGCGAAGAAGAAGGTCGCAAAGAAGAAGACGAAGAAGGGCGCGAAAAAGAAGTCGCGCCGCTGAGCGCTCGCTGGTTCGCGGCGGATCAGCTCATCGATCTGCTCATGGTGTGGGGTCCCCCGCCTGGCCATGACCGACCGCCGCGAGCAGCTTGCGGGTCAGGCTTGGGACGCCACCGTCTGGCTGCGACGACTCGCCCAACCACATGAAGTTGCGCGCGTCGGCGCGTTGCCGGGTTCGCACGGCCCGACGCGCACGCCCGGACCACGGGAGCAGGTGCCACACGCGATGGGTGAACACGTGCTTGACCGCGGCAGCCGGGCGCGCGTCGAGGGTGATCGCCACGCCAAGTTGCTCGCTCGCCGCGGCCGCGAGCGCGTCGCGCTGGGCGTCGAGATCACCAGGCTCGCCCTGCAGCTGCCGCTCGAACAGGGGCAGACACCACAGCCCCGCGAGGAGCCCTTCGGCGGGTCGCCGCTCGAGTAGCAGCCGCTGACCGTGACCGAGCGCGAGCGCGTGAAAGTGCAGCTCGGGCGACTTCTTCTTGACCCGCACCGCCGGGATCAGCCCTTGGGTACCGCTGGCGTGGGCACGACAGACACGCCGCACCGGACACTCGGAACAGCGCGGGTTCCCGGGTGTGCACACGGTCGCGCCGAGCTCCATCAAGGCCTGCGCGAGCACCCGCGGACGACCGTGCTCGAGCACGCGCTCGACGAAGCGCCAGTGCTGGGCGGCCTTGGCGTCTTGCTCACGGGGCTGCTCGATCTGGGCCAGGCGCGAGTGGACCCGCGCGACGTTGCCGTCGACCAGCGGTGCCCGCTGATCAAAGGCGATCGAAGCGATCGCGCCCGCGGTGTAGGGACCGATCCCCGGGATCGTGCGCAGCTGCTCGGCCGCGCTTGGCAGTGCGCCACCAAGCTCCTCGTGCACGTGCTTGGCCCCGCGATGCAGCAGCCGCGCGCGCCGGTAGTAGCCGAGCCCACTCCACTGTTGGAGCACCGCGTCTTGGTCCGCGCTGGCCAGCGCGTGAACGGTGGGAAACCGGGCGAGGAAGCTGCTCCAGTAGTTCTCGACGGTCTCGACCCGGGTCTGCTGCAGCATGATCTCCGAGACCCAGATCGCGTAGGGGTCGCGGGTGCGGCGCCAAGGCAGGTCTCGCGCGTTGGTTGCGAACCACCGGCTCAGCTCGCGGGCGATCACCTCGACGCTGGCGTCATCGAGTTCCTCGTCGATCGCGGCCACCCGCGAGGGAATGCCGGGCAGCTCGCGGCGCGTCAAGTTGGGGTGCGACCGACAGCTTTTCGGGTTCGGCCTCAACAGGTAGAGTTCGCCGATCCCCGCATCGCTTCGAGCGCTGCTTTGGGCGCCACGTTGGGCCCCACCATTCGACCTCGCATGTTCCGCAAGCGCGACACACATATCCACTTCGTCGGCATCGGCGGCATCGGCATGAGCGGCATCGCCGAGGTCCTCGTCAACCTGGGCTACCGCGTGACAGGGACGGATCTCAGCGACAGCGAGACCACCCGCCGGCTCGTGGGCCTTGGCGCCACCGTGCACCGCGGCCACGACCAAGCCCACCTCGACGACGCCGACGTGGTCGTGATCTCCAGCGCGATCCCGGCGACCAACCCCGAGGTGCTCGCCGCTCACGCGCGCAAGATCCCCGTGATCCCCCGGGCCGAGATGCTTGGCGAGCTGATGCGGCTCAAGCAGGGCCTGCTGGTGGCCGGCTCGCACGGCAAGACAACGACGACCAGCATGGTCGCGGCCGTGCTCCACGAGGCCGGGCTCGATCCCACGGTGGTCATTGGCGGCAAGGTCAACAGCTTCGACTCCAACGCGCGGCTTGGCTACGGCGAGGTGTTCGTCGCAGAGGCAGACGAGAGCGACGGCAGCTTCCTGGTCCTGTCGCCCACCCACGCGATCATCACCAACATCGATCTCGAGCACCTCGATCACTACGGCGATCTGGCCGGCTTGCTCGACGCGTTCGTCGGCTTCGCCAACCGCGTGCCGTTCTATGGCATGGCAACGATCTGCCTGGACGATCCAAACATCCGCTCGATCCGTGCACGGCTGACCAAGCGGACCGTGACCTACGCGATCGATCACGTCGACGCCGACTATCGGGCAGCCGAGATCGTGATGAACAACGGCCGCAGCAGCTTCACCGTGCTCGCCCACGGTGAGGATCGCGGCCGCGTCGAGCTGGCCATGCCGGGTCGCCACAACATCCTCAACGCGCTCGCCACGATCGCCCTGTGTGACGAGCAAGGCGTGTCCATGGCGGTGTGTCGCAAGGCCCTGCGCGAGTTCTCGGGGGTCCAGCGGCGGTTCACGCTGCGCGGCGAGGTTGGCGGCGTGACGGTCGTCGACGACTACGGGCACCACCCCACCGAGCTGCGCGCGACCTTGTCGGCGGCCCGCGATGCGTACCCGGACCGGCGGATCGTCGCGGCGTTTCAGCCCCACCGCTACACCCGCGTGCGCGACCACATCGAAGACTTCGCGGCTTCGCTCGACGACGCGGATCTGATCGTGCTCACCCCGATCTACCCGGCCGGGGAGGCCCCGATCCCCGGCATCGACAGCGAGCGGCTCGCCGCGTTGGTACAGGCCCGCAAGCCCGAGCGCCCGGTGCTGTTGGTCGGCGCAGATCTAGATCCGGTGGCGGCAACGACGGCGCTGCTGCGTGCCCACGCGCGGCCCGGGGATCTGACCCTCACGCTTGGCGCGGGCAGCATCACCAAGGTCAGCCACGCGCTCGTGGATGCCCTCTCGCGCCCCCCTGAGCCAACGGAGCGCTGAGCCGTGCGCGCATCTTTGGGCCAAGCCGTGCTGGCGGGACTGGTGGAGGGACTCGGTGCGCTGTCCGTCGCCGAGTCCCCAGAGTCGGTCCGCGCGCTGGACTTGCTGGAGATGGATCCGGCGTTGCTCGAGCTGCGCCTCGATGAGCCCATGGCCCGGCACACGACCCTGCGCCTGGGCGGCCCGGCCGACGTGTGGGCGCGCCCGGCCAACATCCCGACCCTCGCCGCGCTCTTGGCCCGCTGCGAGGCCAGCAAGACGCCGGTCCACTTCGTCGGCAGCGGCACCAACCTGCTGGTCCGCGACGGCGGCCTGCGGGGGGTGGTGATCAACTTGGGCCGGATCAACGAGGTGTCTCGGCCCGATCCCGAAGGCCAGCCAACCCGCGTGCACGTCGAGGCCGGCGCGTCGACGGGCCGCCTGTTGTCCAAAGCCACGGCGTGGGAGCTTGGCGGCGTGGAGTTTCTAGGTGGCGTGCCAGGCAGCGTCGGCGGCGGGCTGATCATGAACGCCGGCACCTACCTGGGCGAGTTCACCAACGTCGTCACCAAGGTCCGCAGCTTGGATCTGAGCGGGCGCGAGCGCCTGCGTGATCACGCCGCGTGTGGGTTTCGCTACCGCGACTCGGATCTGCCCAAGCACGAGATCGTCGTGTGGGCCGAGCTCGAGCTGCGACCGCGCCCGCGCGCCGAGATCGACGCCGAGGTCGCCGCGCTGCGCAAGCGCCGGGACGAGCGCGAGCCCAAGAAGGTGCCGAACAACGGCAGCACCTTCAAGAACCCAACGGGCGACCACGCGGGCCGGCTGATCGAGGCCGCCGGGCTCAAGGGCACGCGGCGCGGGGGGGCGATCGTCTCGCCCAAGCACGCGAACTGGTTGGTGGTCGATCGCTCGATCGACCCCGCGTGCACGGCCGCCGACATGCTCGAGCTGATCGAGTTCGTCCGCGCCGAGGTCGAGCGGGTCCACGGCGTGCGGCTCGAGACCGAGGTCAAGGTCATCGGCGAGCCTGGCTGAGTCGCTCTGCTATCGTCCGGTGGCGGGAACGTGCCCGCGCCATGACTGTCGGGGACGGGCGATGGGAACCACCAGCGACGACGAGCATGCACCCGAGCCCCTCGAGCTGGGCCGCGCCCCCGTCGACCGCTTGTTGTTTGGCTGCGTGCTCGCGGCATCTGCTGCGTACATTGGGTTCCTGATCGTCATGCAGTTTGCCCCGCGCGACGCCGAGCGCAGCGACAAGCAGGGCTACCTCGGCGTCGTCAGCGGCGAGTCCCAGCCAAGCGGGGGCGCGGGGGAACAGGATCCGGCGGCTGGCGTCGCCGAACGTGGTGGCCGCGGCTCGGCGTACTACGCTGGCGGTGGCCAGACACCGCGACCGGTCACGATCTCGGAGACCGAGACCAAGCGCAGGGCATCCGCCACGGACCCAACCAAGCAAGACCGACCGACGAGGATCCCCGCCGCGCACGTGCAAGCCAGCGCGTCGTCGCAGCTTGGCCAAGTCACCGGCGGCTTGGCCAAGCTTGGCCTGAGCGAGCTGGTCGCCGCCCGGGTCGAGCAGCTGGTCGCCGCCCCTGCCCCCGCCCTGCCCCCGGCCTCACCCCTGGGGCCCGCAGGCGGCGCTCTGAATGCCCCACCCGGTCATGTCCGAGTAGGTGTAGGGCCCAACTAGCTGACTATAGGTGTCGATCTGCAGCGTGTCGGGGTTGAAGCGGAACGCAGTATTGCTCGCCATCGAGGTCGACCAGATCATGCCATTGAGATCCACGCTCATCCCGCGGCACGTGCTGGATTGGCAGCCAAGGTCGAAGGGCTCGCTGACCTGCATCGTCTCCATGTCGATGTACACCAGCCCGCCCGTGCCCATGTTCTGGCCGTCGTAGGTCCAGTAGTTCATCCACATCCGGCCGTTCGCGTCTTCTTGGATGCCCGACAAGCTGTGCGCGACATGGTTGTTCGCGTACGACCAAGTCTCTGTCTGCACGTCGAACTTGGCCGCGCTCGCTTGTTGGCTGCTCGACCACGAGGCGATCCACGGGTTGCCGTCGTGGTCGACGGTCATGCCGTAGGGGGTGATCGGCATGTTCCACACCTGCGTCTCTTGGGTCAGGCGATTGACGAAGCCAAGCCGATCGCTGCCCGGGACCAAGTTCGTGAACCAAAAGTTGCCCTCGGCGTTGACGGCCCCGCCGTAGGGCGAGAGCGAGGAGCACTCGAAGCCGGGCACGCTGACGGTGAACTCGATGTTGCCGGTGTCGCCGTCGATCAGGCTGACCTTGACCACCGCGTCTTGACCGGGCTTGCAGCCCGCCGTCCACAGCTGCTCGTTGGAGTAGGTGCAGGTGCTCATGTCCAAGATGCCCGGCGCCCACGCGACCGGGCGCTGGGTCGTGTAGTCGAAGGGCACGAACCAATCGACGCAGTCGTCCTCGCCCCAGGGCAGGTAGTTGAGATCCGTCGAGGTCTGCAGGCCCGGCATCCCGTTCTTGTTGGGGTCGCAGTCCTCGTGCTGCGAGAACACCTTGACCACGCCGCCGTTGCGGTTGGCGACCGCGACCGCCCGGCCCGAGAGCGAGACCGAGGTCCGCGAGGGGCTGCCGTTGCCGTCGGCGCGCGTCAAGAACCGGCCCTCCTCCTCCATGGTCTCGGTGTTGAGCTTGGTGACCGTGCTCTGGGTGCTGTTGGCGATCCAGATGTAGGAGAAGTCGAGGCTGGTGCCGCACTGGCAGTCGAGCTCGCCGTCGGGGATCCCCGCGATGTCGAACTTGGGGCCGCCGCTGGTGTCGCCGTCTCCGTCGCCGGGGTCGCCGTCGCCGTCTCCGGTGTTGGTCGTGTTGGTCGTGTTGGTGTCCGCGTCGCCGTCACCGGTGTCGCCGTCGCCGTCGCCCATGCTGCTCTGGCTGGTGATGCCGTCGCCGGTACCGTCCGCGCTGGCGGTGAAGCCCGTCGCGTTGGTGCTCGTGCCGTCACCCCGGCCGTCACCGCAGCCGCTCGCGGCCAAGACGCCCACGGTGAAGCACGCACTCAGACCCGATACAACGCGACGACTCGACATTCGCCGAGGGTATCAGAAGCGGGCGGCGACGGGCATGGCCGCGCAACCGCCGAAACAGCCACCCTGCGGGGGGGGAGGAGGCGGCCCTACTCCCGGGAACTGCCAAGGGTGTCGAGGATCGACACCGCGATCGCGTTGCGCCGCTCGATGTTGCCGACCATCTCGTCGACCTGCTCGGCGAGCCCGGCCACCAAGCGCGCGAGGTGATCGACGGCCGCGTGCCGGATCGCCCGCGGTGCCTCGAGCAGGGTGACGACGCGGCCGGGCTGCTCCCCGGAGGAGCTGCGACCCTCGAGGATCTTCAAGGTCTTGACCCCCAGGTGAAATTTGGCGACCCCGCTCGAGATCGACTCGCCAGGGTCGCCCCCCGCGTCCATGCGCAGATAGCCCAGGTAGCTGACCTCGATCACGCGCTTGCCCGCGTTGTCATGATGCACGTGCTCCGCGATTGGTCGCGGCAGCTGATACTCGAACCCGAGCATCAAGCGTGCGAGCGCGCCGTCGATCTCGGACAGCGTGCGATCGAGCTGATCCGAGCCGTCGTTGAGCCGGCGCGCGGCCTGACCGAGTCGATACAGCTCTTCGGTGACGCCCATCTCGGCATGATACCGCCCCGGCGACCGCGCGATCGCCCCGTTTCGCGACTGTGCACATCCGTTGATCCCCAACCCGGCCCTGCGTACGCTCCGCCGCTTCACTGGGAGTCCGAGTCCGTGCAAGAATTTTTCAAGAAGATCGCCAACGCAGCCTGGTTTCAAAATTCGATCACAGCGGTGATCGTGCTTGCCGGTGTGCTGGTGGGGCTCGAGACCTACCCGGGCCTCGTCGAGCGCTATCACAACGCGCTGCACATTGGCGACCAGCTGATCTTGTGGATCTTCGTGGCCGAGATCGTGGTCAAGATGGCCGCCGAGGGCAAGCGCCCGTGGCGGTACTTCCTGGACCCGTGGAACGTCTTCGACTTCGTCATCGTCGCCGCGTGCTTCCTCCCCTTCGAGGGCAACGCTGTCACGGTCCTGCGGCTGCTGCGACTGCTGCGGGTGCTGAAGCTGGTCAAGGCCCTGCCCAAGCTGCAGATCCTCGTTGGCGCGCTGCTCAAGAGCATCCCTTCGATGCTCTACGTCAGCGTGCTGCTGTTCATGCTGTTCTACGTGTACGCGGTGGCCGCGGTGTTCTTGTTTGGTGAGAACGACCCGCTGCACTTCCAGTCCCTGGAGATGGCGATGCTCTCGCTGTTCCGCGTGGTCACGCTCGAGGACTGGACCGACGTCATGTACATCAACATGTACGGCTGCGATCGCTACGGCTACGACGCGGACTCGGTCGTGCTGTGCAGCTCACCGGTCGCCCAGCCCCTCGTTGGCGCGCTGTTCTTCGTGTCGTTCGTCCTGATCGGCACGATGATCATCTTGAACCTGTTCATTGGCGTGATCATGAGCGGCATGGACGAGGCCCAGTCCGAGGCCGTGGAGCTCGCGCGGGCCGCCCACGAGGGCGCGCCCTCACTCGAGCTCGAGCTCGATCTGCTGCAACAACAGGTCGCCGAGATCCAAGCGCGGATCGGTTCGCTGGCGAGGCTGGCCAAGCACAAGGAGTGAGCCTGGGTACGGCTCCCGCGATCGAGCCGAAAAAATCCGTACCGCCCCGTCCCCCATCGCGTAGGATTCACTAGATGCGGGGTTGGGTGGCCGTGTGTGCGTGTGTGGGGCTCAGCGCCTGTCGTGCGGCCGGCAACGACCCCAGCGGCACAACCAACTCTGGGACCGACACCGAATCGAGCAGCGAGTCTGGTGAGCCCGCCGCGTTCGCGCTTGCCGAGCCCACGATCATCCACCACCCAGGCCAGCCCATGATCATCGACGTGGTCTGCGAGCTCACCGCGCCGGGCACTGGCGAGCTCACCCACCTCACCGATGACGACGTGCGGGTGTTCCTGCTCGGTCCTGGCGAGGGCGAGCCGGCGACCAGCTTGCACTTTCGCGTGCGTGGCCTGCGACCGGGCACCGTCCACGGCTTGGCATTGACCGTCAGCGAGGCCAACGGCGATCGCACGGCGCAGTGGCAGGGCGAGGTCACCACCGATCCCGCGCTGCCCGGCTACGTCGCCAAGTTCGAGATCGACTCGCTCGGCGCGGCCGCGGTCGACCCGAGCTGGCGGCTGTTCGACATGACGCAGCTGTTCACCGCGTCCCCAAGCGGCGTGTTCTTGGTCGACGACGAGGGCACGACGCGCTGGTACCTTGGCGACGCCGACGACTACACCGACATCGCGGACATCTTCACCGGCGTGAAGCTGCGACCCGACGGGACCGTGTCGTACCTCCGCCGCAATTCCGCGTATGTCGTCGATGAGTTCGGCGGCGTGGTGATGCAGGTCGAGGCCGCGTCGATCGGCGCGCCCGCGGGTCTCCACCACGATCTCATCGAGCTCCCAAGCGG
Organism: Enhygromyxa salina; assembly: GCF_000737335.2. Lineage (GTDB taxonomy): Bacteria > Myxococcota_A > Polyangia > Nannocystales > Nannocystaceae > Plesiocystis > Plesiocystis salina_C. Next base: position 28,797 of record NZ_JMCC02000048.1, on the reverse strand, counting down.
CAACTTCATGGCGCTCGGCTACTCGTTTCAGGACGTGGACTACCAGGGCGAGGGCACGCTCCACGTCGCGGGCGACACGATCTTGGAGTTCACCCCCGCGGGCGAGCTGGTCTGGAGCTGGGACACCTTCGATCACCTGGATCCGCAACGGCGGCGCGACGGGTTCTTCATCCCCATGATGATCCCCGACCCCAACAGCCCCGAAGACGGCCACGACTGGACCCACGCCAACGGCCTGGTCTACACCGCCAACGACGACACGATCCTGCTGTCGATGCGGCACCAAGACTGGATCATCGCAATCGACCATGGGACCGGTGAGGTCCTGTGGCGGCTCGGTGACGAGGGCGACTTCTCGCTCGATGGTGATCGCTGGTTCTTTCACCAGCACTCACCGCAGTGGCAAGCCGACGGCAGCCTGATGCTCTACGACAACGCCGTTGGCAACCCCGCGCAGCCCGACGACGACGCCCACTCCCGCGCGGTCCGATTCGCCCTGAACTTCAACAGCATGACCGCGAAGCAGGTCTGGACCGACGACGACTCGCTGTTCAGCTCGCCGATCGCCGGCGACGCGGACGTGACCCCAAGCGGGCATGTGCTGCGGCTCGACTCGACCTGGACCTCCGCCGAGCACCCCGACACGGCGTCGCGGCTGCGCGAGCTCGACCCGGCAGCGTCGCCCCAGGCCGTGTGGACCTTGTTCATGCCGCCGGGGCAGTTCAGCTACCGCGCGGTCCCGGTCTCGCGCTTCGTGGGCGTGGCCGAGTAGGCGCGGGGCCAATGTGTCCGCGCCCTCGTGTATGTTCGGTCCATGCATCGCCAAGCTCGTCTACTTGGGTTGAGTCTGACCGCCGCGCTCGCGTGCGCCGACGACGGAGCCTCGTCGAGCGCGAGCCAGACCACGACGAGCGACAACGGTGACTCGCTCAGCACCGAGAGCGGCGAGAGCGTCGGGGAAGAGACCCCCGGCGACGGCGACGGTGACTCGGGCGACGGCGACGGTGACGGTGAGCCGGGCGACGGCGACGGTGAGCCAGGCGACGGCGACGGCGGCACCAAGTTCGACCTCGCGCTGCCAGACTCCGAAGACGGCCGGCCCATCGACATCTGCAAGGTCAACGAGGTCGGCGACGGCACGACCCCCTGCGAGATGCAGTCGCCACCCGACGCGTTCGTGCCTCAATCGGAATGGTCGTGGTCCGGCGACGCTGGCTACGTGCACTCGATCGTCACCCCGCTCGTCGCCAACCTGACCGACGACAACGACGACGGCGAGATCGATCTGTGCGACACCCCCGACATCGTCGTGGTCGTCAACACGGGCAGCTGCGCGTCGGCCCGCATCTACGTGCTCGACGGCGCCAGCGGGGCGGTCCACTACATGCTCCCCGGCCCGTTCGCGCGCGCGAGCACCCCGGCGATCGGCGACATCGACGACGACGGCCTGCCCGAGATCATCGTCCAGAGCGGCGCCGGTTCATGCGCAGGCGACAGCCTGTCCGCGTTCGAGCACGACGGCACCCCGAAGTGGCAGAACAACCAGCTGGGCCTTGGTGGCGAGCACGCGATCGCGCTCGCCGACCTCGACAACGACGGCGACGTCGAGATCATGATCAACCACATGGTGGTCGATCACTTGGGCCAGCTGGTGTTCGCCGCGGCCGACACCGCGGGCGTGCAATTTCGCTGGACGACCACGACCGCGGCCGACCTCGACGGCGACAACGACCTCGAGGTCATCCTGGGCCGCAGCGCCTGGCACGACGACGGCAGCGAGTACTACTTCGACAACGCGCTCGGGGCCGGGCAGCCCGCGGTTGGCGACATCGACGACGACGGCCTGCCCGAGATCATCGTGGTCCACAGCGGCGGGTTCTCGATCCTCGAGCACGACGGCAGCCAGAAGATCATCAACCAGAACCCGACCGGTGACTCGGACTACCGCCGGCCGGCAACCATTCATGACCTCGACGGCGACGACCTGTCCGAGTTCGCGCTGAGCTCGAGCAACCACTACACCGCGTTCGAGGGCGACCTGACCCAGCTGTGGAGCAACAACGTCGCGGATCTCAGCGGCCTCGCTTCGGGGACGGCCTTCGACTTCTTGGGTGACAGCGTGGCCGAGGCGATCTACGGCGACGAGTCCAAGCTGTGGGTATTTGACGGTCAGACTGGCGCGCAGCTGCTCCAGGCCCCGCGCGGGAGCATCACGATCGTCGAGTACCCGGTCGTCTCGGACGTCGACAATGACGGCTCAGCGGAGATCATCGTGGTCAGCAACCACGCCAACAACCAGCCCACGGTGCAGGTGTTTGGCGAGGCCGAGAACCGCTGGATCCAAGCCCGGCGGATCTGGAATCAGCACACCTATCACGTCACCAACGTGCGCGAAGACGGGACCATCCCGCAGGTCGAGGGCCATCACTGGGAGCTGCTCAACACCTTCCGCACCAACGCCCAGATCGAGGGCGGCGCGGTCTGTGATCCGGTAGGCTGAGGGCTTTTTATGACCCCCACAGCCGCCTTCGCACTTCGGGTCACTCGCTTCGCTCGCTCCCAAGGGGTCGTTTGTTCGCAGGGGTATGATTGGCCCCCTAGAAGGGGGTTCTCGTCTGACCACCTGCAGTCAATGGGTACCTCTCCAACTACGTGTCCGCCTATGACCTCTGCGTGGACATCGCCTCGGGGAGCGGGTGCGGGGTTCGATGTGCTGATCGGGCAGCGCGCACGACCCGTGAGGGTCCCTCCGGGCACGGAGGGCTCAAGACGCTAATTTGCGTTGTCATGGATCGCTGTCGGCGAGGTCGGGCTGTGGCTTCGGTGATGCACTCGCAACGCCCTCTTATTGTGCCCGGAGCGACCCTCACGGGTCTTCTGTGCGCTTTTCGTCGTTCGAGACGGCGGCTACGCGCTCGGGATCGGGCAGTTCTTGGTCAACCACTGCTCCACTCGAGCGGGCGACCTTCCACGCCTGCTGGCATCCACTGGTTTCGCGGGCATACCTCGGGCATCGCCTGCGCACGCCCGGCTCCGGTTGCGAGCGAGTTGTCATCGGTGGCTTCTTGGGCGACCGCCACGCCGGGCCGCTGCACGCCGCTCGGATGCTCGGATGCTCGGATGCTCGGATGCTCGGATGCTCGGATGCTCGGATGCTCGCGTGCGACAGCGCCCGGGTCGACGTCGTTCTCGGAGAGCACGGGCCGCAGCACGGGCCGCAGCACTCGGAAATCCCATCGGCGCTCGGACGCGCGCTGTCGCTGCACCTGCTCGACCACTCGAAAGCGTTCGATCGACCACTCGCAAGCATCGAGTGCAACCACCGCAACCCGCATTGTGTTGGACCCCAAGACGCCCCCTCGATCCCGAGCGCGTAGCCGCCGTCTCGAACGACGAGAAGCGCACAGAAGACCCGTGAGGGTCCCTCCGGGCACAATAAGAGGGCGTTGCGAGTGCGTCACCGAAGCCACAGCCCAACCTCGCCGACAGCGATCCATGACAACGCAAATTAGCGTCTTGAGCCCTCCGTGCCCGGAGGGACCCTCACGGGTCGTGCGCGCTGCCCCATCAGCACATCGACCCCCGCAGACCCCAAAAGCACGACTCGGCTCCCAACTCGCGCGAGACCACGGCTCCTCCACGCCACTAGTCATCGGCGGACTGACGTTCACGGCCTCTGTCGCTCACCCAAAGCGACCTCGATTGCGGGGAGATCCATGTTTGTTCGGGTGTGCGGCACTAGGTAGCCTCGCGATCGGCGGCGGTCCAGGGCATCGAGTCCTGCTCGCCTGCGTCGATCATCTCGGTGGGCACCGTCAGCTCGCCGACCAACGATTGTTGCATCAGCCGCTTGACCCGGGTGGGTGAGAAGCCCTTCTCGAACAAGTAAAACAGCTTGGCCAGCGCCGCCTCGGTGGTCATGTCGAACCCGCTGACCACTCCGACCTCGAGCAGCATCCGGCCCGTCCGGTAGATCGAGAGGTTCGCCGACCCCCGGGTTGGCTGCGTCACGGCGACAACGACCACGCCGCGCGCGGTCGCGGCCTCGAGCACCCTCATGAACGCGGCGTCCGAGGTCGGCGCGTTGCCGGCCCCAAAGCACTCGATCACCACCCCCTGAACGGGCGGCGCGAGCACGGCCTCGAGCATGGACGGCTTGAGGCCCGGGAACAGCCGGAACGCGCCGACCGTGGCGCTGCCGAGCTCGACGATCTCGAGCATGTCGAGCGCCGGTGTGCGGGCCCGCGCAGGCAAGATCAAGTCCCAGTTGATCTTGATGTCGATGCCGACCCGCCCGAGCGGCGGGTAGTTTGGCGAGGCGAACGCGTCAAACGAATCAACCGAGACTTTGCTAGTTCGGTTGCCGCGAAACAGCTGGTTGGCGAAGAACACCATGACCTCGGACAGCCGCGCGTGGTGCCGGCCCAGGATCAGCAGCGAGGTCAGCAGGTTGTGCTGGGCGTCGTTGCGAAGCTCCTCGAGCGGGACCTGCGAGCCGGTCAACAACACCGGCTTGGCGAGGTCCTCGAGCATGAAGCTCAGGGCCGCAGCGGTGAACGACATGGTGTCGGTCCCGTGAATGACCAAGAAGCCGTCGTAGGCGGCGTAGTTGCGCCGGATCATGTCCGCGATCCGCAGCCAGTGGCTGGGGTTCATGTCCGAGCTGTCGAGCAGCGGATCAAACTCTTCGATGTCGAACAGCGGCAGCTCGGCATCGGAAAAGTGCGGGATCCGATCCAGCAGATCTTGCAGGTAGCCGGGCTCGGGCCGGTAGCCAGTCGGGGTCTTGCGCATCCCGATCGTTCCGCCGGTATAGACGATGAAGATCTTCGCGCGGGCCGACATTCGCTCCGACCTTATCCGAGCGTCCAAGCCGCAACCAGCTGCGCGATCCGATCGACCCGAGTATGCTCGCGCCGTGGCCAGTTCGCCTGATGACTCAGCTCCGCCCGCGTCCAGGCGGCATTCCGGAACTGGTTCACTGTTGGCAGCGGACGCAGTCGACGAGACCTTGGCGTCGCTCGGCGCGGGCGCGGCGGGCTATCCGAATGACAGCGACCTCGCGCCGGATCGCGGGGACCTGATCGGCCGCTACGTGGTCCTAGAGGAGATCGGACGCGGCGCCGTGGGCCAGGTCGTCGCGGCCTACGACCCCGAGCTCGATCGCAAGGTCGCGCTCAAGCTCATGCAGGTGCGGGGCACGCAGCAGGTCAGCAGCGTTCGGCTGCTGCGCGAAGCCCAAGCCATGGCTCGGCTCTCGCATCCAAGCGTGATCACCGTGCACGACGTTGGCACCGTCGACGACGACGTGTTCATCGCGATGGAGTTCGTAGAGGGCGGCTCGCTGCGCGAGTGGCTGCGGGCCCAGCCCCGCAGCTGGCAAGAGATCGTCCGCATGTTCATCTCGGCCGGCGAGGGCCTCGACGCCGCGCACCGCCAGGGCATCGTTCACCGCGACTTCAAGCCCGACAACGTGTTGGTCCGCGACGATCGGCGCGCGTGCGTGGGGGACTTCGGGCTCGCGCGGTGTGACGAGGGTGCGCCGACCACCGTCGAGATCGAGGATCTCCGATCGACGCTCGATACCCTGTCAGTCAGCTCGGCCAGCGCGCGCTCTAGGCTGGGCATGCCTGGCATGACCCGAACCGGGGCGACCATGGGCACGCCGGCCTACATGGCGCCCGAGCAGCATCTGCGTGTCACCGTCGATCACCGCAGCGATCAGTTCGCGTTTTGCGTGGCGCTGTGGGAGGCGCTCGTCGGCGCGCGGCCCTTCGCTGGGACCACGCTGGGGACCATCGCGCTCAGCGTCACGAGTGGCCAGCGCGAGCCGTTTCCGCGCGACTCGAAGGTCTCGGCAAGGGTCCGCGCGGCGCTCGAGCGGGGGCTCTCGATCGACCCCGCGCAACGGTTCCCAAGCATGGCGAAGCTGCTCGAGGAGCTGCGGGCCTCGCTGCGAAGGTCGGGCCGCTGGTCTCGCGGCTCCCTGATCATGCTGGGCATGCTGGCCCTGTTGACCGTGGCGACGCTTGGCGGGGCCGCAATGATCGCGGCCGGCGTGATCTCCCTCAGCGACAGCAACGCGCCTGCGTCCGCGAGCGGTCCTGCGCTGTGTTCCCGCGCCGACCTGCAGATGCGCGGGGTCTGGGACGACGAGCTTCGGGGTCAGGCCGAGCAAGCGTTCGCCCGCGCCGAACAGCCCTACGTGCGAGACAGCTTCGCCCGGATCGCGGCGTCGCTCGACGCAACCCGTGACGCGTGGGTCAACGCCCACACCCGCGCGTGCGAGGCCACGCGCGTGTACGGCGAGCAGTCCGAGGAGCTGCTCGATCGTCGCATGATCTGCCTGGCCCAACGTCGCAACGAGATCGAAGCCGTCGGCGCGGCGCTGGTGTCGGGCGATCCAGAAGCGAGCGAGGGCGCGGACAAGCTGCTCGCAACCATCGCGCCGATCAGCGACTGCGACGACTCGACGCTGCTCGAGGCCGGGCTCGCGGCGCCGCCCAAGCAGGCGCGCGAGCAGGTCGAGCGGTTGCGGGCGAGCTTGGCCGAGCTCACGGTCATGCGCCGCACCGGCGACCCAGCCGAGGCCAAGCGGCTCGCCGCCGCGCTGGTCACCCAGGCCGAGGACGCCGGCTACGACCCGGTCCTGGCCGAAGCGCTGTATGCCCAAGCTTCGCTGCTCGAGGCCATCGTTGGCCCGAGCGAAGCGCTCGAGGTCGCCCGCCGCGCTGCCGTCACGGCCACCCGCTCGGGCCACCGCTTCGAGCTGGTCCGGGCGCTGACCTTGATCGCGTGGGTCGAAGGCACGGGCCGGGCCAATTTCGAGGTTGGCCTGTGGCTGCTCGACCAAGCCCAGGCCGAGCTCGCCGCCCTCGGCGATCCGGTCATCCTCGTGCTCCAGGTCAAGTCCGATCGCGCTGCGATCCTGACCATGCAGGGCGAGTATGAAGCTGGCCTGCGCGCGTTCGAGCAGGCGCTGGAGTTCGCAGAGGCCAAGCTTGGACCCGAGCACGTGCGCGCCGCGGATCTGCGCTTCAACATCGCCGCGAGCATGCACTACCTCGGTCACTATGAGCAGGCCGAGCAGGCGTTTCGCGCCTCGATCAACGTCTACACCGCCCTCGTTGGGGCCGCCCACCCCGAGGTCGCGCAGTGCCACAATAACCTGGCAGCGACCCTGCTCGCCCGTGGTCAGGCCGACGAGGCCGAGCGACACGTCGACCGAGCAATCGAGATCTGGGAGACCAACGGCGTCAACTCTCAGCTCGGCGGCGCCTACGGCAACCTCGCCGAGGTCTCGCGGGTGCGTGGAGATCATGCGGAGGCGCTCGTCATGTTCGAGCGGGCGTACGCGATCAAGCTCGAGGTGTTCGGGCCGGATCACCCCATCACGATCAGCGCGGGCGGGGCGGTCGCCAACGCCCAGCTACAGCTTGGCCGCTACGACGAGGCCGAGTCTCGCTTCGTCGATGGCATCGCGCGACTCAGCGAGATCGCGGGCCCCGAGCATCCGCAGGTGCTCGAGCTGCGGCTGGGCTTGGCCGAGCTCGCGCACCTGCGTGGCCATGAAGCCAACGCGCTCGCGCAGCTCGACACCCTGCAGCAATTCGCCGCGACGACCGGCGCTGATGGCCGCCATTACCTGCTCGCGGCAACGATCATGCAAGCAGAGATCGAGCGCGAGCGCGGCCGCACCCAGCAGGCACTCGCCGCGCTCGCGCGGGCAGAGGAATTGTTCGAAGCCGGCGCCGACGAGCAGCTGCGAACCGCCGCGACGAACCTGCGGGCTCAGCTCGAGGCCGCGCAGCCGCGCCGGTGATAGAAGAATGGGGCGATGCCTCGGCACACAGCCATTGGACTGGTGTGGGTCGCCTCGGCTTGCTCGGGCGCGGGTGACGGCCACCCTGGGACCCATGGCGAGGGCATCGTCGGCACCGGGCCCCACTTGGACCCCACAGAGACCAGATCCGACAGCGGAGGCGAGACCGGCAAGAGCAACACCGAGACGGGCGGTGACAGCGACGGCACGCCAACTATCAAGTTCGACCTTGGCCCGATCCCCGACGCCAACACCAATTGCCATGCGGGCGCGGACGAAGCCGCGTTTCGCTACATCTGGGTGGCCAACAGCGGACAGGGCACAATCTCGAAGATCAACACCGACACGTTGATCGAAGAGGGTCGCTACCGCGTGCGCCCAGACTCGGCTGGCAGCCCGTCCAGGACATCCGTCAACCTCTCGGGTGACGTCGCCGTCGCCAGTCGCCTCGGCGGCATCACCAAGGTCCACGCCCGCACCGACGACTGCCAGGAGCACAACGGCCAAGTCGGGATCCAGACCTCGTCGGGCCCGAACGACATCTTGGACTGGGGCACCGAGGAGTGCGTGGCTTGGTACACGCCAATGAAGGTCAGCTCCCAGCGACCGGTCGCCTGGGATCAAGGCGACTTCGACTTCAGCACCTGCGAGAGCCACAACGCCAAGGTCTGGACCGCGACCGCCACCAACGGTGTGGTCACGGTCGCCAAGCTAAACGGCGACAACGGCACGATCGAGGCCGCGACGGTGATCAACGGGATCGTTGCAGCGGGCTACGGGCCCTACGGTGGCGCGGTCGACGGGAACCGAGATTTTTGGTTCATGCATCGCGACAGCTCGCCGGCTCCGCTCGTGCGCGTTGGCGCGGACACGCTCGACTACACAGTCTGGCCAGTGCCCGGGTCGGTGAAGCCCTACGGGTTCGCCATCGACCCCAAGGGCCGCCCGTGGATCGCCGGCTACCAAGGCGGCACCGCGCGCTTCGATCCCGCCAGCGAGAGCTGGCAGATCAACCCCGACGTGACCGGCGTCGGCATGATGAGCGACGGACTTGGCGTGATGTGGATCGCCCACTACCCCTGGACCTCCGAGGGCGTGGCGGCGCTCGACACGGAGACGATGGAGCTGATCGATTTCATCGCCGTGCCCGCGAGCCTGGGCAAGGGCGTGTCCGTTGATTTCGCTGGCTACGTGTGGCTAGTCGACATGACCGACAGCGCGTTCCGGATTGACCCTGGGACCCATGACCATGTCGTCTACACGGGGCTGACCGGGCCCTACACCTATAGCGACATGACCGGGTTTGGCCTGGCTAGCGTGCTCAAACCACAAGGCTGACTGAGCCGGCCGCGTGCGCGTGCGCGTGCGCAGCCGGGGATCGACCCAGGAACGGCGGATGTGCGTCAACACCGAATTCGTCACAGGAGCCCAGCGCGCAGGTTTACGCGAACTCAGGCGCCCATGTGCGCACCAAAGTTTGGATTCGCGTGCCAACGACGATATATCTCGCCACGATCCGATGCTTCGCCCCAAGCCTCAGCGTGTTCTTGTCTGTCTCGCCCTCGCCGCCTCCCTGACGGGAGTCGCAGGCTGCGGCGGCAGCCTCACTCGTGCCCATGACGCCCTCTCGATCGGCGACGAAGCCGAAGCCGAGGTCCAGCTTCGCAAGTCACTCAAGAGCGAGTCGACGCGGGTCGAAGCCGGAATGCTGCTCGCGGTCATGCTCGCCAATCGCGGCGACAAGATCGGCGGCGATCAACCAAAGGAAGCCGAGGAGTTCTACCGCGAGGCGCTCGAGCTCGACGTGCGCAACGAGTCCGCGCGGATCGGCCTCGCCCGCCTGCTCATTAAGCGCGGGTTCATGACGGAGGCCAACGAGCTGCTGGCCTTCGAAGGCTGCCGCGGCTGTGGTCGCCTGACCTCCATGATGATCCACGAGAACGCGGTCAACGCCCTGGCAACCGGCGACGTGTTGGGCGCTCGTGCCCTGTTCGCAGAGGCGTTCTCGCAGGGCAACGATCCAATGGACGCGCTTGGGGTTGCCCAGACTTGGCTGGTCCCCGCGCAGCGTGACCTGGCCCAAGCCCAGGCCGCGCTCGAGGCCGCCGCCCCGCTGATCGGCCGCGGCCAGCTCGAGGCCGAGCGGCGGTTTCAAGAGGTCCGTGTCCAGCTGCTCGGGGCCGCCGCCGCCGCCCGCAACAACGACATGGTCGAGGCCCTGTTCCGCGTCCGCACGGAGACCCTGCGCGACGAGCCAGAGTTTGACCTGCGCTTTCGCATCTCGCAGGCCCAGTTTCGCAACGGTGACTCCGACTTCGCGATTCAGCGCATGACCAGCCTGCTCGAGAACTCGGGCCAGTACCTCGAGCCAACCCAGCGCCAGGTCATGGATGCTGCGCTGGTCGTCATGTACTCGGCCCGGGCCGCGCAGTACCTGCAAGCCGGCGACCCCGTCGGCGCGGTCAAAGACGTCGCCAACGGGCTCAAGATCGATCCCGGCAACAACCGCCTGAAGCTGCAGCAGGTCCTGGCGATCGCGGCCAACCGCCTGCCGCTCGCGTTCACCGAGCTCGAGAAGGCGAGCAAGGGCAAGGATCGGACCGAGGTCGAAGCGATCCTCTACGCGCTCGAGGTGTTCGAGCAGATGGACGCGCAGAAGATCTCCAAGGCCTACGACGCGCTGGAGAAGGCCGAGCGCCTGAGCCCCAACCTGCCGGAGGTCGTGTTGGCGCGGGCCTACGTGCTCGCCGAGTCGCGCAACGAAGACGTCAAGCTCAAGGACGACATGCGGAGCGCCCGCAACGAGGGCGGCATCAGCTACCCCAAGGGCCGCATCAACCAGTACCCCGGCGCGCTCGCGTACATCGCCCGCGCCAAGGCCGGCGTTCGTGAGCAGGGCGTGCTGCATGCGTTCCGCGGCCCCGGCTTCGCCCCCCGGATCACCGCGCTCGAGGCCAAGATCCGCGAGTTCTACCCCTACAACGTGGAGTGGTACGCGGACAGCGGCGGCATGATCGAGATCATCTCCGAGGGCGCGCAGAGCAGCGTCGAGTACAACGGGCCGCACTGGCTCAAGGGCACCGCGATCGCCTCGACCAACAGCCCCGCGCAGATCCCCGTCCCGCACATCGGCCTGGTCTGGCTCGAGTACAACGGCACGCGCGTCGCCGTGGTCGTCGAAGACCACGCGCACATCAAGATCAACGTCGGCCCCACGCCCGCGGCAGCTCCCCCGGCTCCACCCGCGGCGCCCGCCCCAGCGGATCCAGCACCCGCCGCGCCCGCGTCTGACGACGGCCTGCCCGACTGAGGCTGACAGCCCTCAGGGGATCAGCAAGATCCGGCCCTGCTCGACGAACATGTCGAAGTAGGCGCCGGTTGGCTGCCACCAGCTGTTGCCGCCCGGGTCGGCCCCGGTCTCGACCAGGATCCCGGCGGTGGTCATGCCCAGCGCCAGCGAGTGGGTCTGCGGTCCGGCCGGCGCACAGAAGCTGCAAGCAAAGTCACCACCGCCGCAAGCTGCAGTCTCGAAGTCGAAGTGTTGGGCGCCCACGATCTTGATCACGGGCGCGCCGACGATCTCATCGTAGACCGGCAAGAAATTGTTGTTGGTGTTGCACTGGCCCGGCTCGGCGATCGAGCCGCGCACGGGCACGTCGAGCTGACCGGCCGCGGCAAGCCCAATGCCGTTGTTGTCGACCGCGTCCAGACCCACGTACGCGACCGTGTTCGAGGCCTCGGCCGCGGCGACAAAGGCCGCGAGCCCGCCCGCAGAGAACCCGGCATACACGGCGGCGTTGGGCTCGAGCGCGTCGCCAAGGGCCGCGATCGCCTGGCCGTTGAGCTCGTGGTCGATCGAGAAGCTGTTGGTGCACAGCGGGACCGCGTAGACCTTCACGCCCCAGCTGGCGATGTGCTCGGCGGCCTCGGCCATGTCGTCGACGCTGCGCATGAACCCGTGCGCGAGAAACACCGGCACTTCGCTGGCGAGCGTCTGCGGGGTGTAGACCTCGTAGTCGAGATCGCAGTCGGGCAGCACCTGCATCGAGCCCGATGTCACATTGACGGTGTTGGGGCCCGGCTGATCGTAGTCGTCACCCAAGGGATCGCCGTCTCCGTCTCCATCGCCATCGCCATCGCCGTCGCCATCCCCGTCCCCGTCCCCGTCCCCGTCCCCGCTCGTGTCGGCTGGGTCGCCGTCGCCATCCCCGTCCCCATCCCCATCCCCGGTCGTGCCGTTCGTCTCACTGCTGTCGCTGGTGCTCTCGTCGGTGCTCGGCATCGGGTCGTCCGAGCAGCCCGCGCCAGACACCAACGAAATAGCGAATAAACACCGTACTGACCATGACAAACACCGTTCCGTTTCCATGACACATCGGGCCACAGGCGCGAGACTGCGTCAACCCCGAACACTCACACGCCAACGCCAGCCGACTTTCGGACCAGGCGGCTCACCCCTTGTTCACGGATCGTTCGCTGCTCGCAGCTCGTACTCGCGACCGGGTCTGCGATCTCAAACCCCGCCCGCTCGAGCTCGCGCCGCTTGGGTGAGGCAGGATCGAGCGTGGGGTTGCAGCGTGAGATCGAGCGCGCCCATGTGCCGGCCCGTGGTGACCCAAGCCACCCACGCTCGCCGGGGTATTCGCTAGGTTTCGCCTTGGCATGTCGCAGCCCGCAACCCAACTCGAGCAAGAGGTCCGCGCGACCATTCCCTGTACGGATCCGGCGACCGGTGAGCGCCTAGGGGACGTCCCGGCGCTGACCCACGACGAGGTCCACGAACGGATCGCGCGCGCCCGCAAGGCGCAGGTCTCGTGGCGGCTCACGCCCTTCGCCGAGCGGCGCAGGGTGCTCGCGCACCTGCTCGAGATGCTGCTCGAGCACGCGGACTCGCTGTGCGAAGAGATCTGTCGGGACGCTGGCAAGACCCTGCACAACGCGATGCTCGGCGAGATCTGGCCGCTCGCCGAGAAGCTCCGATGGACGATCGCCCACGGCGAGACCCACCTGCGCAGCGAGACCGTGTCGTCGGGTCTGTTGCAGCACAAGCGCGCCCGCGTCGAGTACCACCCGCTGGGTGTGATCGGCGTGATCACCCCCTGGAATTTTCCGCTCCAAAACATTCTGGGCCCCACGATACCCGCGCTGTTCGCTGGCAACGCGGTGATCATCAAGGTCAGCGAGTGGACATCGTGGTCGGCCGAGCCGTTCGAGCAGCTCCTGCATCGGTGCCTGGCGGACTGCGGCTACTCGGCGGACCTCATCCAGATCATCACGGGCTACGGCGACACCGGTGCCGCCCTGGTCTCGGGTGGCGTCGACAAGATCGTGTTCACCGGGTCGATGCGCAACGGCAAGCGCGTGCTCGAGGACAGCGCCAAGACGCTGACCCCCGTGATCCTCGAGCTCGGCGGCAAAGATCCCATGATCGTGTGCGACGACGCGGATCTCGATCAGGCCGCCCACGCCGCGGTGTCGGCCGCGTTCATCGCTTCGGGCCAGATGTGCCTCGCCGCCGAGCGCGTGCTGGTGTTTGACGCCGTCTATGATCAATTCATCGCCAAGGTTCAGGACATTACCCTGCGCATGCGCCAAGACGCGCCGCTGTCGGGCAAGCTGGTCGACATTGGCGCAATGACGATGCCCGCGCAGCTCGAGATCGTCGAAGAATTGGTGAAGGACGCGGTCGCCAAGGGTGCCTCGCTCAAGGCGGGTGGTCGCCGGACCAAGGGCAAGCCCAGCAAGCACTACTTCGAGCCCACGATCCTCGCCGACGTGACCGACGACATGCGGATCATGCACGAAGAGACCTTTGGCCCGGTGATGTCGATCATTCGGGTCGAGGACGAGGCGCAGGCGGTTGCCGTCGCCAACGAGACGGCCTATGGGCTGAGCTCGTCGGTGTTCTCAAAAGACCCGGTCCGCGGGCGGCGGATCGCGGATCAGATCGTCGCGGGATCCACCTGCATCAATGACTGGGCGCTGATGTACATGGTCCAGGATCTACCCTTTGGTGGGGTCAAGGGCAGCGGGTTTGGTCGGCTCAACGGCCGCGAGGGGCTGCGGGCGTGCACCAACACAAAGGCCGTCGTCGAGGATCGGCTGCCGATCCACCGCGCGATCCAGCTGTTTCCGGGCCGGCATCACGACTACGACGTGACCCGCGAAGGTGTGCGGCTGCTGTACAGCAAGGGCTTGGCCAAGAAGTTCGACGCGCTGGTGGGCCTGGGCAAGGCGCTGCGCAAGCGGGCGTTGTCCTAGGCCCGAGTCGAGCGCGCAGCGCTTGATTCGGGCCTAGCCGCCCACGCTCACGTGCACGCCAAAGTCGACGGGGCCCGCGTCGACCGGCACATGAAACTGGACGAGATAGCGCCCGGTGGGTAGCTGCGCCTGCGACAGGTTCACCGGGTCGTCCCCGATCCGGTTGTAGACACCGCCCTCGGAGCACGGTCCGCATCGACGCAACAGCATGTTGCCGCCCTTGGCGATCCCGTCGCCGGTCGCGTGGACGAGGTATCTACCCTCGGTCGACGGTGCGATCTCGATGATGTCCTCGGTGTAGGCCATACCTTCGTACGGGCCCATGACGTCCGCGGCCGCGCAGTCGATCCGGCGCTCGAACACGGCTCGCTGCTCGCCGAGCCTGGCCACCGGATTTGCCGCACACACCACGCTGGTATCGACATTGCCGTGGCACTCGGGGTAGTCGGCGTATGCCGTCAGCAGTCGCTCGCGGCCAAGCCCAAAGATCGCCTCGAGCGCCGCCTCCACCTGCGCTGGCGAGCTGTCACGGCCGAGCGCCGCGTCGAGCAACAGTAGCTGCTCGCGCCCGTGGGACTCCGAGAGGAACGCCAGGAAGTGCGCGACGCGGGCGTAGTCGGCGACCCCGCTGATCTCACCAAGATCGCCCATGAGCAGCTCCGTCAGCCGCTCGCGCGAGGCCATCTCATAGACGGGATAGGGATCCCCAAAGTGAAAGGCAAAGCCCTCTTCGAGCACCACCGGCAGCCGATCACCCGCGCGCGCGTGAACGATCTCGTGCATGTGCGGCACCCACTCGGAGAACACCAAGCCCTCGGCCCCGCAGCCAATGATCGACGGGCTCTCGGGGCAGTGATCCGCGACATTGTCCAGCCAGTAGTACTCGATCTGGATCGGGCTGGAGTTTAGGCTCGCGAGGGTCTCGCCGGCCCGCTGATCTAGGTAATGTCTAGTGCCACCACACAATTGCTCTGGGTGGTCTGCCCCAAATGTGACGTGCTCGCCCTCCCACGCGACGTCCGGGAGCGACGGGCAACCTGGGAGCAGCACGATCATGCACCCGATGCCAAGCAGCGTGAACCATCTACCCAGGAGCTGCGCCACTGGGGGTGTCTATCACGCGCTGGCGATCGGACAATCGCGGCGCAAAACGTTCCGCCAATTCGCGCGCGTGCTGTTGGCCAGTAAACTAAATGTCTTCCGGGTTGAGGCGACCCTGACGACGAAGCTCGCTCGCCAGGAATGGCTCGTCTGTCTCCAGCGCCCAAAACGGAAGTGGTGGACAACCCCGTGGGGCCCTCCAATAGCGCTCCGCCGCTCGCCTTCGCGTGACGGCCAGCGCACGCCCATCGAGCTTGAGCGTGGCAATGCTGTGCACAATGGCTTCGCGATGGCGAGGCGGCGCACCGGGCCCAGGGATGGTCTTGAAAGTCCCGAAATCGATGGCGAACCATCCGTGGTCGATCTCGAAGGGATCCAACACATCGGGGATCGCCGACTTCACGCTGTTCACGAAGGCGTGGGCGAGACGGTAGTTTGACCACGTATACGCGAGCGCGGGATCCATCGTGTTTCGAAGCGCGATGAAGTGATCCGTGGTCGGCGTCTCGACCGGCTCGATGTATCGCGCAAGGTAAGCACAATAGCCCCCGTATGCTCGATGCAACGCCGGCATCGCTCGTTTCCAGTAAGCGTAGCGGCGCAACATGCTGGGGTTGACATCTTCAATGCGAGCAACCTGAGCGGCGATGTTCTTGCCCTTCCACGCGTGTAAGGGAGCAAGCCCCGCGAGCTGGCGGATCGCGTCTAGTCCCCGGTCATGGACATCGTGGGCAAAGTCAAAGTCTGGAGCTTTGGGCTGCGGCTGGGGGGCGACTGGAATCACGGCGTCCACCCTCGCGCGCGTCGCCACGCCCTCCAGTTCAGCCAGAAGGGATCTGTATCTGCAAGAACTTCGCGCAAGCGGGTTCGCAGCTGGTCCGCGCGATGCTCGGTTGCATTCTCGTCCGTCATCAACGCGGCCGCGTCCTTCATTGCGGCCTCCGCCTCCCGCGAATAGGGCGCGGTCTCGTTGAACACGTCGGACTCCAACCACATCAGGGCATCGCCGCGTTTGTGCCAGACGTCCCGCTCGATGACCACCGCCCCGTTCTCGAGGTCCAACTTCCACAGGGCGTCCTGCCTGGGATCAAACAGCGGCTCAATCGACGTGAGAACCAAAGGTGAGTGCGTTGCGACGATAATCTGCACATCCGGCGAATCGCCTTTTCGCCAGCCTGCGATCGCCCTCAGCAGCCCCGGGAGCACCGTGCGTTGCCACCGGGGATGCAAGTGGGTCTCGATCTCATCCACGAGCATGATGATCTGTCGTGACGGCGCGATTGCACGCCGATTTGACTCGGCCTCGTGCTCGGACATCGCCCAGGCCAACAGGTAGGCGAGCTTGCACATGCGCCTGACACCCGCCGGTGCATAGGTGATTGGGACGTCCTGCCCATATGGCATGCGGATGGTCGGGAGCTCCCGAACGTCATCGAGCGAGGGCCGCACGAGCTCGCCGGGCTCGAGCGGTTGGTCGTCGGGGCCAAGCGTTGCGAGCAGGCGCGCGAGCAGCTCGAAGCGCGGATCCGCGGCGCGCTGCCACTCGCGCCACTCGTCGATGAGGCCTAAACACAGCGTCTCTTGCCGCTCCTGCCCCGCGACGGTCGCCCGCCTGCGAAGCCCCCACAGAACCTCTGCTGAGCTGAACTGGTACGCGGTTGGCGACTCTGCCTCGCCACCGTCGGCGCGCGCATAGAGCCGATAATTGCGGGCTGGATCCCAGACCGAGAATGAGCCATCGACCCGCGCATACATGACCAGTCCGGGATTGGGCGGCCGCCCGGCCCGACGCTTCCAGTATTGGCCGTCAGGCATCCACTTCGACTCCGAACGCGAGATGCTGGATTCGCCGTCGAAGTCGTGCCCAATACGGGCATCCGGTGCAGACGGAACCGCCGGCGCTTCATGCCAAGTTCGGGTGAGCGACCACCACGCTGCTTCCAACAAGAACGACTTGCCCAGACCATTGTCGCCGGTCAGCAAGTTGAGGCGAGGAGCCACGGGGCTCAGGACCAGGTCCTTCGCAGGACCGACGTTGTGGAGCGCGAGCTTGCGGAGCATCAGAGTCCCGCCCGGAGGTTAGCCCCACTCACGCTGGCAATCACGTACCCAGGCGTGAGTGGCGCCAACAGGATCGTGTGCGTGCTCACCCTTGACCTTGGGCGCCATGCACCGCGAGGTCGCGCCCCCTGTGAATGCGCCCAAGCTCGAGCCCTCGCCGGGTCCCGCGGTGATCCACGCGGGTGATCGCGTCAACGCTGTCCCACCCGTCCGCCGGCAGCGGCACGGTCACCACGACCGTCTCGGCATCGCTCAGCAGCTCGACCTGCGCGAGCTCGGCCGCGACCAACTGCCCGTGATCCCAAAACTCCACCGTTTGCCCACCCGAGCGCTGGGTCGGCGCCGCCGCGTCATACACCCACCAATCCTCGGTCCCGTCCGCAAACAGCATACCCACCAAAATCTGGCCCGTCACGCCGGGCGGCTCGGCGGCGCCGCCATTCCACGAAGTGAGGGTTTGAATCCGCTCATAGGTCTTGTTCCACGTCCAGTCAGAGACCCACGCATTGCCACAATAGCTCATGTAGTCATGCGCGGCCGTTGGCGTGTACATGTGATAGTCGCGGATCCCAAATCCGAACACCCCGATCTTTCCATCTTGGTAGGGGTACGAAGGATCCGGTCCCGCCGAGTCGGCGCCGGGGCAGTACACGTGGCTCAGGCCTTGATTGTGGCCAACCTCGTGGACCCACGTGCGCGCGCTGTTGATCGGGCTGAAGGTCTGGGGCTCCTCGCCCTCCTCGGGATCGCCGGGATCGTAGTGCTTGTAATACACCGTTGCCGCGACCCGGCGATCGCTGTCGTTCATCCCCGGACCGGCCAGGTTGGCGATGCCGGCGACCATGTTGACCCCGGATCCGCCAACATCGACGAGCGCGTGGTAGTACACGTTCGCGGCCGCGCCATCGTTGATCTTGAGCGCGCGCGTGGGCCCAAGCAGCGAGCCCAGGTTGGTGATGCGCTCGTCCCAGACCAGCGGCTCGTCACGAAACTGGATATTGATGGTCTGGACCGGGTTTTGTTGCAGCAACAGATCGTGAAAGATCTGCAGGTCTTCTGCGGTGATGTCGGGATAGCGCGGCGGGTCCGGCCACTGGTAGTCAACCGGAACAATCACGATATCGAGCTCGAGCGACGTGTCCTCGAACCCGAACGGCTGGGACTCTGCTGGCGCCGCGCTCACGCCCTCGCTCAGGCCCGAGACGTCGATCAGCTTGTCCGACTCGCGCAGCTCGACCCAAAACCGGGCCCCAGGCTTGGCGTCCTTGGCCAGCAAGCTGAAGTAGAAATTGGTGTCGAGGTTGCGTGGATCCGAGTCAGCGGTGACGAACAGCTTGCGCTCGCTGATGATCTCTTCGCCGCCGTCGGCCGGATACACGTGCAAAAAGCCCGTTAAATCACGATCGATCCACGCGGCCGGATCCTCGATCACGTGCTGGAAGCGGATCAGCGTGTCACGGTCGCGGACCAGGTAGGCGTTGCGGTTGTCGGGGCCGATGTAGTCCACCCCGTTGGTCAGGGCGACCGCCGTGCCCTGGTTGGCCTCGATCCCCACGATCGAGATGCCCATCGCCGCGCCCCCGAGCTCGGGCGGGGGCGGCTCGTCGGTGTCGGTGGAGGTCTCCGTTGCGTCGCCATCGCCATCGCCATCGCCGGCCTCGTCGGTTGCAGCGACCGTATCGTCACCGCAGCCGGCCGCCAACGACATCAGCGCGAGTGAGGCGGCGCCTGCAGCGAAGATCAGACGAGTCGAACAGCTCATGCGGGGAGTTTACGCGGTTTCGCGCAGCTCGAAACACGACGCTTCGAGGATCGCGGCGCCAGGCCAAGAAACGCGCCCCAGACCGCGCTCGCGTCGAGTCCGCGCGGAAGCCCGATCGCCAAGAGCCCTCGCTAGACCCCACACACCCCCACGCACCAAGTTTTTTCCCGGTTCAGGACGGTTGCGGGCCGGACCGGACATGATCCCGACAGTGCCCGCATCCGAGCAGCACGCGCTCCTCGCCGAGTTCGAGGCGCTCTACCGAGCCCAGCTCGGGTTCGTGTGGCGATCGCTGCGACGCTTTGGCGTGCCAGATGCCGCGCTCGACGACGCGACCCAGGATGTGTTCGTGATCGTGCACCGACGCTTCGGCGTCTGGGATCAGGGCGGGTCGGTTCGGGCGTGGCTGTATGGAGTCGCGCGCCGGGTCGCTTCGGCGCATCGGCGCACGGACGATCGTCACCAACGCAAGCTGGCCGCGCTGCCAACCAACGACGCGGTCGAGGGCCTCGAAGATCGCCTGGGCGCGCGCGAGCAGCTCGAACAGATCGCGGCGCAGATCGAAGCGCTCGAGCCCCGACGCAAGCAGGTCTATGTGCTGATCGAGCTCGAGGGCCTCAGCGCCCCAGAGGCCGCCGAGGCGATCGGCTGCAAGCTCAACACTGTCTACTCACGCCTGCGGCGGGCGCGTGCGGACCTCGACGCGGCGTTGACCAGCGCAGCGTCACCACAACACGACCCGCCGCACGCACGCGAAAGTAGGAGCCATGATCGAACTGGATGAAGCCATGCGCCAAGCACTGCTGGCGCGCGACGGACCACCTCCGGGCACGAGCGAGCAGATCCTGGCGGCCCTGCGAGTACGGCTGGGCGGCCCCGGATCGGACGGATCGGACGGATCGGACGGTTCGGATGGATCGGGTGAACCAGGCGACCCCGGCAACGGCGGAGCCGAGGCGCTCGGGGGTGGTGACGCGGTCGCTCACATCGCAGAGGCCGGCCGCGCCGTGTGGGCGGCCAAGATCGTCGCGGCCACGGTCGGCTTGACCGGCGCCGGGCTGCTGGTGCTGAAGGTCGGCGCCGTCACGGTTGCTGCGCTCGGAGGTGATGCCACGCACGCCGCACACACGCAGGCGCCGATCGAGACGCCAAACGCCGAAGTGGTCAGCAACGAGCCCGCGCTGGCGCCAACGCCCAGCCCAAGCTTGGACCCGCAACCGAGCGCCGCCGACACGCCAGCTGCAGCCAAGGGCCCGCGCAGTCCATCCAAGCTGCCTGCCCCGAGCGAGCCAGCCAACAGCAACTCGGACCTCGCAGCCGAGATCGCGCTGCTCCGCGACGCCAAGCAGCTGCGCGCGACGGCGCCCCAGGCCGCGCTCGACCAGCTCGACCGCCATCGTGACCAGTTCCCGAGCGGCACCTTGGCGCCCGAGCGCGACGCGCTGCGCGTCGAATTGCTGTGTGCACTCGGCGACGTGACCCAGGCCGCAGCCGCGCGCGAACAGTTCTCGATCGCCCATCCAAGCTCGCCGCTGCGGGCCCGGGTGCAAACCACCTGCGTCGGGACGGATCCCCAGCGTGGTGGTGACTGACCAGCTAGAGACCCCAAACATGACTGCTTCAAAGCTATTTTTCTTGACCACGATCCTGTCCCTCGCAGCTTGCGACATCCCCGACAAGTCGATCGGCGACGGCGACGGCGACGGCGGCTCGACCACCGATAACGGCGACGGCGATGGCGATGGCGGTCCGGTCGACTGCGAACTTCAATGCGGCAACACGGGTCGCGAGTGTGAGCTGGATGCGTGCTGCAGCTGCGCCATGGCGGGTGGCCAGCTGTTGATCCTCGAGAGCTTTCCGCCGCAGTACGCGTGCGAGCATCCAAACGGTCCGGTCCCCGGCTGGGAGCCGCCAGACTGCGACTGGGGCGGCTGCGAGGACCAGGTGTCCGAGCTCGAGATCGACGAGGTCTTTGAAGCTGTCGGCGTGAGCCCGCAAGAGGTCATCAACACGATCGGCGCGCCGATGGACGCCCCCCACGAGTGGATCGAAGACGACCTGCAGCTCAACGTGCCGGGGCCGATGACCCTGGTCTCGCTCACCGCGATCCCAACCGGGACCTACCGCGGGATCGAGCGCATCTGGGTGCCGCCGGCGGATCTGCCGGATCTCGAAGGCAGCTGCGAGTCGCGCGTCGAGGTCGACGTGGACGTCACCCTCACCACGGCCGACGGCGCGCTCGATGAGTCGTTCGCCGCGGTCGCGCAGACCGCGTTCAACGCCAACCCCGACTTCAACCCGCCGACCGTCGTGCTCTACCACTACTTTGCGTCGCCAAACGGGTTCAACGGCACGCTCGAGCTGAGCACCGACGACCCCCACGGAACCCTGGACCCCGAGGCCGAGCTCAGCGTGCAGTTCGGCCGGACCGACGGCGACGTCGAGGACATGCGCGGGGGCTCGCTGTCGATCGGCCTCGAGATCCTCACCGAGGAGTGGGCCGGCTACGGCTGGCTCGAGTTCGGCCGCTGGTTCGAGGGCGGCTGAGGCTGTTGGGCCCAGCGAGGGTCCCTTGGGCGCGGGCAGCTCGGTTTACCCGAGCGCTGGTGAGCTGCGACAGCTGTCTCAGCTCATCAGCTTGTCAATCTCGATCTGCCAGTGCTGCGCGAGGTCTTGCACCGAGGCCGCGCGCAGCCGATCGAGCGCAAACGTGAATTCCTGCCGCTTGTCGAACGAGAACAGCTTGCTCTTCTCGACCTCCATCATGACTTTGACATTGGTGCCGAAGTACTCGATGTCGAGGTTGATGTCGGTAATGTTGAGCTTCTGCCGCAGGTGCATCGGCGGGTTGAACTTGCCGCGGTACTTTTGCCCGAGCGGCTCGGCCTCGAGCTCGGCGATGCGAAAGTCGAGGGTGCCCAGCGCGTCGCGCATCTTCTCGATGTCGGTGTTGCGCATGGTGATCGGCGCCGTCGCTTCGATGTCGCGCGCCCACTTGATGTCGACGTAGGCGCGCAGCTGCCAGTGACAGATCGGGCTGGACGCCGAGGTGCCCGAGGGCACGCGCAGGCGAAACTGCATGGGCAGCACGTCGTTCTTCTTGGTCTTCCACGGGCCTTGGCGGACCAGGCAGCGATCCCACACGTGGCCGTTCTTGTGCCCGCGCTTGTGGACCTCGATGAGCTCGATGATCACCGAGGCGACTGTCTCGGAGTCGGTCGCGGTGTACTCGAGGAAGCCGTCGAGGGTCGACTCGTTGGCGAAGGTGTCGCCGGGCAAAGCGATCAACAAGGTGCCGTTGTCGTTGCCGCCCTGGCGCCGGTAGGTGAGCTCCGCGGGCATCGGCGTGGCCGAGCCGCCAACGCCGACCGTTGCCGCGACGCCAACGCCCGCTTGCGCGGCTGCCTGCGCGGCCTGGTACGCGGCCGGTGAGTTGGCGTGGGGTTGCTGGGCTTGCTGTTGCTGCTGCGCGTACTGTTGCTGCTGCGCGTACTGCTGCTGTTGCTGCTGCGCGTATTGCTGTTGTGCGTGCGCCTGTTGCTGCTGCGCGTACGCCTGTTGCTGCTGTGCGTGCGCCTGCTGCTGTGCGTACTGCTGCTGCTGCTGTGCGTACGCCTGCTGCTGCTGCTGCGCGTGCGGATGCTGGGCCGGCGCATACGCGTAGGCCGGCTGGGCGGGCACGGCCGCCTGCTGCTGCTGCTGCGCGCGGGCTGCCATCATGCCGGCCAACGCGGCGGTGATCGGGGCGGTGTTGGTCCGCGCCTGCCCCCCACGGGCCGGCCACTCCACGCCCAGCGGCGTGTGCCCCACGAAGATCGTGTGGCCGGGCTCGATCGCCACGGGCACGGCCCCAAGCGGTTGGCCATTGACCCACGTCCCGTTGGCCGAGCCGAGATCGCGAATGTAGACGTTGTCGCCGTCGAGCCAGACCTCGGCGTGGCGCCGCGAGATCTGACCATCAGCCGCCCACAGCTCGGAGCCTTCGTCATCGCGGCCAACGATCGCACGCGACTTGAAGTGGTTGAGCTGATGAGAGGTGCTGCCAAATTTGAGCTCTACGATCATGGGTGAATCTCGACTGCGCGGAGTCTATCAGGCTCGCCGCAGTCCCGCGTCGAACATGCGACGCTGACTCGGGCCATCCACCGGTCACCCGTTACACGCCCGTTACACCTCTAGACCTGGTCACCGCGTAGCTTGGGAGCATGTCCAGCTCCGGCGACGTCCACGGTGATCACCTGCCCCAAACGCCCAATCGCGTTGGCCAGACCGGCCGCGCGATCGAGACGATCCTGCTGGCGAGCACCGCCTGCTTGCTCGCCGCGGTCGCCTGGCCGATCGTGTTTGATGGGGCTCCCGTGCCTACATACGCCGGACAGGTCGCCGCGCCAGCTCCCGCCGCGCCATGTCAGGCCAACGCGCCGCAGGGATCGGCACCAACAGCGAGCGCCCCGGTGATCCAGATCGCCTTGTTGCTCGATACCAGCTCGAGCATGGACGGCCTGATCGACCAGGCCCGCACGCAGCTGTGGAGGGTCGTCAACACCCTCGACGGCGCGACCTACCACGGGGATCAGCCGCGCCTGGAGATCGCGCTCTACGAGTACGGCAACGACAGCTTGGCGGGCGAGAGCGGGTGGATCCGCCGGGTCCAGCCGTTCACGTCCGAGCTCAACGACGTGTCCGAAGCCCTGTTCTCGCTGACCACCAACGGCGGCAGCGAGCACGCCGGGCAGGTGATCGGCCGCTCGATTGACGAGCTCGAGTGGCGTGCTGGGGACGGCGCGCTGCGGGTCGTCTACATCGCGGGCAACGAGGCCTTCGAGCAGGGACCGGTCCGCTCCGAACAAGCGATCTCACGGGCCAAGCAGCAAGGGGTGGTGGTCAACACGGTGTTCTGCGGCAGCCCCGATGAGGCCGACGCGGCCGGCTGGCGCGAGGGCGCGACCGCGAGCGGCGGCCGGTTTGTCAGCATCGATCCCAACCACGTCGTGGTTCACATCGACGCGCCGCAAGACGCCGAGCTCACCCAGCTCGGCCAGGAGATCAACGCGACCTACATCCAATACGGCGCAGAAGGCCAGCACGGGCTCGACAACTTGGTCGAGCAAGACAACAACATGGCGGGCTACGGTCTGGGCGGCGTGGTCGAGCGCTCGGTCTCGAAGTGCTCGGGCATGTACCGAAACGACAGCTGGGATCTCGTTGATGCGATCGACGCCAACAAGCTCGACATCTCCGAGGTGGACCGGAGCGGCCTGCCCGAGCCGCTGCGGGGCCTCGACGACGAGCAGCTGCGCGCGCACGTGGCCGCCAAGCAAGCGCTGCGCGATGACCTGCAGCAGCGGATCGCCACGCTGGCCAAGCAGCGCGAGGCCCACGTGGCCGCCGAGCGTGCCCGGCGGGCCCAGGACCCCGACAGCCTCGACACCGCGATCATCGAGGCGATTCGCGAGCAAGCCGTCGCGGCTGGGTTTACCCTCGACCCGTCATGACCCTGCGTGGCCGCCAGCTCGAGCGCCCCACGATCCTCGTGATCGAGGATGACGGGGCAATTCGTGAGGGTGTCGTCGACGCGCTGCGCTTCGAAGGGTTCGAGGTCGAAGAGGCAACGACAGCGCCCAAGGGTGAGGAGCTGGCGCTGCGCTCGGTCTGCTCGCTGGTCTTGCTGGATCTGATGCTCCCCGGCGGCGACGGCTTCGAGGTGCTCAAGCAGATCCGCCGGGCCCGACCGCGACTGCCTGTGATCATCTTGACGGCCCGCGGTCGTGAGGCCGACCGCGTGTTGGGCCTGCGACTGGGCGCGGATGACTACGTCGTCAAGCCGTTCAGCGTGCGAGAGCTGCTCGCTCGGGTCGAGGCGGTCATGCGACGAACAAGTGCCCAGCCCGAGCGGGTCCATGGCCCCGCGTCGCTGCGGCTCCCCGAGGGGCGCGTGGATCTGCAGCGGCGAGAGCTGCACTTCGACGATGGCAGCCTGGCCGCGCTCTCGGAGCGGGAGGCCGAGCTGCTGGGCTACCTCGCCAAACATCCGGCGCGCGCGGTCAGTCGCGACGAGATCCTGTCGCAGGTCTGGCACCTGAACCCCGCGCGGTTTCAGAGTCGCACCATCGACATGCACGTCGCGCGTCTGCGCGAGAAGCTGCGCGACAACAAGTCTGCGCCGCACATCATCGTCACCGTGCGCGGCAAGGGCTACATGCTCGGGCACGCGATCACGGCGCAGTCAGGACTTGGCCCATGAAGCCGCGGGCAACATGGATCAGCGCCGCCGCGTCGCTGCTGGTGGTCGTCGCCGTGATGGCGTGGGTCAGCAGCAAGCTGCTCGAGTTCGACGCTGACCGGGCGCGATCCCACCAGCAGGCCGTTGTAGAGGAGCAGAGCCGGCTGGCGCTGTGGAGGATCGACTCCGCGATGACGCCGATCCTCTCGCGCGAGGTCGCGGCGCTCGATGAGCCGCCCCACGCCGAGCTCGCTGCGCCGCCGCAGGGTGTGGTCATGCGCTTCGAGCTGACCCGCGAGGAGCTGTCTGCCCTGACCCGCGTCGACGCGGGTGCGCTCGCGCAGCTCGAGCGCTCGCTGAAGAGTGACGATCTGTTTGTGCGGGTCGAGGCAGCGGCCCCGCGAGAGGGCCTTGCGAGCCAAAACGGCCAAGCCACTCCCTACGCGCTCAAGTCCCAGTCGGTGCGCAACGAAGACGAGTGGACGCAGCGCAAGGCCAGCGTCGAAGACAACCTGATCGCGTGCGGGACTTTGGGCCAAGCGGGCCAACCCGCGCCGGGGGCTCAACCCGCATCCGGCTCAACCTT
Source organism: Enhygromyxa salina (assembly GCF_000737335.2). GTDB lineage: Bacteria > Myxococcota_A > Polyangia > Nannocystales > Nannocystaceae > Plesiocystis > Plesiocystis salina_C. The sequence continues at coordinate 2,981 of NZ_JMCC02000048.1, read as the reverse complement.
CGAATTTTGGCCAGACAGCGCGACCCATGCTGGACCCGAACCCCGCCGCGAGTTCACCACCGTCATCGAGCCAATGTGGGTGGATGACAAGCTCCTGCTGGTGAGTCGGGCGAGCGTTGCGGGGTCCGAGCTCATTGTCGGTACATGGCTCGATTGGCCGGCCTCGCGCGCGCTCCTGCTCGGCGAGATCGAGGATCTGCTCCCGGGCGCCGACCTCATCCCGGTCCCGCGCGCCTCCGAGGCCCAGACCGAGCGCCTGCTCGCCACGCTCCCCGCTCGGCTCGAGCCTGGGGCCTCGATCGTGGTGCCAGTGGTCTGGAGCCCGCTGCGTGCCTCGTTGTTGGCTGCGTGGCTGATCGTCCTCGCCGCGTTCGCGGCGCTCATGTTGCTGGTTCGCGCGTCGCTGCGGCTGTCCGAGCGCCGCGCGACCTTCGTGTCGGCGGTGACCCACGAGCTGCGCACGCCGCTCACGACCTTTCGCATGTACACCGAGATGCTCGGCGAGGGCATGGTCGAGCACAAGCGTGATCGCTATGTTGCGATCCTCCGCCGCGAGGCCGACCGACTCGCCGGGCTGGTAGAGAACGTCCTGGCCTACGCACGGATCGAGTCAGAGCACCCCGTCGCCAAGCCCGAGGCGATGTCCGTGGGCTTGCTGCTCGACCGCGTCCTCGACCGGCTGCGCGAGCGCTGTGCGGCCGCGGCCATGCAGCTCGAGTGCGAGGCCAGTGAGCGTGATCGTGACATTCAGCTCGAGGTCGATCCGGCGGCCGTCGAGCAGATCTTGTTCAATCTGGTCGACAACGCGACCAAGTACGCTGGCGCCAGCGCGGAAGATTCACGCGTGCGCCTCGAGCTCGAGATCACACCGCGCAGCGTGGGCCTGCACGTGCGCGACTTTGGGCCTGGTGTGGCGGCTGATGATCTTCGCCGGATCTTCGAGCCATTCACCAAGGCCAAGGCCGACGCCGCCGGGACTGTGCCCGGCGTGGGATTGGGCCTGGCCTTGTCGCGCCGCCTTGCCCGGCAGATGGGCGGCGAGCTGACCGTGACCTGCGAGGGACGAGGCGCGGACTTTGTGCTGACCTTGCCGCGCGCGTGAAGCTGATGCCCGACGGCTCGGCATGCGCCGTCACGAATGAACTGCTTTCAATCGAAGTTCCACTCACGTGGAAGATCAGTATCGCAAAAGACACACACGAACCAATCTTCTTTGACTAGATTGCGCTCACCACAGCTGGGACATCGTCGGAATTCGTATGCCGACGTCAGGTGCTCCGGGCATGCAATGGCAATGGCGCCCAGCGCTGCGCGAGCGACATCCCAGCAGGACGGTTGCGGGCAATAGCCGGTCGACTGATTCGTCGCCGCGATGATCTGAACCTGGGGCGCGAGGCAGATCGTGAGCTCACCGGCAGCGAGGACCGCCCCGTCGAGCGCACACCCAACGTGCTCGGAGCGGCGCGGCGCCACGCGAAGCGTACCGTCGGGAACAACGACGAAGGTCGCGGTGAGCGAGTCGCCATCCCACTCGGGCTGGTTGCGGACCCAAGCGGCGAGTTCCTCGGCGGAGCGGACCGAGACGCCGAGCTGCTCACGCTTGGCGGCGGCTCTGATCTCGGGGGGACCGACGTATTCATAGGACTTGGGCATGTGCGGGGGCAGTATAGTCGGGGATTCGAGTCCGCTCGGGAGATGCCGGAGATCGGGCGTAGGTCAGCAGCGAGCACAGCATGGCCAAGGGGAGCGCCGCAACCCAGAGTCACAACACGCTCCGGACAGAGGTCCTCAACCAAACGCCCCCGAGGAGCGAAGCGACCAGACGCGTCAGCGGCTGCGGTCGGCGAAGGGCCAAGGTCTCTGCGGGGGTCATTAGCGGGGCGCCTGTCGGCCAGTGCAAATTGCGGGTGCTGGACGCATACGCGATTTGGTCCGCGACGCGATCGCGGAGCGCGTTTTTCAGCCCGCTAGCGACGCGCTCGAGAACTCTCTGCGAGGCTCGTGGTCGTTCATTGGCACTTGACCTGAACATCGGACTATGTACAATGTACAGATGTCCGATTCCGCGACATTGCATGATTCGTTGAACCAAGAACAGCTTCAAGCGATAGGCGATGAGATCGCTACATTTGCCGCACGAATCGACGTCGCCGAGCATGCCCTCATCACGCGGCTTCGGGTCTTCGATGCCCACGAAGCCTGGGGCGGCACGGGGTTTCTCTCATGTGCGCACTGGCTCAGCTGGCGGATCAGCATTGGGCTCAAGGCGGCACGCGAAAAGGTCCGGGTTGCGCGGGCGCTCGGCACATTGACAGCGGTTGATGCGTTGTTTAGCCGGGGTGAGCTCAGCTATTCAAAGGTCCGGGCGATCACCCGCGTCGCCACGCCCGAGAACGAGCAAGAGTTCATTGACGCTGCGGTCCACGCGACCGCGTCGCAGATCGAGCTTCTGACCCGGGCCTACAAGCGCTGCCGCGTCGAACCTGAGATCCCCGGCGAGCTGCCGCGAGACCAGCGCCGCTTCGTCCGGCGAGCCGAGACCCTTGGGGGCATGGTCCGCATCGAGATGCAGTTGACCCCGGAAGAAGCTGCTGTGGTCTGGGAAGCCATGCAATCAGCCATGTCGACCGGCCAAGCCGAGGCTTCCGCAGAAGCCTCAGTGGCGCCGTTACCGACCGATCAGGCGTCCAACACAGAGGCTTCCGCGGAAGCCTCCGCTGATCCGACCCAAGCACAGGCTTCCGCGGAAGCCTCCGCAGGCATGCCTGCAGATCCCCTGTCCGCCACCTACGGCGAGCAGCTGCAGCAACAGCAGGCCGACGCAATCGTCAATATCGCGCGGGCCTATCTACAGCACAGCCCCCGCACGCTCAGCTCCGGCTACGAGCTGGTCGTCATCACCTCAAAGGACCAGCTCGAGCACGGCCCCGGTGGGGTCGGTGGGTTCTTGCGTGACGGCACGCCAGTCCCGCTGCACGTGG